>NZ_JBQBMA010000002.1:0-421617 GCF_053474785.1 Pantoea sp. PGP6
ATGGCAGATAAAGATAGTGAAAACAAAGCGTTACTAGAACCTTTTCTGTCGGTGACCAAAAACAGCGGTGAAGTTATTCAGCTTCATCCCAACAAGAATAATACGGTTCAGCCTGTTGCTTTAATGCGGTTAGGATTGTTTGTTCCGACGCTGAAATCGACAGCGCGCGGTAAATCGGGTGCCATGGCATCGACTGACGCTACCAAAGAGCTGAAGAATCTCTCGCTGGTTAAAGCTGAAGGGTATGAAAAGATTACCATCACTGGCGCGCGGCTGGATATGGATAACGATTTTAAAACCTGGGCTGGCATCATTCAGTCATTTTCGCGTTATCCGACCAAAGGCGACACGGTGACGCTGCCGTTTATTGATTTTGTAAAGATGTGCGGGATCCCTTCTGCCAACTCCTCTGCCGCATTGCGTAAGCGCCTGGATGCTTCATTACGTCGTATTGCGACCAATACCTTATCCTTTGAAGGCAACGGCAAGGCTTATCATACCCACCTTGTGCAATCAGCTTATTACGATCGTGAAAAAGATATCGTGCGTATCCAGGCGGATCCCAAGCTGTTTGAGCTCTATAATTTCGATCATAAGGTGTTATTGCAGCTCCGGGCGATATCTCGTTTAAAGCGTAAAGAGTCTGCTCAGGCTCTTTATACTTTTCTTGAGAGCCTGCCGACCAATCCTGCACCCATCTCCCTTGCCCGCTTGCGGATGCGTCTGAATCTGGGTTCTAAGACCACGACTCAGAATCATGTGGTGCGGCGTGCAATGGAACAACTGAAAGAGATTGGCTATCTTGATTACTCTGAGGTGAAACGTGGCCGTTCGGTATTCTTCATCATCCATAGTCGGACGCCTAAACTTGATGGCATCAGTAATCTTGAGAGCATCGATTCACTGGATGAGATTGAATTTGACGAGTAACCACATTCACTGTAATCAGTACCCGCGCGTTGCAGTGTCACTTCCCGCCTGAAAGTGACACTGTATGCCTGGTTCACCTGTTCACTGTAATCAGCATCCTTCCCCTGTTCACTGCAATCAGTAACATTCACTGTATTCAGCAGTTGTCGCTCAGACGAGCTCCGTGTCTGGCGCTACCCTTTTTAAACACCAGTACTAACAGCTATTTGCATGTTAGTAAGTGCTCACTTAATTATTATGCTCATTACCTTATCGCTGCGTTTAACTGTTTTACTGATTACAGTGAACGTGCCTGACGACTCAAGGCAGTTTGCTGATTACAGTAAACGCTTTAAGATGCCTATTACTGATTACAGTGAATGTTTCATTTTAAGTGATTGAAAAATAATAATTATAACAACTCTGTGCGATATGGGATGAGCATTCCGCTCAGACCCTGTTTTTACAGCGCAATCAGTGACAAACGTGACAGGGTTCGCAAAACTGCTGATTACAGTGAACACTTGAAGTATCGGGTCAGACGGGCTGATCACAATGAAGAGCGGCTAGCATTGGGGTTGGGCTGTTTTCAGCGCTGCAGTTGTGGGACCGGATTACTGATTACAGTGAACGTTTCTCTTCGCCTTGTCAGACTGGTCACGCAAATCAGCATGCGATGTCTTCAGGAGACATTAGCGGGTGCTCAGAATGGCTGGCTGATTACAGTGAACGTGTTGCTGATTACAGTGAATGTTTGCAGCGTAATAGGCGCTGAAAGACCACGGACAGATCGGGTTGTTGACTGCAGTCAGTGTCGGGATGAAAGCGTAAGTGGCGGGCTTACTGATCGCTACCCCAGCCCTGACCAGGTAATGCAACGCTCAGAAGGCGGTTGCTGCAATTAAGCGGGTAATGCCTGCTCTGCTGCATCCGTAATGAATATCTGAATAAGCTTGGGTTGCACTACTGGCTATTGGTGCAGGACTCAGGACCCAGAGTTCAGAGCCTGGCACCGCCAGAGTAGTATCCGCCCTTCCCGGCCAGGCATTCAGATTGCAGTCAGAATCGTATTACCTTTGCCGCAACAAAAATGCAGGTTTGCTGTATGCGATTTACTGATTACAGTGAATGTTATGTTCGGCGCGTTTTTTTACTGATTATAGTGAACGCTGAGTTAGCCGAAGACTCCTGTACTACTGATTATAGTGAACGCTTGTTGCTTTGCTCGCCACTCAGCGCCTTGCCTCGATGCGGATCAGTTTCATTTCGCCTGGCAATTAAACACGATGCAGCGTCCGGGCTAAATTCTACTGATTACAGTGAATGTTTGAGCTGTATACAAGAAGCAGCATTAACCAGAATAGAGAGTTTGCTGACTACAGTGAATGTTTGGGGCCGGTGTCATGATGTACATCTCTCTGGTGACGCCATTCTCTGTTTTACTGTTTACAGTGAACGTTGCAGCAAACAGTTGCGTGATGACCTGCGCTATCCCTGTTCATTGTCCAACGTTCAGAGGATGACTTTTCAGGAAAATTTGCGATACACCCTTTCGCGTTTATCCCATACCCGCCATGCGCACTGCGAGAGGATGGCACCAAACTTCAATTGCGGTCTGCTGATTACAGTGAATGTTTCACCAAATCAGCCCGCTAATCCGCGCCCTACCCTCACCCGTCTATCCGATTCTCTGCCAGCGTCATGATCGTTTACTGATTACAGTGAATGATCCGTCGGAATTTTACTGATTACAGTGAACGTTTCGCTGTGCGAAACCAGGTCGATACAGACAGCAATGTAAAAGCAATGTGATGAATCTCACCAAAACCACTCTGACTACATAGATACGGGGTTTACGCTGACAAGATAAATTATTGCCTCATGTGCAGGATTTCTGTATAAAGTCATAAATCCTACATGTCCGGAGCAACTATGGCTAACGATGATAAGCAGGTAATGAAGGTGGCGCAGCGTTCAGAACGCATGTTGTTAAGCCTTACCGAGCAAATTCAGGCACAAAAACAAGAGTTACATGAAAACACGTATTATCAGGTCTATGCCAAAGCGGCGTTAGCCAAGTTGCCTAAACTGACCCGGGCCAGTGTGGATTATGCGGTGAACGAGATGGAGGAGAGCGGCTATCAGTTTGATAAGCGCGCAGCCGGATCGTCAGTAAAGTATGCGATGTCGATTCAGAACATCATTGATATCTATCACCATCGTGGCGTGCCTAAATATCGCGACCGCCATACCGATGCTTACACCCTGTTTGTTGGCAACCTGAAAGGTGGTGTTTCAAAGACCGTTTCTACCGTTTCGCTGGCCCATGCGCTGCGCGCGCATCCTCATCTATTGTTTGAAGATTTGCGTATTCTGGTGATTGATCTCGATCCGCAATCGTCCGCCACCATGTTTTTGAATCATGAACGTTCAGTCGGTCTGGTCGAGGCCACGGCGGCACAGGCAATGCTGCAAAATGTCACCCGTGATGAGCTGGTGAATGAATTCATCGTGCCGTCGATTATTCCGGGTGTCGATGTGTTGCCTGCTTCTATCGACGATGCGTTTATTGCCTCACGCTGGGATGAGTTGTGCGCTGAGCATCTGCCCGCGCAAAACGTCCATTCAGTGTTGTATGACAATGTTATTGCTAAATTGAAGAAAGATTACGACTTCATCTTCATCGATAGTGGCCCTCATCTGGATGCGTTTCTGAAGAATGCCATTGCCGCGTCGGACCTGCTGATGACACCGGTGCCGCCTGCTCAGGTCGATTTCCATTCAACACTAAAGTATCTGACCCGTTTACCAGAGCTGATCGCCATCATCGAAGACTCAGGCGCGACCTGTCGCCTGCAAGGCAATATCGGCTTTATGTCGAAACTTTCTAACAAGGCGGACCATAAACTGTGTCACAGCCTCGCCAAGGAAATCTTTGGTGGAGACATGCTGGACGCAGCCCTTCCCCGTCTTGATGGCTTCGAACGGTGCGGTGAGTCATTCGACACCGTAATTTCGGCAAATCCTTCGACCTATGTCGGCAGTAGCGAAGCGTTGAAAAATGCGCGCTCAGCTGCTGAGGATTTTGCTAAAGCGGTATTTGACCGTATCGAATTTATTCGCCTGAACTGAGGTTTGTATGAGCGCAAAAAGAATTACGATTGGCAGAACCTTCAGCCAGACACCACTGGAAAATGATAAGAGTGATGACCAGCATAGTCAGACCTTCGTGCTAGCCACCGGGAAACGTGCGCTGTTTCGTTTTGAGCGCATTGCAGCAAACGAAGTCGAAAATAAAACTTTTGTCACGATGGAAACGAACGGTCGCGACCAGGCCGGGCTCACGCCGGACTCTCTGCGCGACATCATTCGCACTATTAAGCTGCAACAGTTTTTCCCGGCTATCGGCATCATGCGTAATGACCGCATTGAGATCCTTGATGGTTCACGTCGTCGTGCTGCTGCCATTTATTGCAAAACCGGCCTTGATGTTCTGATCAGTGACGCTGAAATCAGCGCAGAAGAAGCGCGTCGTCTGGCGCAGGATATTCAGACCGCGCGTGAACATAATCTGCGTGAAGTCGGAATGCGCCTGTTAACTTTAAAAGAAGGTGGCCTGTCGCAGAAAGAGATTGCCGAAAATCAGGGCTTATCTCAGGCCAAAGTGACGCGTGCTTTGCAGGCAGCCAGCGTACCGTCTGATTTGATTTCACTTTTTCCGAATCATTCTGAACTTACCTATCCGGACTATAAAGCGTTGTTGCAGGCTGCGGACAAGTTGAGCGAGTCCGGACAAACTGTTGAAGCATTGATTGACTCGATCTCAATGGAAATTGATGTGGTCTGTGCGCGTGAAGGACTGGCTGAGGATGAGCTTAAGAATCACATCCTGCGTCTGATTCGTCAGGGCAGCCAGACGTTGATGAAAGAACCTGAGAAAGACAAAACTCAGGCGACGACACTTTGGTCATTCGCGGATAAAGATCGTTTTGCACGCAAAAAAGTTCGTGGCCGGATGTTCAGCTATGAATTCAACCGGCAATCAAAAGAGCTGCAGGAAGAGCTGGATAAAGTCATTACCGAGACACTGAAAAAATTTCTCGCCCGTTAACACTCTCATCCGATAAAAAACCAGCTTTGAATAGCTGGTTTTTTGGCTGTAAAACCCTTCACTGCACCGCTTTACGGGCGAATTTCAGGCTGAAATCGCCAGAAATTAACCTGGTATATTTAAATTATCTTACTGTTTAATATAGATAAATTATAGTCACTACCCTCTTCAGTTCGCATGAAGTCGCTGCGGTTTCAGCCTGAATATTCGCGGGTTCTGTTGCTTAAACTGCCACTGTTTAAGTCTGCAATGAGCTGCGCCTGGGCCTTGATCGTTAAGGCTGCGACTTTCGGCAGTATCCACGTTTACGGTAAAGGTGATACAGGCCAGCTGCTCATTGTGTAATGAACAGGTGTTAACCGCTGCAGCATTGTAGCGAAAAGATATCTGTCCCTATCAGCAGGTATCTATATCAGAATAGTTAACCTGCATTGACCAGGTTGATTGCTGATTCACTTGCTGAGTTATACCGATAGCGGAGCGCCAGCCACTCGCTAAAAATGACAATGCAACAAAAGAAATTCGAAGGCTGGTTCATTAGTAACCAATCAATTTTTACTTCACGTTCATTGAAGTACGGTCAGACTCGTTGGTGCTAGTTTGTGATCAACTGGCCTCTGGAACCCAAACGATGCGCCAGCCTGATTTCGTTTCTAACTATGTGTTTTTTAAAAGATAGCATGGAAAATTTCACCCTGAAATCGCCAGATTTTCAGGCTGTTTCGCCGCAGGCTTTCGCATCAGGCTTATGGAAAAAAAACGATCAGAATAAGCGGTACCGGTCAGCCAGAGGAGCCCTGCAGCGGAGTAAAAAAAGATACTCAGAAAATATCCCTCAGTTATCCACAGAAAAAGTGGATAACTTTTTTCCGATGAAAAAACGAAGCTCTTCTGCCAGCTCTTATTTAACAGGCCATCATCCAGTCTCAGGCAGCCAGCACATAACTCTGTTTATCCTACAATCAGAATAACGCCGGCTAACCGATTTTAATGTCAGTGCCTCATCCGTCAACGTGCATTCACTGCGATCGGTAAATCGGATTGTCACTGATACCAGAGAACGCCTCCTGCCCCGATGACTTGCCGCCCTGTCTGCCGGGTTTAACTGGCCTGGGCCGGATGCTGTTTACAGTGAATAGCCTGTTTTTTGCTTTTGTCGGATACCGATAGCTTCACTACACGGTAACCGGACTGGGGTAGTTACCGGCACTTCATTCTTGTGACGGTCACCGGATGACCCGATTCGCTGACCACTGCAATCAGTGAAAGACCGTGCTAAGTCAGCCCCGACCCGATTAAGAAGGTTTAAACGACGAAAAAAAACCGGGCCAGGCCCGGTTTTGGTGAGGATTATGCCTCCAGCCAGACGGTGATTTGCCTGATCATTGCCTCGGTTGAAATGCCATAACGGTCATGCAGCGTTGGTAGCGCGCCTGCTGCCAGAAAAGCATCTGGCAATGCGATTTGCCTGTAGCGCGGCGTCACGCTATTACGCATTAACAGGCCAGCAATGGCTTCGCCTAAACCACCCACGACTGAATGATTTTCTGCGGTAATCACCAGTCGGTTAGCATCAGCTGCCTCACCCGCCTCGCGCAGAATGGTCGCTTCATCCAGCGGCTTAATTACCGGTGAATGCACTACACCTACCTCAATGCCCTGCTTCTCCAGCGCTTCAGCGGCTTCCAGAGCCCGCATCGTCATCAGCCCGCTGCTAATGATCACCGCATGTTTACCGCCACGCAGGCGCTGCGCTTTTCCGTGCTGATAACGGTAATCATATTTATCCAGCACCAGCGGTACTTTCCCTCGCAGCAGGCGCAGATAAACCGGTCCCTGATGCTCAGCCATAGCCGGAACGACCTGACTAATCTCAAGCGCATCACAAGGATCGATGATGGTGAGATTGGGCATTCCGCGGAAAATCGCCACATCTTCCGTTGCCTGATGGCTGGGTCCGTAACCGGTGGTTAAGCCCGGCAGCGCGCAGGCAATTTTGACATTCAGATTCTCTTCGGCAATAGCCATACAGATAAAATCATAGGCGCGACGTGAAGCAAATACCGCGTAGGTCGTGACAAATGGTGTAAAGCCTTCACGCGCCATGCCAGCGGCTGCGCTCATCAGCAACTGTTCTGCCATGCCCATCTGATAGAAGCGTTCCGGGAAGGCGTCGGCGAAGAGATGCAGGTCAGTATACTTGCTTAAATCAGCCGTCATTCCGACGACATCAGTTCGTTGCTGCGCCAGCGATACCAACGCATGACCAAACGGTGCAGAAATTGTAGGCTGTCCTTCTGCGGCTATCGACGCGATCATTGCCGAGGTGGTCAGGCGTTTTTTTTGCGGTTGTGAATTCATCTCAGACTCCTTGCTCAAGCGCGGTCAGGGCTTTATCCCACTCATCGGCATCAACCCGGATAAAGTGTGTTTTCTCACGGTTTTCCAGAAACGAGACACCTTTGCCCATCCGGGTATCACAGATAATCACGCGTGGCTGCGGTTCAGCCCAGTTAAGCGCCGCATCAAACGCGGATTGCAAAGCCGTGATGTCATTGCCATCCACCCGCTGCGTATACCAGCCAAAGGCCTGCCAGCGATCCACAATCGGTTCAAAGGCCAGGATCTCGCTGCTATGCCCATCCGCCTGCTGATTATTAACATCAATGATGGCGATCAGATTATCCAGTTTCCAGTGCGAGGCGGACATCGCCGCTTCCCAGGTTGACCCTTCGTTCAGTTCACCGTCAGAAAGCAGGTTAAAGACCCGCGATGCGGAACCTTTTTGCTTCAGGCCCAGACAGGCGCCGACGGCGATACCTAAACCATGCCCGAGTGAACCGCCAGTGATTTCCATGCCCGGGGTATAGGCCGCCATGCCGGACATGGGTAAACGGCTTTCATCGGTGCCGTAAGTCTCACGTTCTGCTTCCGGTATCACGCCGGCTTCCAGCAGTGCTGCATACAGAGCGATAGCATAATGGCCAATCGACAGGTAAAAGCGGTCACGCTGTTCCCAGTCAGGCTGATCGGCGCGATAGTTCATGGCATGAAAATAGCTGACAGCGAGGAGATCGGCCGCGCCGAGCGCCTGTCCGATATAGCCCTGTCCCTGTACCTGACCCATCAATAAAGCGTGGCGGCGAATATTAGTGGCGCGTTGCTGCAATGAGAGACCGGATGATGCGTGCAGATGGTCAGTCATATTACCTCCTGATTAACGATTAACATCCGCTGCCCGGATGCGCAGCACGCAGAGCGCACCACCCAGCAGAACGGCAGCGATAAAGTACATTCCTGACGCGGGTGAACCGGTTGCCGTGGTAATGGCACCAATCAGCCACGGCGAAAAGAAGCCGGCCAGATTGGCTATGCAGTTCACCGCGGCGATGCCTGCGGCGGCAGACACGCCACCCAGCAAATTGGTCGGTAGCATCCAGAACAGCGAAGACGCAGAGAGTATCCCGGCGGCGGCAATGCACAGTGAGAGCAGCGACAGAGAGATGCTATGACTCAGTAACGTCGCCAGCGATAATCCGATCAGTCCCACCAGCATCGGGATAACCAGATGCCAGCGGCGCTCACGATGTCGGTCACCGCTGCGACCGGCCAGCAGCATAAAAATAATGGCGCACAGATAGGGCAGACTGGTCAGAAAGCCAATATGCAGCGGCTCACTGACGCCGGAATTTCTGACCAGTGTCGGTAACCAGAAGGTCAGGGCGTACTGTCCCATCACCACGCAGAAGTAAATCAGCGCCAGCAGCCAGAGACGCTTATCCGCAACGAACGCCTTTACCGTGCTGTGACAGGCCTTCTGCTGATTGTCTTCATCGAGGTCGGCGCGGACACGGCGTTTTTCTTCTTCATCCAGCCAGTCCGCCTGCTCAACGCGGTCTTTCAACACCAGCAACACCACTAAGCCCATAGCAATCGTAGGGATAGCCTCCAGCAGAAACATCCATTGCCAGCCGGCCCAACCGTGGAAACCAGCAAAGGTTGCCATAATCCAGCCAGATAGCGGGCCACCAAGCATCCCGGAAAGCGGAATGGCGATAAACCACAGCACCGTCATGCGTGCGCGGCGGCTGGCGGGGAACCAGTAGGTGAGATAGAGCAGAAGACCGGGCGCGAGGCCAGCCTCTGCCACGCCGAGCAGGAAGCGCAGCAGATAGAACTGCCATGCGGTTTCAACGAAGGCGAACAGGGCCGAGATAAGACCCCAGGTGATCATGATGCGGGCGATCCAGCGGCGAGCGCCGACCCGATGCAGAATCAGATTACTGGGTACTTCAAAAAAGAAATAGCCGATAAAAAAGATCCCAGCACCCAGACCATATACCGTTTCGCTTAGTGACAGATCGTCCATCATCTGTAATTTAGCAAAGCCGACATTAACGCGGTCAAGATAGGCGCAGAGATAACACAGCATCAGCCACGGCATTAATCGCCAGGCTATTTTGCGATAGGTGATATCGCGCGCAGCCGCAACTGCGCTCAGGTTAAGCGTGCTCATGATATTCACTCCTGGTGTGAGCCCGCCGTTCATGCGGGCAGGGCAGGGCGCTTTTTAATGGATAAGCATGCCGCCGTTAACGTCGAGCGTGATGCCGGTCAGGTAACCAGAGAGATCGCTGGCGAGAAATAACGCTGCGTTGGCGACGTCACTGGCTGCGCCGAGGCGGCCAAGCGGAATACCGTCAATGATGGCGTGGCGACGTTCATCCTGCAGCAGCCCGCCGGTAATATCGGTCTGAATCAGACCGGGCGTAATCGCATTGATACGGATCTGATCGGGTCCAAATTCGCGCGCCATCGCTTTGGTGAGTCCAAGCACGCCAGCTTTGGCTGCGCTGTAGTGTGGTCCGCCAAAAATACCGCCGCCGCGCTGTGCGGAAACCGATGAGAGGCAGACAATACTGCCGCTCTTTTGCTGCTGCATGGTGGGGATCACCGCTTGTGACATAAGCAATGTGCCGCGCAGATTCACGTCAAGGATGCGATTGTAATCCTCAGGGCCGATCTCCAGCGTTTTCACCGGCTGCGTTATACCAGCGTTGTTGACCAGCACATCTATCCGGCCATAGTGCTCAAGTACCTGATCGATTGCCCGGCGAAAGCTAAGCGGATCGGTCACGTCTGCGGCCAGCCCCAGATGTCCGTCGCCACAGGTAAGAGCACTGGCCTGCGCAGCTTGCAAATCCAAATCCAGCACCACGATACGGGCGCCGTGCTGAGCAAAGCAGGCTGCGGTTGCCCGGCCAATCCCGCGCGGGGAAGCTGCTCCGGTGATTATCGCGACTTTATTTTCAAGTAACATAGTCCACTCCAGAAGAATAATTATTAGTGGTTCGGTATTGCTACCGGCAGGGTCACGATCAGAATTGATAAAGCCGTCGATATTGGCAATGCAAAAAAATTCATTTGATGCTGAATGAATTTGTTGGTTTGATGCAGTTAACATTTCTGCGTTTTATTAATGGGCATTCATCACATATTTCCGTCACGGAGAAACCGATGGACAAGCAGGCTGACCACTTACCTTCGATTAAATCACTGCGGGTGTTTGAGCAGGTGGCTCATTTTGGCAATGTGGCGCGTGCGGCGGAGGAATTAAGTATTACGCCTTCTGCGGCCAGTCATCAGCTGGCAAAACTGGAACGAGAGCTCGGTTGCAGCCTGTTCAATCGCTCAGCTAAAGGCGTAGTGCTGACGCTGTCAGGCGAACATTACCTCAAGGAAATCAGCCCGATACTGCTGGGCCTGGCGCAGGCGACGGCGCGCATCAGTAACGAGAAGACGCGCAGTAATCTGCGGATTCACTGTGCGCCGAGTTTCGGTCTGCTGTGGCTGTTGCCGCGGATTCATAAATTTCGCGACAGCTACCCGGAATTTCAGCTGACGCTCTCCTGCTCATATGAAAACTTATCGTTCAGTCGCGATAATATTGATATTGCGGTGCGGCACGGTTTCCCGGACTGGAAATCGTTTGAGATTAAAACCATCCGCCATGAAAGGATGTCGGTACTGGCTTCGCCCGATTATCTTGAACGCTATCCTGTTAATCAGGCCGGGGATCTCATTCATCACGCGCTGATATTATCGGAATCACCGCTTATTCAATGGCCGCAATGGTTCGCCGCTCAACAATTACCCCAGCCGGACAAAGAGTGGTTATTTCGCTTTGACCGCTCTTATATGAGTCTTGAAGCAGCCATGCTGGGTCACGGGCTTATTTTCGAGAGTGAGTTGCTGGCTGAAGATTATTTACGCAGCGGTAAACTGGTCAGAGTGCTGCCAGAGCCCTATAGCCTGCCGGTCAGCGCGCACCACCTGGTTTACCCGCGTGGCTTTGCACAGTTTCCCCGCGTCAGTCATTTCCTGAACTGGATCCAGCACGAACTGAACACGTTAATTTAATGTTAAAGGTAGTTTCGGTTCGCCACTATTTCCCTGAGTTTTGTAATTAATTATCCCGCCAGAAAAGAGGCATTGCTAAAGCTAAGTGATAAATACCGTCTACACTTCATCTCCCAATCGGTAAATATGTTCCAATTTTATTCCGTATGAAATTTCATCTACGGATGTTTAACTTGTTAATGGCAGGGTAATTATGAGTACGAATAGACCAGACGCGGGTGAAGCGGGCGAACACGCGCCTGCCGACACGGTACGCCAGCGTATTTTTCTTGTGGTGTTGGTTGCCACTATGGGTGCGCTGGCGTTCGGTTATGACACCGGGATTATCTCCGGTGCCTTACCTTACATGACTTCTCCGCCGGATCAGGGCGGACTTGGGCTGAACTCCTTCACCGAAGGGCTGGTGGCCTCTTCACTGGTGTTCGGTGCGGCCATCGGTTCGTTCCTGAGCGGCTTCTTCTCCGATCGCTTTGGTCGACGTATCACGCTGCGCAGCCTGGCTGTGTTGTTTGTGCTTGGCTCGCTGGGCACGGCGCTGGCGCCATCGGTCAATGTGATGGTGGCGATGCGTTTCCTGCTCGGTATCGCGGTGGGTGGCGGCTCTTCGACCGTGCCGGTGTTCATCGCTGAGATTGCCGGCCCACGACTCCGTGCGCCGCTGGTCAGTCGTAATGAACTGATGATTGTCACCGGTCAGCTGATCGCCTACGTGGCCAGTACGCTGCTGAGTTATCTGCTGCACGATCCGCATCTGTGGCGTTACATGCTGGCCATCGCAATGGTGCCTGGCCTGTTGCTGTTTATCGGAACCTTCTTTGTTCCGGCGTCACCGCACTGGCTGGTGGCGGAAGGTCGCCTGAAAGAAGCGAAAAAGATCCTCAAATACCTGCGGGAAACGCCGCGAGAAGTGCGTCATGAAATGGCGCAGATGAAGAAGCAGGCGCGGGCGGCGGAACGGGGTCCTGATGCAAAAACCCTGATCCGCGAGAAGTGGGTAATACGCCTGATGATTATCGGCGTCGGTCTGGGCTTCGTGGCGCAGTTTACCGGGGTTAATGGCTTTATGTATTACACGCCTATCATCCTGAAACAGACCGGTCTTGGCACCAGCGCCTCGATCGCCGCAACCATCGGCAACGGGGTCGTTTCGGTCGTGGCGGCGATTGTGGGTATCTGGGCGGTCAGTCGTTTCCCACGCCGGGCGATGCTGATCACTGGCCTGTGTCTGGTCATCACTTCGCAGATTATGCTGGGTGCCGTGATGACCTTCATCAGCCCGAGCCTGATGCAAAGTTACCTCGCCCTGGGCTGTATTCTGCTGTTCCTGTTCTGTATGCAGATGTGCATCTCACCCGTTTACTGGCTGATGATGTCAGAACTGTTCCCGATGCAGTTGCGTGGGGTATTAACCGGCGGTGCCGTCTCATTACAGTGGATCTTTAATGCGATAGTCGCCTTTGGCTTCCCACCGATCATGGAATATGCCGGCAGCACTACCTTCTTTATCTTTGCTGCGATTAACGTCGGCTCGCTGATCTTTGTGATGGCGATGGTACCGGAGACGCGCGGTAAAAGCCTGGAAGAGATTGAATCCCATATGAAAGAGAAGTTTGGCGAAAAATCACAGGCTGCTGAAGCCTGATCCCCTGAACCGGACTGACTCCAGTCCGGTTTTTTTTCTGCCGCCTGTCCGCCGTTAACCTTCTGCTGTACCGCTCAGACATTCACTGTAATCAGTGGCCAGAATGCCTTTACTGCTGGCGATTTCAGCCTGAAATTCAGTTCCTGGCGGGCTGAAAACAGCACCTTCATCACTGACCGTTTGCGTTAATTAGCGCATTATCCGCTAATTACGTGAAGCATGACGAATGACAATTAGCGCGTTAAGGGCTCCGCTATACTCCTTCGTCATTGATTAAACGAAGCATGACGGGTGACAATCAGCACGTTAAGGACTGCGCTATACTCATTCGTCATCACCACCGCGCTGACGGGACCTGTCATGAAAATTGCTACCGCAACGGTATTGCTTGCTTCAACGCTGGCCGCCGGTCCGCTCTATGCTCAAACCGCGGTCTCCTCTCTGTCATCCTGGTGGGATGGGGTGACGGATGATGTTGCTCAGACCTGGAATGCACCGCAGCATACCGATCTCTATCTGCCCTTTATCAGCTGGCATGCCCGTTTTATGTATGACAAAGAGAAAACCGATCACTATAACGAGATGCCGTGGGGCGGTGGTCTGGGTGTCTCCCGTTTTGATGAGAGCGGCAACTGGAATGCGTTATATGCGATGGCGTTTAAAGACTCGCATAATGAGTGGCAGCCGATTGTGGGTTATGGCTGGGAAAAGGGCTGGTATCCTGGTGAAAATCAGGATTTCCGTTTAGGCGCGGGAATAACCGCGGGTATTACGGCACGCAAAGATTTCGGTGGATATATTCCGTTGCCGATCGTCCTGCCGCTGTTCTCTGCGGGTTATAAAGCGTTGAATGTGCAGTTCACCTATATTCCCGGCACCTACAACAATGGCAATGTTTTATTTGCATGGCTTCGTTATGGATTTTAATTTTTCAGGTAAGGATGCATGACCAGGACGTTAAAAATAATCTCCCGCTGGAGCAAACGCTTTCTTCTCGGCGCGGGATTGATCGTGGGGCTATTGCTGATCTTCCGTGTGTATGAGGCTGAGCGCGGTCCCGAATTACATCGCTGGCACACCTGGGTCCCCCATGAATTAACAATTGAGCAGCTTGATAAGGCCAGTTATGCCGATTACCTTGCGGCGGAAAACCGGCTTTTTGATGAGATGAAACAGCAGGTCAGCAATAAGCTCGAGGCGGACGAGAAAACGCCGCTTAACCGTTACTATGCCCGCAGTCTGATCTACCCCGAAAATTTTGATCACGACTGGAACCGCTCCTATATTCTGCGACCCGATGGCGTACCGCGGGGTGCCGTCGTTCTGCTGCACGGCCTGACCGACAGTCCCTATAGCCTGAGACACGTAGCGGAAGTCTACCGCCAGCAGGGTTATGTTGCGGTGGCGCTGCGGTTACCCGGCCACGGCACGGTACCGGCCGGACTGACGGATGTAGACTGGCAGGACTGGCTGGCTGCCACGCGGCTGGCGGTGAAATACACGCTGGACAGCCTGACCGATCACCATTTACGCCGTCCGCAACAGCTGATTCTGTTGTCGCCGATGATAGGCGTAACCCGTTTCGCCCGCTTTGCCGGTATCGCGGGGCTGCCGTCGATTTTTCCCGCTTTTTCTAAAACGGCGTGGCTGAACATTGTGCCGGAGTTCAATCCCTTTAAGTACAACTCCTTTCCGGTGCACGCCGCCCGTCAGACCTATCTGTTAACTCAGGCACTGCAACAGCAGATTGTGCAGGCGTCACGTCAACAACAGCTGGTGGCATTCCCGCCGATCCTGACCTTTCAGTCAGTAATGGATTCCACCGTCAGCACCCCGTCGGTGATTCGTTCTCTCTATAATTACCTGCCGGATAATGGCAGCGAACTGGTGCTGTTTGATATCAATCAGGCAGTCAGCGTTAGTCCGCTATTCCGTCACTCTTCGTACACCGCCGTTAATCAGCTGCTGCCGGCCGCGCGTCGGTTATACGCCTCAACGGTGATCACCAACGCAACGGCGACGTCGTTAAACATGGTGACAAAAACCGTACCTGCCGGTGAGATCAGCGAGCAGACGCAGCCTCTGGCGATTAATTATCCTGCCGGACTCTATTCACTCTCCCACGTCGCGATTCCGTTTCCGGCGCAGGATGGTTTATATGGCAATGAGCCAGCCATCAAAAATGAGTACGGTATCAGCTTCGGCACCTTATCACTGCGGGGTGAGAGTGCCGTGCTGATCGTCGGGCTCGACTCGATAATGCGCGCCACATCGAATCCGTTTTATCCGTATATGATCGACAGAATTGATCACCACATCCGCTGTAGCGATCGGCCCTCGCTGGTGAACTGTCTTAAGCAGTTCTGACACCGAACAGCAAATAAAAAAAGCCCGCCTGGCGGGCTATGCGCTTCAGATACCGTTGAGCTTTGCCATGATCTCATCGGTTAACGTCAGTTGAGCACTGGCCAGATTTTCCTGCAAATGCTCGGACGAGGAGGTGCCAGGGATCAATAAAATATTCGGCGAGCGGCGCAGCAGCCAGGCGAGCGCTACCTGCATCGGCGTGGCATTCAGCGAGGCAGCGACCTCATTTAACTGCGTCGACTGCAACGGCGAGAAGCCACCCAGCGGGAAGAACGGCACATAGGCGATCTGTTGCTGTGCCAGCTGATCGATCAGCGCATCATCCTGCCGGTTTGCCAGGTTATACATATTCTGCACACAAACAATCGGGGTCATTGCCTGCGCGTCAGCAACCTGCTTCGGCGTGACGTTACTCAGGCCAATATGCCGGATCAATCCACGCGCTTTCAGTTCCAGTAGCGCAGTCAGCTGCGGTTCCAGCGACCCCTCTTGTGGCGCAAATACCTGAAACATACTGCGCAGATTCACTACGTCGATGACATCCACTCCGAGATGACGCAGGTTATCTTCTACCGCCTGGGTCAGCGCGTCGGGCTCCATAGCGGGCAACCAGCCACCTTTAGCATCACGCCGGGCACCGACTTTCGTCACAATGCAAAGATCCTGCGGATAAGGATGTAGCGCTTTTTTGATGAGCTTGTTGGTTTCGTGCGGTCCATAAAAATCACTGGTATCAATATGATTAACGCCCGTGGCAACCGCATCGCGTAGTACCTGAATGGCCCGTGCTTCATCTTTGACCGGACCAAAGACGCCTGGTCCCGCCAGCTGCATAGCGCCATAGCCCAGACGGTTTACATTACGATCGCCCAGCTGATAGGTCATGGTGGTGTGTGACATGGAAACCTCCTGCGTGAATGTAGAATGATTGTAACGGGGTTACGGTTGTGCAACTATCCGGTGAAATCAGGACAGACTGTACGGAGTGCTGCACAATGGCGGTAGAGATAGCGTTACTGGAGGCAGTCGTTGCGGTGGCAAAAGCCGGTGGATTCCGTGAGGCGGCTCGGGTGACCGGCAGTAATGCGTCACGTCTGAGCGATGCGGTGCGCCGTGCCGAACAGCAACTTGGTATCCGGTTATTTCACCGCACCACGCGGACGGTCGTGTTAACCGAAGCGGGCAGGGCACTGATGGAGCGGCTGCTCCCGGCAATGAATGAAGTCAACGCTGCGCTGGATGCGATCAATCTCTACCGCAATACGCCAGGCGGTACGCTGCGGCTCAACGTACCGGTCAGCGCCACGCGTCTGGTGTTACCGGCGTTGTTGCCGGAGTTCCTGCGGCGATATCCCGATATTCAGCTGGAGATCGTGGCGGAAAGTAACGTTCAGGATGTCTTTCGCGACGGCTGCGATGCTGGCATTCGTTACGATGAGCGGCTGGAGCAGGATGTGGTGGCGATGCCGATTGGCCCACGCCGCCAGCGCTTTGCGGCAGCGGCTTCAGCGGCTTATCTTGCCCGGTATGGCCGTCCCGATCATCCGCGCGATCTGATCCATCATCGCTGTCTGCGAGGCCGCTACGCCAGTGGCGTTATGCCGGACTGGGAATTCAGCCGGGATGGCAGTGACGTCACTGTGCAGGTGAGCGGACCGCTGGTGGTAAGTGTTGGCGGAGCAATGGATCTGGCCGTTGAGGCGGCCATTGCCGGTAGCGGCATTATTTATCTGTTTGAGGAGTGGCTGCGGCCCTGTTTTGACAGCGGTAAACTGGAACCGCTGTTGCAGCCCTGGTGGCTGAGCTTCTCTGGCCCGTGGCTTTACTACAATGACCGCCGGTTAATTCCGGCGCCGCTGCAGGCCTTTATCGATTTTGTTCGAGAAGACAACCTCAACCGTACCAGCTGAATCCCTGCGGCACGCGGGAGAAGCCGGCATGGCGCAGGGTGTTGAGTAACGGCGACTGCGAGACCGGCTGACCGTTTACCGTTTCCAGCGTAAAGCTCAGCGATTTTTCACGCTTCAGCGCCAGCGCCAGTGCCGCGATGGCGGCCTGCTGTTGCGCTTCATCCGGCGTAAAGATCAGCAGATCTTTTCCGCCCTGCGGCAGATAGAGCGCCAGTTCGCCGCCCACAATCGCGATCCGCGCACCCAGCCTCCGCACCGGGCGTGCGCCGGACATATGGACAGGCCAGCCCAGCGTGGCACCGAACGGATTCGCCGGGTCCATGGCGGCAAGCGCCACTGCAGCGGTGGTGTCAGCTGGTTGCTGTGCCAGTTCACGCAGACGCTCAATCGTCAGGGCATCAGCGAACTGCGCGCCGCCCGCGCCAGTGATAAAGCGTCCACGCATAATCCGCCCTGCGTCTTCCATGCCGCGCAATACCGGCTGCAAAGCAGGGAAACCGCCTGGGATCTGTTCCGAAATTGCGCTGCCACGCGTGATGACGCCGTAGCGGTCGAGCATATTTTCGGCCAGCGCCAGCGCCTGACGTGTTGGTGAAATATCCCGCCGGACAAGACGTGACCAGCGTCCGGCAATGGTGTTGACGCCCGGACCGCGTCCCGTTGAGGCTGAGGGCGCGAACCGCTGAACGTGACGGCTTCGCAGGGCGCGCGCAGGTCGGGAACGTGTCGCGCCCGGCGAGCCCAGCAGCCCACGCACGGCAGTCCAGGTATCGGTGGTGATGTCGCCCTGCCACACCAGTTGCCATAAAGCGGCATAAATATCGCCGGACGGCGGCGTTTCCGGCCCCGCAAGTTTTGTCATGATCTCGTGGGCGAACCACGCGCCGCCGTGGCTAAGTGCCTCAAGAATGGCTTGTTGTAATTCTGTCGGTGACGGCGTTGAGTCTGATGGTGGCAGCGTTTCAGCGGCAAATTCGGCGAGATGGAGCGAAATTAACCCGTCATTGTGTCCTGACGCTTTATGACCGCACCAGAGCACCTCGCCGTTAGCTAACAGTTCATCCAGCATCGCGGGTTGATAATCACGAATTCGGGCGCGAAGGATCTGCGACTCCCACAGCGAGGCAGGCAGCGCCACGCCCGCCAGCTGCTCTATTACCCGCGCTAGCCCATCAATGCCTTCATACAGGGGTTGCGCGACAGGCAAGGTTTCACGGGTAAAGGTGGCTGCCGGATTAAGCACGCCGTGCCGCTCCAGCAGCAGCGTTACCCAGGCAGCAGGCGGGACCGGACGTGTTGCCTCGCGAGCTGATTGCAGTGAACGTAGCCGCAACCGTTTGAAAACGTCGGCTGAGACCCAGACGCCGTGAGCCTGGCCGGTTTCGCTGCCGACGTGCAGCAGGTTGCCTTGCTCGCGTAAAGGCAGCAGTGCGCTGTTGATAACCGCGACGCCCACACCATAGCGATCGGCAAGCTGCTGCGCGCTGAACAGGGCGTGAGTGCGGGCATAACGGGTGATCAAATCGCGGATCGGATCGGGTAGCGGCTGTAAAAAGGTGGCGGGCAGATTGTCGGGGATGGCAGTAGCAAGGGCATCGCGCAGACGGGCAGCATCTTCCACCACCGCCCAGCGCGCCTCACCGGCAACGGTGACCGAAATCACCCGCTGCGCCTCTTCAAACTGCTGTAATGCCGCGACTGCCTGTGAGGGATCGCCGCTGAAACGCGCTTCAATTTCGGGTAGCGATAGCGGGCCGAGTTCGCGTAGCAGATCGACGATGCCTTCGGTATGCTGGGCCTGATAGCGTGGGTCCAGGCGCTGTAACGCCTGCTCTACCTGCTCAACAACGGCGGGAGCCAGTAGATCACCTTTATCGGTCTGACCCAGCAGTTCGCCCAGCAGGTTACTGTCGAGCGCCAGCAGTGAGGCGCGGCGTTCAGCCTGCGGCGCATCGCTGGCATAGATAAATTCGGCCACATAGCCAAACAACAGCGGCGCCGCGAAAGGCGAGGGGACGTCAGTCGTGACCTCGACAAACTGCACGCTTCCCTGCTGTATCTGATTCATCAGGCGGTGCAGAGCGGGCAAATCATAGACATCCTGCAGACACTCGCGTGCGGTCTCAATCAGGATCGGGAAATCTTCATACTGGCGAGCTACTTCCAGCAGCTGACCGGCCCGCAAACGCTGCTGCCACAGGGGTGAACGTTTACCCGGATTACGCTTCGGCAATAGCAACGCGCGCGAAGCGCATTCCCGAAAGCGGGCAGCAAACAATGCCGAGCTGCCTATCGTGTCAGTGACTTCCTGCGTCAGGCTATCGGCATCAAACACAAACAGTTCCGCTCCCGGAACCCGACCTTCGCTGTCGGGGAAGCGGGCTATGATGCCGTCGTCGCTGGCGACCACCGACGCATCAATGCCCAGTCGCCGCTGGATGCGTGCCGCGATCGCCAGCCCCCAGGGTGCATGGATGCGTTGTCCCCAGGGTGAATGCAGGATCACCCGCCAGTCACCGCTTTCATCACGGCAGCGTTCAATCACCAGGGTGCGATCGCCAGGCAAGACACCAGTGGTAGCGCGCTGCTCAGCCAGTAACGACAGCAGATTAGAGATGGCATTATCATTCAGCCCGAGGGAATGCAGATGCTGTTGTGCCTCTTCGGGCGTCGCATTATCAAGCTGACGCAAGAACACCGCCAGGCTGGCACCTGAATCTGCGGCCCGGCCAACGCCTTCACCGCGCCAGAACGGCAGGCGTGCGGATCGGCCTGGCGCTGGTATGACGACGACCTGATCATGAGTTATCTGCTGGATCCGCCATGACGTCGCCCCGAGGGTGATGATGTCATTGACCCGCGATTCGTAAACCATCTCTTCATCCAGTTCGCCGACCCGCCGCGATCCCGATTGCTCTTCGCCTTCAGGCAGGATAACGCTGAACATACCGCGATCGGGTATGGTGCCACCGCTGGTAACGGCCAGATGCTGGGTGCCAGGACGGGCCGTTAACAGGCCGCTTTGGCGATCCCAGACCAGGCGGGGCCGCAGATGTGTGAAATCATCCGAAGGGAATTTTCCGGCCAGCATATCCAGCGTAGCGTCGAACAGGCGGCGCGATAGGGCGCGGAACGGATCGGCACGCCGCACCCGTTCAAACCACGCATCCGCCTGTAAAGGTTCCATGGCGACAGCGGCCAGCGTCTGCTGCGCCAGGATATCCAGCGGATTACGCGGCGGTGAAAGGGCATCAAGCTGCCCGGCCTGCATCGCTTGCAACGTCACCGTCGCATCAAGCAGGTCGCGGCGGGTGCGAGGAAACAGAATCCCGGTGGAAGCACCGCCAACCTGATGTCCGGCCCGGCCAACCCGTTGCAGCGCGCTGGCGACTGACAACGGTGCACCCACCTGGATCACCAGATCAACCGGCCCCATGTCAATGCCGAGCTCCAGGCTTGACGTCGCCACCACACACCGCAATTCGCCCTGTTTCAGCGCCGATTCAATTTCGCTGCGCTGCTCTTTCGACACCGAACCGTGGTGAGATCGGGCGATAACCGCGGGCGCGCTGTCACTGCGATTCTGGCTGCCACCGGAAAAGGAGGCATAGTGTTGCGCCGGCTGCGGCAGGCTTTCCGTCTGCTGTTGAACCGCGTAACGTTCGTTCAGTCGCGCGGTGAGTTTTTCAGCCAGCCCGCGTGAGTTAGCAAACACCAGCGTGGCACGATGCGCCATCACCAGTTGCAGGATGCGCGTCTCGATATGCGGCCAGATAGATCCGCTGGGCTGACCTGTGTTGCTATAGGGATTCGGATCGCTGGCGATATCGGTCATATCCGTTACCGGCACCTCAATGCTGAGATGCAGAGTACGACCAGCGGCGGGATTCACCACCAGGGTTGGCTGACAGCCACCCAGAAATTCAGCGACGCGTTCGACCGGGCGTACCGTGGCAGAAAGCCCAATGCGCTGAGCAGGCTGCGGCAGCAACGCATCCAGCCGCTCAAGGCTTAGCGCCAGCTGCGAGCCGCGCTTTGATCCGGCTACCGCATGGACCTCATCAACAATGACCGTGGTCACGCCCTGCAACGTAGTGCGAGCTTTCGAGGTCAGCATAAGAAATAACGATTCAGGGGTGGTTATCAGAATATCCGGTGGACGTCGCAACAGTTTTGCCCGCTCAGCCGTTGGCGTGTCGCCGGATCGCATCCCGACATTGATCGTGATCTCTGGCTCGCCCCGTTGCTGACGTTCAGCCATCACGCCGGCCAGCGGCAGATTGAGGTTGCGCTGCACATCTGCCGCCAGCGCTTTGACCGGCGATATATACAAAATACGGGTGGTGGATTCGCGATCGGGCGCAGGTTGCTGTGTCCGGGTCTGGAACAGGGAGTCGATGGCGGTCAGGAAGGCCGCCAGCGTTTTCCCTGAACCGGTCGGGGCAATCACCAGGCAGTGCTGACCGCTGGCAATTGCCTGCCATGCCGACTGTTGCACCGGCGTCGGAGCATCAAAGGTCGTGGAAAACCAGCGCCGCGTCGCGGGCGAAAACAGGGCTAAAGCATCATCAGGACGGGATTCAGGCATGATATTTATGGCGTTACCCAACAGCAGGACTCAGTGAATCGAACCGTTTGAGTGTAAATGATAATCCCGATTTGTGAATGACGTGGCGGGGAGGCTGGTCATTCAGTCCCACTATTTAGCTGTGCGCCCGGGCAAATGAACCGGATCTGACCGCCAGCAACGACACCAGCGCCAGCATCACAATCGTCATGCCATAAAGAAACGCGGTCAGGGTCAGGCCAATGTGTGGCGCAGCGATGCCTGCCAGAATCGCCGGTAGCGCAAAGGCGAGATAGCTTTTGATGAGAAAGGCCGAGAACAGCCCGGCGCGCTCATGGTTTTCAGCGAGCTGCATAATAATCTTCAGCACATTTGAAAAGATTGAGCCAAATCCCTGACCCGCAATGGCCGTACCGAGATAGAGCCAGGCGACGGCATGCAAACCGACTCCAGAGAGAGTGAGACTGACGCCGGCTATCAGCATCAGCGTTCCAACAAAAAGTGCTCGCGTGGGTGGCAGCGACCGGAAGAAAAACACCGCGGCGGTGGCGCTCAGCATCAGGGTTGCTACCACACTGCCACCGATAAAAGGCGACGTCAGGCCGGTGGCGCTGATCACCAGCGTCGGCATCAGTGAAAGATAGAATCCGCCCAGCATCCAGGTTGCAATGTTCACCGGCGCGACTTTCAACAGAGGGCCCAGTGCACGACGCGGAATTTTCACCTGCGGCCGCAGCGCAGCCAGCACCCCGGGCTGAGGTGAAATGGTTTCGGGTATCAACGGCAACAGCGCCATTGCCACCAGCATCGCCAGTAACAACAGCGCATAAAGCATCACGGTAGGGAAGGGGGCGTAAGTGACCAGGATGCTGCCTGCCAGGGTTCCCAGCGTCATTCCCAGAAAGGCGGTGACGGAGTTGAGCAGCGGACCGCGATGTTTATTGGCATCGATTAGGGTCGCACCAAAAGTCGGTAAGGCGATGCCGGTCGCAAAGCCCTGCACCAGACGTGCGCCGATTAAAACCGTAGCGGAATCAGCACAGATAAAAATCACCAGCGCCACGCTATTGAGCGCCAGGGCCAGCAACATCAGTGGTCGTCGGCCGGTATAGTCAGAAATTTTCCCCACCGTCAGCAACGCGGCCAGCAGCGCGAAGGCATAGACACCAAATATCAGGGTGAGCAGCGACGGGCTCAGATGAAACAGCGTGCGGTAGAGCGGATAAAGCGGCGTCGGTGCGCTGCTGGTGGCCGAAATCAATACCGCGCCGATGAAGCTGAAAAGCGTCAGACGTGCAGCGGAACGGGGAGGCAGAACGGGCGGGATGGCTGTCATGATCGATACCTTAATGCAAAGGATTAGCTTTAGTAAGGTATACGGGCAGTACGGGCTTAATGCAATATTTTTGCTTTAACCTTTCCTGCGATGCAGATATCTCGATGGGGTCAAACCGTTCAGAAAAGCGAGAAAAGTGAGGTTGGCGGAGAATAAGTCATTGAAACAACTAATGTCTATATCGTTAAGCACAATGAGGCATAACTGTCAGCCTGTTTATACAGAATGTCTGCTTCCTGGATCTCCGCAGTCTGATTTCACTGATTACAGTGAACGTTGTGGTGAATTGAGACATCCCGGAAGAGACGTGAATAGGCGATGTGTGCCGTCGTCCCGTACCTTGCTGGAAAGAAGTTCAAAGCCGGGCCAGCGCCTGCCTGTTCAGCCCGTCACTCTATCCAGCCGAATATTGTGCGATTAGCAAGATGCTGATAGCCGGACTTAACCGCAGCCGCGGTTGAGCCGCCCCGACGGTAAACTGGCACCGGAATCCATTTTCATCCATAGCAATAAGCCAGCCCTGTATGGAATGTGAAGCCGAGGGCAGTTCAGCTATCACGGCCTGCGTTACCGCGCTTTAAATGACTCTTCAGGCCTGGTTCATGGGCGTTGTCAAAAATTCCGGTCGCTGTTCGGCCAGTAGTGTAAATCCGGCCCCTTCAGGATAGCGCGTACGATTCACCGTATCCGGCAGCATCAAATCTGTAAAACTCCAGGCTACTGCAATAGTAATACCGGCTACAGACAACATGTCTGGGTGACTTTCCCGCAGCCCGTTATCCAGCGTTTGCCAGGCGCCATGAAGTTGTTGAGTGACCCGATTCACCCAGGGCTGATGTTGTTTTTCTTCCGGCCTGACACGCTTTTCATACACAATCTGTACCGCTTTTTCGCAGGCTGCCAGGGCGAATCCGGTAAGACGCAGATCCCGTATTTGTTCCGCTTCAGACGCTGATGTGGGTGCAGGCGTATGACCGCAATATTTTTCAAGGTAATTAATGATCAATGTTGAGTCGATCAGCACCTGATTATCATCTGTGATAAGCGTTGGGACTTTAACGGCTGGGTTAATTTGTGATAAGGCGTCAAAATCGCTGAATACCGAAAGCGGGCGATGTTCAAAATGAATACCCAAAACCTTCATGTAAATAGCAACCCGTCTGACATAGGGTGAATCCAGCATTCCGATCAGGATCATGGCTCTACCTCATATTATGTTGATTAACAAAGTCAATTAACTGTGCGGCGACAGGCAAGGGAGCATCTTCCATTAGAAAGTGTCCGGCCTGCTCATAGATATGCAGTGTGGAAGAGACAATGTCGCGCTGCAAACGCTTTCCATACTTAACGGGTTGCTACTCATCTTCGGCGCCCCATAAAATCTGTACTGGCAGCCGGAGTTGCGGCAGTTTTTCTGCAAAGTCAGTGGTGTAACAGGCAGTAAAGTGTGCAACCTGATGCGGATAAAATGAAGGCTGGCACCACACCACAAAGCGGCGCGAGATAACTTTCCGGCCACGCTAAACCTGGTCTGTCACAAGAGTGGCAATGCTATGCGGAGGCTGAAAACTATGCCGGATCGACGCCGGCGGTCATATAAATCAGGCGATTGACTGACTGCTCTGGCCTGGAGCGGAAAGCAGAGTGCGGCACGTTTGTGAGAGGCGGAAGAACAGCGGCCCTGACGCCGAGAAGGCTCACTGTATCTTCCGCTTTTATTCGGCTGCAACTCACCTCACCGCCTGTCAGGCAGCGGTATCGGTAAGTGACGCCCTGACGTGAGGCAGGCTCTGCGGGTAATTCTGCTGAATAAATTCAATCATTTTTTCCCGGACGTGACAGCGTAAATCAAAGGCTATCGGGGAATTTTGCGCGGTCATCAGCATCCTGATCGTCATGGTCTTCTCGGTGGTATCGGTCACCTGAAGCACCTGAGTTTCCCGATCCCAGAGTTTGGTTTCATTCAGCACTTTTTCAAAATGCTGTCGCAGCGGTTCTAACGGCATTGAATAATCAACGTAGAGGAAAACAGAGCCCAGAATCTGCGCATTATTGCGCGTCCAGTTCTGAAACGGATTTTCTGTAAAATAGGTGATGGGCAACACCAGTCGGCGCAAATCCCAGATTCGCACCACCACATAGGTCAGGTTGATCTCTTCAATCCAGCCCCATTCTTTTTCTACCACCACGGCGTCGTCAATTTTGATCGGCTGGGTAAAGGCGATCTGAATACCGGCAAACAGATTGACCAGCGACTTCTGCAGGGCAAAACCAATGATGATGCCGGCTACGCCAGCACCGGCGAGGATAGTGGTACCGAATTTTCTCACGCCGGGAAAACTGAGCAGAATCAGAGAGAGGCAGAATAATACCAGTATGACAATGACCACTTTCTTTACATAAATAATCTGTGTGCGAATTTTACGCGCACGAAGGTTATTCGAAATATTGATGTCGTAGCGGATATATAGCATATCCTGCGCCACGTTCGTTAATCGAATTAATACTGAGCAAAACGATAATATTATAAAAACATTCACCGTATTGGTAATAAAAACCAGCAGATCCGGGTGAATGTCGATGTAATTAATCCCGACATTGACCATCAATAAGGGAATGAATAGGAACATCGAGCCACGAAGATGTTTTTCGAGGGATTTGAACAGTTTTCGATCACGACTCTGCCAGTAGCGAATAAACCTGAGAAGGATAAGGCGTGCAAGAAAACCCAGTACAAATGAGAGCGAGAAGAGTAATACAACAGGTACCCATGATGGCAAACCAGATAACTCATCAAATATCAACGGCATTATTTTCCCTTATATTCAGCTAACAACCCTGAGTTGTCAGATAAGTGTCAAACATTCAGTAACCGTTGTCTTCACGGTTATCCGTTAAATGCGCAGCATTTATTATGAACCATAGCCGCAGGGTTAACCGAAATTGTTTTGGCTGAGGTGGTCCGCCCGGACATTGGCGCGGATGAACACCCTGAGCACTTCACGTGACGCTCAATGGATTAAATATCCGTGATGGCTTTCAACTGAGCCGTCTTCATCGCGCCCGCCAACAGGGCATCCAGGTGCAATAACATCACTCCTCATAAGGACTGTCTATGCGTGCTGCTATCGTTTCCCGTTTTGACATGCCGCCTTCATATGGCGATTTTCCTGAGCCGCAGGCCAGCGAAGGTGAAGTTGTGATACGTGTGCAGGCTGCGCCTATGAGCCCGATCGTTAAGCGTCTCGCTGCGGGCAGGTACTATACGCGTGCGGCTGAGTCAAAATTTGTTCAGGGCATTGATGGCGTGGGAATTAGCCTGGATGAACAACGAGTCTACCTCCTGTTTGCTCTATCACCGTTTGGTTCAATGGCTGAGTAGGTACTTGTCTCAGTTTGTTCAGTCGTGCCGGTTCCGGACAGCGTGGGTGATGCACGGGCTGCAGCGGCGATAACTGCCGGACTTTCTTCCTGGCTGCGCTTACACAGCGACCCGGATACTCATGCAGGCCACGGCGAATCGGGGCTCACGGCTGGGGGAACCGTGTCTGCGGTATATTCAGCTGGGCTCCATTGCTGGCGAAAAAATCTCTGTTTCGGCGTCGTCCCTTCACAGCTCGGGCCTTGAAATTCTGGGTAGCGGCATCCGCAGCCTTTCCGTCCAGGCACTGGTGAATGGGGCGGGTGAGTTGCTGGCTGCCATTCCACTGAGCGGATTCCACACGCCGCTACGAACCTCTGCGCTTTCAGAGGTAAGCAGAATCTGGCATGAAGAGACCGGCCAGGAAAGGCTGATTCTGATCCCGTGACGATCTTTTAACGAGGTTGATTTATTCATCCAGGAAAGCGATATTCCGGACGATCAGCAACCAGACAGAAAAAAGCCACTCTACTAATCTTAGGGTGGTTTTATGGATGATAAATTACCCTGGCGGGTTAAGGAGCCAATCAGAATCTGTAGCCCGCACCTGCAGTGAATGTCTTCACCTGAGTATCAAAGAGTCGCGATCCCTCATAGCCCAGATCAATAAAAATATCTTTTACGGGTTCGATTTGTAGCCCCGCACCATAGGAGAACGCCGTATCGTGATCTTTGATCGTCTCTTTGTTACCTGCATAGCTAACATCAATTTTGTAGCCTGCCCGACCCACACCCACCATCGCATACGGTTTAACCCAGTCAGTGAGCTGATAAGTCGCACCTATCATTAATGAGCCATATCCGAGAGTACCATCCGTTTTCACCCCGTCTTGCTGGTTTTTGTCACTGTCACCGGTCAGCGTCACCGACGTGATTAAGCCCAGAGCAGAATCATCGGGCTGATAACCATACTTAATGTTACCTCCGTTAAGGTGATCCCCATCGCCGATATCAGAACGTGAATAACCTAATCCAAATGAATGCTGTGCAGCAAATAACGGCGCAGCAGCGGTCAATACAACAACGGCTAAGCAAAAATTACGCATTCAACATCATCATTTTAAGCAGCAGAAATTCTAAAAAAAGCCCTATTGCGAGGGCTGAGGTAAAGCGGTTGTCAGGGGGAACAAGTTAAGTCCCTGGCTATATTCCTCAAATTAACGGGCAATTCTGTCAGAAGCTTTTTAAGAACATATCTGAGTGGCCCGCTTAAGATGCGCCTGAATAAGGCTTAGAAATGAGCAGCAGCTGAATGACCGGAGCGTTGTCCTGAAAGGCCGTGACCGCCAAAAGCGTTGCTATGAGCGTTGGATGAGCCGTTGTTATCACCGCTATGCGCATGGGTATGTTCTGATTTACCAGCAATCCCGCCTTTAGCCACAGTGCGTTGAAAAGCTGAAACATAAGGGACAGCGATCTGTAAAGCCGGTGCCAGAGCTGAGGCGGTAGTGATTGCTGTCTGTCCATTAATCGTGACGCTGACCGGTGTATCAGGCTTCAGGCTACCGGCTGCAACGTTAATGGTGTGTGCAGGCGTTGAAGCAGATAACGTAGAGGGGCTTTGTTGAATAAATCGAACTTTTGCTGAGTTGAAGGATCAGATCACGTATCTTCCCGACAACGCAGACCGTTCCGTGGCAAAGCAAAAGTTCAAAATCACCAACTGGCCCACCTACAATAAAGCCCTCATCAACCGTGGCTCCATAACTTTCTGGCTGGATGATGAAGCTATTCAGGCCTGGTATGAGTCAGCAACACCTTCTTCACGAGGCAGACCTCAGCGCTATTCTGACCTTGCCATCACTACTGTGCTGGTCATTAAACGCGTATTCAGGCTGACCCTGCGGGCTGCGCAGGGCTTTATTGATTCCATTTTTTCTCTGATGAACGTTCCGCTACGCTGCCCGGATTACAGCTGTGTCAGCAGGCGGGCAAAGTCGGTTAATGTCAGTTTCAAAACGCCCACCCGGGGTGAAATCGCACACCTGGTAATTGATTCCACCGGGCTGAAGGTCTTCGGTGAAGGCGAGTGGAAAGTCAAAAAGCATGGCCAGGAACGCCGCCGTATCTGGCGTAAGCTGCATCTCGCCGTTGACAGTAAAACACATGAAATCATCTGCGCTGACCTGTCGCTGAACAACGTTACGGACTCAGAGGCCTTCCCCGGGTTAATCCGGCAAACCCACCGGAAAATCAGGTCAGCCGCCGCCGATGGCGCTTACGATACCCGGCTATGTCACGATGAACTGCGGCGTAAGAAAATCAGCGCGCTTATCCCTCCCCGAAAAGGTGCGGGTTACTGGCCCGGTGAATATGCAGACCGTAACCGTGCAGTGGCTAATCAGCGAATGACCGGGAGTAATGCGCGGTGGAAATGGACAACAGATTACAACCGTCGCTCGATAGCGGAAACGGCGATGTACCGGGTAAAACAGCTGTTCGGGGGTTCACTGACGCTGCGTGACTACGATGGTCAGGTTGCGGAGGCTATGGCCCTGGTACGAGCGCTGAACAAAATGACGAAAGCAGGTATACCTGAAAGCGTGCGTATTGCCTGAAAACACAACCCGCTACGGGGGAGACTTACCCGAAATCTGATTTATTCAACAAAGCCTCTTTTAACTGATCATGAACATCCTTCACGTTCGGTGAAATTAAATCACTTTTCCTCAACCACCGAGTGAGGCATAAAGGATGCATTGTTAATATCAATTGATAATATGAAGAGTCGCCAGCGGTGTTCAGTTTATCTCCGCTATAAATCGCGAATTTCATATTTTTGAATCAGACGATCAGGGTGTCAGATTGCGATGAATAATGCATTTACATTTACTCTTAAAAGCCTGCGTTTCGACGAGAACTATAATCCGTCTGAAAATACCCGCATCACCACTAATTTTGCCAATTTAGCCCGGGGTGAAAAGCGTCAGGATAACTTACGCAACGCCCTGGTCATGATTGATAATCGTTTCAACTCGCTGGCGAACTGGGATAACCCGAAAGGCGACCGTTATTCTGTTGAGCTGGAAATTATCTCGGTGGCGTTATCGATCAATGCGCAAGGCCGCAATGATGCCTTCCCGGTCATTGAAGTTTTAAAAACGCATATCATCGATCATCAGACCCAACAGCGCATTGAAGGCATTGTCGGCAATAACTTCTCATCGTATGTGCGCGATTATGATTTCAGCGTGATGTTGCCGGCACATAATAAAAACAGAAGCGACTTCAGTACGCCGGAAAATTATGGCGTTCTGCATGGCAACATCTTCAAAAGCTTTGTTAATTCTGCGGCGTATAAAGAGAAATTCAGTAAGTCGCCGGTGATATGCCTGAGCGTATCCAGTAAAAATACCTATCACCGGACCGGTAACCAGCATCCGGTGCTGGGGGATGAATATGCACAGAATGAACCCTCGCTGACCGATGACTATTTCGCGAAGATGGGACTGAGGGCGCGTTATTTCATGCCGCGTAACAGCGTTGCGCCGCTGGCTTTTTATTTCCAGGGTGACCTGCTGCACGATTACAGCAACCTCGAACTGATTAGCACCATCAGCACCATGGAGACGTTTCAGAAAATATATCGGCCTGAAATCTACAATGCCAATTCGGCGGCGGGAAATGTCTATCAACCCAGTCTGACAAATCAGGATTATTCATTAACGCGAATTGTCTACGATCGAGAAGAGCGCAGCCAGTTGGCCGTTGAGCAGGGTAAATTTACTGAAGAACTTTTCATTAAGCCCTGGCAGACACTTCTTGAGCAATGGTTTGCCCAGCCCGTTGTCTGAATCATCCTAATAAAAGGTTATTTATCATGAACACATTATTACCGACATCAACTGCTGGCAGTTTACCTAAACCTTCATGGCTGGCCCAACCGGAGACGCTGTGGTCGCCGTGGAAATTGCAGGGTGACGAATTAGTTGAGGGCAAACTTGATGCGCTGCGTATCAGCCTGGCCGATCAGCTGCACTCAGGTATCGACATTGTCAGTGATGGTGAGCAAACACGTCAGCATTTTGTCACCACTTTTATTGAACACCTCAGCGGTGTCGATTTTGAAAAACGTCAGATCGTAAAAATCCGCGATCGTTATGATGCGAGCGTGCCGTCAGTGGTCGGTGAGGTTGCCCGCCTGAAGCCGGTATTTGTTGAAGATGCCCGGTTTTTACGCCAGCTGACCAGTCAGCCGATCAAATGGGCGCTGCCCGGTCCGATGACGATGATTGATACGCTTTATGACGGTCACTACAAAAGCCGCGAAAAACTCGCCTGGGAATTTGCCAAAATTCTCAACCAGGAAGCCAGAGAATTAGAGGCGGCCGGCGTCGATATCATCCAGTTTGATGAACCCGCTTTTAACGTCTTCTTTGATGAAGTCAACGATTGGGGCATTGCCGCGTTAGAAAGAGCCGTTGAAGGGCTTAAATGTGAAACTGCCGTCCACATTTGTTATGGCTACGGTATCAAAGCCAACACCGACTGGAAGAAGACGCTCGGCACCGAGTGGCGGCAGTATGAAGAGGTCTTCCCTAAGCTGCAGAAATCAGCCATCGACATCATCTCGCTGGAGTGTCAGAACTCGCGCGTACCGATGGATCTGATTGAGCTGATCCGTGGCAAAAAGGTAATGGTAGGGGCAATTGACGTGGCAACCAACGCTGTTGAAACCGCTGAAGAGGTCGCCAGTACCCTGCGTAAGGCGCTGCAATTTGTTGATGCGGATAAACTTTATCCGTCGACCAATTGCGGCATGGTGCCGTTATCCCGTCAGGTTGCCAGCGGTAAACTGGCAGCGTTAAGTGCGGGCGCGGACATCGTGCGCCGGGAAATCCTCGGTAAATAATCTTCCCTTCAGCGCAGCTGAACAGGCTCAGTCCGGACCGTTTAATCCGGCCGGTTTTCGGAGCTCTTCCGGACTGAGTTCATCTGGATCTGCGCCGTTTTAGCGGCTGTAAAAAGGGTCTTCTGCAAAACCCCTGCAAAACTCTTCTGCAAAAAGGATTATTTTTTGAGCACCAACTGCTTCCATCCCTGGTCACGATCGTCGTTATATTTATCTGTCATCTCCTGTCTTTTCTGACCCAGCAGCGTACGGATCGACACCCTGTTTCCGGTAAAGTCGTTCTGACAGCGAACGCTGTTCATGGAAGGTTGGTGCTGCGCCTGTTTCCCATTTAAGGCCTGTTACCTGACGGGCAGCCATCCCGAAGAAAAGTTGCGTTGTCAAAGCCATGGACAGAGCCATAGGAGGCTTGTTTTTATGCTTCGCGGCTAAACTTGCTCTCAGTTCCCGGTAACCTGATCGTCTCTTGCAAAGCTGAGGTGTTCGCTTTTGGAACAAAGCAGCCTTACCGGGGCATGGTCCGCTTTGAGCGAAAAGCGGACATATTCAATGAAAGCAATCGGAAGCCTTTTATGGCCCCTGTTTGGCTTTCAGTTCTGCGGCAGATCAAAGCGCATTCAGGCCTGGACTGAAGCAGGATTACCATCTGCTGACATCAATTAAGTCTGTCGGACTCAGTTGGGGATGCATATGCTTGTCGTGCTTCGCAGCAATAACGTTGAGTCAGCTGAACAGGCTGCAGCTTTTCTGGGTGTGGTGCCTGTCGAAAAGCGTTCTGGCACATCAGTACGCAGCTGCCCCCGCATGTCGAAAATCGGTCCGCCTCAATTAAGAGCAAAGCTTTACATGTCAGCCTTATGCGGAAAAATTCACAATAAATGGATGTGCAATCTCTACGATGAGTTATGTCTGCGTGACAAGCCGAAAATGGTGACCATCGGTGCCCTGATGAGAAAACTGGTGCACTGGTGTTATGAACCGCCCCGGTAATCCTGGAGACTACACTCTTTGAGAGAGGTAACCAGGATGACAAAACATAACCGATTTCCCCCTGAAGTTCGTCAACGCGCTATTCGTATGGTTCTGGAAAACCAGAATACCTACAACTCACAATGGGCCGCTATCTGCTCCATTGCCCCTAAGATCGGCTGCACTCCCGAGACATTGCGTATCTGGATCCGTCAGCAGGAGCCCGTTGATGATGAGCAGAATGCGCTGACTGCCAGCGAACGCCAGCGTCTGAAAGAACTGGAGCGGGAAGTCCGCGAGCTGCGCCGCAGCAATGATATTCTGCGTCAGGCTTCAGCGTATTTTGCCCAGGCGGAGCTCGACCGCCACTGGAAAAAATAATGTCGCTTCTGGAAAATCTGAGCGGTGAACACGGGGTCGGGCCAGTCTGTCATGAGCTGGATATTGCTCCGTCAACGTACTACTGGCATCAGCAACGCCGGAAGTGTCCTGAACGACGCAGTAGTCGGGATAAACGCGATGCCGTGCTGATACCTGAGATACAGCGCGTATACGAAGAAAACTACAGCGTTTACGGTGTGCGTAAGGTCTGGCGACAGCTAAAACGTGAAGGTGTCGGCGTTGCCCGCTGCACCATTGAGCGCCTGATGAAAGCCCTGCAGCTACGTGGGGTGACACGCGGCAAAAGTGTCAGAACCACCCGCAGCAACAAAGCCGAAACACCGCAGGATCGGGTGAACCGGCAGTTCGTGGCTGAACGGCCCGATAGTCTTTGAGTGGCCGATTTTACCTACGTCAGCACCTGGCAGGGGTTCGCATATGTGGCCTTCATCATTGATGTGTTCGCCGGTGTTATCGTGGGCTGGCGGGTCTCATCCACGATGGAAACGTCGTTCGTGCTGGATGCACTGGAGCAGGCGCTGTGGGCCAGACGCCCGAGCGGTACCATCCATCACAGCGACAAAGGTTCGCAATATGTGTCACTGGCGTACACGCAACGGCTGCAGGACGCGGAGCTGCTGGCTTCAACAGGCAGCACGGGCGACTCATATGACAATGCGATGGCAGAAAGTATCAACGGGTTGTACAAAGCGGAGGTGATCCACAGGCAAAGCTGGAAAACCCGACAGGATGTTGAGCTGGCTACGCTGAAATGGGTGGACTGGTACAATAATCACCGATTGATGGAACGGACCGGATATATCCCGCCAGTGGAGGCAGAAAAAGCCTATTACGCTTCGCTGAATGACCGGGATGTGGCAGCCTGATCACTCAGGCAAAATACTCTCCAGGAAAACCGGAGCGGTTCAGAATATGCGTGTTCGCCTGACCACTGAAAACGATGCTATACCCCTGATTACTATCGACATTGTTGCCCAGAGCCAGCCAAAAGGTGCGGCGCAAATCCGCATCTGGTGTGCCTGGTCTGTCTGTTATATTGCCGAACTGCAGGGAATAGCGATGGGATATGGCGTGCTGAACTACCATTTCTTCGGCTACGGCTTTATTGAAATGCTGATGGTAGGGGAACACTACCGCCGCAGGGGTATCGGTCTGGCGTTGATTGCAGCATTGAAGTCCCGCTGCCAGCACCCGAAGCTGTTCACCTCCACCCATCGTTCTAACCTGCCAATGCAACGGCTGCTGTTGAACGCCGGATTTATCCCCAGCGGTCAGGTCGACAATCTCGATGACGGGGACCCGGAAGCGATATTTTTTATTCCAGCCTTAACGTAGCGCAGAGAGAAGGGTACACAGACACCCATATCCAGGGTGCCAGGCTCAGCGAGGCCAGGGTTTTAGCGACCTCTGTATCTAACGGGAAGTGCCTCTCTGAGAAGATTCTGGCAGTGAATCAGGCAAAAACTGGCCGGGTGTAAGGTAAATCATCTTTCTGATAAATCGGGTCTTTACCTTCAGGCTGCGTCTGAGATTGCTGCCGATAATTGATAACTGTTTTACGCAAATATTCCCGCAACGCTACCGGCTGCTGCCGCCCGGCTTGATGCGGCATGATCCTGACCTTTTCCCGGCTGTCTTTGACCGTCATCCCCGGCCAGCATTCCTCAACGTATCCGATAAGAAACCTCCCGATTGCCTTGCTGTCGATTGCGTTATCAATCATGGCAGCTAAACTTAGTTGACACTTACCCGGTCGGGCAGCCACACCTTTCCGGCCGCAAGCAGGAGAAGATCATGAAAGCAGTTATTTACAACGGTCCCTATGATGTAAAAGTTAAAGACGTGCCGGATGCAAAAATTGTTCGCCCCACCGATGTGCTTGTCCGCATTACCACCACCAACATTTGTGGATCGGATTTGCACATGTACGAGGGTCGGACCAGCTTTGAGCAGGGACGTATTTTGGGGCACGAAAACCTGGGTGAGGTGGTTGAAATTGGCTCAGGAGTGGAGCGTGTTAAGGTCGGTGACTATGTCTGTCTGCCATTTAATGTCGGATGCGGTTTTTGCGAGAATTGTGAAAAAGGTCTGACCGGTTTTTGCCTCACCACCAATCCCGGTACTGTGGGCGCGGCCTATGGTTTTGCTGAAATGGGCTCCTGGGAGGGTGGTCAGGCGGAACTGCTTCGGGTCCCCTTTGCAGACTTTAACTGCCTGGTGCTTCCGCCTGACGCAGTAGAAAAAGAAGATGATTATGTGATGCTCTCTGACATTTTCCCTACCGGCTGGCATGCGACAGAACTCGCCGGATTAAAGCCTGGCGAAAGCGTAGCCATTTACGGCGCGGGGCCGGTGGGTCTGATGGCCGCACACTCAGCCATGATAAAAGGCGCTTCACAGGTATTTGTAGTGGATACACACCAGGACCGTTTAGCGCTGGCAGAGAAAATGGGGGCGACGGGCATCAATGCGACCGGCGATGAAGCCGTGCAACGAATTCTCGACTTAACTGACGGACGCGGCACTGACTGTGGCTGTGAATGCGTGGGCTATCAGTGCTGTAACAAACATGGCCATGAAGATAATTCGGTCACTATGAACAGCCTCGTTGCATCAACCAAAGCAACCGGGGGAATTGGTGTGGTTGGCGTGTTTATTCCGCAGGATCCGGGAGCTGCATCAGACCTTGCCAAAGAAGGTAAGATGCCGTTTGATTTCGGCAGTTTTTGGTTTAAAGGACAGTCAATCCGCACCGGCCAGGCGAACGTCAAAGCCTATAATCGTCAGCTGGCCCGTCTGATCCATCAGGGTAAAGCCAGCCCGGGCGGCATAATCTCACACCGTCTTTCACTTGCTGAGGCGCCTGAGGGATATAAGCACTTTGACGATCGCGATGAGGGATGGACGAAGGTTATCCTTAAGCCTTAACTGACGCTGATCGGTTATAAAAGTTAAATCGGAACAATTAAACCGGAACAGTGTAGAAATATCGACAGGATACCATTGCGTATCCTGTCATAATATTTATCTTCTGCTGCCAGGCTCGCCCCTGTATCTATTGTGATGTTTAATGACGCATTATGAATATTATCAGGACCTGTGAATAGCGCCCGATCTTCTTCAGGCATAAACGAAATAAACGCTATTCATGTAATAACGATGAGAGTGGGTGAGAATGAAGTGCGATATTATAAGGTTTCTATGTAACGTCAGATCTGGATAGATCCAGAGTCAAAGCCACCTGAGTATTACAGGTGGCTTTTAAACGATTCTGAGCTGCGTTTTTACCTTAAGCTGGTTTTGAAAAACTGTTCAAACCTGGCAAAAGGGATCTTACCTGCAGCGTTGTCGTATAAGTCCACGTGGTTTGCGCCGGGGACGATCACAAGCTCTTTTTCAGTGCTGCCAACCGCTTTGTAGGCATCTTCTGCAAAATAGCGCGAGTGCGCTTTTTCACCTGTAACAATCAACACAGGAATAGTGATTTCATTTGCGTAGCTAAGCAGCGGCATATTCATAAACGACAAGGGCATCGTTGCATTCCATGCGCCATTAGAGTTAACAGAACGCTCATGGAAGCCGCGTGGCATTCTGTAATAATCAAAAAACTCTTTCAGTACCGGGTGTGGATTCGCGGGTAATGTTTCCGGCAGAATTCGCTCAGAAGCGCTTACGCTGCCATTCTTATCCACATTAATATCGTGACTACCGCGGGCGATAGTTCCGCTTTCAGCATCTTTCCAGCGCTGCTCGTTCAGGTACTGTAATACGGCACGGCGATCGGCTGTTGAATAACGGTCTTTGCCATCACCAACGCCATGTCCCATCGCCCGGCTCATGTCGTACATCACGCTGGTCGCAACTGCTTTTACGCGTGTATCCATCGCCGCCGCATTGAGTGCCATGCCTCCCCAGCCGCAAATACCGAGTAATCCAATACGATGGCGATCCACCTCTTTTTGTAATCCAAGGAAATCAACCGCCGCGCTAAAGTCCTCAGTGTTGATATCCGGAGAGGCGACATTACGCGGATAGCCACCACTTTCACCCGTGTAAGAAGGATCGAATGCCAGCGCAACAAATCCCTGTTCGGCCAGGGTCTGTGCATACAGGCCGCTTGATTGCTCTTTGACCGCACCGAAAGGACCACTTAATGCAATCGCAGCCAGTTTACGTTCGCCCCGGTTTTTGGGGATGTAAAGATCCCCTACTAATATGATCCCGTAACGGTTCTGGAATGCCACCTTGCGATGATCAACCTTATCGCTCTCTGCAAAGGTTTTATCCCATTTTTCTACCATTGAAACAGGCGAGTTCGGATTAGATGTGTCAGCATAACTCATTGTCGTAACTCCACTTAATGATACGCATAGCAGCATAGCGGGTAGCGCGGCTGTCAGCTTTCTGGTGAAAACATTCATTTAAATTCCCCTGAAAAAGAAAAGTGAGGTACCGGTTTCATACGGAGAGTACTGCTGTGCTTTGATGCAATGCGCTCATTATAGGTAGCAGAAATAGTGCTGATTAGAGGGTAAAAATTGCTAGGATTAATAGCATATTGTTATAAATGAAGGGCCGCAGCAGACATCATTTGCGGCCAGATATTCTGAGGACGCGCAAATGGCAAAACGGGAAAACTATAATGAGCTCTACTTGTTTATGCAGGTGGTGCGGGAGGGCAGTTTCACTGCAGCGGCACAACGTCTTGGACTTGCACAATCAGGTGTTAGTCGTTCTGTCCGTGACCTTGAAGAAAGGCTGGGTATACAGCTTCTGGTTCGCACTACGCGCAGGCTGTCGTTAACACAGGCAGGTGAGCAACTGTATCAGACAACAGAATCCGGATTTGATGCTTTAGATACGGGTCTTGCCACGCTGGCGTATTACCGGAATACCCCGTCCGGTACGGTACGCATCAATGCCAGCCAGCATGCTATTGATAAAGTTCTTTTACCGAAGCTGGCGCTATTTAAGCACCGTTACCCCGATATCAGGCTTGAACTCATCAGTGAAAGCCGGTTCGTCGATATTATCGCTGAGCGGTTTGATGCCGGCGTGCGGCTGGGGCCGGAGGTAGGACAGGGCATGGTCGCGGTGCGTATTACACCTGACATGGAGATGGTTGTTGTAGCTACGCCCGAGCATTTTCGTCGCTATGGCTTTCCACAAACACCGGCTGATTTAGTGATTCATCCTTGTATAGCCTACCAGTTTGCCGATGGTAGCCTTTATCAGTGGGAACTCCTTCAGGACGGTAAAAAAATAACGCACCGACCACAAGGACAGTGGGCCTTTTCTGACAGCTACATGGAAGCAAAAGCAGCCAGACTGGGGCTGGGGCTGGCTTATGTCCCGGAGGAACTGGTCGCTGATGATTTAGAGCAAGGCAATCTTATCAGGGCGTTGCCACGTTACAGCCAGCGCCTGGAAGGTTCATTCCTGTATTATCCTCACCGCAATGTGTCGCCGGCACTGAGAGTCGTCATTGATATACTGAAAATCTGAAGTTTAGCTATTTATATTCTTCGTTGTTCCGCTCTTTGTTATCGGAATAACGTCCGCTTATGGCTGTGAGTTCAAGCGATGGATGCAACACACTTATTAAACCGCTCTGCGGGTGATTCATAGTCTAGCGTTTTTCTCGGTCTTTCGTTGAGCTGTCTGGCAACACTGTTTAGTCTTTGCTGGCTGTGAACCGATAAGTCAGTTCCTTTTGGAAAATACTGTCTGAGTAATCTGTTTGTATTTTCATTTGAGCCGCGTTGCCAGGGGGATTGAGGATCGCAGAAATAAATCTGTATGTCTGTCGCTATAGTAAACCGAGTGTGGCTGGTCATTTCAGCGCCTCGATCCCATGTTAGTGTTTTATAAAGCTCAACAGGTAACTCCTGTGCTTGTTTGATGAGTGCAGATATAACAGTTATGGTCTTATTGTCCCTGACTTTGGCCAGCATAACAAAACGGGAATGACGCTCTACGAGGGTGACGATATAGGAGTTTTTCGAGCCCTGGATCAGATCACCTTCCCAGTGACCAGGTATGGCTCTGTCTGCGACTCCCGGTGGCCTTTCGCTGATAGGTATCGCATTCGGGATTTTCCCTAATCCTTTGCCTTTAAGCGATGATGTTCTGGATCTACGCACGACTCTTCTGCTTCTGAGGCATTGCTGCAGTTCTTTTTTTAATGCACCCCGGGTTTGTATAAAAAGCGTTTTATACATCGTTTCGTGTGACACATGCATTTCCTGACTATCCGGATAACAGCGTTTCAGCCAGCCGGCGATCTGCTCCGGCGACCAGTCCTGATGCATCTTCTCTGCAATGATGTTACACAATGCGGGGCTTTCAATTAGCTTGCAAGGTTTTGGTCTCAGAGCATTTTCCCACGCAGCAGTATCGGCTTTTGCTGCCCGGTATTTTTTTGCACCGCCGTGCCTCCTGATCTCGCGGCTAATCGTTGAAGGAGCTCTTGATAATTTGGCAGCGATGTCCCTGATGCTGCGTTTTGCTACCAATCCTCTGGATATCTCCTCTCTTTCATCAAGCGAAAGCGCTAAACGGTGCCGCTTTCGCACGGGAGGACGGTAGCCACCTGTCTGGTGGATTGTAGGCATAATAGAAGAGTGAAATCTGTCGAACATTCTGGCGATATCATGCAGAGAATCACCTTGCTTGTATCTGTCCCAGATAATCGCCTTTTGTTCTGGCGTGTAGTAAATGCGAGTTCTTCGTTTCATGGCAACGCCCCCCTTGATCAAGGATAGCGTTGCATCGACCCATTGAACTCACAGCGAAGAGCGGACGTAATGTCATCGTTCGGTATGAAGTGGTACTTGTGAGCATATTCATTTCAGCAAGCAACCAGCTTGCAAAACTCTCCAGCCTACCATGCAGCCCGATTTACATTTCCAGGAAGGCATAACCCCTGTTTTGTAAGGTTGTTATGGTGGTCAGTGCGGAAGGCGTATGTATAACCGAACCAGCGATCCATTCCTTTCTATAATGATGCCAGGCGATAGCCTGATCGCATATACTCACATTAACTCCCTGGCTTTGAAGGGCCGAAATGAGTTTGAGGTTTGGATTGTCAGTTCCAAATATTTTTTGATAATAAACGTTATCAAGCATCGCCGGCGTTGCTCCACCGTTCACCGCAACGACAAATTTGAGTTTGTTTACTGGAACCCCAGCTGCAACATAGAGGTTAACCACCTGCGCGACGTTTTCCAGTGCCGGATTCGGCAATGATGTGTTAGCTCCGGCCTTGCCCACTTTGAAAACAATTTTATTACTCAGGTCTGGAGTAGGCTGAAAGGCAGCACTGCGGTCATAGTGAATCTCGCCATAGCCTTTCACGGCTGGTGTAGCCCAAAAGCCAGCAGCCTGCTCTTTTGAAACGCTGACAGAAGAATCAGATAGGGTATTGAATAAAAAATGATTATTACAAAGCGCAGCTCCTGTAAGCCCGCTCGTGATTGCAATTAGTGCTCCAGTTATAACAGCACGCATGTTTCCCCCTGAGTGGCTTAAGCCTGAGTGCCCTGTTTATATTAGTGAAGAAGGACATTAACAAAAGCATTATGGCATCAGCTAGCGAGTCGTTAATTAACTTTATTCTTTAACACCGTTTTGTTTCATGTTTAGAGATTATTCTTAAGCAGAAGAGCCAAAACGTACTTCAAGTTAATTAATTTGGGCTGCTTTCTATAATTTGATATAGCAAAACGTTAATGCCCGCTTCTGGCACAAAGCGGACACCAGCATCAACACCTCGCTGGCCCCTCTGGTTCTCCGGCAGGGTAGGGTCGACAGCCCTGCTGCGCTTACCGGCTGGAGCCTGATGGTGAAGGACTGAAACTGTGCCGCTGTAAAGCGCCTCGCTTGCAAATAAGAACTCTTTAGCCAGAATCTACAGCTGCAAAGACAGCATCAAATGTGCACCTACGAGAAATCCTTGTAATTTTTGCCCGCTGCTCCGTTTGCGGGCTTTTTCGCATTCACCCATCAAGAGCGGCCGGACAGATAACGGAGCATTTATGACAGAGAAATCAGCAGATTATGTACATAACGGCGGTAAGCATTATGCGAACGATGACATGCAGTTCAGTGTCTCAGGCCAACAGCAGGAGAAACCGGAGCTGGAAGAAAAAGTCTGGTCACTGTTTGGTGAACTTGAAGCCGCGGCGGATAAAACAGAACAGGAAGCCATTCGTGAAAAAATCTGGCAGCTGACTGAAGATAACAGTGATAAATAATCTGGCTGGTCCGGAATAAAACTATAGTCAGGTTAAATCTTTATTAAACAGCCAATTAATGAACCTAACGCAGGCATTACAGTCTACAGTTAATGCGGAGGTCTCCTCTGTAACGAATTTTAACCCGCCCTGTGCGGGTATTTTTTTGCCCGCAATCCGCAACAAAAAAATAATAGCCAACGCATCGTCCCGCCGAAGCCCCAGCAGCGCCGGGTCGTCGGCGCTTTGTGCTTACCGGCTGGGGTCCTGTGGCAACGTCAAAGGCAACCCCTGCAGCGGGCTGGCGCCAGCGCGCTCACTGGCCACATAAAAACGTGGCCGCTGCGGACCGGCCCGGCACCGAGGTGTGCCGTTCCGGGGCTGTGCCCTGTTCATCCTTCCGCGTTGTGTTTTGTTCCCCTGAACCCCTTCGCCGTGCAGAAACCTGGCACCCGGGCGTCTTCACGCAAGGGTCGCGCGCTAAACGGCTGCACCCGGTCCCTGCGGGCTGCGGCTTTGCCGTTTCCCCCTGCGTTCAGCCTGATGCCCGGTTGCCTGTTCTGCCCTCACGGCGAGGAACTCAAAGAAACATCACTTAAACCACACGGGAGACACAACATGTCACAGCAGAACTTCAACACCACGGCTTCAGAATCTAAAGAATCATCTCTTTTTAACGGCCAGGGCGATCATGGCGGAGCGGGGGAACTGCTGGGCGATAACTTTTATGCGCCGGTAGAGGCGGATCTGATTGATTCCCTGCTGGGACGCTATCAGCACACCCGGGCGAAAATTGAAGCCATCGCCAGCATGGTGACCAGCGGTGAAAACGCGCCTGCGGTGGCGCACTTTATCAGCGGCAATCTGAGCAGCCGCCGGGGCTATCACGGGCGTTCCGTGGGCGAGATGTTCAGCGTGCCGGGCGCGGTCGCGTCCCTGAATGCGGCATTCTGGCAGGAAGCGTTAGACCTGACGGACGTTTACCAGTACATGCCCAACGATCGGCGCAACGAGTGGAACGAGCAGATCCGCGAGATGAACGCGCCGGACTTTGAGGAGAAAACCGTACGCGCCACGCTATCTGAGCTGCTGTTCTCACGCGAGAAGTTTTTTGCCGAGCGCACAGATGGCATTTTCCGCAACCTGTCCGGGGAACACGTCACCAACCGCCCGGAGGGTTTTGGCAAGCGCATGATCATGGCGCGCGTGTACGACGAGTGGGGCGGCAATAATTACGACCGCACCGGCTACATTGATGACCTGCGCCAGGTGATCGCGAAATTCATGGGTCGGGATGCCACCAGCTACCGCACCACAGACAAAATTTTGCAGATTGCCCGCAAGCGTGCCGGGGAATGGCTGACCCTCGACGGCGGCGCGCTGCGCGTGAAAGCCTTCCTGAAAGGCACGGCCCACCTTGAAATTCATCCCGATATGGCCTGGCGGCTTAATGACATTCTGGCGTTTCTGCATCCGGCAGCGATCCCGGCGGAGCACCGGCAGAAGCCGCGCACAAAGTCGAAGACCTTTAACCTGGCGTCGAACCTGCTGCCGTTCAGCGTGCTGAGCGAACTCAGCGAGCTGGAGATCGAGCGCACAGAGCCGCAGCAGCGTAACCGCTGGGAAGAGCCACGCCAGCCGGTTACCACGAACCCGAATAATCGCCGCTTTAAAAACCTGATGGACTTCGATAAGGGCGTGCGCGCGGAGGCAGAAAAAGTGCTGATAAGTATTGGCGGCGTGAAGATGGTCAGAAACGCATTTACCTGGTTTGAATTCGACTACGACCCGACCACGGCAATTCAGGATATTCAGCTGAGCGGCGCGCTGCCGGATCAGAAAACGCACCAGTTCTACCCGACAACCCATGCGCTTGCAACGCAGCTGCTTGATGAAGTGAATATTCAGGAGGGCGAAACCTGCCTGGAGCCGAGCGCGGGTATGGGCGGACTTGCGGATTTGATGCCGCAGACGCAAACCACCTGCGTGGAAATCTCGCCGCTGCACTGCCGCGTACTTGAGGCCAAAGGGCACACCGTAACTGAAGGCGACTTTCTGCAGTGGGCGCAGGAAACCCGCCAGCGCTTTGACGTCGTGGTGATGAATCCACCCTACAGCGAAGGCCGCGCCGTGGCGCATCTGAACGCAGCCGCTGCGCTGGTAAAAGAGGGCGGGCGCGTGGGGGCCATACTGCCAGCGGGAATGGACAGGAAAGGTGTGCTGCCGGGCTGGGACTGCAGCTGGTCAGAACCAATGGAGGGCAAGTTTGAAGGAACGGGCGTTCGCGTGATGCGTCTCATGGCGTACAAGCCGGAATAACAAACAGAAAAAAGGCAGGGTGTTAACCCTGCCAGATTCCGCCCCTGGTATCTGCGACGAAGCCGGGGCATCAGAGAAACACTGACCACAGAACAGGAGATCAATGTGTCTACAGCGCAAACCTTAACACTGGATAACCAGACAGTAAACCCGGAATTAACCGGGACGCGCGAGCCGGTGCGAATGGACGTTATCGAAGAGATTGCCGCAACGGCTGCGGGAACTGAGCGACCGGCACTTATCTGGGGCAATACGGACCGGGCAACGGTTGCGGCCGAAGCATTGTGGATATTTGCCCGGCGTACCGGTTTAGACGGAAGAGGGGACGAAGCTTACACGGCTGTGCAGGATCTGATAGCTAACCTGATGCACCTGTGTGAACAGGAGGGCATAACGGACGAAAATGTAACATTTGCGTCGCTGGTCAGTTCTGCGGAAATGCATTATCTGGCCGAGCTGGAAGAATGTTAAAAGCAGTAAGCGCGGGGCTGGCTATGGCCCTGTAGCTGCTTCAGCCGCGGCTTTAAAAGCGGGCGGCCCTGCGGGCCGGGAAAAGACGGTGCTGACGCACCGTCTCTCTCCCTTCGCCTGCGCTTTCTCTCTCCGGGACGCTGTCTCACGGTCTTCTCTCTCTGCTTCCTGCTGCTCTCTGTTCTGCTGCTGTGCTGCAGCTGCGTCTCCGGTTTCCTGTCCCTGAAGGTCAACGGCATTAACAGCCTGATGGCCCCCTCCGGCTCCCCGGCGTTGCCGGGTCGTCAGCCCCACTCCGCTAACCGGCTGGGCCGGTAAGCTCCGCCAGACCGCGAAGCGTTCCGGGCCTGGCGGCTGGGGTCTGATGGCAACGGCCAGGTCAACCCCTGCAGCCGGCTGTGCCGGCGCGTTCACTGGCCACAAAAAGCCGTGGCCGCTGAGGACCGGACCGGCATAAGACCGCCGTCCGGGGTGTGTTCATGCCCGCTTTTTCGTCAGGTGAGGCTGTTCCGGTCATTCCAGGCGCGGAGGGCTGGTCGTAGCACCGTCATTCATCAGACACAAGGGTGAAATGCACGCCTGCGGCGCCCTTGTGTCTGCTGCCTGCCGTTGCTCCTTTGCCCTTTGCCGCGACTGGAACGACCGAAACATGAAACCTCACACGCACAGGAGAACTGCCATGAACACACATAACGTCAACGTCAACACCGCCACGCCAGAATCTCCCAAAACATGGATTAACGGCCCAAAAATCTGCGTCAGTGCAAACGATCTGCGCACGCGCTGGCACGTCACAGGCGAAAACGGCGAAAAACTCACGCCGTCAGAGGGGAAGCACTACCCGGCGCGAAACGGCAGCTATGGTGTGGACGCGCTGCTGCTTGATGAAACAGATGTCATCGCGCTGATGGCTGCCGGACATACCGCGTTGCCGTGTCTGGCGAGCTCAGGCGGGGGCATGACGGCGCTGTACGACCTGGGCGAAAAGGCCGCCGGGCGTTACCTAATTGCCAGCCGTGGCCAGATTTTTTACCGCACGGATTCATGGCAGGAAGTGCGCCGGAAGTATGTTCGCCGGGCCTCAGAGGTGCGGAGCGAGGAAGTGCAGAAGTTTCTCGATAACTTTGACGCGGCGATGGCGGCAGGACTCGACCTCTACAAGGCAAGCGACGTCGCGCGTGGGATTATCTCACTGGAAAATGCCCTGAACCCGGCGACTGAAAATCAGGCAACTACTGATACCGCTGATACCACTCTGAACGAGATCCCCTTCTGAAAACGTTGCGCGGCCTGTAAGGGCGGGCCGCTTTTTCGTCTCAACTGATTTAAGGAAAACTGAAATGAAAATGCACAATGCGCAGGCAGTGGTCATCGGTCAGGTTGTCAGTACAGTTCTTTACAATCGCGGGCGGGGCGTCGTGTTCGCCGTTCATGGTGAGCAGAAACCGGCATCAGTCGGGTCGCTTTCGGGCTACGTATCTTACGGGGGAAATGCCACGTTTGATATTGCGTTTGAGAGCGGCGGAATATCTCGCGGGCTGCCGGAAAGTATCCTGCACGGAAAACAGTGGAGCATATTCCCGGAAATAAAAAGCGGGGAAGAAACGGCGCGCATTGTAAAACATGCCGAGTCGGAAGAACGCCGCAAGCAGCAGAGAAAAGAGGAGGAAGAGCGCTTTTATGCAGCTGAATGCGAGCGTTTAAAAACAGCAACGGAATATGCGGCACTTTCTCAGGATAAAAAAGGGGCCGTGCAGGTAACATCCAATATTCGTAAGGAGCTGAAGGCCAGGTTTCCGGGTGTTAAATTCTCAGTTCGTAAGCGCAGCTATGACAGCGTAAGTATTAACTGGATGGACGGGCCGACAGAGGAAGAAGTAAAAGCCGTAACGGATAAGTACAAGGACAGTTATTTTGACGGCATGCAGGATATGTCCGTTTCCTGTGCCTCTCCGTTCAACCGAATTTATGGTGGCGTGGGATACGTTTTTACCGACCGGCATTATTCGGACGGGATGAAGCAAAAGGCAGTGGACATTATCGCTAAAAAATATGGCGGGAGTCTGGAAGGTGAGGAAATAACTCTTTCGCGTTTTAATACCGGCGAGCTTTACCGGGTCGGGCGCGATTACTTCTGGCACAGTCAGGGTGTGCAGGGTGAGATAAACAGAACTCTTGCGGAAATAAAATAACAGTCACCGGGGAGTCTGAAGGTTCCCTTTTTTATGCCTGTTATCCGCCGCGGTATTAAACCGGAGACGAATAAACATAAACCGGCGCGAAGTCGGGAACAGGCGACACATAAGAAAAAAAGAGGATTACTCAGGTTACCCGTTCCCAGTATTGATCCGGGATCGGGTAATTCTGTGCGCAGGGTTCATTACTGGCGGTAAGATTGTCTGGCACAGAAAAAATAAAAGGAGGTGCGGGCCTTAACGGTACTAAAACCTGATTAGCCGTTGAATACCTTACGCGGGATCGTACCAGCCTTAATGGCCTTGTAATGTTTATCAATCAGCATCGCATAGTTATAGCGGTTCGTTACGGTCACCGGCAGGTTTTTCATTCCCGCGTTGTACATTCCCACCGCCAGCCACGTTGTGCCGTACTGATTGAAATTACGGCGCAGCAGCATGGCACCAATATAAATATTCAGACACGGCTCGCTGAGCAGCTTTTCTTTGCTGAGGCCCGGGTACTCTTTCTGTAAGCGGCGCATTGTGACCGAATTAATCTGCATGAGCCCGTAGTCACTGCTGCCGGGTTTTCCATCTTTGGTCCGGTTGGTATTTACAGCTGCCGGATTATAGCGTGACTCCTGCCAGGCGATAGCGCGCAGATAGTCCGGATCGATGGAATACCATTCACCAGCTTTAATAAAACAGTCCGCATTCACGCTGGCGGAGAAAATGCCTGTCGCCAGCAGGGCTGCAGCGTAAGTAAATAAACGCATTGCGGCTCCTGATTTGAAAAGTTCGGGGTAGGTGTCAGGCTCAATAATATCATAAGAGTCAGGTTTTTACACACCACTCGCAAATTTATTTTTGCATATTAAACTATTTAAAATCAGCGAGTTAGTTGTAAATCGTAGAGCATTTAACCAGCGTTAACTTACCATGCGGTAACCCTGTGGGATCCTGAAGGTTTTTAAAAGGTTACCAAAAGGTTTGTTTTAATATTATCAGTAAGTTAAAATCAAATTTCAGCCATTGGTTTCCAGATGGTTACTCCATTTTAGACCGATTGTTACCTGATGGTTACCAGTAAACCTATGCCCGAAACTTTGCATTCGGACTGGTCCGATGTGAAACTTGTCTGCGTGAATTAAAATGAGAGAGAGAAAAAAATATGAATGATGAAAATTCAGCAAAGCGTAACAGGGTTAACCTTACCATCCCTTTTTCACTGCTGGAAAAGATTGATGCACACGTCGAAAAAAAGCTGGAAGACGGTGAGTCTCGCGATACTGCTAACCGATCAGCGTTTGTGATGGAAATGTTCAAGCTCGGCCTCCGTGTTTATGAAAATAAAATAAATAAAGATGCCTCTGAAAAGACACTTGACCAGAAGCTGGAATTTATCGCTAAAAATGTGCTCGTCAGTGGCTTTATCACTGACGCTATCTTTGGCATTCAGAAAGAAACTGTCGATCCCGAAAAGGTCATCAAAAATGAAATGGTTCTGGACCCGGAGTGGGTGAAGGCTGTCAATGAGCGTGTTGCAGGAAAATTGCAGGAATACTTTAAATAATTAATCATTACCTGATGCGCATCCCTTGCGCATCAGGTGAAATGGATTATCAGTCTTTATTACTCTCTGAATCAGTATCCTCTTGTCGCAATACTTCAAGCTCTTTTTTCTGCGCATCACGAATATAACGCCGCAGGGTAAGCGCATTTATTCCGTACTGCGTGTAAACCTGCTTACGGGTAATTCCGTCCCGCAGAACGGCGTTAACGGCCTGATCGCGGTCGCGTTTAGACAGCACGTTTCGATTATCGTACTTGACGCGTTTTTCCTGAATGTCGGGTGAGTCTTTCTTTTCCCTCCATGCATCTTTTACGGTAGAGACGGTCACGCCGAGAATATCGGCCGTCTGTTGCAGTGTTTTTCCCTGAACACGTAAACGAACCGCATCCTCTTTTAATTCTTCCGGGACAGGTCTGTAATCGTCGCTTGTGCCGACGTATTTTATCAGCGTTTCTGTAGTGATGTCGTATTCAGCAAGAATATGCTTCCTGAGCACGCCCTCGCTTAATTTCCTCTTTATCGTCTCAATGTCATCAGGCGTCAGCTTTCTTTCTCTTTCGCGGGGAGTAATTTCTGTGCCGTCACGTTCGGCTATTTTTTTGACAGCCTGATAAATGGCCGCGCGTGATACGCCGCAGGCTTTCTCAATTTCATCCAGTGTCATTTTTGGCTCGGCGTGATACATGCCCGCAATCAGCTCCCACTGCTTCCAGCGGTATTCCATTGCGGAATTTCCCTTACGTTTTTTAATCAGCTTGTAAACGTAAGATTCAGAACAGCCCTGTTCTTCGCATATATCTTTTACGCGCCAGCCGAGCATGACCCGCTCCATTATTTTATCCGCACTGGGGCCGCGTTTATTTCCGGGAAAACTCTCAGGCACGGCGTCTTTATTACCATCAGCCGATGATTTCACACCAGGCAGTGCAGGTTTTTTTTGTGGCTCCGTTATATCACCCGGATCAGTAAATACCGCCTTATTAAGGCTGTTCTTTAATTTACGGGCCTGCCAAAGATTTACGCCGGGGCGGGGAAGGGGAGAAAAAAAATCTGCATTAATCATTATCCAGGCGGCCGGATCGGCCACGTCTGAATAATCTTTTATCTGCGCGAGTGAACGTTCGGCCGTTGCCTGCAACAGTCTGGCCGGGACGCGATTTTTAATAAAGGCGAGCAGCGGAATGGTGACCAGCTGGCAGGCATAAAAGCGGTTTTCTCTGAAGGTGACCTCATACCAGCCCGGGTCACGCATGTAATGCAGAAGGGCATCATTGAGTAGTTCACTTAAGGCTTCCTCATGATTTGTCCTAAAAATCTCAGCCGCAAAGCCCGCCGGATCGGCGACAAGAACAACCAAATCGGCAGTTTCAGGCATGATTTTTCATTCTCATTCAATCGGTTAGGAACTTAAGTGAAATTTCTCACTATGACGATAAGTGAAATTGATCAGCAAGATCAATAACTTATATTGAAGTGCGCCATCCGGAAGCGTAAAAAAACGTCAGCCGGTTAAGAAACCGTAAGCATCTGTAGCAATCCCACAGATTTGTAAAGGAGGAGTAACCGGCAAGCCAGAAATTTGACTTAAGGCCATACAGGCAAAAACAAACGATAGTTCAACCGACTGATCATTATATCCCTAACTGAGGAAAAAACCTATGAAGGGCTCTCTCTCTTCGTCTTTAAACTACTGCCGCAAGGCAGGGGCGGTAGCGTGGAAGAAACTGAACAAGTCTGCACTGCTCTCAGCACTGGCGTTCCTGGCTGTTTCCGTGATGCCAGCCCACGCCCAGGACTACTTCGCAGGGGCGAAAACTGATGTTACAGATACGTTCGGCGGCAATTCTGCCGTTGTATATATCCTGTATGTGATTGAGATTGCTTTCATCGCTTTCACCTACATCAAAACCAAAAACCTCGCGCTGTTCGGCAGCATCGCCGCGCTGCTGGTTTTCGTAAACGTCGCCTTCAACGTCATTCCGGCTTAACGTCTGCTTATGGATAAACGTGACCGGTATACCTATGCGGCTACGTTTTCCGAGCAGAAGCGGTTCGTGGGGCTGCCACCTGATGAGTTCTGCCTGTATGTGCCACTGGCACTGCTGGCAGTTTTCCTCAACATGTGGATTTTTGGCCCCACGCTTTTAGCCGCCGTGGTTGGAATACGTCACCTCAAGAAAGGCCGCGGTTCTCAGTATCTTCTCAACCTTGCGTACTGGTGCCTGCCCACCTCAGTGATGCGCTTCTTTATCAGCATCCTGCCTGACAGCTACAAACGGCACTGGGTCGCCTGATCCCCCTCCGGAGACAACATGGAATTAAAGCTGCGTTCGGCGGGAAACCGCAATATGGCCGTGGCTATTCTGGTGCTGCTCGTTATCACGATCCTTGCGCTTCTTCTCTGCTGGCGCATCTACGGCGATAACCGGGCGCTGATGAATCAGCTCCTTAATAACAAACAGACCATTATCGTTCCCTACGGCGCGGACACGCCGTTCAGCTTTACCGGCGAGCGCGGCGACGCCCGCTACCTGCGCCTGATGGCGCTGGCGTGGCTGAACCTGCGCCTCAACATCTCCGACAAAAATGCAGAGGCCAGCCACGAAATGCTGCTGGCGGGCGCCTGCGACGGCGCGGAGAAATCACTTAAAGGCGTGCTGGCTGACGAAGCCTCGCGCGTTAAAGGCAACAGCGGCGGGTCGGTGTTCTACCCCAGAGACGTCAGCGTCTGGCCGGACAAGGGCATCGTGGACGTGACCGGCGACCTGCAGCTGAGCTACGGGCTGCACGACGCCAGGCCGGTGAAGAAGCACTACCGCCTGCGCACCGACACCCGTAATAACCGGCTCTGCTGGAGCGCTTTCCTGGAGGTTCCTGATGCGTAAATCCCTGCTAATCAGCGCCCTGGCGCTGCTGACGGCGTTCGGCGCGCGCGCTGAACAGCTGACGCTTAACCCCGGCGCCCGCGTCAACGCGGCGGTGAGTAACACCAACCCGAACTACCTGCGCGTGAACGATGACCGCATCCTCAGCGTGCAGGCGGCGCAGGGCGTACTGAGCGCCAAATCCCCGACGCCGGAAGGCGCGGTTGTGTTTTCCACTCTGACCGACAAGCCGTTCACCATGTTTGTTCAGACCGCGTCAGGCTTTGCCTTCTCGGTGCAGGCGACACCGGGCAAGCGCGCGGGCCTGAGCCTGACGGTAGATAACCGTGAGGTGAAGGGGACGGAGGAGGCGCGGGAGTACGAGCAGAAGCAGGACACCTACAGCGCGCTTATCAGCGGCCTGGTGGGAAGGTTCATCACCAACCGCAAGCCGGCAGGCTACGTGCTGAGTAAAAACACCGACGTGCCGGTGAGCGAGTCGGTGAAAAGCGTGTTTGCACTGCGCCCGGTGACTGCCTGGCAGGGCGACCGGGTCCGCATCGTGCGTACCGACATCACCAGCCTCTCCTCGCAGCGTATTCGCCTCAGTGAACGCTACTTCTGGAGCCCGGGCGTGATGGCGGTGGCGTTTCATCCGCAGCTCGACGTGCTGGAGCCTGGCGCAAAAGTCTCCGTCGTGACGGTGTTCCGCACGAAAGGAGGCCCGGATGAACCTTAACAGCCTGGTCCGCAGCAAACAGCGCCGGCTGTTTGGCATTATCCTCGCCGCCGCTGCCGTCATCATCGGCGGCCTGTACCTTGCGAACCGTGGCGCAGCCGGAAAGAGCGGGAGTCAGGAAAGCAAGCCTGACCGTGCCACCGCCGAGCCGGATCTGACCGGCGGGGGCGTGGTCAACGCCTTTGACGGCTCCGGGCAGGGCTCGCTGCTGGTCAGCGCGCAGAACCGGGAGAAAGAGGCGCGCGAACAGCTCGCCTCCATGCAGAAAGACTTCAAATCACTGAAAGACCAGATGTCGGACGTGATGAACAACAACAAGTCCCTGCAGCAGAACGTCAGCGACCTGATGGATCAGCTGAAAAATCAGCAGAACCAGTCAAAGACGCCTCCTGCCGGGCAGCAGGCACAGCAGGGCGCGCAACAGGGGACGCAGCAGGGGGCCGGTTATACGCCGCCGCGCACGGAATACACATTTGCGCCCGCGCCGGTGCAGACCGGGCAAATCGACAACCAGACGTTTGACTACTCGCAGTTTGAGCCCAAAGCGAAAGACACCTCGTTCTGGGTGCCGACCGGCACGTTCTCTGACGCCATCGTGATCGAGGGGGCCGACGCCAACGCCTCGGTGCGCGGGGAGAACAACCTGGTGCCGATGCAGTTCAAGCTCAAGGGCAGGGCGCACATGCCGGGCAACAACAAAATGGTGCAACTCGATAACTGCTTCGTGACGGCCGCAGCCTACGGCGACATCTCCAGCGAGCGCGCCATCGTTCAGCTGCAGCGCCTCTCCTGCATCATCGATGGCAAGCACGTCGATCAGGCAGTGAAGGGGCACGTTGCCTTCTACGGCAAGAACGGCATCAAGGGCGTGCCGGTGATGCGCAACGGCAAGATTCTGGGGCTGGCCTTTACCGCTGGCGCGCTGGGCGGGCTGGGACAGAGCGCCTCGCAGGTTGGCCAGACGGTCACCGGCATCGGCGCGACCAGCACGGTCAGCGGCGGAGACGTGGCGCGTGGCGCCGTGGGCGGCGGCGTGGGCAAGGCGGCGGACAAGCTGGCCGACTACTACATCGAGCGCGCCGAGCAGTATCACCCGATCATCCCAATCGGGGCGGCGAACCGCGTGGAAGTAGTGTTTATCGAAGGCTTCCGCGCGAAGTTTATTGAGGATGAAGAGGCCGCGAAGCTCGCGAAAGAGCAGCATCGCTCGGGCGGGCAGCAGCAAGACACGCAGACGCGGGAGCAGGGCAACAGCGGCCTGCCGCCGGATCTCGTGGGCAAGCTCGGTGACGCCACCCGCCTCAACATGAACGACTTCGTGACCCCGACCAGTGGCGGACAGGCGAGGGGTACGACCCCGCAGGGCGTGGCGCAATGACGGCTGAAAAAATCCGACTTCGTCACGCAGAGCACTGCGGCTGGATGGTTTTTACCGAACGGACGGTGAACTGCTTCGGGCGTGAGGCCGATGCGCGCATCCCGGGCCTGCAGGCGCTGGGGTTTGGCGTAAAGAAGCTCTACTGCAAGCCCGGCCTCATCCCGGACGACGGCTACGTCGCCCTGTTCGGGGAAACGCTGCGGCGACTGCTGGAGGTCGCCCCCGGCGACGCCTTTGCCATGAGCATGCTGTCCCGGCTCGGGACCAGCGGCAAAAACGGCGATCTATTTATCGACTTTACCGAAATCGACGCGCTGTCATCCGGTAGCGCCAGCGGAGAACACCATGAGTAACCCGACAGATGTAAGCCATACACAGCCTGCGGATGACCAGTCTGTTGCTGGTCACTTCCTGATGACGGGCGAAACCGGGGCGGGAAAAACCGTGCTGGCCACGTCCCTCCTGAAAGACCTTCTTAACCAACACGCAGACGGAGAGCACCATGACTAAAGCTCACTCTTTTATCATCAGCGCGCTGGCCGTCATGCTGAGCGGCTGCGCGGGCATGAACAGCGACTTTGAGTTCGACAAGCCGGCTAAGGACTCCGGGGTCTGGATGTCGCAGGCCGACGATATGTCCGCCGGGAGCAGCGGCAATGCGCCAGCGGCTACCGCGCCGAACGGTTTCACCGGCGCGGGCATTCGCCTGGATGACTACCGCCTGATTGATACCGGCACCATCCGCCTGGACCCGCAGACGGAGGCGCAGGCGGGGCGCAGCGGCCTGAATGACGGCATTCCGGTGCGCGTGGCGTCATCCGGCGGGGTCCGCCCGTTCACCCGCGAAAACGGCGTGCTGCGCACTGACGCCCGGCAGACCGCGTACTGCAGCGCGGCGCACTGTTTCCCGGAGCCGGCCGCCGCGTTCCGCCGCCCTGACGGCGTGGCGCGCATCTGGATTGCGCCGTACGTCTCCCCCGATAACAACGTCCACATGGGCGAGGTCATCTACAGCGTCTCCAGTCACGGCGACTGGAACGGCATTCTGATGTGAGGTCCGCATGAAATTTCTGAAAGGCTTCCGCTTTGACCCGCTGAACGTGGTGGAGACGGTGGCGGGCATTCTGGGCGAGCGCGACACCACGAACGAGACGCGCCAGAAGCTGCAGGACATGGACTACCCGCACATCCGCGACCTGCTGCCCTACAAGGATTACGACACCGAAAGCCAGATCTGGGTGAACAAAGAGTCGGTGGGCTTCGTGGTGGAATCACAGCCGCTGATTGGCGCCAACGAGAAGCTGGCCGAAAGCCTGGAGTATCTGCTGCGCGACGTGGCCCCCCGCGATGTTCCGCTGCAGGTGATGCTGGTTTCTTCCCGGGCGGTGAAAGAGCAGGTCGAGCAGGGGCTGAAAAACTTCGCCTGGAAGGGGCACCGGGCGGACGAGTGTAACGACGTCACCGCGCGTTTCTTCCTGAACGGGGCGCGCTACACCTACAGCAACGGCCTTGACCATCCGCTGACCCTGCGCGACTACCGCCTGTTCTTTATCTGGGCGATGCCGGTGAAGCACCTGAGCGAAACCGACATGATCCGCGTGCGCGACGTGCGACGTAACCTGCTGAACGCACTCAACGCCGCCGACCTGTGGTCCACTGCCATCGGCGTCAGCGAGTTCAGCAGCGTGCTGCGCGAGTTCTTTAACCACGACCCGGCGCGGCTTGAGCGCTACGACAGCGAGTACGATCCGGCGGCCGACCTCAGCACACAGTTTGTGGACCGCACCACGTCCTGGCGGGTGAAGCCCTCGCACATCCGCATTGAGGGCAGCGACGCGAAGAACAAGCCGTTTGCGGCGCGCATGGTAAACCTGAACCTCGACCGCAACCCGCAGGAGCACTTCCTGTGGCAGAACGGCAACATCATTCAGGACCTGATGTCGCCGACCAACGGCATTCCCTGCCCGTTTATCTGCACGATGGTGCTGACCACCGAGGAGCAGATGAAGAGTCAGGGCGAGGCCAACAGCCGCTTCCTCTCGCTGGACTCGCGCGTGAACACCAGTTATGCCAAGTACATTCCGTCCACCACGCGCCAGCACGCCGAGTGGAAAGACGCCCGCGCGCGGCTGCTGTCGAATCAGACGTCGCTCACGAGCTACTTCTACGGCATTACGCTGTTCTGCCCGGACGACGACGACCTGACGTCGCGCTATACCGAAAAGACGCGCAACGCCTTCGCCGCGCAGGGACTGCGCTTCGTGCGCGCCGACTTTATGCAGCTGCGCAACCTGCTGGCCACACTGCCGTTTGCGATGGTGAACAAAAAGCTGCGCGACGACTGCCGCAAGACCGGCGGCATTCAGCGATCGGAGTCGTTTCACGCGGTGAACCTGATGCCGGTCATCGGCGACAACAAGCTGTGCGCCTCGGGCATTCTTATCCCGAGCTACCGCAACCAGGTCGCGTTTATTGACGTGTTTGACGAGAGCCTGCCGAACACCAACTTCAACTGGTTTATGTCCGGCACCTCGGGCGCGGGCAAGTCGGTACTGGCGAACTCCATTGCGCGCTCGGTGCTGGACAAGGGCGGGACGGTGGCGGTGCAGGACATTGGTGACTCCTACAAGGCGGCCTGCAGCAGCCTCGGGGGCACCTACATCAACGGTGACTCCCTGCGCTTCAACCCGTTTGCGAACGTCACGGACATTACGCTCGCGGCCGAGCGCATCCGCGATCAGCTGTGCATTCTGGCGAGCCCCAACGGCCTGCTTGATGAGGTGCACGAATCCATGATCCTGGAGGCCATCACCGAATCGTGGCCAACTTATCAGCAGGACATGCGTATTGACCACGTCATTGACTATCTGACGAAACGACAGGCCGCCATCACCCGCGAGTACTCCTCGCAGATTGGCGGGCGCATTGATGAAATCACCACCCTGCTCGGCAAGTACAGCACAAAAGGGATTTACGGCCGGTTCTTTAACTCGTCCGAGCCGACCCTGAAGCCTGACCTGCAGTTCGTGGTCACCGAGCTGGGCGACCTGCGCAAGCAGCAGGACCTGCTGTCGGCGGTGCTGTTCAGCATCATGATCTGGAACGAGAACATGATGTACACCACGCCGCGCAGCATGCGGAAGATGAACATCATCGACGAGGGCTGGAAGCTGCTGGGCGGATCGAGCACCAAGATTAAAGACTTCATCGAGGAGGGTTACCGCACCGCCCGCCGTCACAACGGCTCCTACGGCACGGTGACCCAGGCGATACGCGATAAAAACCTGTCCACGGCGGCGCTTGCAGCCTACGACAACAGCTCGTTCAAGTTCACCTGTATGCAGGACGCCAAGTCGTTCACCACCTTCCAGAAGGAAGAGCCGCACGCGTTCAACGAGCTGGAGTGGGAGATGATCAGGAAGTTCCCGCCGGCGAAAAAGGCGCGCTACAGCTCGTTCCTGCTGAGCGTGGGCGAGTTTTCCAGCTTCCACCGCCTCATTCTCGATCCGCTGAGCGACGGGCTGTTCTCCTCCAAAGGCGAGGACTTTACCTATCGCGAGAAGCGCCTGCGCGAGGGCGCGGACATCAAGGACATCCTGTTTGAGATGGCCGACAACGACGCGCACAAGCGCGACATCATCCACATGCTGCGGGAGATGCAACTTTGAATACTAAACACCTTGTGGCGGGCTGCGGCCTGTCAGTTGCGCTGAGCGTGGGCGCGTGCGCGGCCGCCTGGTTCCTCTGGCTGAAGCCGCCGACGCTTGTCACCTTTGACATGAAGGGCACGACCAACGCGCTTATCCGCCAGACCGCGAAGCTGGACCTGAACGACGATCAGCGTAAGGCGCTGCTGACCCGCTTTGACCGCAGCGTTACCACCGCTACGGCGGAATATGCCAGCGAACACGGTGCGGCCATTCTGGTGAGTCCTGCCGTAATCACCGGCCTGCCGGACGCCACGCCGGAGATTCAGGCGCGCCTCGCCGAGCTGATGAAGGCCGGTAACCCGCAGCAGTAACCCTGTCCGATCACCCCAACGGGAGCCTCCCGATGATACATGCAACTCCGCTGGCGCGTGCAGTCGCCGGCGCGCTGCTCGCCATGCTCAGCCTGCAGGCGGGCGCGACTGAGCTGGGCACGTACGGCGATACCTGGGACATCCGCGAGCGCAACCTGATCGCGGTCCTGAAAGACAACCTGAAAGAGCACTTTGCCGGCCGGTCGCAGGCCGACATCGAGCGGGACATGCAGAAAAAGGCCGAGGACGAGGCGATGCGCCCGCCGCCGGTGGCGGGACTCACTACAGCGCGCGAGACGCACAGCCGCCTGTTTGATCCGTCGTTCACGGTGCAGCGCGACATTGCCGACCAGAACGGCGTGGTGTTTGCGCATAAAGGCCAGGTGGTGAACCCGTTTGACGTCATCCCGGTGTTTGACGAGACGCTTTACTTCATCGACGCCGACGACGACCGGCAGATTGCCTGGATGAAGCAGCAGGTGCCGCACACCACGACCTCCCGCGTCATTCTGGTTAACGGCAACGTGCGCGACAGCGCAGAGGCCCTCGGCAGTCGGGTCTACTTCGACCAGACCGGCAACATCACGAAAAAGTTCGGCATCACGCAGGTGCCTGCGGAGGTGAAGCAGGCACCCGGAAAAAAACTCTTCCTTATTACTGAATTCGGTCTTCCCGACCGCTAACGGAGCCACACATGAAAAAGCACATCCTCGCCGCCGCCCTGACGCTGAGCCTGACCGGGCACGCGATTGCCGCTGACGACGCCTTCAGTGATGCGCAGAAGGCGCAGATCGGCGAGATTGCAGCAGACTACCTGCGCGCCCACCCGGAAATCCTGATTGAGATGAGCCAGAAGCTACAGGCGCAGTCGCAGGAAAAACAGATGGCCTCCGCCGCAAGCGCGGCGCTGAAGGAGCAGGACGGGCTGCTAAACGATCCGACCTCGCCGGTGCTGCACCCGAAGGGCGACGTCGCGGTCATCCAGTTCTTTGACTACCAGTGCATCTACTGCGCGAAAGTCGCCCCGACCGTGGAGCAGTTCATCAGCCAGAATCCGAACGTGCGCTTCATCTATAAGGAATGGCCAATCTTCGGCAGCCGCTGGCCCGCGTCGGTACAGGCGGCAAAAGTTGGCCTGTCTGTGTACAGGAAAGGCGGCGCAGAGGCGTACCACCGCTACCACGCTGCGCTCTACGCGACCGGCCACAACGAAGGGAAGCTGCTGGATGAAGACATCCGCCAGGCGGCGGTCAGGGCGGGCGTGACCACGACGCCGAAAGAAGAGGTCGAGGCGACGGGCGCGGCGCTGGAGAAAAACAATGAGCTGGCCCGTCGCCTCGGCATTCAGGGTACGCCGGCCTTCTTCGTGATGCCGGTGACGGGGGCAACCGCTGAGAACGTCAGCGTTATCCCGGGCGCGACCGACCTGCAGGCGCTGCAGGCAGCGGTGGAAAAAGCGCGCGGCGGCGTGAAAAAAGGAGGCTGACATGGCCTGGCGCACGGTTTTACTGGCGCTCGCGGTGTGGGTCTGCCAGCCGGTCCTTGCAGCGGACAACGGCAAGACGTCCCTGACCTGCGAGGGGCGCTGGGTTAACCCCATCACCGACGTGTGCTGGGAGTGCCTGTTCCCCATGAGCATTGGCAGCGTGCAGGTGTCAGCGGGACGGCTTCCGGATACCGAAAACCCGTCATCGCCCATTCAGTTCTGCCCGGCGCCGCCGCCCATTTTTGAGCGCCCGGGCATCGCGATTGGCTTCTGGGAGCCGTTTGCGATGACTGACGTGACGCGCTCGCCCGGCTGCATGGTGAACATGGGCGGCTTCAACATCAACATCCCGAACACCGGCACCGGCACCGGCACGAAAACGGCGAACGAGCACCCGGGCACCTTCTATCACGTCCACTGGTACAAGTATCCGCTGATCTCCTGGCTCAACATTATTACCTCGGAGATGTGCATGCAGGGCGGGGAGTATGACATCGGCTACCTGTCGGAGCTGGACCCCACCTGGCAGAACGACAACCTGGCGCTGTTCCTGAACCCGGAGGTGATGCTGTTTGCGAACCCGGTGGCGCAGATGGCCTGCGCGGCGGACGCGGTGGCGGCGGGCGTGAGCAAACCGATTGATGCGCTGTTCTGGTGCGCGGGCTCGCACGGCTCGATGTACCCGTTCACGGGCAACATCGTGAACGAGTCGAGCGGGCTCAACAGCGGGGCGCTGCTCTCCGAGCGTATGGACTTCAAGCTGCACCGCGAAGGGCTCATCCTGGATACTGTGCCGCAGAACACTGCCGTCTGCTACGAGTATCCGTCCGCAATCATGCCGAAAAGTCGCTACCGCTATCAGATGGTGAACACCATCCCGGACGTGGCGTCCTGTCATCCCTTCGGACGCAACGTGATGCTGTGGCAGACCGGTAAGGAAATGCCCACTACCAAAAAGAACTATGGCTATCTCATCTGGAAAAAGCGCAACTGCGTTGTGCTTTAAGCGAGGACACATGAGGAAAACACGCAACACGCTGCTGATTGCCGCCGGGCTAACGGCGGCGTTGGCCGCGCAGGCGGAGGACGCGCAGCAAGGCACGCAGGTCGGCAGTACGGAAAACGAGACGGCCTATTTCCTGTCCGCGTCAGTGCCCGAAAAGGAGATGGCCATTCTGATGAAGGCGGCCGAAGCCCGGGATATTCCGGTCTATTTCCGGGGGCTGGTCGGCGACAGCATGGAGCAGACCGCGAAGTACATGATGTACATGGTCAGCACCTATAAGGTGCGCGGCGTGCAGATAGATCCGGTGCGCTTTGAGCGATACGGCGTGAAGCAGGTGCCAGCGCTGGTGAAGAAGTGTGGCGACCACTTCGACATCGTGTACGGCAACGTCGCGCTGAATCAGGCGCTGAGCATGATCGAGACGCGCGGCGACTGCCGCAAAAAGCCCTGACCGACCCCGCTGCCCGCTGCGGCGGGCTTTCTTAACCTTTCCGGAACCTCTTATGAAAAAAGCCACTCGCTCCCTGCTGCAGGGGCTGCTGCTGACCTGCCTGTCGGCCAGCGTTCTGGCGGCGTCGATGGACGCTTCCAACCAGGAAGGCATTAACGCCGGCAAATCCGCAGACGGCACGACCAGCGCCGATCCGAACGGCTACTTCGATAACTACAGCTCAGACGCGCCGCAGCGCGGCTACTACAGCGGACCGACCCAGACGTCATCGAACATTGACGTGAAAGGGCAGACGGAGCTGAGCGAGTCTGATTTAGGCCAGACCGCGCGCGAGTCCTACGTGAATAACCCGGCAGACAAGCTCAGCTACGACTCTGACATGATGAAGTACAGCGACGAGATCCGTGAAAACGCCAACGCCATCACCGGTGTGAACGGCAGCCAGTGCGTGGCGCAGGAGCTGAACAAAACCACCTACACCACACACAGCTGTGAAATGGCCACTCCGCTAACTCAATCGTGCACGCGCAAGGCCACCATCGTGACGACCGGATCGTATGAGGAGTACAGCACGCAGCTGGTTCTAAATGCCGGCAGCTCGACGGCGGTGCCGGTTGATAACTTCTGGATACGTTATGACTTCACGGTTCCTGAAGACGGCACTATCAGCAGCGGGTTCTGGGCGTATGAATACCCGCGAGCACCCTCGTATCACGGGGAGTCGGGCAATCGCCTCTGGTACTACATTCAGGCGTTTGGCACGACGGTGAAGGCCAAGCCGAACCGGAACGGGGATTTTGGTATCGCGACGCAGAAAGTGACGAAAGGGCAGACGGTTTCTCTGTTTGTGCTTTACGACACTGACGGCAACAAAGGCAGCGCGCGGGACGGGCTGATCAGAACGATTGCTAACGGCACCAACGTTTTTCGCGTGACGCTGCCGATGCAGGCAGTACGCGACACGGTCACGGCGGGCATCGAATGGACTAACAGCTGCCCGGCAGACATGGGCGACGCGGTGAAGATGAGCGAGGTCTGCAGCGACCCGGGCGGCACCCGCTCGGTGACAGTCGGCGGCAAGGCCTACAGCCTTTACAGCGGCTGCTGGGGCTACACCACCCAGTGGAACGTGTTCGAAGACGACACCAACACCTGTCAGGCGTACATCGACGATCCGAACTGCAGCGAAGGCACGCGCACCTGCACCCAGAAAATTGGCAACCTCTGCGTTTACAGCAAGCTGACCTACCAGTGTGCGCACACCGTGAAAAGCACCGGCTACGTGTGTGGCTCGGAGTTTTACTGCTCGGACGGCAGCTGCTCGGCGATGCAGGCGGGCCAGAACCAGAACTTTGAAATGGCGGTGTCCCAGCTGGCCGCACTCGCCGCCGCAGGCAAGGACTTCGCGGGCATGGACCCGAACTCAGTGACGGCATTCACGGGCAAGGCGATGGCCTGCCGCAAGAGCGCGGCGGGCTTCAGCAACTGCTGCAAAAGCGGCGGCTGGGGGCAGAGCGCGGGGCTTGCGCACTGCAACACCGAGGAGAAGGAGATCGGCACCGGCAAAGAGAAAAAGCTGGTCGTGAAGGTCGGGTCATACTGCTCGAAAAAGGTGCTCGGGGTCTGCCTGCAGCAGAAAGAGGGCTACTGCGTGTTCGACAGCAAGCTTGCCCGCATCGTGCAGGAACAGGGGCGGCGCGACCAGCTGGGCATCAGCTTCGGCTCGGGTGAAAGCCCGGACTGCAGGGGAATAAAGGTCGCCGAGCTGCAGGGCATTAAGTTCGATCACATTGACTTCAGCGACTTCTACGACGACCTGAACAGCAACATCAAACTGCCCGACCAGGACGCGCTGAACCAGCGCATCACCTCCGACATCCAGAACAGCCTCAAATCAGGAGATTAAGCGTGAGAAAATTCATCGGCCTCGCGCTGCTGCTGGCGGTATCACCGCTGCACGCGGCAGAGGAAAAAAAGCCGGACGGCTACAACTACGATCCGGCGGTCGGCTGGTACTGGTACAACGAGCCGGTAAAAAAGGACGAAGAAGAGCAGCAGGCGCAACAGCCCGCCGCGCCGCAGGAGACGCCCACGCAGAAGATGAAGCGCCTGCAGGCGTTTCGCGACAACCTGATGAACGAGGCGATGCTGCATCCCTCCACCGAAAACATCCGGCGCTACAAAATCGTGCAGGACTGGATGGTCAATCAGGCCAGCATGTTCGCCTCGCGCTGGGAGAAAGTGCTGCTGGACAACCCGGAGCTGGACTACAGCCTGAAACACCCGTTCTACAACGGCACCGCCAACATCCAGTACACCGAGCAGCGCCAGAAGCAACAGGCAGCTATCCGCTACGTGAACCAGCGCTATGGCGTGTTCTTCTTCTATCGAGGCAATGAGCCGCTGGATAACCGGCTGGGCGGGGTAGTGAAGGAGTTCAGCGAGCAGTACGGCCTGACCGTGATCCCCGTGACCGTGGACGGACGCGCCAGCCCGGACCTGCCGGACACCCGGCAGAACGCCGGGCAGGCGGAGAAGATGAAGATAGAACACTTCCCGGCCATCTACCTGGTCGAGCCGCGCACGAAGAAATACCAGCCGCTGGCCTACGGCTTTATCACCCAGGACGACCTGGCGCGCCGCATGCTCAACATCGTTACCGACTTCCAGCCCGAGGATTAACCATGATTTCAAAACTTTTTGCCGTACTGCTGATGCTTGCGCCGGTGCTGGCCACGGCCAGCACGATTGACGACATTGCCCGCCTGGAGCAGGCGAAAGCGGGTGCAGACGCGCCCGCTGAACAGGAAAGTGAGCCGGCACAGCGTTCACCTGCTGCAGACGCGCAGCCGGCTCCCGCGAAACCCGTCTGGTATCACCTGAGCGACGGTCGCCGCGTGGACGTGGGCCACTGGCAGATCGTGCACTTTGTCCGCTCTGACTGCCCGTACTGCCACCGCTTCAATCCGACCCTGAAGTCGGTGTCCGAGCAGACCGGCATCGGGGTGTTCGTCTACAGCTTTGACGGCAAGGGCGACGCGGTGTTCCCGAAGGTCATGCCGGTGAACGACGGCATCCTGAAGGACTTCTTCGCGGAGCTGCCGCAGGCGACGCCTACCGACTTCATTATCAACACGCAGTCGCTGGTGACGATCCCGCTGTCGCAGGGGGAAATGAGTGAGGAGGCGCTGAAGCAGCGCCTGGATGAGTCGTTTGCGCTGGCCGTACGCCTGGGGGTGCTGTGATGAACAAATTTGCGTTAAGTGCCGCTCTGGCGTCTGGTTTTTTACTGTCCGCTCCGGCCTTTGCGGACGTGCAGAACGACATCAATAAGTTCTTTAACGACATGGGCGGCGGCGGCGGTAACTACACGCAGGCGGCCGCGTGGCAGGGCCAGTCGGCGGGCTACCTGACCGGCGGCAACCTGTTTATCCGCACGCCGGTGCGCAATATCCAGCTGATTTCGGTGACGCTCCCGGACATCAAGTCGGGCTGCGGCGGCATCGACGCCTATCTGGGCTCGTTCAGCTTCATCAACAGCGACAGCATCAAAATCATGGGCAAGCAGATCCTGAGCAACGCCGCCGGCTACGCCTTTGACCTCGGGCTCGAAACCATCTGCCCGCAGTGCAAGGCGGTTAAGGACTACCTGCAGAAGCTCGCGGCGGACACCAACAACATGAACATCTCCACCTGCCAGGCCGCGCAGTCCATCGTCGGCGGCCTGTGGCCGAAAACGCAGGCGGCCAGCTCGCAGATTTGCCAGGATCTCGGCACCAAACATGACGTGTTTTCCGACTGGGCGGCGTCCCGTCAGGGATGCGGCGTGGGCGGGGAGACGAACAGCGTGTTCAGCAAGGCGACCGACGAGGAGAAGAAGCGCATCCCGCGCAACCGCAACCTGACGTGGGACACGTTCACGAAGCTCAACCAGTTTTTCAGCAACGATCGCGCGCTGAAGGAGTTCATTATGTCGATGGTCGGCACGGTAATTTACGATGCGAACGGCAACCCGACGTTCCTGCAGCCGCGCGGGGGCAGCGAGTCGATGTTCAATACGCTCCTGAACGGCGGTGCCGAAAAAATTTACCGCTGCAACGACAACAACACCTGTCTGTCACCCACCATTGCAAACCTGACCCTGTCTGAAGACGAGGGCATGACCGGCCGGGTGCGTGACATGCTTAACGACATCTTTGACAAAAGCCGCACCGACACGGCGCTTAACGATAACGAAAAGGCGCTTATCAGCAGCACCCGCGTGCGCATCCTGCGCTACACCATTGACTCCGCGTCGGTGGGCATGGATCAGAGCGTGGTCAGCAGCCTGGCGGAGTACATCGCGGCCGATATGGTGATGTCCTACATCAACGGGCTGATTGACGTGGCCGCGAGCGGCGCGGCGGGCTCGCTTGATACCGAAGAAGAGAACAAGCACTTTCGCGAGAACCTGCGTCAGGTGCGCAACGAGCTGAGCCAGCGCGTCGCGCGCATTCAGGTGCAGCAGAACGGGCTGGCGGAGTACGACCGCAGCCTGTCCGAAACGCGCCAGCAGCTCTCTTCATCCGTTTCCGACAGCGTGCTGTCGAACTATCAGTTCGGGGGGTAAGCATGGCGCTTGATATCTGGGTGGTCAGCTCCGGCGGCATGATCACGATGGGCCTGAACGCGGTGGCGACCGTGATGGAGAACGGCGGCTGGAAAAGCACGATCTGGGTGGCGGAGATGCTGGGCATCGCCTTCTGCGTGATGACCTACCTGCGTACGCACAACATGACGGCGATGTTCGGGTGGGGGCTGACGTTCGTGCTGGTCACCGCGCTGCTGCTGACGCCAAAGGTCACGGTGGTGGTCAACGACCTGACCGCCCCGGACACCATCGGGCGCGTGGATAACGTGCCGGTGGGGCTGGCCATGCCGCTGTATCTGGCCACTGGCGTCGGTTACACGCTCACGACAACCTACGAAGACATCTTTCACTTCCCGGACGAGCGGTCCTACACCAAAACCGGCATGCTGTTCGCGAGTAAGCTGATGCAGGACAGCTTCACCATCGACAGCCGCAACCCGGTGCTGGCCTACAACATGGGGGAATACGCGAAAAACTGCGTGGTGCCGGACATCATGCTGAACCACAAGTACAGCATGCAGGATGTGATGGAGTCCGAGGACGTGCAGGCGCAGATCTTCAGCAACCCGAGCCCGCTGCGCGCCATCTACTGGCGTGACGCGACCGGCACCAACTTTATGGTCTGCCGTGACGCCGCACCGCGCCTGAAAAACCTGCTGTCGGCGGAGAGCAACAATACCGGCAGCACGTTTATGGCCCACGCGGTTCGGATGCTGCCTGGCAATAACGCGCCGCAGAGGGTTTACGCTGAGCAGCTGGCAGGATCGTATGAATACTTCCTCGGCAGCAGTAAGTCGGCGCAGAGCATTATGATGCAGAACATCGCCGTTGCGGGCCTGCGTCGCGGGCTGAACAGCTACGTGAAGGGCATGAACGATACGGCCTCAATGGTAGACATCGCGTCCGAGCAGTCGCTGATGAAGCTGCGACTGTCGCACGCGGTCAGCTACACCATTGCGACGGTGGTGCTGCCGCAGCTGCACACGGTATTGCTGCTGTTCTGCATCTGCATCTTCCCGGTAATGGTGCTGGCGCTGTACGTGCGGGAAATTGCCTGGGCCGTTATCAAAAGTTACCTGAACTTTATGGGCAGCCTGATGCTGTGGCCGGTGATGTTCGCCATCTTCAACTTCGCGGTGAACTACAGCACGCAGAACAGCTTTCACGCGACGGGCCCGACGCTCTCCAACATGAACCGCCTGATGGAAACCAGCACCACCACGGCGGGCATCGCCGGCTGGCTGATGCTTTCCATTCCGTTTCTGGCGTTTCGTCTGTTCACCGGCCTCGGTCAGGGCTTTGCGAGCCTCAGCTCCAGCCTCGGCAGCGCGCTCAGCAGCGCGTCTGCAGTGGACTCCGGCGCGGTGGCGTCGGGCAACATGAGCGTGGGTAACGTGCAGCTGGACAACATCAACGGGCACAAAACGGACCTGAACCGCGCTTATCGTGAGGGCAACACCTCCATGCAGCTGGGCAACGGTGCCATGCGGACCGTGACGCAGGACGGACAAACGGTGTACGACGCGTCCGGGGCAACCAGCCGCCTGCCGGTGGATCTGCATCTTGACCGCAACCTGGCGAGTGCTGCGCAGCGTTCGGTGCGCGACAGCATGGCGCAGACCGAAATGGCGGCGCAGGGCTACAATCACTCGGTGCAGGAAACCGGTTCGCAGCTCAAACAGTTCCATGAGCAGTTCGGCAACAGCGATTCGAAAACCCTGTCAGCTTCAACCGGCATGAGCATCACCGATGCCGAGCGCGTGAACAAAATGCAGAACGTGGCGCAGGACTATGCAACCCGTAATCATATCAGCCTGAATGAGGCTTACTCCGAGCTTGAAAACAAATCTCGTGACCTTGCTATCAATGGTGGAACTCGCGGACAAGCTAGCTTCGACAGTAATAAATCTCTTTGGGGTAAAGTTGGCTCATACGCCACGGGGATATCGGGTAAAGTTGATGTGCATGGCGGTATTGAAGCGACAGGGCGTTCCGGTTCTACATCGCAAACGACAGAGGGCGGCCAGAGCGGTAGGGACAATTCACAGACCGTTTCTGCAAGAGAATCTCAAGATTTCAGTCAGGGTATGGACGTGCTGCGTAACTACAGTACGACCTATAACGGCCAGCATGTTGATAATAATGCCTCTGGCCTGATGAACCAGATTTCTTCTGGCATCACCACATCTGACAGCAGGTATGCGCAGTACACAGCCAGCCAGGCGCATACGCATGAGATGCAGAAGATGGCCTCTGAGACTGAAACGCTCAGCGCAGGCGCGCGCGATAACTACACGCAGCAGTTTGTGGAATGGGCACAGAGGCGAGCGCCGGGGAATGCCGAAACCATCCTTACTAATACGTCTGATGAAAGCGTACAGAAACAGCGTGACGTTCTGGTGCAGGAGTTCTTTGCTGAAAAGCTGCAGGGACGAATTGATGGGGATTATGCACGTAATTCCGGGAGCACAGCTGATGGCATGAGCTCACCAGCGAATGCAGCTGGAGCACAGTTCGGAGGAGCGTACAGCAGCGCAAACCAAAGCATCGAGGCGGGCATTGCTAGAAACAATATTCGTACTGATGTGAATGGCGATGTTGAAGCTCAACAAAGTGTGGTCAAAAATAGAGCAGGCTCTGCGCAGCAGGAGCTTGAGAAAGGTAAAGGCTTGACGGACGGTGCAATCTCATCTGGTATGGGAGAGTATACCGCGAGTGCAAATGAATATCAGCGTAACAAAGAAGCTGCAGATAAGCATCAAGAGCAAAGGACATTTAAACTTAAAGATTCTCAGGATTACAAAGATTTTTTAAATGACACTGAGGAATCGCTAGGTAATAAGAAAAGGTGATTAAATGAATATTAGTTATGATGAAATAAAGGCGGATTCCAAAGTTTTGGCAGAAGCTGCTATGTCCTCTAGTAGCACGGTTCCATCATTTTTCTTGCCCTTAAGTTATCTCAAGTATCATTTTGCAGTATATATTGTTTTTGCGGCTCTAACTTTTTTCCTTCCTGATATGAGTGGGGATAGCTTGATAGGGTTAGGAGTGTTGGGTTTTGGATTGTTAAACTGGTTGTTTATATTTGGGTTTGCTTCTGGATATGTGAGCTTATTTGCAATGGTAAGCAACCCAGAGGTTAAAGGCTTAAAGCTAACGAAAGTTATAAGCTCTAAGCTAAAAGCATATGGCGTAGTCTGGTTTGGCTTGCTGGTAGTGCTGGGGTTAGCATCCATTACTACAGATCTGAACATTGCTGTATTAGTATTTGGTAATTTCATTTTTACAATTTTCGGTTTATTTATATTATCTATTGATTTGTCGCGATTTCAGCTGTCTGGTTTGATAGGTGCAGCGTCAGCAATAAAAAACCACTTCGGTAATTAATCTCAACTAGAAAGCCTGCTAAGGCCCTGCGTTATAGCAGGGCTGTGCTTGTTTATTCGAGAATTGTATGCTTATTCATCTGACCCCTTCTTTTTCTCTTAAATACTCTAATATCTCTGTTGGCTTAATTGACGTGGAAATTCCTGAATTAGGTCTGCATCTGCAGAATGAAAAGGATATAACTATTCGGTTCCCTGCGCCTAATAAACGGCTGCATTATGTCTGCCGTAAAAAGGGGCGCAAGGCGGTGTATGGCATTCTGCTGAACACGGATAAGCACGTAACGGATATTACCGTCATTACGCGCTGGGCCGTACAGGGTGAAGTATCCACACATCGGGTACACATGCACATCGTGGGCGCCGACGATGCGGCTACCGATGTTATTCAGCTCTGGGGCGGTGTTTTCAACACACCTTTCCGGGATAAATCACCGGACCTGACTAAAAACTGGATACCGGCGTCGTGTCAGCCTCGCCTGAGCGTCTGCGCCGGCGACAGGCCGTCTGAGCGCGAGCCGGCAATCTGGCGACTTGCGGACGCGGCCGGGATTATCCGTCAGCAGACTGAATACTTCACCGCCGCCACCGTCGAGCCCGAACGCCTGCTGACGCCTACTCGCAGCAATAACCGGCTGCCAGCGCTGGAAGACGCGTTTGACTGCACGGTGCGGGAATATGCGGACACGCTGCGCGTGCTTTATGCGTATCCGGGCGTGACCGTCTGCCCGGTGACGGAACATGAGGATCTTATCGAAAGCGACCTGACGGAAGAGGGAAGGCTCGACGCGTTCACCGCGATAATCCAGCCCGTGCTGCAGGAGGTTCGCGCCGTCTGCCCGGTCTTTTTTACCAATACCACCAACCTGATGAACAGCATCCGCCGCTTCTCCACGCACTTTCATGCGCTGAGCGATGCTGAAAAGCAATTTGTCGAATACCAGATTAATCAGCCTCTGTTTCGCGTTTCAGTAAGCTGATACCGCCCGCCGCACAGCCTGACGCGCCCTGCGTCTGGCGGAGGAGGCGGAACATCACGTCAGCCCATCCGGGCACGTTCGCACCGTAAGTAAACCCCGCGCAGCATTCTGCCTGGCTTTCGCCTGCCCGCAGCCCTGCGCGGCTGTCTCAGTTTCCATATAAAGGACTTTCCATGAGCCTCAACGCCCGCGACTTTACCCAGGGCGGTCAGGTGATGAAATACATGATCGGCATGTTTGTGCAGATCATGAATATCGCCTCCTACTGGGTCGTGCTGTTTTCTGCACTGGTATTTTTCAGCTGGATGCTGCTGCGCCTCACGCTGCAGGAATTCATTCACGGCAGCGCCTACTGGCTCATCAGGTGGCTGATTATGCCTCTGGCGAAGCTTTCCGGTAAGCCCTCACAGGCTGGCTGGACCTTTCACTTCGAACGACCTAACGGTGAAGTGGTGGCGTTCAGGCATACTGCGCTGCAGGTGATGAACGACCCGTACTTCGTGCTCATGGGTCAGCACGTCAAGGACACTGCTTTTTACGGCTGGGGCATTTCAGCCTTTAGCTTTGTCGCCGCCATTATGGCCATTACCTGGTTTCTGGGCAGCAAAGGCGCGAAGCAGCGTGAAAGCGAACTCACCGGCGGCCGCATTCTGGCGACGAGCCCTTCTGTTGTGAACCGCCTGCTCAAAAAGGCCGGCGTGATGTCCCCGCTCAGCATCTGCGGCCTGCATATTCTGAAAGACTCGGAGATGCAGAACTTCGGCCTCCACGGCACCGTCGGGTCGGGCAAGAGTACCGCGCTGAACGACCTGCTGCGGCAGCTGCGTGAGCGCGGCGATCGCGTCATCGTGTATGACAAAGGCAATAACTTCATCCCGACTTTTTACCGTCAGGATAAAGACCTCATCCTCAACCCTTTCGACGCGCGCTGTGCTCCGTGGGACCTGTGGGAAGAGTGCAAAACGATAGGAGACTTTGAAAACTTTGCGACCTCCCTGCTTCCTGACAGCAGCGGCAGCAGCGATCCGTTCTGGGTGTTATCGGCGCGATCGCTGTTTGTGGCCACCGCGCGGCGCATGGCCCGCGAAAAGGACCGCAACATCGGCGAGTTGCTGAAAAAACTGATGTCCATCAGCCTGGCAGACCTGCGTGCGTTTCTGGAGGGCACGGACGCGGCGAACCTGGTGGACGGCAGTATTGAGAAAACAGCGATGACCATTCGCACCATTCTGACCACCTACGTCCGCTCGCTGCGCTACCTGCAGGGGCTCGATCAGGACGGCCGCCGTCCGTTCAACATCCGCGACTGGCTGCACACCGAAGACGCGAGCGGCGACAACCCGTGGATTTTCATCTCCAGTGACGGCCAGAACCACAACGCGCTGAAGCCGCTGCTGAGCGCGTGGCTCTACATGACCATGTCCGGCATCCTCGGACTCAGGGCAGACCGCAACCGCCGCATCTGGATTTTCCTGGACGAGCTGCCGTCCCTGCACAAGCTGCCCATTCTGCCGGAGTTCTGTGCCGAGGGCCGTAAGTTTGGCGGCTGCACCGTCGCCGGCCTGCAGAACTTCCCGCAGCTGGAAGAAACCTACGGCACCAACGCGGCCAAATCCATCTGGGACCTGCTGAACACCCGCGTCTTTTACCGCGCGCCCAGCGGATCGATTGCTGACTGGGTGCAGAAGGAAATCGGCGAACAGCGTCACAAGAAGTTTAAGGACCAGTACAGCTACGGCATCGACATCATCCGCGACGGCGTGCAGTTCTCCAAAGACGAGGTCAACGAGTTTCTGGTCAGCTATTCCGACGTCCAGAGCCTCAACGACCTGGAGTGCTATATCACCCTGCCCGGCGAGTGGCCGGTAGTGCGCATGAAGCTGCCCTGGAAGCCCTACCGCGAAATCGCCGAAGGGCGGATCCCGCGCGACGTGGAAGATGTTTTTGACCCGGACATTGAGGCGACGCTTGCGGGCGAAACCGCCGACAACCAGGCCGGCCAGATTGTCGGGCGGCTGTTCGGTGACACGACTGAAGCGGCAACTCCGGCAGGTGAACAGAGTGTGGGCAACACCGGGACCGCTGCCGGTACGCAGATCACAGCGGCTCCCGCTGAAAACGCTACGGCGTCGTCTCCAGCGGCTCAGGCGGCAGCTGCCGAAGCAGGCGGGCGCGTTGTGGCGCTGCCGCCTCCTGCAGCGGAAGCATCACCATCACCATCCCCCGAAACCACAGCGCCTGCGCCGGCCGCACCGCAGGAGGCAGAGCAGCGCCTGCAGGTTATGGACGTGGTTAAACATAACAGCGCGGATTTTGGTCTGGACCGCAACTGAGGTGAATTATGCTGTCAGTCTCTGCAGTCAAAAGCGCCGGTAAGGCCGGCGCCTACTACACCAACGAAGACAACTATTACTTTCTCGGCGAGCAGTCCACGGAGTGGTACGGCACGGGCGCGGAAAATCTGGGCCTTGAGGGCCCGGTTAACCGCGATACCTTCGTGTCAGTGCTGGAAGGCCGGCTGCCGGACGGCACCGACATGCGGCGTATGGAGGGCGGGGTCAATAAACACCGTCCGGGCTATGACCTGACTTTCTCCGCGCCCAAGAGTGCCTCCCTGCTCGCCCTCGTGACCGGCGACACCTTTCTGGTGGACGCGCACAAGGAGGCGGTGCGCCGCACGCTGGACGAGGTTGAGAAACTCGCTACCACGCGCACCATGACCGACGGCATTACCGAGATGGAGAAAACCGGCAACCTGGTGATCGCAACCTTTATGCACGATACCAGCCGCAACCTGGACCCGGCGATGCACACCCACGCAGTGGTGGCCAACGCCACGCTTTCGCAAAACGGCTGGAAAACCCTTTCCACCGACATCAATGGGAAGCAGGGCTTTACCGATGTGGTCTGGAACGAGCAGGTGAGCATCGGGGCGCTTTATCGCGGTCATTTTCGTTCCATCATCGAGCCCGCAGGCTACCAGACCGAAGACACCGGGCCGCGCGGGGAGTGGGACATCACCGGCGTGCCGGTGAAGCCCTTTTCCTCCCGTCGGCAGGACATCCTCGATCTGGTCGGCGACAACGCCACGGCAAAGCAGAAAAGCATGGCTGCGCTGGACTCCCGGCAGGCCAAGCACTTTGAAGACCCCGAAACCCTGCGCGAGCACTGGCAGACGGTCCTGAAGGATACCGGCTTTGACGTGCAGACGTTCAGGGAAGAGCTGGCAGAGCGCCGCCAGCAGCGTGAAATAGAAAGCGCCGGCGAAGAGAAAAAGGTGGCCACGCCGTCCCTGCTGGAGGGCGCGGTGCGGGAGGCCATTGAGCGGCTGTCGTCAAAAAGCGTGCGCGTGACCTACGACGACGTGATGACCAGCGTGCTCAATCACGTGCCTGTCAGTGAAGGGGTTTACGGTCAGGCGCGAAGCGCCATTGACAGCGCCATCGGGCGCGGCCAGCTGATCGCCGTGGACAAAAACCAGACGCTGTTCACCACCGCAGCCCACGTTCGCGACGAGGCGCGCCTGTCGCAGCTGGCCGCTGGCCTCGCGGAAAAGCGCGGTGGGCTTACGGCGCCTGCGGGCGAGCGTGGCGTGCTGGCACAGGTGGTCGATGCCGATCGCGCGGTGTCGCTGATTGACGTGCGCGGCGGCACGCAGTTCATCAGCGACCTGAACCGCAGCATTATGACGATGGCCAGCGAGAGCAGGCGTCCGCTGGTCGTGGTGACGGCCGACGGCACCGCGCGTAAACGTCAGCTGGCGACCTTCGGGGATAAGCCCGGCGTACAGCTTATGACGGCGGAGGAGATGAAAAGCGCTGAGCTGCCGGCGCGCCCACTGGTGCTGGTTGCGGAGGCCGAGCGATTCAACACATCCGGGCTGCACGACGTGCTGAAGACGGCGGCGCAGCACGACGGCGCCACGCTGGTGACCGATACCCATGCCCGACGCACGGCAGGCTTTGCGTCAGAAGTGCTGAGCGCGGCGGGTGTGAAACAGTTCACCGCCTCGCCGAAGACCGAAAACGTGCGCGTGACGATGGTGCAGAAGGACACGGTGGAGGACCGGCTCAGCGTGGCGGCGCGCTACTACGCGCAGGAGAAGGCGCAGGGCCGGCAGGTGTCGCTGCAGGCGGGCAATGCGCGCACGCGCGACCAGCTCACGACCCGGACCCGGGAAATCCTCGCCGACGAGGGGCTGCTCGGCAGGGTGCTGGGCGAGGCCACGGTGCGGGTGCCGGTGTGGCTGGACGCCAGCAACCGCAACGACCGCAGCGTGTACCGCACGGGCATGGTGCTGGAGCACCACGAGGGGCAGGGCCAGAAAACGGTATTCACCATCGCCGGCGTCAGCGAGCGCCACAACCTGCTGACGCTGAAAGACGAAAAAGGCCAGACGCAGGGAGTGAGCATCACCAGCATCGACAGCCACTACCGGCTTTACCGGGAGAAAAAGCTGGAGCTGCGCGAGGGCGAGCAGCTGCGCGCCACGGCCGATCTCGGCAGCCGCGCCGGCAGCGGGGAGCGGCTGACAGTCACCGGCGTGAAGGAGGGGCGCTGGCTCTTTAAGGACACCATCACGATGGAGAACGCAAAGGGCGAGCGCGTCAGGCTCGACCGCAACGCGCCGCTCTACGCGGACTACGCCTACTCCGAGTCTTTTGGCGCCACGCGCCGCACGGAGGGGCGCGTGGTGGCGGTGCTGGCGGGCAAGGAGGTGAACGACGCGACGGTGAACATGCTGCGCCGCAGCGGCTCGGACGTGATTGCATTCACCCCGCTGGACGAGGCCACCATCGGCCGCCGCCTGGAGGAAAACCGCCCGGTGGTCAGCGTGACGCAGGGCATCAAATCGCTCGCCGGGGAAAGCGAGCTGACGGACGCCCTGCGGGAGCTGGAGTCCCGGAAGATGTCGCAGCCGGAGCGCGCGATGCGGCTGGCCATCGAGAAAGCCACCGGCACCGATGTGACGTTCACGGGCGTCCGGGCGCTGGCCGGAGTGATTAACACCGACCGCAGCATCACGCCCGAGCGCGCGCAGGAGGAGCTGTCGCGCCTGGTGCAGCGCGGGGAGATTTTTGAACTCAGCGGGGAGCAGGGCGCGGCCGGGAAGTACATCTCCCGCGAGAACTTTGAGAATGAGGTGTCCATCCTGCGCCACGTTGCCGAAGGCAAAAACAGCGTAAAACCCCTGCTGGCCGGCGGCCTGAGTGAGGAGAAAGCCGCCGGGCTCACGGACGGCCAGCGCGAGGCGGGCAACCTCATTCTGACCACCCGCGATCGCTTTACCGCCATTCAGGGGTATGCGGGGGTGGGGAAAACCACGCAGTTCCGCACCGTAGCAGCCGCACTCGCCGCCGCAGACAACGCCCCGGACATTCGCGGGCTGGCGCCCACGCACCGTGCCGTCAGCGAGCTGTCTGAAGCGGGTATCCCGGCGCAGACTATCGCCAGCTTTCTGAGCGAAAGCAGCCAGTGGCAGGCCGCCGGACAGGCGCGCGATTTCCGCAACACCGTATTCGTTATCGATGAGTCCTCCATGAACGGCAACGCCCAGCTGGCCTCTCTGATGAACGTCATCGCCGGGGGCGGCGGCCGCGGCGTGCTGAGCGGGGACCAGGACCAGCTGAAGTCGCTGGAGTCCGGCGCGCCGTTTGCGCTGGCCCTTGAGCGCAGCGCCGCCGACGTCGCGGTGATGAAGGAAATCGTGCGTCAGATCCCCGCGCTCAGGCCCGCCGTGGAGGCGGTCATCGCCGGCAACGTGCGAGAGGCGGTGCGCATCACAGCGGACACCAGCCCGCAGAGTGTGCCGCGCCAGCCGGACGCATACGTTCCGGAGAGCAGCGCAATGGACGGCAGCAAGCTGGCGCAGGCGGCAGGGCCCGCAGGTGAGGAGGCCGAAAAACCCGACCTGACCGGAATGATTGCCGACGACTACGCCGGCCGGACGCCGGAGGCGCGCGACAACACGCTTATCGTGGCGGAGCTCAACGCCGACCGCGAGGCCATCAACAGCGCCGTGCATAACCGGCTGCAGGAGCAGGGCGCGCTGGGTGACAGCGTCACGGTGCCGCTGTTGGTACGCGTTAACAACAGCAATGCCGATCTGGGCCAGCAAAAGTTCTGGGAGGCGCAGGAGGGCAACGTGGTGCGCCGGGGCGAGCAGTATTTCCGGGTGGGTGAAACCGACACGGAGAGCGGCGTGGTGCGCATGGCCGGGCTTGATGGCGCGCCGGACCGCTGGATACGCCCCGCCGAACTGCGCAAGGAAGACGTGGCGGTATTTAAGGAGGTCACCCGGGACATCAGTCCGGGCGAAAAAATCCGCCTGACGGCGACGGACCGCGACCGCAACGTGCGCGCCAGCGACATGGCCGTGGTGTCAGGCATAACGGAGGAGGGAAGAATTCTGATTGATACCGGTGACCGGCAACTGTCTTTCGATCCCACCGCGCGCTACGCCGACCGCCACATGGACTACGGCTACGCCGTCACCACCTACAGCTCGCAGGGCGCGTCCGTGAAGTACCTTATCGGCCTCTTTGGCGAAGAGGGTGCCAGAGGGCGGATGGCGGCGATGGACAGTACCTACGTCGAGCTTTCAAGGTCAAAGGAGCACGTTCAGAACTACTTTGACAACCTGTCTGGCTGGGCGGCGAAGGTGGAGAGTAAAAGCGGACGGCGCCAGACGGTGCACGACGTGCTGATGCGGGCGGAAGACGTGCGGACTGACCGGGAGATACAGGCGTGGGACAAAAGCCTGCCGGTATCCAGCACGCGCCTGGCGGACCGGGTCGATCAGGACCTTACGGCGGACGCGCGCTTTATGGCCGGGAAAACGCCGGAAATGCTGTGGCCGGTTATCAACGAGCACGGTCGTCAGCGCGGGAACTGGCACGTTCCGGTGTCGCCCTCCAGCGGAGAGGTGGACTTTTCATCCGCCCACTATGAAGGGGCAGCGGACGGCAGCCGTATTGTGCTGCAGCGCGGGGAAAAGCATGGAAAGGTGCTGGAAGCCGCGGATGTCGCGGAGGCGCTGCAACTGATGAAGGACAACCCGGAAAGCCCTGTCGTGCTCGCTGCTGACCACAGTGAACGTCCGGAAAGCAGCCGCGCCACGACGTCTGCAACCGCAGCGGCATCCGGTGGGGAAGAGCTGGACCGTCGTGAGGCTGAGGCGCTGGAGAAAGCCGTTAAGGCCGCGCTGGGTCAGGAGGAGAAAGAGCCGGAGCCGGCAGTGCAGGATGATGGCAGGGAGGCACCGGAGGACAAAGACCGCGAACGCGAAGCCGCACTGGCAGCGGCGCTGGAAGAGCTGCAGGAGGAGGCATTTGATTATCGCGACTATGACATGACGCCGGAGCGGGATGACCGCGCAATGATGAACGACGAAGTGAACGTGATGCGCCATGAGCGCAGCGAACCCGAACCTGAGTTTAGCCATAAATCCCAGAAGACGATGGAGTAAACCTTATGATCGTATTACTTGCCTCCGCTACCGCGATTGTTGCCCTGGTAATGCTGTTCGCCTGGATGCCGGAGATTCGGGAGCCAGGTCTGTTGTTGCGCCGCTGGAGCAGGGGCGCAGACGGCCACTGCTCGGCTGCTATCGGTAAAGCCGTGGATAGTGTGATTGCAGGCTTTGCGGATGAGCACGCGCTGCCTGACGTAGACGCGTCACGCCTGCGTGACATGAAGACGCGCCCGGGCATGATGCCGGTAACCCTGCTGCTGCATCCGCAGCTGGTCAGGCGGGAGAACGGGCGCTTTGTGCGCGGGCGTAACCTGACCGCCGTCATGACTGCCACGGGCGTCAGCGCGCTGGTACTGCCGCCGCTCGCCGGCATGGCGCTGCATGACGTGAGCCTGAGCCTGCTGCCGCTGCTGAACGTGGCCGTATTTTTCACAGGCCTACAGCTGGTCCGCCAGACCTGGTCAGACATGAGCCTGCTGAATGTGCTGGTGACCGGAAAACCGGACTGAATACAGGGTTGCCGTTCTGGTGTGATTCTGTAAGGTCAGAGCGTCAGACTGACGGTTTAAAAGGAGGTTTACTGAGTGAAAGATGAAGAGTTTAAGCGAAAAACAGAAAAGGCCTTTGCGCTGATGTGTGAGAAGAAGCTGAAGAAAACCACGCGTATCCCTTTTACCTACCGCCTGCTGTGGTCGATGGGAATTAAGATTCCCCCCGCGATATTTGCCAGTTTTGGCAGCAACCTGTGTTTTCTTGGTGTCTATTTTGCCGTTTCTTACGGATGTATTATGTGGTTTGTCAGCTGGCAACCAAGGGGAATGAGCCCGTTAACAGGCCTGATAACCTCCCTGATTGCCGGTCTCTTTTATGGCGTCTGTATGGCCTTTGTCTTCCGTAAATGCCGTAAAGCGGCACGTCTCCCTGACTGGGAACAGCTGTAATGCTGTCTGGCTAACACGTAGCTAACGGCCTGCCGCCCTGCGGTTGGCCGGTCCCTCGCATCCAGTATTGAAAATCCCGCACGCTCACGACCCCTGAGAACTCCATGATAGTCACTGTTCAGCCGCTGCTCCTGGGGCGGCTTTGAAAACGGAAAACATCCTGCGCCAAGGATGTTTTTGTACATAACATTACAAACATCGACAGGCCGCTTTGTGCCAAAAGCGGAAGTTGTGTAAGCATAACTGCGACTAGGTGAGCCGTTTTAAGTTAACACTCATACATTAGCGTGGCTTTATAAACCTCTCTTTTTTTCGCCAAAAATGTCTTTTTGTTACCCGTATTTCCCTGCTACTTAATGACCAAATTAGAAAATCACAACCAAGAGTGAAAAGGAGGGGCCATATTGTTAATTAAGAAAAGAGCTAATTGCATACACTATTTTTTGGATATTATAATAATATGATAAACCAACCTCGGATGCTTATTCATAAACATGAACAACAGACTAACCGGGCTAGATCTTCTTCGCTCAATCATCATGATTTTCGGCCCCACATTTCATGCTTCAATGCTCTACGGTGGCGCATGGGGATTTGATTATTCATTAAATCAAAATGTATGGGTTGTGGATGCACTCAATTTAACACACCCATTCAGGATGGAGCTTTTTTTTATCATTTCTGGATTTTTTTCAGCACTTTTAATAAAGCGAAAGGGTGCTAGTCATTTTATTTCAAGTCGAAAAAAAAGATTAATACGACCCACATTGCTGGCTGTAATGATAACCTTGCCTTTGATTGCAATGGAAATGTATTTCCTTTTCGATGACACAGATTTGCGTGATTATCTCAGTTATAAGCACCTCTGGTTTCTTATTGTTCTTTCTCAGATAAGCATGCTCTTGATGCTTGCACCGGAAAAAATAAACAGGCTCGCCTCTTACATTGCAGAAAAGCTGAATAGGTTAACGTGGCCGTTCGTTTTTTCCTTGCTGTTTTTGGCCGTCTGTTTATCTGTTGCTGTAAGCAAAATAGTTAATATGCTGCTACCGAATTCTGTACTGAGTGTAAGCCAGATAATTCCAACCATACAATACATCCCTTTTTTCTTCACAGGAATGTTGCTGTTTTTTATCAAAAAGGATGTTAATAAAAAGGAGGCGATATTTTTATCGGCGCTTTACCTTTTATGGTACTTTTTTAGCATTATTTTTAAAGGTGAGTTCAAAACTGCTATGAGCTTATGTCAGGTTTTTGCTGTAATCGCCCTGTGCCTGGCATTATTTTATACTTTCAAGAATTTAAATATAAAAGAAAATAAAACCATCACAGCTTTATCAAAGCTCGCCCTACCATTTTATTTAACTCACCTGCCTATTTTAATATTTCTGGGATGGGTATGGAGTAAATCGGGAATTTCAAGAGATCCTGTTTTATTCTTAACTTATGTTATTGTACTAAACATAATTTTTAGCTTTGCAGCGTCTATCCTCATCAGAAAAAGCCAAAAGATGTCAATTTTTCTGGGACTGGCATAACGTCATGAAATTTCGACAGGCCGCGGCTAAATCATGTTCAAAGCTTCTCCAGGCATACACAATAAAGACTAACTGTGAGCACTCAGTTACTCGTAAATGGAATGCTCTTTTTAGGGTTGCCGTCCGCTTGTCGTGTGAGTTCAACTGATCGATGCAACGCTATCCTGTAACGAAGAGGACATTGCCATGAAACAACGAACCCGCATTTACTACACGCCAGAGCAGAAAGCGATCATCTGGGGCAGGTATAAGCAAGGTGATTCTTTACATGATATCGCCATGACCTGCCCCCAGTATTAGATACAACCGTCAGTTAGTGATGTCGGTTTTTTTACCTTCACATTTTCCATTCCGCCACCGTGCTGCAAACTCTAATGGCGTCTGATAATTCAGTGCTGAATGTGGACGACACTCGTTATAATCCTGTCGCCAGTCATTAATGATTTTCCTGGCGTGAACGATATCGCTGAACCAGTGCTCATTCAGACATTCATCGCGAAATCGTCCGTTAAAGCTCTCAATAAATCTGTTCTGCGTTGGCTTGCCCGGCTGGATTAAGCGCAACTCAACACCATGCTCAAAGGCCCATTGATCCAGTGCGCGGCATGAAATCCGGCCCCTGGTCAGTTCTTATCGTCGCCGGATAGCCTCGAAACAGTGCAATGCTGTCCAGAATACGCGTGACCTGAACGCCTGAAATCCCGAATGCGATGGTAATTGTCAGACACTCCTTCGTGAAGTCGTCCACACAGGTCAGGCACTTGATCCTGTGACCGGTGGCCAGCGCGTCCATGACGAAATCCATCGACCAGGTCAGGTTGGGCGCCGCCGGGCGGAGCAGTGGCAGACGTTCTGTTGCCAGCCCTTTACGACGTCGTCTGCGTTTTACGCCCAGCCCACTCAGATGATAAAGGCGGTACACGCGCTTGTGATTAACATGAAGGCCTTCACGGCGCAGTAACTGCCAGATGCGGCGGTAGCCAAAACGCCTGCGCTCCAGTGCCAGCTCAGTGATGCGCCCTGATAAATGCGCATCAGCCGCCGGACGCTGAGCCTCATAGCGGCAGGTCGACAGGGACAAACCTGTAAGCCTGCAGGCACGACGTTGCGACAGACCGGTCGCATCACACATAAACTCAACGGCTTCCCGCTTCTGGTCTGTCGTCAGTACTTTCGCCCCAGAGCCACCTGAAGTGCCTCCTTATTCAGCATGGCTTCGGCAAGCAGCTTCCTGAGTCTGGCGTTCTCTTCCTCAAGCGACTTCAGGCGCTTAACCTCGGGCACCTCCATACCTCCATACCGCCATACCTCTTACGCCAGGTGTAAAAGGTAGAGTCGGAAATGGCGTGCTTACGGCAGAGCGCACGGGCAGAAACCCCGGCTTCAGCCTCGCGGATGATACTGATGATCTGTTCGTCGGAAAAACGCTTCTTCATGGGGATGTCCTCATGCGGCTTATGAAGACATTACTAGCATCGCGGTGTATTAATCAACGGGGAGCAGGTCAAATCATCTGAAACATTCGAAAATATTGAAAGAATAACTCTTTAATTAAACTGAATATTAGATGTAGTTTTATTTAAGTGACCTAGAGTATTAATGGATTTGTCTGATTTCTACCTGGGCTGAAATAGAGGAAATAACCATTACGTTTCAGTTACATGCTATCGCTAACATATTATCAGTGTTACTGTGCTTTCAAAAAAAATGAAAAAAGTTATTGTTTTCCGTTACTTAAATGATTTATCATATACCCAGACTTAGCAAACGGAATTCAAGGATATGAAGACTAACTTTAAAGTTGGTATTGGTTGTCTGAGTGCTTTAGTACTCTGTGGGATCGGCTATGACGTTTATTCAAAACAACTGCATGAGGAAAGTGATCGCCTTGCTTGCAGTACTGTAAATTTGAAAAGTGCCGTCACAGCAGTTGAGAATGATTTACTTCAGATGCCTACTGCTGAATTTTTCGGTAAATCCAAAATTACGATTGGTTCACTCTATGTTCATCGTGATTCAGTAGGAATTGACGGTTCTAAAATTGTCGTGCCTTTTACTATTACAGGGCGTAACACTGCTAACTTTAGCGGGTTGGTGAAATGCTCGGATATGCGTAGTATCGAATACGCAAAAAACATATAAAAAATCTTACTGCTGCACCGGGGAAAACTAACTTTAGCCATTTAATACTGAAGGTTACACACAGCACTTTAAGGAAATATCGGTGAATAAATCGAAGTTTTACTATGCCTGCATTCATCCTTTTTTGGGGATGACAGTGCATTGCAAGGGTTGCAAGAAGTTACAGCAAGAAGGACAAGTATTTTTAGGGTCGTTTTATGAATATCATCAGGCTATGGCTGTGGCTAAACGCCGTTACACTGATATCAACTATTGTTCAGACTGCTTAGAAATGAAACCTGAAATCGAGCCGGTAGTAGTAGTTGTTGAGTCACGTACCCGTGCTACACCACCTGTAACGGTCAAGACTAAGGCTGAGCCTAAAACTAAAGCTGCACCTGTCAGGACGTGTAATAACCCTGATACGCGTCGCCCGGTGCGTATACCTGAATTGAAGCCAAAAGCTAATATTAATCGCGTACCAAGAAAACACGCACCAGGTAACTACTGACAACTTATCCATTTTAGGCCGCTGTCTTTGTTCTCATCTTCGAATTGCTCTTGTAGTACTGCCAGGATACTTCGTTCAGGTGAGTCAATCGGTAGTTCATCTAACAGTACTTCATTGTCATCAATGAAGTACTGAAACTTTTTCGTATGCCTGATCTCAAAGCGTCCTGCTTTCAGACTTTTTATTCACATATAACATTCTTGTTAATTTGGCGGAGCTCCAGCCATAGTTTTTAAGTTCAGATTAATTCAAAATAATTTCTGGAGTCTGTGCATTCATCCTCTGCCAGCTTCATTACTTGCCCTGCATCCCGTTGATCAATACAGAATAGTGTTAGTAATGTACCCGTTTTGATAACAATTAAGAACTTCCGCTTTTCGCTCATTGCGGACCTTAAGGGGTCAGTTTGGATATCGAAAATTATTGTACGTTAAGGTTTTTTTTTGACCTTTCGACTTTAGCTGTCCTCAGCCGACGAAACTTACCGGAAGCCGGTATCCGGTTGCTTTTCCAGATATAATCGCCTGTCAGACTGATGTGTTCCCAGCCTAGCGGGGACAAATGCGACAGCAGTTGTTCGTTGATCTTTAGTCCCTTACGCTTCAGGGCATCGATCGCCCTTTCCATATACACAGTATTCCACAGCGAGATCGCAGCCGTCAGAAGCGCCAGTCCACTGGCGCGATAGCTCTGATTTTCCGGCTTCCTGTCCCTGATTTCTCCCAGTCGGTGCATAAATACTGCCCGCGCCAGTGCGTTACGTGCCTCACCTTTATTCAGCCCCGCCTGTACTCGCCGACGCAATGCAGGATCGTGGAACCAGTCGAGCATAAACAGCGTTCGCTCAATGCGGCCAATTTCTCTCAGTGCTTTGGCAAGTCCGTTTTGCTTGGGGTAGCTGGCTAGCTTTTTCAGCATCAGAGATGCTGTCACGGTTCCCTGCTTTATCGAGGTCGCCAGACGCAGCACTTCACGCCAGTGAATTTCGATCTCTTTCAGATTCAGGCTGGTCGTTGATATCAGTGACTGAAGCGCCGGGTACTGGTCCGCTTTTCCTTTGATAAACAGCTTCTTGTCGTGAAGATCCCTGATTCGCGGACAGAACGCAAACCCCAGCAGATGCATCAGGGCAAAGACATGATCGGTGAAACCCGCGGTATCGGTGTAATGCTCCCTGATTTCCAGGTCACTTTCGTGGTACAGCAAGCCATCTAGCACATGGGTTGAATCCCTGACCCGACTGATTATACAGGTGTAAAACGGGCTGTATTGATCCGATATATGGGTATAAAACTGACGTCCGGGCTCCTGCCCATATTTCGGGTTAACCTGCCCTGCGTAGCGGCCAACGCTGCCTGTTCTGAAATTCTGTCCATCTGATGATGACGTTGTCCCGTCTCCCCAGCATGCCGCCAGTGGTCTTTTCCCCAGCGCGTTTACCAGCTCTGCGAGGGCGGCTGAATAGGTTTCGTCGCGGATGTACCATGCCTGGATATCTTCCAGTGATGATTTGGTGCTTCCGGGGCAGGCTTCCGCCATTTTGGTCAGGCCAAGATTGATGCCATCCGCAAGGATGGTGGTGAGGAGCAGGCGGGTATCGGGACGGGTAATGTCATTTTTTATATGCGTAAAATGTCGGGTAAACGTCGTCCAGCTGTTTACCTCATCGAGAATTTCCGTGATTTTAGGGCGCGGTAGCATGCTGTAAACCAGCTCTGCCAGCGGTGAAACCTGCACCGGGACGCAGTTATCCAGCGGAGAGACTTTTACTCCCCTGTCAGATATTTCCACATCGGGCAGCTCACCAAGGGCAGCCATGGCATTGACCTCTTCAAGTCTGGACTGAAGCAGGGTCATACGGCTGGTAATGTACTCATGATAATCAGCAGATACGGGCAGGGGCAGTGCCGGTGTGAGTTTGTCAAAGTCCTTTTCGGGAATGAGGTAATCATCAAAGTTTTTGTAGCGGCGTGAGCCTTTAACCCAGATGTCCCCGGAGCGCAACGCCCCCTTAAGCTCGCTGAGCGCACAAAATTCATAGTACTGCCGGTCAATACCCGCAGGTGTAATCACCACTTTACGCCAGCTTTCAGGGACAAACTCAAGCGGCGCTGTCGCCGGAACTTTACGTGGCTGCTTCCGGTACATATCCTTGATCACAGCCAGCGCATCAGCCAGAGGTTGCGCTGCCGGGGTGGTGACTAACTGTAAAGCGGACAACATGCGCGGGGCATATTTCCGTAATGTGCTGTATTTCTCAGTAATAATATGCAGCGGATCAAAATTATTTTTCCTGGCGAGATGGCGTGTTTCTTCCAGACTGGCGACAAATTGAGGCCATGGCAGTATGTTTTCTATTGCGAGCCATGGATCGCCACCGGAATTACGGGCATCAGACAGTGCCTGGCCGACATCGATGTACTGCCTCAGTTTTGACTGGATCAGCTTTCCGGTCTGTTGAAGGCGCTCAGCCTGTGTTCTTTTGGCTTTGCTGAACAGGCTGTTCAGCATGCGTTCATGCAGCTCAATCACTTCATCTGTCAGTGTGGCTCTGGCTTCCTCCAGCACGCACACCAGGATCGCATGACGCCGGGCGGCTGAAAATCGGGTCAAATCCCGGCTACTCATCTTTCGGCCTTCCCGCGCCAGTTTCAGCAACCGGTTCTGGTGAATGGTACGATCTATATCTTCAGGTAATGCCAGCGATTCAATGCTATTAAGCCGATCAAGGTGTTGCAGCACATTCTTACCATTGATTTTACCCGGCGGTTGCAGAAGCCATGTCAGCCTGGAAGACTGATTATCTGAGGACTCAAGTAAACGATCCAGGGCATCCCTGTGAGCCGGAGTTAAAGGGGCATTCAGGGTCTGAAATACGATTTTATCGCCGCCAGCCATGGCCTCCGCACAGGTACGCTCCACGACATCAATTGCGGGGATTATCACGTTGTTCTTCCGGAGCCAGACCAGCAGTTCTTCGGCCAGGAGAATACCTTTATCGGTGCGCGTCGCCATCGGCAGCAGGTGTGTAATACAGTCTTGCTGTATTTTGCCGGTGAACGCTTTTACGCCAAGATAGCGGTACAGTTCGGTTAAATGTTCGCGTCGCGTGGTTTCCCTGCCGGAAAGGTAAGCAGGCCAGAGATCCCCGGTAAGTTTTAGCCTGCTGGCGATATGCTTAAGCAGCGCATCAGAGGGTGGGATTTTTTTATCCGGTGCAAAGCCGATATTTTTCAGATAGCAAAGAAGGACAGCAAAGCCAAAACGGCTGGCAGGTTTACGGTGGGCACTAATAAGCGCCAGATCATGCTCACTAAAATACGCCATTCGTGTCAGCGTTAACTCATCGTCCGGTAATGCCAGTAATGATTCTCTTTCCGACAGAGAAAGAATCTGCCTCCTTGCCATATAGTTTCCCTCATAAATTATCCGATGCGGTATTTTTAACAAAAATGGTTATCGCATAAGGGAACACCCTGACGCCATATTCAAAACGTGACGGCACACGATGAATGAAATAACCTATATGCGATAGATTAAATGCAATAACCTAAATGCGATAACGTGGTGGAAAAATGTTCATCAGAGCTTATTTAAGGGCATCGACGGAAGATCAGTTCGCCGATCGGGCAAAAGAGATGCTGGAGCAGTTTGTTCAGGAGCGGGGACATAAAATAGCCAGTTACTACCGGGAGAACATCAGCGGTACAAAACTTGACCGCCCGGAACTGGGGCGCTTACTGATGGACAGTCACCGCAATGATATTTTACTGGTCGAGCAGATAGACCGTCTGACCCGTCTGAGCAACAGCGACTGGATGACGCTGAAAAAGCAAATCGAGCAACACGAGCTGCGGATTGTCAGCCTCGATGTACCCGCCTCATGGCAGGCGCTGTCAGATAAAGATCCTTCGCAGGCTGACCCAATCACCCGCGCCGTGATAACCGCCATCAATAATATGCTTATCGACCTGATGGCCGCGATGTCGCATAAGGACTTGCTGAGCCGCCGCCATCGGCAGAAGCAGGGAATTGAACGGGCACATACGCTGGGAAAATGCCGGGGCAAACAGGCCGATCAGGAACGACATAAGAAAGTTCTGTATTACCGACAGGTTAAGAAACTGAGCATAAGAGAAACTGCTGAAGCCACCGGTTACAGTACATCTCAGGTCTGCAGGATTCAGGCCCTGTTCAGGCCTGAAAATTAAGCACATTTTCTGAGGCTGGAAATCAACTCATGCTGACAGCCTGAGCCTGTTGGCATGGTAAGCAATGTGCTCACCAATAAAGCTGGAAATGAAATAATAGCTGTGGTCGTAACCAGTATGATATCGGAATGATGTGTTGATGTTCATCTCATTGCACACTCTTTCAAGACTTTTAGTGCGTAACTGATCTTCATAAAAGGCGTCACTTAATCCCTGGTCAACAAAAATTTCTGGTAATTTCGCACCCTGTAAAATGAGACTGACGGGATCGTAGTGCTCCCACGTTTTTTTATTTTCACCCAGGTACGCGGTGAATGCCTGTTGTCCCCATGGCACCTGAGAAGGTGACACTATTGGTGAAAATGCCGATACACTCACATATTCATCAGGATTTCGCAGCGACAGAACCAGCGCTCCCAGCCCCCCCATGGAGTGACCGGATATTGATTTCCTTGATGTTACAGGTAAATGCTCCATGACAACATCCGGAAGCTCATGGAGAATATAGTCATACATCCTGTAATGGATGTTCCACGGATGTTCCGTCGCGTTCAGATAAAATCCGGCACCCTGGCCCAGATCGTAGCTGTCAGCATCTGCGACATGCTCTCCACGGGGACTGGTATCAGGAACAACGACGATGATGTTGTTCCTGGCGGCATAATGCTGCATACCCGATTTGGTGATGAAATTCTGCTCCGTACAGGTCAGACCCGAGAGCCAGTACAGCACCGGCAGTTTTTCTGTTGCTGCTTTGGGGGGAAGATAAACACCGAAATTCATCTCACAATTAAGTGTTTGTGAATTATGGCGGTATACGTTTTGCCAGCCGCCAGCGCTGGCATGCTGCTCGATGAGTTCCATCAGCCTCTGTCTCATGGTTATTTCCCCTGACAGGGAGTCAGGGGAGGTCTATTCATAGCCGGACGTCAGATGAACGTATAAGCCGTGATTTTGTTACCCGCAGGGTCTCGCAGGTAGGCTGCATAGGCTCCAGGGAGATGGCTGCGCGGGCCAGGCTGACCTTCATCTTTCCCTCCGGCGGCAAGGCCCGCGGCGTGGAAAGCATCAACTTCTTCCGGACTTGCAGCTGCAAAGCCGACAGTAACGCCGTTGGCCGATGGCGCTTCACCGTTGCCCGGACGTGCAATAATAAAGGCTGGCTTTTCGCGACCATAAAGTACCCAGCCATTGCCAAACGGGCCGAGGTTATTGATGCCAAGCGTACCGAGGACAGCATCGTAAAAAGCAGCGGATTTTTCAACATCGGATGCACCGATGAAGACGTGGGAAAAAACGTCATTACCTGAAATTACAGGTGTTGCCATGATCCATTTCCTTCAGTTGGTTTGACTCAGTTGAGACGCTATCAGTAACGGATTACCGTACGGATTGATTTACCTTCATGCATAAGATCGAAGGCCTCATTGATTTCATCCAGCGTCATCGTGTGGGTAACAAATGGCTCCAGTTCAATTTCACCCTTCATGGCATCTTCTACCATGGCCGGAAGCTGCGTACGGCCTTTCACTCCGCCGAAAGCAGAACCTTTCCATACGCGCCCGGTAACGAGCTGGAATGGACGGGTGGATATCTCCTGCCCGGCGCCGGCCACGCCGATGACAATGGACTGGCCCCAGCCACGGTGAGCACTTTCCAGCGCCGCACGCATAACGTTGACGTTACCGATACATTCAAAAGTGTGGTCAATGCCCCATTTGTTGATTTCAAGCAGCACATCTTTAATCGGTTTGTCATGGTCGTTCGGGTTGATGCAGTCGGTTGCACCGAACTGACGGGCAAGTTCGAATTTGGCCGGGTTGGTGTCGATAGCGATAATGCGTCCTGCTTTTGCCTGGCGAGCCCCCTGAACGGCAGCCAGACCGATTGCGCCAAGACCAAAAATAGCGACAGAATCTCCAGGCTGTACTTTCGCTGTGTTGTGAACAGCGCCAATCCCGGTAGTCACGCCACAGCCCAGCAGGCAGACGTGTTCATGGTTTGCCTCCGGGTTAATTTTTGCCAGAGAAACCTCGGCCACTACCGTATACTCACTGAAGGTGGAGCATCCCATGTAGTGGTAAAGAGGCTGGCCGTTGTAAGAAAAGCGGGTGGTTCCGTCAGGCATCAGTCCTTTTCCCTGAGTTTCGCGAACCGATACACAGAGGTTCGTTTTCCCGGACTGACAGAATTCACACTCCCCGCATTCGGCGGTGTAAAGCGGAATCACATGGTCTCCCGGCTTCACGCTGGTCACGCCTTCACCGACCTCCACGACGACACCGGCCCCTTCGTGGCCGAGAACCACCGGGAAAACGCCCTCAGGATCGTTCCCGGAGAGGGTAAAGGCATCGGTGTGGCAGACACCGGTGTGGGTATTTTTAATCAGCACCTCGCCTTTTTTAGGTGGTGCAACATCAATTTCAACAATCTCCAGGGGCTTCCCTGGTGCAAATGCAACGGCAGCACGTGATTTCATATGTAAATTATCCTCAATGTGATGGCTTAGCTATTTAAGATAGGCGCGAACCAGTTCAATCGTATCGTCAACGGATTTACTGATTTCATGGCTGTAGCTGTCATTCTGGTCAAAGGTTTCCCGTATGTGGCTCTCGAGCACCTCTGCCATAAGACCGTTAGCTGCTCCGCGAACGGCAGCTATCTGCTGAAGAATGGAACGGCATTCAGCACCATTTTCCAGCGCTCTTTCCAGAGCATCAATCTGACCCCGAATGCGGCGAACACGGGTAAGGGCCTTTTTTTTCTCTTCAGGAGTACTGGGCATTATTTACCTCACCATTTTTGATTTTATATACTATAGTGGAGTATATAACTGGCGTCAATACATACTCCACTATAGTACAAAGAAGGATAAACACAATTATTTATATTTACGATATAAATCATATATTTATATGGTTTCTGGTTGTGATGCTGCCGGAAGGAAAGTTACTACAAAAATGATATCTACCGATACAGAATTTGGGGCATAGGCGGTTCTGTTAAATTTCGGCAGATATTGGCTCATCATTGATGGTCAAAAAATGAGCCTAACGTACAATAATTTTCGATATCCAAACTGACCCCTAATAGCGCTCAGTGCTTTGGCATTCCACTTTGAGCGTTTCACGTACCATGTTGAGCAGTTTCTTTCATCAATCACGGTACGATTATCCCGGTAATCTCCCTGTAATCACATCATCGAAACGGAGTAACACATGACTTCACAACTTAACTGGCAGGCACCGGCCATAAATCGCAAAAAAGTGGGCGACATGACTGTGACCATGCTCAGTGATGGTTACCTGGACGTATCCTTCGAGCTGCTGTCTGGCATTGATGGCTCTCGTGGGTTGCGCTCCTGATGTAACTTCAGCGCCAATGCTTTTTTCGTCGGACTGAGCAGAGCTGGTCGTCCGCCCTGACGTCCCCGCATACGGGCGGCCGATAGACCAGCCTGGGTGCGTTCACATACCAGATTGCGCTCGAACTCCGCCAGTGCACCAAAAAGATGGAAAACCAGGCGGCCGCCACTGGACGTGGTATCAATATCTTCCTGAAGGCTGCGTAAGCCCACCTGCAATCCGTCAAGTCTTTCGACCAATTGCAGCAGATTTTTCAGCGATCGCCCCAGTCGGTCCAGCCGCCAGATAACGACGGTATCACCGGGCCGGAGAGAATTGTTCAGTCTGGCCAGTCCTTCGCGTTCTGCCTGGGCACCACTGACTTTATCTTCAAAAATGCGCTCGCACCCTGCAAGCATCAGGGCATCACGTTGCAGATCGAGATGTTGATCGTCGGTGGAAACCCGCGCGTAACCAATCAGCATTGTATCGATTCCAGTAAGTCACCTGATTTGAGTATAGATGGAAAATGAATACTGGAATGAGATGGTGTAATCCTGCATCGCGGGTGCAGGTCACTTAATAATGAGACGGGAGTGAGTCCAAAAAACGGTCGTTTTATGGAAGGTAAGCGTTGTGGCTCTTGAAGCAGAAGATCCCTTTGCATGGGATCTTCTGTCCAGGAATTTAATTGCTGAGTTCTGCTGTCATGTATACGCGGTTTTTATACAAGGCACTGACGATTTTATAGGATGCATTTTCACTGACTGCCTGTTGAGCCACTTTTGCCTCTGCACCTTCAAGCGTCGAATCAGTCACGCTGACCGTTTTAGCAAAGGCATTTGCACTCATAAAAGCCAGAACAGAAATTAACACAATACGTTTAGCTGAAAACATGGAATAAACTCGTTACATCATGATGACATGCATACCAGACCACTTCCGCTCATCCACGGAAGTGGCTGGTATGACATAAATATTCAGGAAATGACCACTGAGTGGCTACAGATTTGGGGAATTAGAATTCCTGACTGGTTGGGCGCAAAACAATTTCGTTGATATCAACATCGGCAGGTTGCTCGATGGCATAGGCAATCGCTCTTGCTACCGAATCGGCAGGAATAGCTTGTTTATAGAAGTCGATGACGAAGTTTGAACTATCCTGGTCAGAACTCCCCAGCTTCAGCTCACTGTCGATGGCTCCGGGACTGATAGTGGTCGTGCGAATATGCGCACCCACTTCATGACGCAGACCCTCAGAGATAGCCTTCACCGCGAATTTGGTCCCGCTATATACCGTGCCGCCAGGGCTGAATACCTTGATACCTGCAACCGACGCCAGATTAATGAAATGACCGGATTGCTGCTTTTCAAAAACAGGAAGGGCTGCCGCAATACCATAAAGAACGCCTTTGATGTTGATATCAATCATGCGATCCCACTCGTCGGTTTTGGCAAGACTGAGTGGAGCCATCGACATCAGACCCGCGTTATTCACCATCACGTCAACACGGCCAAAAGCTTCAATGGCTTTGTCGATAATATTCTGGACATCTGCTTTACGCGTCACATCAGCTTCAACAGCAATAGCCTGGCCACCATCAGCAATAATCCGGGCAGCCAGCTGGTCGAGACGCTCCTTGCGGCGAGCAGACAACACCAGAATAGCGCCTTTTTTTGCCAGGTTCAGGGCTGTAGTTTCACCCAGTCCACTGCTCGCACCTGTAATGACGACAACCTTTTTATCGATATTATTCATCGTATTAGCCTCTGAAATGAATGATTACTTTCTGAACGGGGTTAAGTATCGCAGCGCAAAGTGGCATAATAAATGGAAATTAATACTTTTCAGAATTCCTAAATATGGAACCATGAAACTTCAAGGAGCGGCTACGATGCAAAACAAGCTGGAGATGCTGCGTATTTTTTGCGTGGCTGCCGAATCACGAAATTTTAAGGAAGCGGCGATGCTACTGGGGATATCACCCCAGGCAGTCACCCGGGCAGTAAAGGAACTTGAAGAGCAGCGGGGAGAAATTTTATTTTACCGGAGTACCCGACAAATAAAGATAACTGCAGATGGAGAACGTCTTGCAAAACAGGCGCGCCAGGCGGTTGACTCTCTTGATTCGCTGTTAGTAAAAGGCGTTAAGGATAAAACTGATGAAATGGGGGGGACGGTGAGATTAACTATGTCTTCGGTATTAGGCCGAAAACTGGTTGTTCCTGCACTGGCTGAATTTGCGCGTCAGTACCCGGATATCGTGGTGGACTGTGTGCTGACCGACTCGCACAGCGATGTTATCGATGAACGTATCGATATAGGTATCCGTTTTGGATTTTTGCCTGACAACCGGTATGTGGCGCGCGAACTGGCAAAGATTCATTTTTACCCTGTCGGTACACCTGAGCTGATTGATAAGGTTGGAATGCCTGCCAGCATCGCTGAGCTGGATTCCTATCCTCTGACGGCATTGTTTGATCATAAGACGGGTCGCTATTGGCCCTGGACATTTACCGAAAGCCGCAGCTTCATCCCGTCGAAACCTCGCTTTATTGCCGATGATCTTGAGGCTGAGTTCCAGGCTATTCTGGCCGGTGTTGGATTTGGGCATATGCCGGGATTTTTAGTTCTGCCGTGGCTTAAAAGTGGCAAGCTTATTCAGATACTCACCGAGGAGACATCACCCGTCTGGCGGTTGTACCTTTACCGCCCTCAGCGTGGGCCAACGCCATTGAGGATCAGAGCGCTGTTTGACTATCTTGTAGACGTGCTGGGTGAACTGGAAACCTGACCCGAAAAGGGGTCAGGTTTATTCAGACAGGATCAACCCTGACAATGATCTTTCCGATTTGTTGATTTGATTCGAGATACTGGTGTGCTTCCCGCAGCTCTTCAAATTTAAAGCATTTATCTATCTGTGGCTTCAGAAAACCGGCCCCCATGCAGCTCAGGATAAAACGCTTTGCTTTTTCCCGAATGGCTGGATCATTCAACACTTCCAAAAAGAGGAAGCCCCGCATAGTGAGACTCTTGCGTAATGCCAGTCGCAGAGGAAAAGGCGTTACATCAGGACTCAGCGCACCATGCATGACCATACGTCCTTTTGCGGACATGGCCTGTGCGATATGTTCAATCTGAGGTCCACCAACAGCATCAAACACGATATCAAGATGCTCACCCCCCAACCGCGAAACAATCGCCTGATAGAGGTCAGGTTCATCTTCACTGGCAATGACATCTTTCACACCTAAGGCAAGCAGACGTTCCTTTTTCTCCATCGTCAGGGTGCTGGCAATCACTCTGGCTCCGGCAGCTTCTGCAATCTGAACCGCAGCCAGGCCAACACTGCTTGATGCAGCAGTGACCAGTACGGACGCACCCTTTGTCAATTCCCCGGCATGCACGATCCCACCCCAGGCGGTAAGGTATTGCATCCATACTGATGAGGCTTCTTCCCAGCTCAGACTGTCAGGTTTATGCACCAGATAGCTTTCAGGGATCAGCAGCTTATCTGCGCAAGTGCCAAAACGCGCCAAGCTGTCAGAAGGCAACACTGAAACATTATCTCCAGGAGAGAACTGCTTAACACCTTCGCCCGTAGCCAGCACCACGCCAGCACCTTCGTAACCAAGGCGAGAGGGAAATACGGCCTTCTCGATATAAGTACCCCGTCTGAACATGGTGTCTGCCCGGTTAAGACCGATAGCTTTCATCTGAATCAGCACCTCACCTGCTGCCGGTAAGGCAACAGGCAGGTTTTCGAGTTCAAGGACGTCGGCTTCTCCGGTGCAGTTAAAGCGCCAGGTTCTCGCCATCAGGCCGTTAAATGACATCAATCACAACCTTGATGGAAGCTGAACCATCCTGAACTGCGTGGTGGGCATCAATGGCCTGGTCTAGTGAGAAATGACGAGCATCAACGACCGGACGAATTTTGCCTTCTTCAACCAGACGGGTGGCGGTTTTCAGAACTTCACCGTGATGAGCACGACGTTCACCTGTGAGCATTGGCAGCAGAATAAAGACACCCGACAGGGTTGCACAACGCAGCGATGACGTAGCCAGGTTATGGTCACCAAATGCAGCACAGCTGGTGATATGGCCGTAATAGCGCGTCATGGAAAGTGAGGCGTCGAGGACAGGGCCACCAACCGTATCGTAAACGATATCAAAGCCTTCACCATCGGTGCATTGCTCAATGATGTCCTGCGTGGAAACCTTTGTGTAATCCAGCGGGAATGCGCCCAGCGTTGTAATCAGCTCCTGATCTGCCGTACATCCGGTTGCAGCAACTTTTGCACCGAGTGCATTTGCCAGCTGGACAACCATGTTACCTACGCCACCGGCGCCACCCTGTACCAGCACATGTTGACCAGCCTGTACATTGGCATTATCAACAAGGCCAGACCATGCCGTGAGGAACGTTAACGGCAGAGCTGCGGCTTCACGCATGGAAAGGTTACGTGGTTTGATGGCAAGCAGGTCTGCATCTGCAGCAATGAACTCAGCCAGTGAACCCTGAAGGCCGCGAACGCCACCGGTCAGGCCGTAGACTTCATCTCCAACACGGAACTGGGTTACGCCTTCACCGACAGCAACCACTTCCCCTGCCATATCAGTACCCTGCACAGCAGGGAGCTGAGGCATGGCGTACGGAGCCTCTCCAAGACGAATTTTATAATCAATCGGGTTTACACCGCTGGCATGAACACGCACCAGAACCTGACCAGCCTGTGGTTGTGGCACCGGGAGTTCTTTACGGGCAAATTTATCATCACCGAAATTTTCGAGTACGAGAGCAGTCATTGTCTGGTTCATGTGTATTCCTGTTATGTAATTGGGGACGGACAGAAGATAACAGGAACCAGTAATCCATTTGATGGCATAGTGTGGATTACATAATTCCAAAATTAACACCAATCAGATATATCGTTGGGATGCCTGACGTGTTTTCAGTTAATGTGGGTTTGTGAAAATGGAATGCAGGTCGACAGGGATAAATGCAGGCTCATTTGCAGGTATTGTGGGTTTGAGAGCTGCGCTGGTTGCAGCTAATGTGAGCTGATAATCAGCGGTAAATGCAGGTCGTACCTATTTCAAATGCAGGTCGCTACACCTATAGACATGATCAGCGCAAGCACGTCTCAGATGTCCAAACGATACGGATTTATACGTGTTGACCAGGATGATATGGGGAACGGAACACTAAAACGCTCCCGTAAGAAAAGCTTCCACTGGTATAAAAAAGTCATCGCCACGAACGGAAAAGACCTCAGTAGTTAACACAGCACAGCCCTGGCAGCACTGTGCTGTCAGGGCGTCCCATAATTCCGCGCGGATACCTCCCGGTCCTACTGTGCATTATTCCCGGGTACGGTCTTTCACCCAACGGCGGTATAATGCCGGATTCATACCGGTCATCCGGCTGAAGACCCTCCTGAAACTGCCCTCATCCGCGTAACCTGCATCAGCTGCGATCTGCTTTATGGTTTTAGCGGATGTTTCAAGTGCCAGCCTTGCCATTTCACACCTGATCCTGTCGATAAACTGTTTCGGTGACTCGCCTGTTTCCGCCTTTATACGCCTGTGAAAGGTTCGCTCCGAAATGGCAAGGCGCCGGCACAGCTCTCTTGTGGTAAGCAGCGTTGATGCTTCCTGCCTTATAAAAAATTCTGCACCGGGCAGAATACTGTCCGGCCGGCTGAGGTGCGCGGTGGGCATATAAACAGCCCTTGCGGGAGGCGTTGTATCCACTACAGCAAATTCTGCTGCAATGCGCGCAGCCTCCGTCCCCTCAAGCTGACGCACAACGTGTAAGGCCACATCAATCCATGAAAGCGGCCCGCCAGCCGTAACTATACGGTTATCCTCAGTCAGAGCATTGCCCCAGATGGCGTTTGCCCGGGGGTAACGGCGCTTGAGCTCATCGTACAGCCACCAGGTTGTCGTACATTTTCTGCCGTTGAGCAGCCCCGCCTCGCCCAGCATAAACACTCCGCTGCACGAGCCACAAGCCAGCGCGCCATGCACGTATACTGTTGCCGTATCCATGACGCTATGCTGCCCAGCTTACCGAGCTGTGGCGGTGTGTTTGATGCATCGGGTACAAACCCGGGGATCAGAACCGCATCGCATGATTTGATATCTGCCAGTGCCGCATCGGCGGTCAGTAACCGCCCGCTTCCGTCGGTCACAGGCCGCCCGTCCGGACTTGCTGTCATGATATTAAAGGGTGACGGCTCCTTGCGAGCAGCTGATATGGCTCTTCCGGCAAGAGAGAACATATCAGCCAGCCCGGTATAGCCTGAAGCAAGGCATCCCGGGGAAGCAATAATGACTATCTTTTTCATCTCAGTCCTGTAATTGGCCGAAAATGCCGGTTTAATGGCAGATTCGCCACAGTGCCATGTTGCCTAACCCTGATACAATAATTCTCGTAAGAAAGCCATGATTATTACAACAGGAGAAAGAAACAATGAGTACAACAGCAGGACTGATTTCATTTAAAGCGAGAGAAGGAAAAGGCGCTGAAGTAGCAGAGCGCATAGCCGCTGCTTTGCCTCATGTTAATGCAGAAGAGGGCACCACTCACTGGCTGGTGATCCGCTCAGAAACGAGTCCTGAAACGGTTTTCCTTGTAGATCTGTTCAGTAGTACAGACTCAAGGGAACTCCATATGTCCGGTGAAGCAGCTAAACAAATATTCGCTACCGTACCCGCTCTGCTGGCAGAAGAGCCACAAATTCATCCTGCGGTTTTGATTGCGGCAAAAGGTATTTAATTCGGTACGTTATGAGTTCAGCTCACATCTCATAGCGCACATAGAAGGCTGTAAATTTTACATGTCCGCTTTTCGCGGACATTTTTGATGAAAATTCTAGAGCGGTAACCCTAAGCAGCCAAATCTGACCGGGTATACCCAAAAGTCACCCCTGAATCGCCACGGATAATCTAGACACTTCCGAGCCGTTGATGGACTGACCCCGCCCCGGTAGACGATCCTGCCCTATAGTTTGGACTGACCCCACGCCTGTAGACAAATCCTGTCCTCACGACGAGGCCTGTTCGAAGGCCTCCGGACTGACGCCGCCGAGGTGGCTGTGGCGCCGGGACCGGTTATAGAAGACTTCAATGTAATCGAAGATATCCGCCCGGGCCAGATCCCTGGTTTTATATATGCGTTTTCTGATCCGTTCTTTTTTCAGCGAACTGAAGAACGATTCGGCCACCGCATTATCCCAGCAGTTGCCACGCCGGCTCATGCTCGGCGCCAGGTTATTGGCCCGGTAGAAGCGCTGCCAGTCGTCACTGCCGTACTGGCTGCCCTGATCGCTATGTACGATAACCTCGCTGTCTGGTTTTCGGCGCCAGACCGCCATCATCAGCGCGTCGAGCGCCAGTTCGCGTGAGAGAGTGGGTTTCATCGACCAGCCGACCACATTACGGGCGAAGAGATCGATAACCACCGCCAGATACAGCCAGCCCTGCCAGGTGCGGATATAAGTAATATCGGTGACCCAGACCTGGTTGGCCCGGACAACGGTGAACTGCCGCTGCACGCGATTAGGAGCAACGACTGAAGGCCTGCCAGCGATACGACGTGGCGCTTTATAGCCGCGCACAGCTTTAATCCGGTTCAGTTGCATGATCCGACCCACCCGGTTTCTACCACAGGTTTCCCCCATTTCGTTCAGATCGCCATGAACCCGCCGGTAACCGTATACGCCTCCGCTCAGGGAATATGAGTCGCGGATAAGCATCAGCAGGCGCTGGTTATCTTTATCACGCCCCGAGACAGGGTTATGCAGCCACGCATAGAACCCGGCCCGGGCGACATTCAGTACCCGACACATCGTCATCACACCCCATACAGTTCGGTGCTCATTGATAAAGCGGTACTTCAGTCGGGCTCCTTTGCAAAGTACCGCGCGGCCTTTTTCAGGATATCCCGTTCTTCTTCGGTGCGTTTTAGCTGCGCCCGGAGTTTCAGGATCTCGCTTTTAGCTTCCAGTAAATCCCGGGCATGCTGCTCGCTGTTATCAGGTTTGATAGCCCGTAGCCACTTGTAGAGGCTGTGTGCAAAGACGCCCAGACGCGCAGATACTTCGGCGACGGAATAACCGCGTTCCGTTATCTGACGGACGGCTTCTTCCTTAAATTCAGGTGTAAATCGTGGTGTGCCCATACGCTCCTCCTATACTCAAACTATAGGGCAGGATCGTCTACCGGAGCGGGGTCAGTCCAGGGAGCCGTTAACGACCTGATGGCGGTTGTTCTGGAAAGCTATCTTCGGGAGGAATTCCCCGATACGGGCAAACGAAATGAGTCGCAGAAGAGGTCAATCGACGACACCATTTCGATAGTCCGCTCCTATCTCCGTTAACTCTGCCAGGCAGATGTCTGATGGGGTCTAAAACTGTAATGAAAGGAAATGACATATGAAATCACGTGCATTATTCATATGTATTTTTTAATTGGTACCCGAAACCGCCTGAGTGTCGCCATCAGCTGGGTCTGGAACCACAGCGTCGCGTACCGGGGAGCCCGCATTATCACGGGAGCCAAATCTCCGGTCCCGGGTACGCCGCCAGCCAGTTCTCATACAGAAGGCGGATCCGCAGGGTACCACCGGGCCCAGCTTCAGCAATCTGTTTCCGGTCACACAAACGCTTTTTTCGACGGGCTTTCTGATCGAGCGGTCCGGCACACCAGATACCGTCACAAGAGGTGGCCTTATTAAGAGCGGACACACCTAACACAGGAAATTCTATGGCAAAGAAACTTTTCGGTTATCATCCCATCCTGACTGACGACAGCAATTCAGTTGTGATTCGCGGTGCTCGCGAGAACAACCTTAAAGAGGTGGATGTTTCCATTCCGCGCAACGCATTGGTTGTTTTTTCGGGTGTGTCAGGCTCGGGTAAGTCTTCACTGGCCTTTGGCACCATTTATGCTGAGGCGCAACGGCGCTACTTTGAATCGGTTGCCCCTTACGCTCGTCGCCTCATTGATCAGGTCGGGGTTCCGGATGTGGATGCCATTGACGGACTGCCGCCAGCCGTTGCGCTTCAGCAACAACGCGGTGCCAGTAACGCGCGCTCCTCTGTCGGCAGCGTGACCACCTTATCCAGTCTGGTGCGAATGATGTACTCACGGGCGGGCGCTTATCCTGCCGGACAACCGATGCTGTATGCCGAGGATTTTTCTCCCAACACGCCGCAGGGGGCATGCCCTTCTTGCCATGGTCTGGGCCATATCTATGAGGTAACTGAAACACTGATGGTGCCCGATCCCTCACTTAGTATCCGTGAAAGGGCTATTGCTTCCTGGCCCCCGGCCTGGCACGGACAGAATCTGCGGGATATTCTGGTGACGCTGGGGTATGACATCGACACTCCCTGGAAAAATCTGCCAGCGGAAGACCGTCAGTGGATCCTTTTTACCGAAGACACCCCCACGGTACCGGTTTTCCCGGGACTGAGTCCGGAAGATACGCGCGAAGCCGTCAGGAAAAAAATGACGCCGGGTTATATGGGGACCTTCACCGGGGCACGTCGTTATGTGCTACATACCTTCGCCAGCACGCAAAGCGCGTTGATGAGAAAACGAGTCTCCCGTTTTATGGAAGGCAAGCTCTGTCCGGTCTGTCACGGGAAAAGACTGAAGTCAGAATCATTGTCCGTCACCTTTGCCGGTGTGGACATTGGTGAATTTATGCAGATGCCCTTAGACCAGCTGGCGGAATTGCTCCTTCCAATCTCCCGGGGGGATTTCAGTGCCCACCACGCCGGCGCAGATGCCGACAGGGATATCACCCGTCGGGATCGGACAGAGCGTGCTGCATCCGGAAAAGCGGTCCATTCCGTGACACCCGATGTCCGCCGGACATCGGCGTTATCGGAAGAGAAACGACTGGCGGCACAACGGCTGACCGGTGGTGTCATGGCCCGGTTGTATCAGTTGCAGAAACTGGGGCTGGGTTATCTTACGCTGGACAGAGCAACCCCAACTCTATCTGCCGGAGAGCTTCAGCGACTGCGTCTTGCCACGCAACTAAGTTCGATGCTGTTTGGTGTGGTCTATGTTCTTGATGAACCGTCTGCGGGTCTGCACCCCTCAGACAGTAAAGCGCTTTACGATGCGCTTGAGAACCTTCGTGATGCCGGAAACTCGGTGTTTGTCGTTGAACATGATCTTAACCTGATGCGACGGGCGCAATGGCTTGTTGATGTGGGACCGTCGGCTGGTGAACAGGGAGGACATGTTCTCTACAGTGGAATTCCTGAAGATCTGAAAGCCGTCACCCAATCTCGTACCGCGCGTTATTTATTTGATGAAGTCCGGCCACCACAATCTTTTGCCCGTATCCCATCCGGGTGGCTGAAACTGCAGGGGATCCATCGCCACAATCTTAAGTGGATCGATGTTGATATTCCTCTGGGTGTGCTGACAGCCGTGACGGGAGTCTCTGGCTCCGGTAAATCCAGTCTGATTGCCCAGGCCTTACCGGAACTGGTGCTTTCTTCACTTGGCGGTGAGCCAGAAGACGTGCTTTCCGAAGCCAGCGACGCTGAGGGGCCATCCGTAACGGAGAAAACGTACGGTACCCTGACCGGTGATACCGGACTGGTAAAGCGTCTGGTTCAGGTTGACCAGAAACCGATAGGCAGGACCCCCCGTTCAAACCTGGCGACATATACCGGGTTGTTTGATCCTGTTCGTAAGCTCTTTGCCGGAACGACTGTCGCCAAACTCCATCATTACGATGCGGGTCAATTCTCTTTCAATGTGGCAAAAGGCCGCTGTGCAACCTGTGAAGGTGAAGGATTCGTCAGCGTGGAGCTGTTGTTTATGCCGAGCGTGTATGCACCGTGCCCGACCTGCCATGGCGCGCGGTATAACCGGGATACTCTCAGGATCTGCTGGCAGGGCAAAAATATCGCGGAGGTCCTGCATATGACGGTGGATGAAGCCAGTCAGTTCTTTGCGACTGAAGAACCAGTGGCTCGTCCCCTCCGTCTGCTGAGTGAAATTGGTCTGGGCTACCTGCGTCTGGGACAACCAGCAACCGAGTTATCCGGAGGGGAGGCGCAAAGGATCAAGCTGGCAACCGAACTACAACGTAGCCAACGTGGCCACACGTTGTATATCCTAGATGAACCGACAACCGGCCTGCATGCTTCAGACGCCGACCGCCTCCTTGTGCAGCTGCAGCGGCTTGTTGATGCAGAAAATACAGTGATAATGATTGAACACGATATGCGGGCGGTTACTCAGGCAGACCAGGTTATCGACATCGGTCCTGGAGCGGGACATGAGGGAGGACGCTTGGTTGCCGCAGGAACTCCCGAACAGGTATCGCAGGTCAAAGAAAGCCGTACCGCACAGTATATTGCCAGGGAACTCTCACGGAACGGTTAAAAAGGGCTGTGTCGTCATTGCGTCAATGGCGGCACATTCCCGGCGTGTTCTGTATCAGTAATCTCCCGCAGGTATATTATATTTATTGTGATACTTGGACTAACGAGAAATTTGTCAGTAATGGATAACAAAATAGCGTGCCGGGATCATGATTTTCATACGGCGCTTATTAACACTGTTGTGAACAGGTAAAAGATAATCTGATGAGAATATTCACCATTGGCTTCACACAATCTTCTGCGGAACACTTTTTTACCCGACTAAAAAACTCAGGAGCGAAACGTATTATGGATGTTCGCCTCAATAATCGTTCTCAGCTGGCTGGTTTCGCAAAACAGGACGATCTGAAATACTTCGCCCGTACATTGTGTGGAATGGATTATGAACACTGGCCTGATCTTGCCCCGACACGGGAAATGTTTGAGCAGTATAAATTAAACAATGGATGCTGGGACACCTATGCGGCTGATTTTATCAATTTGATAACACAAAGACAGATTGAACATCTCATCAAAAAGCAATTTTCTGATGCATGTTTACTATGCAGTGAACATAAGCCTCATCACTGCCACAGAAGACTTGTTGCAGAATATCTGGCAGGAAAATGGTCTGATGTCAGTATCATCCATTTATAGTAATGCTCGCACTTACGTATCTGTTTTTTTTCACTATTTGAGGTTGTATAAAAAGAAGTGACCCGCCGGCGCGCTCAGGTCTACCGTGTCGCCTTCACTGACGACATTATGGAGGGTTGATGAGACATAACTAGGATCCTGTCCTTCCGCATGCGTATCTTCGCGTTTCACGGAAATATACAGGTAACCGGCCCGGGGCATGCCGGATAAGCTATAGCCCAGTTCAGGGACAAAGACACGGAGCGCCACGTACTGTCCCGATCGGTAATCAGGCAGGGCCTGTCCGTCTTCGACCGTCAGATAAAAAGACGTGAACTCCTCGCTTTCTTTTATTTTTTTGCTGACGTTAAAAGCGCGTCAGCCCAGCCAGCGGCCGGGTGTGGTACGGCGCTCATCATAAAGCCTTTTCTCGGATCCGATAAATATGTTATCCAGATGCTGGTACGCGACAAATAGGCACCGATGAGTGAGTTATTCATCGGGACGGAAAGCACTTTGCTAATGGAATGGAGTACATTGTCACCGACAATACTGTAGTTCGCGGCCTTAATATTCAGGCTCACATGTTTGTGGCAAATCAGCTCAATGAACCGCCCCGGTAATCCTGGAGACTACACTCTTTGAGAGAGGTAACCAGGATGACAAAACATAACCGATTTCCCCCTGAAGTTCGTCAACGCGCTATTCGTATGGTTCTGGAAAACCAGAATACCTACAACTCACAATGGGCCGCTATCTGCTCCATTGCCCCTAAGATCGGCTGCACTCCCGAGACATTGCGTATCTGGATCCGTCAGCAGGAGCCCGTTGATGATGAGCAGAATGCGCTGACTGCCAGCGAACGCCAGCGTCTGAAAGAACTGGAGCGGGAAGTCCGCGAGCTGCGCCGCAGCAATGATATTCTGCGTCAGGCTTCAGCGTATTTTGCCCAGGCGGAGCTCGACCGCCACTGGAAAAAATAATGTCGCTTCTGGAAAATCTGAGCGGTGAACACGGGGTCGGGCCAGTCTGTCATGAGCTGGATATTGCTCCGTCAACGTACTACTGGCATCAGCAACGCCGGAAGTGTCCTGAACGACGCAGTAGTCGGGATAAACGCGATGCCGTGCTGATACCTGAGATACAGCGCGTATACGAAGAAAACTACAGCGTTTACGGTGTGCGTAAGGTCTGGCGACAGCTAAAACGTGAAGGTGTCGGCGTTGCCCGCTGCACCATTGAGCGCCTGATGAAAGCCCTGCAGCTACGTGGGGTGACACGCGGCAAAAGTGTCAGAACCACCCGCAGCAACAAAGCCGAAACACCGCAGGATCGGGTGAACCGGCAGTTCGTGGCTGAACGGCCCGATAGTCTTTGAGTGGCCGATTTTACCTACGTCAGCACCTGGCAGGGGTTCGCATATGTGGCCTTCATCATTGATGTGTTCGCCGGTGTTATCGTGGGCTGGCGGGTCTCATCCACGATGGAAACGTCGTTCGTGCTGGATGCACTGGAGCAGGCGCTGTGGGCCAGACGCCCGAGCGGTACCATCCATCACAGCGACAAAGGTTCGCAATATGTGTCACTGGCGTACACGCAACGGCTGCAGGACGCGGAGCTGCTGGCTTCAACAGGCAGCACGGGCGACTCATATGACAATGCGATGGCAGAAAGTATCAACGGGTTGTACAAAGCGGAGGTGATCCACAGGCAAAGCTGGAAAACCCGACAGGATGTTGAGCTGGCTACGCTGAAATGGGTGGACTGGTACAATAATCACCGATTGATGGAACGGACCGGATATATCCCGCCAGTGGAGGCAGAAAAAGCCTATTACGCTTCGCTGAATGACCGGGATGTGGCAGCCTGATCACTCAGGCAAAATACTCTCCAGGAAAACCGGAGCGGTTCACCCATCGCAGCTGAGTGAACCCCTATATGTAGTTAGGCGACCAAAAAACCACCATCAACGTAGGCAGATCTGGTTCTTACAGAAAACGGATCTAAAAATGCTTTAATAAATAGCATCAATAGAATCGAATCGATTAATAGCTAAGAACTATAAAAGACGGAGTGAGAACAAAACTTGCGCAACTTAACGATTTAACGTATCCTTTGAAGCATGAAATCGAAAAGGAGGTTTTATGAACACGCCAACCCAAAAACGAAACGCTAATGATCGTTCCTCCACTATGCATAATTTTATGGACAACAGCATTGCTGCAGAGCGTCTTCAGAATTTTTTTCAGGATCTGGCAGAGGAAGTCAGGTCAGGTAAAACGCCGATTGCTCCTGAGAGTATGGGGAAGACCGACGCAATTTTTACCATGGATACCATTCTGAAGTTTCTTGAAAATCGCGCCGTTAACAGCCTAACGCCGGAAAAAAAACGTCAGCAACGACGTTTACACAGTAAGGCCCTTTTCTTTCAGACACTAGAAAATGATGGCGGTGTTTACAACTCAGCTAAAGCTGCTGAAATAGTGGGAAAGAGTAAACCCACGGTTAAGACCTGGAAAGATACCAATCAGTTACTTGCCCTTGATATTGACGGTGAGTTTTACTACCCGGTGTTTCAGTTCACTAATGAGGAAGGGATCTCGGATAAAGGCGTGCTCCGGGGTGTGGCCGAACTACTGCCTATGCTGAGCAGCTTCAGTGATCGACTAAAATATTCTTTCTTTATGGAACAGAGAAATACCGTCCTGGATGGCCTGAACCCTGCAGGACGTGCGTTTACCGTTGCCGAGGTTCTGAAAAGTAATCCGGATGAAAAAGTCATGAATGAATTACGCCGGCTGGCTCGCAACTACGGCACACAGAACGCAGTTTGATGAAAGGGGGTGCTTGCCCCCCCCTTTATCAATTATTCCTCAACAGGAATTCCCAGATCATAAACAAGAATTTCGGCCGCTTCCCTACCCTGATATTCAAACTGACTGAGACTTGTCTGACTCCGGGTTGTGGCCAGCCCGGTTCCAGCCGGATCGTCATGCCATAGAACAAGGCATGGGTCACCGGTGACATTTGATGGAAACTCCATTCCTTCAAACCCTGCTGAATGAACCTTTTCAGCCAGATGCTGAGTAACTGCACGTGTTGAGGTTGTCACATCATTCAACCTTAAATCACTGCCTTTAATCAGCTTACTGACCTGAAGGACCCTGATATCTTTCTCAATAGCTACGGTGCCCATCATGTAATTATCGAGATCCGATTCCCTGAGCCCTTTTTTATGCTGAAACACTTCCTTCATTGCCGTGTCAGGAGTTTGGGCCACGTACATGGAGCCATTCTCACCATCATTAAGACTGTAACGGCAATCCTCGCCATTACGATTGAAAAAGACACTGCTTCCGCCGTGACTACCGAGCTGAAGCCGGAACACCTCAGTTCCTGATGGCACGGTCGTTCCGTACCGCTGGAGCTGTTCGTCCTGTAACTTCCCAATTTTATCGAGAACTGCCACGTCTTGTTCATTCATGCCTGCATTTAAAGAAGTTTCAACAATCTGATTAACTTCGTCGTTTAGGTTTACCCCTGATTTTAAACTCATATTGATTACCGCCTTTCTGGTAAGGATTTACATAAGCCATAGGCTTAATCTCCATCGTTTTGATGTTTTGTCCCCCGGACAGTATGCCCTGCAGGACGATGTATCTGTCGCTGTGCTGACAGACCCTCAAAGCATAAACGATTGAGAATGTTAAACAACGGCTTGTAATGCACAGAGGTACAGAAAAATTACGGGATACAGGGAGACAACCGTTCATAAAAGAAAAAGTGCAGATCCGCTTATGCCTTTTTCCGGATCTGACCGGATGCGGAGACAAGGCAGCAGGCGGAGCCGGAAAAGATTTGGCGTGTTTTAGGGTGGTTGACGTGTTTCACGCAGAATTGATGCAAAAAAAATAAAATGCATCATTTTTATTAAAATGAATACTATTTATTGCATCTAACGCTTTCCGGTGAAATGATGAGCTCATCGCTTTCCAGGAACTGAATCATGTCTGACAGCATCAAATCCAAAAAAATACTGCCGCTTCTGCTGCCGCCGTCCACAATCACGGTCCGTAACGTTCCGCATGAGGTTGACGCGGCCATTACCGAGCAGGCGAAGCTGGCGGGCAAATCCAAGAGTGATTACGTGCAGGAATTTCTAACGGCGTACTTTGGCGACCTGATCGGCAACTTTATCCGCACCAGTGAGCTGGTTGCGCTGATGGACCGGGAGATGGCGCGAATGGCCGGGACAGAGCTGAGTGATAATCTGTACGATCTGGAAATGACGCAGGCCGGGCACCGGGAATTCTGCCGTATTCTCGAAATAAAGAGCGAAGAAGACCTGCAGCGCATGATGCTTTTCGGTATGCCTTTGCTTGAGGTGCGTGCGAAGCAGCTGAAGGGCGTTAAGTACCTGGCGAGAGGTAATTCGCTCTATGCAGCAATGCTGGCCAGTGCGGTATCGCGTGACGAGGATACCGTGCTGGCGCTGCACCGTTCACTTTTCAGCCTGATGCCCGAAGAGGCTTTTCAGGCGATGGCCGATGAATTGCGCATCGCCATGCGGATGAAGCCTTTTGACTGGCCTCTTTTCTGAGACTTCTGAACGAGAAAAGCCACCCCGAGGGATGGCTTTTCCGGTACTAACTTAAACGCACGGGTCCGAAGAAATCCGCGCCTTGATGGTGCTTAATTTACCCGCATCTGACGCAACCGTCAACCTGATATCTGTAAAGCGTCGCGGAGGGCAGCATGCTACTGGAAGACTACATTTCTCCTGAACGTCTGAAAATTTACACGGATGTGCTGAAGCTGAAGCCCGAAGAGGCGCTGGGCGGCTATAACTGGAACAAGGCTCTGTCGGCCGCGATGCAGCCGCTGCTGCACTCCATTGAGGTGACGCTGCGCAACGCCATTGACTGTGCCATTCGCCATAATCCGCCGCCGGGCGCGGCCGGACTGTGGCGGACCGACGCTTACTGGATCTACGATCTACCGCGCTTCATTGATGATAAAACCTACATTCGGCAGGGTAAACGGTTCAAGACGGACAGGCAGGGAAATCCCCGCACGTTCCCGGATGGCAGTCCGGTATATCATTTCACCGCCTGGGAAGAGACTTGCGTGCGCAAGGTTTCAAAACGCATCAGCGATACCGGAAAGCCTCTGACGCCGGAGCGCGTGATCTCCGGACTGGACTTTGGGTTCTGGACCAACCTGCTCACGGCAGAGTATGAGGAGCCCAGAAACCTCTCGCTGCTGTGGCCCCACCTGACGGCGGATGTATTTCCCTCAAAGCCAGCGGGAATCCGGCGCCATCACCATGAGAGCAAGTTCACCCGGATCCGCGATTTGCGTAACCGCCTGGCGCACCACGAGGCCGTGTGGAAGTTTCAGGAGCTGGATGCGAACGGTAAGCCCGACTACGGTCGTCCCGTTTACGGCCTGAACGCCTCGCTGCATCTGCTCCGCCGTGCATGGGATGACTTGCTGGAGGCACTTTACTGGATAAGCCCTGCGCGCCATTCCGCCTTTATTGCAGAAAGCCATCATGTGCGGTTTGAAACGCTGGCCACTGCAAAAGGGCTGAAGTGTTATACCGGGCGTGACAACGTGACATTAACCCTGAACGTCAGGCCCAGCCGCGAGGCCAGAAAGCTCATCAGGTCGCTGCGTCAGGGTAAAACGGTGCGGATTACAGACCGTAATCGCCTGCTGGCGGTAATTGGTCCTGACTGGAGCCGCACTGAAAACTGAAGCCCGTTATCACACGTCAGCCTCTAACAGGTCAGGCAATTTCTTCCATCATGTCGTCATTTGCCGGCGGGGGAGGGAGTATCAGTGCGTCGCACTCCCTGATGACGTATTCAGGAATGAGATCAAACCGGGCAGGATCCAGCTGACAGATAAATTCATTTTCAATATGGTAGGTCTCATTCATGAATTTACGTATAACTGCGTTTTCGTTTCCGGTCTGAAGTAACCTGAAGACCTGCAGTTTCTCGTAGCCGTTCCGGCAAAGGTGATAAAGCGCGCGAATTCGATCCGGTTCTGTGAGCTGCAGGAGAGTGGCAGCATAATTAAAACCGGGTATGCGCATAACAATTGCCTGGCAGCCGCTGGCGACTTTCTCTGCGGCCATTTCAGGATGTCCCACCCCCTGCAAAACAGGTTCACGGCTGTCGATGGGCGTTTCCCGGTGATGAAACAGGTTTGACAGCACCTGATAGGCATCACCGCGGTCGTCCATAATTTCATAATGCCGGCGAAGATAAATCAGCTTAATGACATCCTCACTGTCAGAATCAGTAACGGACTGGCAGATCTGGGCAAAAGTGCGGATATCACTTTCTGCGATGAGCTGCTCGGTAATGCGGCCTGCGCTGTAGCGAAGGTGAGATGCTGTAACAAGATTACTGAACAGCTTCCTGACGGATTTTAGCGTATCAATAATAGGTTCAACGTCGTGAGTCAGCATCAGTACCGTTTCATTTTTCAGGCACTCACCGGTATTACGGCGGAACAGCATTTCAAGAATGGCAAATTTCTTGTTCTTATCAAATGATGAGATAGGGTCGTCAAGAATGATCAAATCAGGTTTTTTAGCGAGGCACTCATACATAAACAGGACAATTGCAAAGGCATTGCGTTCACCGTAGCTGAGATGCTGGCTGCCGCCGCTGACGTAGCCGTCAAAGTCTTCGTGGCGAAGCTTCAGCCGGCATTTATCGCCTTCCCCGATAATATCTACCTGATAGCGATAGCCGGCATAAGCCAGAAAAGTATTAATATCGGTTTTATGCTTGAAGATCAGCCTCTGCATGCCCTGACGCTGCTTGTTAATTTGACCCTGCAGGCGTCCAGCCTGCGTCGTCAGGCCGTCTAAAGAGGCGTTGAGGCTGGCCACGGTACGGGCCGTTTTATCCGACTGCAGCTCCGGAAAAAACTTCACGTCCAGGCGGCAGGCTTCCAGCGCAGCCTTGACGTTGGTGGAAGCGCTGAACGTAAAGCCGTTGAGGGTCTTGAGGGTATTCAGCATACCTATCAGGTTGTCTGTCTGCTTCTTCACCGTCACGAGATATTCTTCGTGCCGTTTTTCCAGACCGCTTTTCCGGGTTGTGATGTCAGCGAGGCGGGCGCGGGCAGGCTCGGAAAAATATTCGCCGAGTTTATCCAGCACGCCAATCAGGCCGATCAGGTTTTTAATGACGGCCTTATCATATTCTGTGCTGACGCGACTAATCTGCTCGGCCTTTTCACGTGAGTCGCCAGTGCAGAACGGACAGCAGCCGTCGGATAGCGCGGAGAATTTCTCATATCCCCGGGTCTGCCACTCAATCCACTCCACGCTGCTTTTACTCTGGATGTACGGCTTATAAGGTTCCAGGCCGTCGGGAATGTGCTGAAGCTTATTGCCAGCTGATAAGCCTTTCATTCCGGTAGACGTTTTTGCAATCCCGGTGTTGCTCAGCTTGAACGCGGCGCTGAGCTCACCCAGATGCGTGATGAATTGTTCAAGCCCGGCGTTATCAGCAAACTGCTGTCGTATGGCCATGACCATGGCTTCGATTTCACGTTCTGTCTCATGATACGCTTCGCTTTTGATGAAGATATCAAAGCTGTTGCTTACAAGTTCATCCGGCTGGAAAGTGAACTGATTCACATATTTTTCATTGAAGCACATGACGTTCTGCAGGCCATCGGCGCCGGTTACGCCGGGCCGGACTGCATCGGGATTCGAACCACGGTATCTGAACGGAAGCAGGTCACTGAGTCCCTGTTCATCCCCGTTTACCGTGCACTGAATCGCGCGGGAAATGGTGCTTTTTCCGGTGCCGTTAGGCGCAAACTTAATATTTAACTTGTTTTCTGCCAGAGTGATGTTTGCTTTATCGATGTTATTACAGCAATTAATTTCAATTTCCATACCCAATCCTTTACGGCAAAGACGCTGAGCGGATCCCTTATATAACAGGCCCGATTAATTAATCATGCTGAAGCCAGAACATATAAGCACCGTTTCATTTTCAGGTAAAGCACAGCGGCGTTCGCCGTGAGTGACGTAGAGCTGAAAAAATTGTTTCTCATTGGGAATATTTGCTTGTAATAACTTTTTTGCCTCGCAGGCATCGATAGAGATGCTGCGGAAATCTATTAAAAACGACCGGTTTCGTACATAAAATAACTACATGTCACGAGTTTTTGCCTACTGCAGGGTATCGACCCTCGAACAGAACACTGAAAACCAGCGTCGTGAGATCGAAGCGGCCGGGTTTGCTATCAGACCCCAGCGACTGATTGAAGAGTACATAAGTGGTTCAGTTGCGGCTGCTGAGCGCCCTGGATTTATGCGTCTCCTTGATCGAATGGAAAACGGTGACGTTTTAATCGTAACGAAGCTGGATCGCCTCGGGCGAAACGCCATGGATATCAGAAAAACCGTTGAGCTACTTTCTGCGTCAGAAATACGCGTACACTGCCTGGCGCTGGGAGGGGTAGACCTCACCAGTCCGGCCGGTAAGATGACAATGCAGGTAATCTCTGCGGTTGCTGAATTTGAGCGCGATCTGCTACTTGAACGTACACATGCTGGTATTGCACGGGCTAAGGCATCAGGAAAGCGTTTCGGCCGCCCGCCGGCTCTGGATGACGAACAAAAGAAAGCGGTGTTCTTGCGTCTTAGTGAAGGGAAGAGTATCAGCGCGATCGCCCGCGAATTTGACACCACACGGCAGACCATTCTAAGAGTGAAAGCGATAATGGAAGACGCTGATGCTCGTTCATGAGTTGCTTTTCTGCATATGTCCGCTTTGTGCCATAAGCGGACATCTGCGTTCTGGGCCAACACAAACGGGTGAGCGAGAGTAATTCTGTATTAAATGAACGTACCTGTCATCTGTCAGGTCTGAGAGGCGCCCCCGTCTGCGAACAGCTCTATACCATTCACATAACTTGAGGCATCACTGGCCAGGAATGAAACAACAGAGGCTATTTCTTCCGGCTCTCCGATACGTCCCAACGGACTTTTAGCGGTGAGGAAGGCGATCCCCTCTTCGGCATTATCGCCAAATGCGGCTCTGAGAGACGCTGTATTCACAGGACCCGGGCTGACAATGTTTATGCGTATACCCGACCCGTGCAGCTCTGTAATCCAGCTTCTCATCATATTTCTGACTGCGGCCTTGGTCGCACCATAAATACTCATGGTGGGTCCCGGGTCTGCTGACGCCGTCGAACCAATGATAATCACGCTCGACCCCTTTCCAAGCAGGGGCATAGCCTGCTGAACAGTCAACACAACACCTTTAACATTTGTGGCAAACTGATCGTGGATCTGTTTTTCAGTGATTTCACCAAGCGGAGCATGGACCCCACCGCCGGCATTAGCGACAAGAATATCAATGTGGCCGAATTCCGTTTTAACCTGTTCATAAAGCGCATCAAGACTAACCTTGCTGCTGACGTCAGCCACAATACCTTTTACATTTTTCCCCAGAGCCTTTACCGCCTCCTGAAGGGTTTGTGCATTCCGGCCAGTGATAATGACATCTGCGCCTTCGTCGCTCAGATTTTTCGCTATAGCCAGACCAATACCGCTTCCGCCACCAGTGATAACGGCGACCTTTCTCTTAAATGACTGATTCATAATTGTACCTAGTGTTTTTATGTAGTGTTCACTATATTCAAACCTGAACAGGCTGTCACTAACTTATTGTAGCGATCACTACAAAAAAGTTTTAAGATGGCATTCAGAAATACTTCTGATGCAACGGAAAAAACCTATGAGCGATACCGAAAAAACAATAAAAGCACCCAGGCGGATATTTGACAGAGAGTCAGGCGTGCAGACGGCTAAAGCGCTGTTTCATCAGCGTGGTTATGATGCTGTAGGTATCACGGAACTGACAAAGACGCTGAACATAAATCCTCCCAGCCTTTACGCCGCTTACGGTAGTAAAGCAGGGCTGTTTGAACGCTGCCTGGATCTCTATGTTGCAGAAGGAAACCTGCCGGCTGACAAAATTCTGACTCCGGGCAGGCCGCTGGATGAGGCGGTTGCAAATCTTTTTATGACTGCTGCACGTTTATACGCCCGATCCCCGGTCCAGCGAGGCTGTCTTGTGGCTGAAGGTATGCGTGCCGACGATCCGCAGGCCCGGGAGCTGGCAAGTCGCTATGGTGAGGCAGGAATTCAGTTCATCAGAAATTATATCCGGCAGTATGAACCTGCACGGGACCGCGAGCTTTCTGATTATGTCGTGACAACGCTGCGGGGCTTTTCTGCAGCCGCAGTAACGGGACTGTCAAAAGCCAGGTTAACTGCCGTGGCTCAGCTGGCCGGTCAGGCATTCAGCGCTCTCCTGACGTCAAAAAATGTTTAACCAGGAGGTAAAAGTTATGTCTGTTATCGACCATGTTGAAATTGCTGTAAAAAATGCTCAGGTATCGCTCAAATTCTTTGAAGCAGCTCTCGCTCCGCTGGGGTTCAGCCTGATTATTTCTGTGCCTCCGGAGCGTACTTTATCGGGTGGTGCCCGGTACGGACTGGGCCCGGAGGGATATCCGAGGCTCTGGCTTCATGATAAAGACATAACAGGCGCTTCAACACATCTGGCTTTTGCTGCCAGTGAGCGGGCCATCGTCGACGAATTCTGGCGTGCCGCTCTAAAGGCAGGCGGTAGAGACAATGGCGCGCCGGGAATCCGCGATCATTATCATTCACACTACTATGCGGCTTTCATCCTTGATCCTGACGGTAATAACATCGAAGTCGTCTGTCAGAAAGGATGAGTAAGAGTGCCGGCCGTCACTTTGCGAAATTGAACCACGTCTGAGTTACTGCGTGTTGGGTTTTCCTGGCTGCTACTCACAGAGTGAAATATCGTGAGGTGAGTTATTGCTTCGTTGCGGCAGCAAAATTTACTGCCGCATTAAACGTGGTGATTCAGAGAGCTTTCTGCATCATCAGCGTCGTTCCGGAGACTTGCAGCGTCTTTTAAAGGAGAACGGCCAAAGAAACGGGCGTACTCACGATTAAACTGGGGCACGCTGCGGTAACCCACCTCCATGGCAACAGACGTGACGCTCTGCTGACGCGCCAGTAATTTGGTTCTGGCATGAAGAAGACGGACGCGCTTCTGATACTGGACCGGACTCATGTTTGTCACAGACTTAAAATGACGATGAAAGGCCGATACGCTCATGGCTTCCTGCCCGGCCAGTGATTCAACCACAAATTCATCAGCAAAATTATGTCTTATCCAGCGAATCGCATTACCTATCCGCGCCAGCATGGTTCCCGGTGAAGCAATATCCCTCAGCATCCAGCCATGTGGGCCTTTCAGAACATGATAAAGGATTTCACGTTCATACACCGGTGCGAGAGCAGGGATATCTTCAGGACTTTTCATCAGGCGAAGCATTCTTACCCAGGCATCCAGCAGTTCGGGCGTGACGGCAGCAACGGAAAAAGCACCCGACTGTGAATCGGCCTTCACGGGAGGTAAATCAGCCAGCAGTGTCGCAATCCGTTCCGGCGTCAGGGTCAGGCTGACCGCGAGATACGGCTCACCGGTGGCTTCGGGATGGACTTCGCCTACGGCTGGCAAATCTACTGACATAACAAAGTAAGAAGCAGGATTGTAGTTGAATACCCGGTCTCCCACCGTCATGGATTTACTGCCTCGCAATATGAGATTAACCATCGGCTCATAGACCGCAGCCAGTGCATGTGCGGGAACGTTACCCTGCACCATTGCCACACGGGGGATGCCGGTTTCGGTTCGCCAGTTTCGGGCATGAGCGGCCAGAAGACGCAGCTCGTCAAGCAGGGGTTCCAGTGTCAAAGTCAGCCTCCTCAGCATGATGATTAAAGCGAGCATAAAGCAGAAAAAGGTAAGAATCGAGCAGGAACGCAGAGGCTGACCTGTCCGGGAAGTTTTATCCTTTTTCTATCGCAGACAGAAAGGATGAAATCATGAAAATTGTACTGATTACCGGCGGCAGTGGCGGGATCGGCGCCAGCGTGGCGCAGCAGTGCGCGGCTAAAGGAATAGGGGTGATTGTGACTTATAACAGCCATCCTGAATCTGCCCTGAGGGTTGTGAAGGAGATTGAAGCGTCAGGCGGCCGTGCCGTTGCGCTGCATCTGGATGTGGCTCGCACCGAAACCTTCGGCACTTTCCGCGACGCCTTACTGGACATAGTCAGTGTCACCTGGGAACGTGAGCAGATTGACGTGCTGGTCAACAACGCCGGGTTTGGGCTCTTCAACCCGATTGAAACGGTGACGGAGAGTGAGTTCGACAGTCTTTTTGCCGTACACCTGAAGGGCCCTTTTTTCCTGACCCAAAAGCTGCTGCCTCTGATTTGTGATGGAGGACACATCATCAACGTTACCAGCGCCACCACGCGCGTGGCTACGGCAGGTGTTGCGCCCTACGCTGCCTTTAAAGGCGGCCTTGAAGTACTGACCCGCTATATGGCCAAAGAGTTCGGGCCGCGGCGCATCCGGGCAAACGCAGTCTCTCCGGGTGCAATCCGTACGTCGCTTGGCGGAGGACTGAATGATGAATTTGAGGCTCTGCTCGCCTCACAGACCGCGCTGGAACGCGTGGGGGAGCCGGATGATGTCGGCCGGGTTATCGCAGGCCTGGTCTCTGATGACAGCATCTGGATTAACGCACAATCCATCGAGGTTGCCGGCGGCTACCAAATCTGAATCCTTCCGGAGGTTTTATGCTCGATCATCTGTTTTTAACGGTCAGCGATACAGACCGTTCTGTCCGTTTCTATACGGAAGCGCTTGCCCCTCTCGGCATTACGGTTCGTCATGATTATGACGGAAAAGAGGGGCCGCCCGGCCACCCGGATTTGAAAGGGTTCGGTGCTCAGGGCCGGATCTTTTTCTGGCTACGCGAAGGAATTGTTGCACCAGCTGCTGTACATGTCGGGTTTGTCGCGCGAAATCAGACAATGGTGAATGAAGCCTATGCTTCAGCCATGCGTGCCGGCGCGTCTGACAATGGGGCACCCGGTGCCCGGCTTCACTACGATCCCCGCTACTACGCCGCAGGCGTTTTCGACCCCGATGGCTACAGCCTGGAATTTGTTTATAAACAATGGCAGCACACTCAACCATGAAAACATTACTGATTTATGGCGCCACCGGTTATACGGGACGCATGACCGCCGCGCAGGCTAAAAGTGCCGGCCTGAATACTATTATTGCCGGCAGAAACAGGCAGCGGCTGGCCGCACTTGCCGGTGAACTTGACGTCAGTATGCGGGTATTCGGTCTGGAAGACGCTGCTGAAACTGCGCTGCAGCTGGCAGGCGTCAGCGTTGTGCTGAACTGTGCCGGGCCGTTTGCCGCTACGGCAGAACCGCTGATGAAAGCCTGTATAGACCAGGGTATTCATTACCTCGATATCACAGCGGAAATTAACGTATACCGGCTGGCTGAGTCACTGGGAGAAAGAGCGGCGCGGGCCGGGAGTATGCTACTGCCGGGCGTGGGCTGGGACGTGGTGCCAACCGACTGCTTGGCCGTTCGCCTTGCACGGCATGTACCGGAACCACGACGGTTGCGTATAGCATTACAGGTGGCTGGAACGATGTCCCGGGGGTCTGCCGTCAGCGCAGGCGAAATAATCGCAGCCGGCCTGCTGGAACGTGTTAACGGCATTCTGATAACGAAAGAGGATGCGCAGCCCGGCTGGTTTGATTTTGGTGAAGGCCCTGTGGCCTGTGCGCCGCTTTCCTTTGGCGATCTGGTGACGGCATGGCATTCAACCGGTATTCCGGATATTGAGATGTTTGTGCATGTCACAGGGGATGCCTTTCCGCAGGGTGATTTGTCCCTGCTTCCTGAAGGGCCCGGGCAGGATGAACGCGATGCAAATCGCGCACGCGCAGTTGCTGAAGTTACCGGGGCTGACGGGAAGATCCACCGGGCTGTGATCGGGACGGTTAACGGATATTCCTATACGCCGCTTGCGGCCACAGAAGCTGCCAGACGAGTTCTGAACGGTGACAGTTTCCCCGGCTTTCAGACGCCGGCGATCGTTTTTGGTAGTGAGTTTGCGCTGAGTATTCCGGGTACGTGGCTCCAGCTCTCCTGACTCTGTTAATAAGCTGCACCGTTCAGCCATGAGCTGGCCGGTGCTTCGCATTATGTCACTGCTTTGATTTTGATACACGGCCAGGGGGGAATATGTCTGCACGCAAAGGCATCACGCTGTCATTACTGTCCTCAGTACTGTTTTCTGTACTCTGTTATTACAGTGTTTTTTTGTATCCGCTGAACGGATGGCAGATAGCCGGATGGCGTGCAGTAACCACCGCATTGTTGCTGATACTGGCGCTGGCTTTTCGAAAGAAAATGAAGCCTTTCTGGCGCTATTTTTTGTCAGTGGTTAAAAGTGCCCGGCTGCTCGCTGCAATGTGTGTCTGCGCTGCGCTTCTTGCCCTGCAGATAATCATTTTCTGCTGGGCTCCAGTCAACGGGCAAAGCCGGTCACTGGCACTCGGCTACTTTCTGCTTCCTCTGGTCATGGTAATAACCGGCAGAGCCCTGTACGGCGAAATGATGTCGGGATGGCAGAAAATTGCTGTATTGCTTGCGGCATGCGGCGTTACGGCTGAAGTGTTCATGGTCCGTTCACTTCCTCTGGTGGCCCTCGTGGTTATGCTGGGGTATCCGCCCTATTTCATAATCAAACGTCAGCTTAAAAGCGACGCTTTTTTCAGCGTGATAGCAGAGAATTTATTTCTCATGATACCGGCAGTTGTTCTTCTGATTTATCAGGGAAGCGGAAATGAATGGTTACCCACCGGTGGGTGGCGCACTGTCACAGGGCTGGGCTTAATGAGCTGTTCTGCCTTACTCTGCTTTCTGCTTGCCAGCAGCAGTCTCTCGTTTACGCTGTTTGGCATGCTGTCATATGTCGAACCCCTGTTGTTATTTCTGGTATCACTTTTTCTGCCGGGAGAAAAACTGTCTCTGTCATCACTGTTAACGTATGTCCCGATATGGCTTGCCGTTCTGGCACTGATGGCTGACGGGTATAAAAAAGTGAAGTCTACTACGCTCTCTCAGTCCGCGAACTGTCGATAGGCGTACCCACATGAAACTGAAGTGCACCCATCAACCGGGGAACCACGTTGCGCGATGTAAACCGCCACTGGCCGTCGTGTTTCTCAAAACTGTCGTAATACCTGCCTGTGCATACGGGCTGCAAAGGAAACCCCTCCAGTTCCTGATGCACGGTGAAATAGCTGACGCAGGTAGCTGAATTACCGGAAGGTGAAACATCTGTCAGCACATTAGAAACGTTATGCCACGTCCGGGGAGTTCCGTCCTTATGACGCTGAACGCCACGGTTAAGAAACTGCTCAACCTCTTCACTACCATGAGCCGTATCACTAAGAACAATAAATTCAGCATGTTTAAACAACCCGGCATTCTCAGCAAATTTCCCGTCATCCAGGTTGTGGGCATAGGTAGCGAGTAAACGCTGAATTTCTAACTCATCGAAATAATGTTGTTCATTTTCTGCGCGAACGGAATTAATCATAATTTGAACTCTTCAGGTCAGGGTTGAAATGGATCCGCCACGCACAAACCAGGCGAACCACGTTAAATATTGCCGTTGAAAATCAGCGCAGCAGGTCCACTGCCGACAGGAAGCATCTGCGCCGGACCAAATCGTGGCAGCAGGACCGGTTCCCGCAGCAGGGAGGACTGCCATGTTGCCCAAAAATATTCCTTCTCCAGTAACAACAGTCAGATCTGAGATGCGCCGCCATCGGCAAAAATCTCCGCGCCGTTGATATAACTGGCATCATCACTGGCGAGGAAGACAACAGCTTTTGCTATTTCTTCTGTCTGGCCGATGCGGCCAATCGGGCTGCGGTCACGCAAAGACTGCAGGATGGCGTCAACGGGGTCGGGAAGGAAATCGTGTAAGGATTGAGTATCCACCGGTCCGGGGCTGAGGATATTGATGCGAACGCCAGCACCTTTTATGTCCAGAATCCAGCTGCGTACCATTGCACGTAAAGCAGCCTTGGTGCCTCCATAAACACTGAGGCCCTGACCGGGATTAATGGATGCCGTTGAGCCCGTGATAATAATGCTGCTTCCTGGTTTCATAAGTGGTAATGCTTTCTGAACGGTAAACGTGACACCCCTTACGTTCGTTGTGAACTGACGATCGAACTTCTCCGGGGTAATCTGCCCGAGGGGTTCAAATTCGCCCATGCCGGCATTTGCTATCAGAATGTCAATGCGACCAAACCGGGACAATATTTGCTTATAAAAATTATCCAGTTCGGAGAGGCTGGATACATCCACCTGAAACTGACTCGCATCCGGTCCAAGAGTACTGAGTGCAGATTCAAGTTTATTCTTGTCCCGCCCGGTAATGATCACAGTTGCACCGAGTGCTGCTAATTCCTGTGCGATCCCAAGACCAATGCCAGATGATGCGCCGGTCACAACCGCGATTTTGTTCTGAAAAGAGTGAGTCACTGTGTATTCTCCTCACTGCCGTGAGCTAGATGTATAGTGATCACTACATGTAAAAGTAAAACACCACAAGTTAAAACTTAACTTAAATTAAAAAAATCTTTCATATCAATTACATGATTGTATAGCTTTATGCTGGTTATTTTAGTGATTACTACATGAATGGATTCAGGAAGCAAATTGAAACAAGAAAACAGGTTGCGATGAACGTAAGCGTCCAGCGAGAACCGTATTGACGGGGATGTGTTATTCAGTTGGCAGTGCTACGTGCCAGGGGAGCAGTTCACGCACCCGATTGACCGGCCAGTCAGCTATGACGTCAAGCACATGGCGAAGGTAGGTTTCTGGATCCACGCCGTTCAGTCTGCACGTCCCGATCAGACTGTACAGCAACGCGCCACGCTCACCACCGTGGTCTGAGCCGAAGAACAACCAGTTTTTACGACCCAGACTGACCATCCGCAGGGCATTTTCAGCGATGTTGTTATCGGCTTCCGCCCAGCCGTCCTCCGCATAGTACATGAGTGCCGGCCACTGGTTCAGGGTGTATGCGAACGCCTTCGCCAGCTCCGAGTGTCGCGACAGCGTTTTCATCTTTTCACGCAGCCAGCTTTCCAGTGTTTTCAGTAGCGGCTTCGTTTTCAGCTGACGTTCAGCAAGGCGCTGCTCTGCCGGTATTCCCCTTATATCCGCCTCGATGGCATACAACTCGCTGATACGTTTCAGGGCTTCCTCTGTCAGGGCTGACGGGGTGCGGACGTGCACATCGTGGATTTTACGGCGGGCGTGAGCCCAGCACGCGGCTTCCGTTATCCGGCCATCGCGGTACAGCTCGTTGAACCCGGCGTATGCATCCGCCTGAAGCACTCCGCTGAAGCCCGCGAGATGGGTCTGCGGGTGGAGCCCTTTTCTGTCCGGGCTGTAAGCGAACCACACGGCCGGTGCCAGCGCTGATCCGGCGTTGCGGTCATCACGAACGTATGTCCACAACCGCCCGGTCTTCGTCTTCTTATTACCCGGCAACAGCACCTGCACTGGGGTATCATCGGCATGGAGTTTGCCGTCGGTCAACACATAGTCCTGAAGCGCCTCTTCCAGCGGTGACAGCAGCCGGCAGCATGCATCCACCCAGCCCGACAGCAGTGAACGGCTCAGTTCCACACCCTGGCGGCTGTATATTTCTGACTGGCGGTACAGCGGGGTATGCTCTGCATACTTTGAGGTCAGCACACGGGCCAGCAGCCCCGGCCCGGCGATACCCCGCTCGATGGGGCGTGAAGGGGCGGGGGCCTGCACGATGGCGTCGCATTTTGTGCAGGCATGTTTTTCCCGTACGGTCCGGATAACCCGGAAGGCGCTGCGCATCAGCTCCAGCTGTTCGGCGGTATCTTCGCCCAGATAGCTCAGCGCACCGCCGCAGTCCGGGCAGCATGCCTCTGCCGGCAGCAACCGTTTTTCATCGCGGGGGAGTGATTCGGGGAACGGTTTACGGGTGCGGGTCTGCCGCAGAGAGCGCTGCACTGCCGGGTCATCCACCCGACCGGCCAGCGTATCACTTTCCTTCTGCAGCCGGTTCAGGTCGGCTTCCATCTGTGTGATACGGCGGGAGACCTTTTCGGAACGACTGCCGAAGTTCATCCGGCGAAGCTTATCCAGTTGCGCCTGCAGATAGTCTATTTCGCGCTCCCGGTTGCTCAGCTTTTCCTGCAGGGCGTGGATCAACGCTTCCTGTTCAGCCAGGCGCTGTTTCAGCAGAGGGATGTCGTCAGAAGAGGTGTCGTTCATAAGCCCGCATTTTACCAGGCTTATTCTGCGACAACCAGGATAAACAGGCCTACAGCATGGTCAGGGAGGTCAGCAACCGTTTAGGCTGCCTCCAGTCGATACCTTCCATCAGCATCGCCAGCTGCGCGGGCGTCAGGAACACTTTGCCATCGCGGGCTGACGGCCAGGCGAAGCGGCCGCGCTCCAGCCGTTTGGTCAGCAGACACAGCCCGTCGCCGGTAGACCAGAGGAGTTTCACCTGACTGCCGCTGCGGCCCCGGAAGATGAAGACGTGGCCGGACATCGGATCGTCTTTCAGCGCCGTCTGCACTTTTGCAGCCAGCCCGTTGAAGCCGTTGCGCATGTCGGTGATGCCGGCAACCAGCCAGATTTTAGTGCCGGAAGGTAGCGGGATCATCGCTTAAGTTCCTGTACCAGCAGAGTCAGGAGCTTTTCGCTGACAGTGCCGTTGAGGCGAAGCGTTCCGTGCCGGAACGTTACCTCACAGCTGATACTGAGGGGCTCAGGATCCTCTGCGTACTGCTCTGGCTGTACGGCGGTGGCATCGAGAGTCACAGGGAGTAGCTGAGGACTCTCTGAGGAAGGTAATAGCAGCTTTCCCTCACGCCACTGCTGGCGCCATTTAAATAACAGATTGGCGTTGATACCGTTTTCAAGCGCCAGTTTTGAGATGGAGATACCGGGTTCGCATGAGGCCGCAACAAGCTGCTGCTTAAACTCAGGAGAATAATTAGGGCAGCCCTTACGCCTGCCGGGAGTCACATTTTTCTGCATATCTGACACTTTGGTTCCCACTACTTATTTGGTGGACACCACTTTGTCGGATGAATCAGATTATGACCAGACGGCCCTCGCTGGACGCTTACCGATGAACTGCATTTGATCGCGAAGCATTAGTCGCAATTGCACAGGCACACTTTCATGAACATGGCTATGACGCTGTCAGAATTGCTGACCTGAAGCGGGCGCTGAATATCAAGCCGACGGATATCAAGGTACATACCTGACTATTCATCGATAATCATGAGGGTCCATACAAGACAACGGTCAAACGTGACGTAAAAAAGTCCAAATCCGGTAAATTTCCGACATTTCAGATCCGGATCGCACCTGAGCTGAAAGCGCAGTTTAAAGTTGCAGCGAAAGAGGCGGGGATGAGGCTTGGAAACTGATTGAAAACGCCTGGATGGAGGGATTTGGAGCGGCTGGAGGTTGAAGAAGTTAAGAAGTAGAATGTATTAGCTGATGGTTGATGTGATGTGTTTGTTGAACAGCGCAAAAGTTTATTTAATGGTCCGCTGTGTGCCAAAAGCGGACGTTGCTAACATCGGCATGTACTAATCTGCAGAGATCAGTTAACAGTGCATAGCCATGCAGCCGCGCAGAAATCTCCAGTGGCGTTTTTCACGATGCAGGCATAGAAAGGTGCCGGAAACGGCCGTCAGGCCGCAGAATCGCGCTGATGGACTCTCAGGCGGTGCGGCCAAGAACTCTTATGTTAAATCCGGGCGCCTGGCCGGTTCACCCGGAGTTGCTGCGCTCAGTGCAGATGGGGCGGCTGTGCGCCTGCTCTGCTGCCGCCATCCAGATCTGCCGCCTGGACGCTTCTGATGGCGGCGCGTATCGCTATCTCCCGCCACGTTTCATCTGCGGCGATCAGGAAAGTCTGCAGCTTCAGGAGAAGTATGGCATTGGTTATGCGCGCTCCCTCATCGAGCAGCTCAAGGATGGCTTCGCCAATTATTGTGTCAGACAGCCTTTTGTCTTGGTTTCCGTACATGGGGGACCTGCTTGCTGTGAGTTGTGCCCGTACGGCAGGCGAAGCCTGCAGGATACGCGAAAGCTGCCGCTCTGGCAGGGAAGGAACTTAAATAACTTTAAGTTGCGCTATTAGAGACAGAGATATTTCTCTGTAACGAATTTTTCCCGCCCTGAGCGGGTTTTTTTTGCCTTAAAAACGGCAAAAAACGATCGATGCGGCAGTCTGAGCGCTGTGCACGCCTGATTAGGCGCAGAGGGAAAAAGTTAAGGCTATGCTTTATCTGGCTTTACTTAACTCAAACCGGAGGCGTTATGGCAGGACGTAGAGGCGGTGCCGGCAATTTTGCGGAAAATCCAGAACGGGCTGCAGAAGCTGGCCAAAAAGGTGGCCGCATAAGCGGCGGGAACTTCAAGAACAACCCAGAGCGAGCCCGTGAAGCAGGCAGAAAGGGAGGCCAGATCAGCCGGAGAGGTGCTCCTGATCGCAAGGTTTCCTGAAATAAGTTGCTAAAGACCCGCCCTGGCGGGTTTTTTTCATGCCCTGCGTAAAAAGGACGTTATGGTAAAATTGGCAGAACTCACCTGTCATCATGATTTTGACGTCCGCTCTTCGCTCATAGTGGACATTGACTGCATGGCAATTCACTTTGCCCGAACTCGCCATTCATCCCATCACTACCTTCAAAAGGCGCAGAAAAAACCCGCTCAGGGCGGGTTTTGTGTAAGGGAGGTCTCAGTCGCACCTTTTTATTTTCAGGCTTGACTGGGGACTTTAATCTTAAACCTCTCCCCTTCTTTGCTTATCTTTGCGCCTTTGTCACTCCAGCTGTCAGCTATCTCAAAAAAATCATCACTGCTGACGTCAAAATCCAGAACGACTTCATTATAGTTACCACTGCCCAGCATCTCGTTTGTCTGTTTTACAGAATCTGATTTTCCTGCTTTCACCTCAACCTCCGGTCCCGGTGTAATCGAACTACATCGTCAGAAACAGCGCAATCGCCCTGACACGTTCCGTACCCATAACCTTCTGTTATGCCCCTGCTTTAGTATAAGAAACCGCTTAACCGGGCAAGTGCCAGTTAAAAGTGAGTGACAGGCCACGATGCGGTTAACATGCACTGTCTAGCCTTTTACTGGCCACGGGACAATGAGGTCCGCTTCGTGCCAGAAGCGGACGTTGTACTTTCAAAGGAACTGTGGCCGGGTATTGAGAAATACTTGTTATGTTTGCTTTTATCTATTGGTATAGATATCAGGCCGGTTGATAGCCCACGCGTAGTTTTTCTTATTCACCGGTTCATAGCCAAACTTTTCATAAAGCCAGGGCGCAGTTGTTGTGAATAACAAGATCCTACGAAGCTTTTCAAACACCGGGTGGCTATGAATACATTCCATAAGCAATCTCCCCAACCCGTCGCCCTGGTATTCCTCAAGTACATACACATCACAAAGATACGCGAAAGTAGCATAGTCCGTTATCAGACGTGCAAATCCTGCCTGAGATTCATTGTGATAAATGCCAAAGTTAAGGCTGTTCGCTACTGAAGCCGTGACGGTTTCCAGATCTATACCTTTTGCCCATGTAGATCTCGTCAAATACTGATGCACAGCCTGTATGTTCAACTTTGCATTGTCTGTACTGATCAGAAAATCATTCATACGCCATTCATGTATCGCTGAAATGCTCACTTTCACACCTGTCCAGATGTTGTAGGGAGACTTAACCTTATCATTATCTAAGAGAAATTATCCGAACTGAATCGAGCTGATTTCCAAAGATTGAACCGTTAGCGCTAATGCACAATGTCCGCTCTTCGCTCATAGCGGACTTAGCATCTTCAACAAATGATCGTGCTACGTGAATTCTGTTGAAAATCCGACGTGATTCCCACAAAGCGTAAAAGTTTGCCCGGGTATACCCAAATGTCATAGGGTAAATCGCGCCTGAAAACCCCTAATGTCATCACTTATAAGTCATGGGGCATATTGTCATAACCTAAAAGTCACCGGCTCGAAGGGTGAACCGCCCCGGTAATCCTGGAGACTACACTCTTTGAGAGAGGTAACCAGGATGACAAAACATAACCGATTTCCCCCTGAAGTTCGTCAACGCGCTATTCGTATGGTTCTGGAAAACCAGAATACCTACAACTCACAATGGGCCGCTATCTGCTCCATTGCCCCTAAGATCGGCTGCACTCCCGAGACATTGCGTATCTGGATCCGTCAGCAGGAGCCCGTTGATGATGAGCAGAATGCGCTGACTGCCAGCGAACGCCAGCGTCTGAAAGAACTGGAGCGGGAAGTCCGCGAGCTGCGCCGCAGCAATGATATTCTGCGTCAGGCTTCAGCGTATTTTGCCCAGGCGGAGCTCGACCGCCACTGGAAAAAATAATGTCGCTTCTGGAAAATCTGAGCGGTGAACACGGGGTCGGGCCAGTCTGTCATGAGCTGGATATTGCTCCGTCAACGTACTACTGGCATCAGCAACGCCGGAAGTGTCCTGAACGACGCAGTAGTCGGGATAAACGCGATGCCGTGCTGATACCTGAGATACAGCGCGTATACGAAGAAAACTACAGCGTTTACGGTGTGCGTAAGGTCTGGCGACAGCTAAAACGTGAAGGTGTCGGCGTTGCCCGCTGCACCATTGAGCGCCTGATGAAAGCCCTGCAGCTACGTGGGGTGACACGCGGCAAAAGTGTCAGAACCACCCGCAGCAACAAAGCCGAAACACCGCAGGATCGGGTGAACCGGCAGTTCGTGGCTGAACGGCCCGATAGTCTTTGAGTGGCCGATTTTACCTACGTCAGCACCTGGCAGGGGTTCGCATATGTGGCCTTCATCATTGATGTGTTCGCCGGTGTTATCGTGGGCTGGCGGGTCTCATCCACGATGGAAACGTCGTTCGTGCTGGATGCACTGGAGCAGGCGCTGTGGGCCAGACGCCCGAGCGGTACCATCCATCACAGCGACAAAGGTTCGCAATATGTGTCACTGGCGTACACGCAACGGCTGCAGGACGCGGAGCTGCTGGCTTCAACAGGCAGCACGGGCGACTCATATGACAATGCGATGGCAGAAAGTATCAACGGGTTGTACAAAGCGGAGGTGATCCACAGGCAAAGCTGGAAAACCCGACAGGATGTTGAGCTGGCTACGCTGAAATGGGTGGACTGGTACAATAATCACCGATTGATGGAACGGACCGGATATATCCCGCCAGTGGAGGCAGAAAAAGCCTATTACGCTTCGCTGAATGACCGGGATGTGGCAGCCTGATCACTCAGGCAAAATACTCTCCAGGAAAACCGGAGCGGTTCAATATCACTTAAAAGAAAAGAGTGAAGTGAAGCGTGAAGTGACGGCAGGCAGGTGATATCCCCCAGCCTGACAGACCGGGGTGTCCTCGGAGGCTGACTAAATATTCTTATCGAAGAATACGTCTAACTTTTGCATTGCCTGATCAACATATCCGGGAACCCAGTAAGTCTCGATATGGGTTGCACCGTCGATAAGGAACAGTTCTTTGTTTTTCGTACCGGTCGCTTTAGCAAATGCAGCTTCGGTCATATACAAGGTATCTGCCTTTGTACCGGCAATCATTAACAGCGGTTTATTGATGAGATTGATGTGGTCTGTCACGTCAAAGTTCATCAAATCCAGCAGGCTACTTGTCGTGTATTTAAAGGTAGAGTTCGGGTGCGCGTGGGTTTTCCAGTAGTACTCATAGCCTTGTCGGTATAAGGCAAAAGGTAATTTAGCGATCTGTTCATCAGTCAGATTTGCATCGCCGGAATAAAGAACCTTCCCTCCGGCAGCTTCCTGAGCCCGCGCGTCAGAAGCCTGCTGCAGCCGCTGCTGGACAGTATCCAGCTGTGAATCCTGTAAACCATTACGGCGTACAAGCCCTGAATTAAACATGCTGACTGTTGCGATCGATTTGAACCGTTTGTCCGTTTCGGCTGCAACAAGTGAATACCCACCGCCGCCACAGATGCCAAGCAGGCCGAGGCGGGACGTATCCACCCCCGGATACTGGCTGATGTAGTCAGCCATACCGTGAACATCCTCAATGCGGTTTGCAGGCTTATCCACACTGCGAGGTCTGCCACCGCTGCCGCCCTGCCAGGCTGCATCGGCAGTAATAGTAATGTAACCATGCTCAGCGAGGCGTTGCGCATACAACCCGGCGACCTGTTCTTTCACACCACCATTGGGGTGTGCGACCACCACTGCAGGGTATTTTTTTGCAGGGTCGTAATTGGCCGGGGTGTAGACATTCGCGGCAATCTGGATGCCATGCAGATCGTATTTTACCGGATGGATGTTGACCTTGCCTTTGACGTTCTCAGTGATGGCACCGTCATAAGCGAGCGTAAAGGGGTTTTTTTTGTAGTCAGCCGCATTGACTGAAGTCGCTCCGGCTATTGCCGTGAGCAGTATTGCGCTTATAAGCGTGAATTTCATGGTCTCTCCCGATGCGTGTCAGCCCGGCTCTGCAGGCTGCGGTATCAAATATGCAGTCCCAGATTAGGAGCGGGGGGCTGTCAGCATCGTGACAGAGACATAACATTTTTGTCAGGAAGCGTTATCGGGCAGGGAACCTTTTCTGACAGGGCTGTCAGCCAGCCGTCAGCATTATGTTGGCAATCAGGGAGCAGAATGTTCTCTGGTTAAATGGGATTCATATTCAATTTGCTGCAAAAGGAATGGTCCATGAAAAGTCAAAACAACCCTGCAATGCCAGTACGACGTAAGCTGTTATTCGCCGGGGCCGGTATTGCCGCCGCATCAATTGTTCCCCAGGCAACGGCGGCGGGGAAATCCTTTCAGGTCGATTCAACGGGACACAGTAGCCAGCGCGTTGCGGCAATGAGCAGACGCAAACTCGGTAATCTCGACGTTTCTGCCCTTGGCCTGGGCGTGCAGAACATGAGCCGTAAATATGATACCTCTGTCCCGTGGCGTCCTGAGATGGTGAAGGTTATCCGCCGGGCATTTGATGAGGGTGTAACGTTCTTTGACGCAGCAGAAGCGTACGGACCCTTTGAAGTAGAGAAAATCCTCGGGGAAGGCGTTGGCCCTTTCCGGGATAAAATCGTTATCGCCACCAAGTTTGGCTGGAACATTGATCAGCAGACAGGTAAACGCCTGCCTGGCCTCAATAGCCGACCGGAGCATATCAGGCTGGTAGTAGAAAACATGCTTAAGCGCCTGCATACCGATCGCATCGATTTACTCTATCAGCACCGGGTCGATCCTCAGGTTCCGATCGAAGACGTCGCCGGTGTCATAAAGGATTTAATGGATCAGGGGAAAGTCCTGCACTGGGGTCTGTCCGAGATGGGCATCAATACGCTGAAGCGGGCGCATGCGGCATTACCTGTCACTGCCGTACAAAGTGAATATTCCATGCTCTGGCGAGGACCAGAAAAACATGTGCTTCCGCTCTGTGAGGAGCTGGGGATTGGATTTGTGCCGTGGAGCCCACTAGGCGTACAGTTTTTAACAGGCTGGATTGATGAAAAAACCCGATTTGCTGCAGGTGATATACGCGCCATAGAAACCCGCTTCTCCCCCGACCACCTCCCGCATAACCTACAGCTGGTTGAGTTACTGAAAACCTGGGCGATAAGAAAAGACGCCGCACCGGGTCAGATTGCGCTGGCATGGCTGATGGCACGTAAACCCTAGATAGTCCCGATCCCGGGAACCACAAATAAAGACCATATGCTGCAGAACACGGCTTCTGTTGCCGTCTCGCTGACCCCTGCTGAGATGACCGAGCTGACCGGTTCACTGGACGCTATCATCGTCCGGGGGCAACGGCTGCCGGATGCAGTACAGGTTTATTCAGATGTTGAAGCTCCGCTGAAAAGTTAAGAGGAAATCCCCGTTATGCGCCTGTTGTTAGTCGAAGATGAAGAAAAAACGTCAACCTATCTCAGTCGTGCGCTGGGTGAATCGGGTTTTACGGTGGATGTTTCTGCAGAGGGTGCCGAAGGTCTTCATTACGCGCTGGAGTTCGACTACGACGCGATAATTCTTGATGTGATGCTGCCGGGGATGGATGGCTACCGGGTACTTGAAGGCATACGCGCCAGTAAACAGACCCCCGTACTGATGTTATCTGCACGGGGATCGGTCGATGAGCGCGTCAAAGGACTCAGGCTTGGCGCAGATGACTATCTCCCCAAACCGTTCTCGCTTATCGAACTGGTAGCTCGTATTCAGGCTCTGGTACGTCGCCGGTCAACAGATGGTGCCGACATCACGCAATTACAGATTCACGATCTGCAACTCGACCTGCTGGCTCGCAGGGTGTTTCGTGCCGGAACGCGACTTGAGCTGACCGCGAAGGAATTTGCTCTGCTGAGCTTTCTGGCCCGTCATCAGGGCGAGATTCTGTCAAAGATGATGATCGCTGAACAGATATGGGACATGAATTTTGACAGTGATGCCAACGTAGTTGAGGTTGCCATTAAACGTCTGCGGGCAAAAATTGATGCCCCGTTCGACATTAAGTTACTCCATACCGTGCGCGGGATGGGGTACGTTCTGGAAGTCAGGCCAGTATAAATGAAGGGGGTAAGCATGAAAAAGCGCGCCATCTCAGTCCATCTGGCATTGATGTTTGCATTATCGGCACTTCTGATTGTTTCTGTTATCGGCATCCTGCTAAGAAGCTCATTACATGAATCCCTGCAAAAGCAAATGCACAACGAGCTGCTGTTTCGGGAATCATTAATGAGCCCGTGGATCACCGCCCGAACCTCAGCTGACGGCTGGTCAGTGCTTGCCAGTAAGTTCACCGTTCTGACCAATTCCGAAGGTGAGCGCGTTCGCTACTGGATTGTCAGTGATGATCCACGGTTCAGTATCGGTGGTACACCGCCAGTGGGAGTCGGGTGGTCTTCTTTACAGGAAGGCTTCAATAAAATGCCCGGCGCCTCCGACGGACCTTGTTCACTTTTCCTGTTAGTGAAAACTATCCCCCCAAAGGGTGAAAGACCTGAGTTGCGCTATGTCGTTGCCATCGACTCCACACCGTATATGGGCACACTCAATGCGTTCACCCGCACACTGCTGATTATTACCGCACTGGGTGTCTTTGTTGTCGCTTTACTGGGTTATATGGTCTCAAAAATCGGCCTGCGTCCGGTAGGCGCCCTTAGCAAACAGGCGCAACAACTCGCCCCTGGAGACCACGGCCAACGCCTTGATACCACGAGATTACCCAAAGAGTTGCAGCAACTCGCCTCGTCATTTAACGGCGTGCTGGAGCGTCAGGAGATAGCGTGGAGACAACTCGAAAGTTTTAATGCGGATGTGGCCCATGAACTCCGAACGCCACTTACAAATCTTATTGGTCAGACGCAACTGGGGCTATCACGCCGGCGGTCACATGATGAACTGGAAGAGTTACTCGGTTCTAATCTCGAGGAGCTTGAACGTATGACATCGATCGTTAACGACATGCTTTTTCTGTCACATGCTCATGCAGGTGAACATGCTTCTCAGCTTGCCCGGGTCTCCCTGCGGGAAGAAACCCTCAAAACAGCGGAATATGTCGAACCCTCGTTTGCTGAAAAACAGCTTTCACTGGACGTTGAGGGCGATGTCATTGCGCATATTGACCGGCGGTTATTTCACCGCTCCCTGGCTAATTTACTGGAAAACAGTGCAAGGCATTCACCTCCGGCAAGCACGGTGACCGTCAGGCTGAGCGAAAAAAATAATTACGCCTGTGTTGAGGTTTCAAATCCGGGAGAGCCCATTGCAGCAGAGCATTTACGTCGACTTTTCGAACGCTTCTATAGGGTCGACACCTCCAGAGCCAACAGTGATACCCATCATGGGCTGGGCCTTTCGATCGTACGTGCCGTTGCTATTATGCACCAGGGAGATGTCTTTGCGCGCAGTAAAAGTGGCGTCAATACGTTTGGACTGAACTTTGCAATGCAACCCGGAAAAGCGTTCTGTGATGTTCTTCCTGAGGTGGAATCCGGAATACATTTAACTGACACAATTGTCAGGAGATCGTCAGCCTGACGACATGCCACTCTCGCTAGAATCATCGCAGGCTTTCCACCTCATGACTGATAAGGACGCTTTGCATGATCAGACATTTACGCTACATCGGGCTGTTACTGCCTCTTTTTACTGTCCCATCCTGGGCTGCGGAGCAAAATACCTCAGCTCAGATTGCTCCCGCTGGAAGCCAGGCCGCAGTATATGGACCTGCGGAGAATTTTACCGGGCGTGTCCGGGTTGATCCTCTCTTCAGACCTGATAACAATATGAGAGTTTCAGGCGCTTACGTCACCTTCGAGCCGGGTGCCCGCTCCGCCTGGCATACGCATCCGGCAGGTCAACGACTCATTGTCACTGCCGGTGTCGGGCTCATGCAGCAGGAAGGTCAGCCTGTGCAGGTAATCCGCCCTGGTGATGTCGTCTCCTGCCCTCCTGGCGTCAGGCACTGGCATGGTGCTTCGCCTGACAGCGCCCTAACGCATCTGGCGATTACGGGGATCGTCGATGGTAAAAGCGTTAACTGGATGGAGAAGGTGACAGATGAACAATACCATGCCCATTAAAGCATTGATGGCAGCGGTACTTCTCACCGCTGGTTTTGGTCTCCTGACAAACGTTGCGTCAGCGGCGAAAGGCACCTCAGAAATGAACCAGGAAAAAACCGTTTCAGACGCGCTGACGACCCGTCAGCAGGCTATCCCTTTGATTGCAGCATCAATGGCCAGCAGTCAGATGGATAAGCTGGACCGTGCGCTGAATCAGGGACTGGATGCAGGACTCACAATAAACGAGGCCAAAGAAATTCTCGTGCAGCTCTATGCTTATACGGGTTTTCCTCGCAGCCTGAATGCCCTCAGTGCGCTGATGAAGGTTGTTGACGCGCGAAAGCAACGCGGCATTAAAGATGTTGAGGGTGCAGAACCTGCTTCGCCCATCCCTGTCGGTGATGAACTTCGTCAGATCGGCACCGCTAATCAGACCAGAATCTCAGGGGCACCCGTCCAGGGGCCACTTTTTGATTTTGCACCGGCCATCAATCAGTTCCTGCAAACCCACCTGTTCGGCGACATTTTCGCGCGAGATAACCTCGACTGGCAAAGCCGTGAACTGGCAACGGTCGGCGCACTGGCGGCCACGCCAGGTGTTGAAGCCCAGCTGTTATCGCATACCCGTGCCAGTATGCGGGTCGGCCTGACGGCTGCTCAGTTGCGCCAGCTGGCAGAGGTTTTGCGTGCGCATGGCGAAAATGATGCCGCCATGCGTGCTGAAAAAGCGCTACAGCAGGCACTGGCGCGTAAATAGAGGAGTCAGTTATGCCCCATGATCCTACCCGACGAATGCTGATCACAGCGCTTGCCGGGCTTTCGCTGGCGAACGTTTCACTGGCATCGGCGGCGCCCGGAACTGCTAACGTTCAGGGCAACAGCCGTATTCTGGTGGCGTATTTTTCCCGTAGTGGCAATACACGGGTCATTGCGGGTGTCATTCACCGAAGCCTGAAAACCGATCTGTTTGAAATCGAACCGGCTGCACCTTATCCGGAAGACTATTTTAAGACCGTTGAGCAGGCGAAAAATGAGCGAGCCCGGGGAATAAAACCGGCTTTAAAAAATAGCGTACCCGATATCGGACGCTACGAAACTGTCTATTTAGGTTTCCCTGTCTGGGGAACCAGCGTGCCGCCCGCAGTGCAGACCTTTCTGAGCAGCCATAACCTGGCGGAGAAGTTGCTTATACCTTTCATTACCCATGGCGGTTACGGCAAAGGTGACAGCGACGATATTCTTGCAAATCTTGCCCCGGACGCGCATCGGGGAAAAGCTCTGGTCATTGAATGTGATCAGGAACGAAGAACCACGGAAACGGTAACGAACTGGTTAGAGACGATACGCAGCTGATTACCCGTGCTCATAAAATTCTCAGATAAGGGTAATCACAGGGGGCCAAATAATCCTCTCTGACAACTCAGATATGATTGAACGCCAAACGTAACAGAGGACGTAATCTTGAAAACAATCTTAAAAAACGCTGGCCATTTGCATGATGGCAGGTGGTCTGGTGACTCAGTCCATTTATGCCGCGCCTCTGGTCATTCGGGACCAGGGATGCTTTTCTGCCGGTGGTACTGTTATCACCGCTCCCGGGAAGTTTGACGCAACGAAGCCGCTGGATTCCGCTGGCCAGACTTATCATGGCGATCATGCATCAGTGTTCTACCAGATCCCGGAGAATCCTCATAAATATCCCCTGGTCATGTTGCATGGCGCAGGCCAGTTTTCGCGTACCTGGGAAAGTACGCCGGACGGTCGTGAAGGATTCCAGAACATATTCCTGCGTCGTGGATTCGCAACGTATCTGGTTGACCAACCGCGTCGGGGCAGTGCGGGACGCACGACGGCAGAAGGCACTGTAACGCCGAAGCCGGATGAGCAGATGTGGTTCAATCAGTTCCGTGTAGGTGTCTGGCCAGACTATTTTAAAGGCGTCCAGTTCTCTCACGATAAAGAAGCTCTGAATCAGTATTTCCGCCAGATGACCCCGAATACCGGGCCATTTGATATCAATGTAATATCTGATGCCATGTCCGCCGTAGTGGATAAATCTGGTCCGGCTATTCTCTTCACTCACTCTCAGGGCGGTGGTCCCGGCTGGTACACCGCAATGAAAAACAGCAAGGTCAAAGCCATTGTCGCCTTCGAACCGGGTAGCAGTTTTGTTTTCCCGGAGAAAGAATTACCTGCACCAATGCCAAGCGCATTTGACACACTGAAAGGTGAACCTGTTCCGATGGAACAGTTTATGGCGCTGACTAAAATCCCGATCCTGATTATTTATGGCGATAACATACCGGATAAACCTGCAGCTATGCCGGCTCAGGACAGCTGGCGAGTACGTCTGGCTATGGCCCGCGAGTGGCGCGATGTGGTGAACAAACATGGCGGAGATGTGACAGTGACGCATCTGCCTGAAGCGGGAATCAAAGGTAATACCCACTTCCCGTTCTCTGACCTGAATAATGTGCAAATCGCTGATTTAGTCAGCCAGTTTCTGAAAGAAAAAAATTTGCAGTAGGGAGTGAGCGAGCGAAGGCTGAGTTCAGTCACGATTAATGAATGAAATTAATTAACCCTAGCTCATTGCCCTATCTAATCGAATAAATCACTTTGCGTTATGCTTTTCCATACAACAGCTGGAGGATAACGTCATGCAAACTGTAAAACTGAACAACGGTATGGAAATGCCCCTGCTGGGTTTTGGTGTGTTTCAGATATCAGATGCCGCTGAATGCGAGAGAGCTGTCATTGATGCTATCGATACGGGGTATCGACTGATAGATACTGCGGCCTCCTACCAGAACGAAACTCAGGTAGGGAAAGCACTGAAACAGATCGGCATCGCACGTGATGAACTCTTTGTGACAACCAAGCTCTGGTTGCAGGATACCAGCTACGAAGGTGCGAAAGCGCAGTTTGAACGTTCACTGAACCGGCTGCAGCTGGACTACGTTGACCTGTATCTGATTCACCAGCCTTACGGCGATGTCCATGGCGCATGGCGTGCCATGGAAGAAATGCAACAGGCCGGCAAAATTCGCGCCATTGGCGTAAGTAACTTTCATCCTGACAGGCTTGCCGACCTTATGGCCTTCAACAAGGTTGCCCCTGCGGTAAACCAGATTGAAGTTAACCCCTTCAATCAGCAACTGCATGCTGTGCCATGGATGCAAAGTCGTGGCGTTCAGCCTGAAGCATGGGCCCCTTTTGCAGAAGGGAGAAATGGCCTGTTTCAGCATCCTGTCCTGACTGCAATGGGTGAAAAGTACGGCAAAAGCGTGGGTCAGGTTGTCCTGCGCTGGATCTTCCAGCGTGGCATTGTTTCACTGGCAAAATCTGTACGAAAAGAACGTATGGAAGAAAATATCAATATCCTTGATTTTGAACTCAGTTCTGAAGATATGCTGCAGATTGCCGCACTCGATACCGCCACCAGTGCCTTCTTCTCGCATCGCGATCCAGCGATGGTGGAATGGCTGACTGGCCGCAAACTTGATGTTTAAGTCGCGATAAAAGAGGTATTCATTCAATGCAAAAGCGTTATCTGGGAAAATCCGGGCTGGAAGTGTCAGCTCTGGGACTCGGTTGCATGGGCTTAAGCCACGGCTACGGACCAGCGACCGATACTCGTCAGGCTATTGAGCTTATTCGCGCAGCGGTTGAACGTGGCGTCACATTCTTCGATACCGCTGAGGTGTATGGCCCTTTCCTTAATGAAGAAGTTGTCGGTGAAGCCTTAAAACCGTTTCGTGACCGAGTGGTCATCGCCACTAAGTTTGGTTTTACCTTCGGCGATGACAACAAGCAGCAGATTTTAAACAGCCGTCCGGAGCATATCCGTGAAGCTGTTGAAGGGTCTTTACGTCGTCTGAAGACCGATGTCATTGATCTGCTGTATCAACACCGTGTCGACCCGGATGTTCCGATTGAAGATGTCGCGGGTACGGTAAAGGACCTGATAGCAGAAGGTAAGGTCAAACATTTCGGTCTTTCCGAAGCGGGCGCGCAAACGATTCGGCGTGCGCATGCAGTACAACCTGTCACTGCCCTGCAAAGCGAATATTCCATGTGGTGGCGTGAGCCTGAACAGGCGATCCTGCCGTTGCTGGAGGAATTGGGCATTGGTTTTGTGGCGTTCAGCCCATTAGGCAAAGGCTTCCTGACGGGTTCGATTAAGTCAGGCACCACGTTTGGCAAGGATGATTACCGTAGCACAGTACCGCGTTTCGCTGCTGAAGCGATAGAAGCCAATGAAAAGCTGGTCACTTTATTGGCGGAACTGGCTACAGAAAAAGGAGTGACGTCTGCGCAAGTCGCGCTGGCATGGTTGCTGGCTCAAAAACTATGGATTGTTCCCATACCGGGCACCACCAAACTGCATCGGCTGGCGGAAAACGTGGCTGCTGCTGATGTTATTCTTTCTCAAAATGATTTGCTTCAGGTAACAGAGGCGCTTAACACGATAAAGATCGTCGGCGAGCGTTACTCGCCTGAACATCAGGCCCGTGTCGGCCGGTAAGTCTGTAACGGGTCTGCATCAAATTGCAGACCCGTTACTCTGAGTACCGAAGCGCCTCTATCATCAGCGCAAAAGCGGGCGGATGCTGTTTACGGCTTGGGTAATAAAGATAATATCCGGGAAAGGTGGGGCACCACGCCTGCAGAACCTGAACAAGGTGACCTGACGTTACATGATCCTGAATCATATTCTCAGGCACGCACGCCAGACCAAAGCCAGATAAAACAGCGTCGATCCTTTCGGCCAGCAGGTTAAACGTGACTTGTCCCTCAACCCTGACACGTAGCGGCTTCCCATCCTTTTCAAACTCCCAGTGATAAAGACCACCGGCAGTCGGCAAACGCATATTGATGCATCGATGATTCTGCAGATCATGCGGCGACTCAGGCGCAGGGTTAGCTGCAAAATAGGATGGCGCACCAACCACTGCCATTCTCATATCGGGGCCAATCCTCACGGCAACCATGTCCTTAGCAATACTTTCGCCAAGACGAACCCCGGCATCAAAACGTCCATCGACAATGTCGACAAAACCATTATCAACCACCAGGTCGACACGGATGTCGGGATATTCCCGCAGGAAGGGTTTTAACTTTGGCCAGACCAGGCTGCGTGCGGCATGTTCTCCTGCAGATAACCGGATATTGCCTGAAGCCGTGCCATTCAGCTGAATAAGCGACTCCAGCTCCTGCTCAAGATCGGCAATACGGGGTTCAAGGCAGGCGATAATTCTCTCGCCAGCTTCTGTCGGGGCAACGCTTCGGGTGGTTCGGGTCAAAAGACGAATGTTTAACCGCTCTTCCAGTGATTTTATCGCGTGGCTAAGCGCTGACTGAGACACGCCGAGTTTGCCGGCAGCTTTAGTAAAACTTCGCTCCCTTGCCACAACAAGAAAAATCTGGAGTTCGTTGAAGTTTTCTTTAAGCATGGGCGATTTCCTTAATCAGGCATTCCCTCCAGAGAGCACTCATGAAAGGTGGTCATAGACACAATCATTTTAACTCCATTACTAAAAAATATGATAATTGATATTCTGACCATAACGAAAATAATTGTTTTATATCACAAGGTTTATTATGAAAATACGCGTTGCCGGAGTGACAGGAAGTATAGGGCTTCAAGTCATGAAAACAGCTATTGAAATGGGGCATCAACCCGTGGCTTTAGTCAGAAACCGGCGCAAAGTTAAATTGCTTCCTCATGGCGCGGATTTTTTTATGGCGATGTTTCAATGCCCGAAACATTAACTGATATGACGAAGGATATTGATGCCGTTATCTTCACGCTGGGTTCCGATGGTCAGGGGCGCGAGGGTGCCAGAGCAATAGATTATGGTGGTGTATTTAATATACTGAAACTGTTTAAGCAAAAACCTGTTCGCATTTCCTTAATGACAATGATTGGCGTTACTGAGCGGCTCAGTATGTGGAATCAACGTACTGAGGTTCACGACTGGGAAAGACGTGCTGAGCGTCTGGTCAGAGCCAGTCGGCATCCTTATACCATCGTCAGGCCGGGCTGGTTTGATTACAACAGTGATGATGAGCACCAAATTGTTATGCTTCAGGGTGATCGACGCCATGCCGGAATACCCGAGGATGGTGTGATATCTCGTGAGCAAATCGCCCAGGTGCTGATTAGTGTATTGACTGATGATGCAGCTAAAAATAAAACCTTTGAGCTGGTGACTGAAAGAGGCGAAGCACAGCAGGTTCTTACGCCATTGTTTGCGGGTTTACAGGCTGATATTCCGCTAAAAGTTGATGGGGTTTTAGATATGGATAACATGCCCTTAAGTAAAGAACCTGAGTACATTATTAACGAACTTAATTATTTTTCTGAATCCGACAGGTAAATATTATAACCCTGAGGTGTAGTTATAAATCAATGATATTTATGCCTGTCAGGGGCTTTGTTGAATAAATCGAACTTTTGCTGAGTTGAAGGATCAGATCACGTATCTTCCCGACAACGCAGACCGTTCCGTGGCAAAGCAAAAGTTCAAAATCACCAACTGGCCCACCTACAATAAAGCCCTCATCAACCGTGGCTCCATAACTTTCTGGCTGGATGATGAAGCTATTCAGGCCTGGTATGAGTCAGCAACACCTTCTTCACGAGGCAGACCTCAGCGCTATTCTGACCTTGCCATCACTACTGTGCTGGTCATTAAACGCGTATTCAGGCTGACCCTGCGGGCTGCGCAGGGCTTTATTGATTCCATTTTTTCTCTGATGAACGTTCCGCTACGCTGCCCGGATTACAGCTGTGTCAGCAGGCGGGCAAAGTCGGTTAATGTCAGTTTCAAAACGCCCACCCGGGGTGAAATCGCACACCTGGTAATTGATTCCACCGGGCTGAAGGTCTTCGGTGAAGGCGAGTGGAAAGTCAAAAAGCATGGCCAGGAACGCCGCCGTATCTGGCGTAAGCTGCATCTCGCCGTTGACAGTAAAACACATGAAATCATCTGCGCTGACCTGTCGCTGAACAACGTTACGGACTCAGAGGCCTTCCCCGGGTTAATCCGGCAAACCCACCGGAAAATCAGGTCAGCCGCCGCCGATGGCGCTTACGATACCCGGCTATGTCACGATGAACTGCGGCGTAAGAAAATCAGCGCGCTTATCCCTCCCCGAAAAGGTGCGGGTTACTGGCCCGGTGAATATGCAGACCGTAACCGTGCAGTGGCTAATCAGCGAATGACCGGGAGTAATGCGCGGTGGAAATGGACAACAGATTACAACCGTCGCTCGATAGCGGAAACGGCGATGTACCGGGTAAAACAGCTGTTCGGGGGTTCACTGACGCTGCGTGACTACGATGGTCAGGTTGCGGAGGCTATGGCCCTGGTACGAGCGCTGAACAAAATGACGAAAGCAGGTATACCTGAAAGCGTGCGTATTGCCTGAAAACACAACCCGCTACGGGGGAGACTTACCCGAAATCTGATTTATTCAACAAAGCCATTGGCTGCTTCGCGGTTGGTCTCAGGAGAAGAGAACCAGACGATTTTAATTGGCGTCCGGAACGATTTTGCCCGTTTCCTTACCTGTTAACCTCGCTTTTCTATCCTTCTCTGTACACAGCGCACAGCGACCTGAGTCCAGACAGGTCAGGTATTTTGCCTGCTGACAGGCATCAGGCTCTACGTCTGAAACCACCATAGCGGGATACAGGCCAGCTAATCCGTTCTGCTGTATTACTCTTTTTTTAGCGTAAGTGAGGCGTGTCCGGCATGCTTCAGGGAGACCATGGTGATAAGGTTATCGGCGACGGTCAGCGTCAGAACACGATTATCGTGATACCAGCGTCCTCCATTGGCTTTCCAGCCGTCAGCCATCAGTTGACCGGAGGCGACATCAATCGATTTGCCGATCAGCTGATCCAGCTTCAGGCTGGAGGCAGGGGCGTTTACGCTATTTGCCTGATTCTGCGCTCTGGTTTTTCTGATGTCGCAGGTGCCGTCGGCGTCGGTCATCTGGTTACATCCGCTGCGCTCAAGCTGGGCGCGATAGGCGCGGCTGATAGCCTGTGCGGGCGTCGCGATGCAGCTCAGTGCCGTTATTATCAACATCGCCGTTAAGATGCGGTAACCCGCAGGACCTGTGATGTTCATGGGATTTCCTCGTTTATGATCGCTTTGCTGGCACATTGATGTTTTAAGCCAAAGTGATCAAGCCACAGTGATTAAGCCACAGTGATTAAGCATAGTGCCGATGGCACTGCTGGTCAGTGCCACTGGCGGATAATGACCGGCAGTGCCGCCTGTCTCAAACATAGCCATGACCGGTGTCAGGCTGACCGCGCGAATCTACCTGTGCAGCGCCCGGCGTGAATTGATCGTGGTCAACATCGACTTCCGTTTAACGACCTGTGCTAGCCAGCCTGTTATCAGGCAGCGTTTTGCAAACCCCGGCAATCAGCTTCGGGTACATCGTCGGCCTGTGCGGCCAGCGTGAACGGAGGCTGCATCAGCCGTGATGCGTTGTATGCTTAATAGGCTAACCGTGAGGAACAGCAATGTCCGCCAGTGCCGATCAGCTCAGCAAATTGCTGGATGAAAAGCCCTGCAAAGATTTTCCGACGATATCCGTAGCCATCGGCAGAACGGACCGTCTGATCTGGCAGTACGCCGCGGGATATGCTGACCTCAGCAACCGTCTGAGAAATTCAGCCGATACTGCGTTTGGCATTGGCAGTATCACCAAAGTATTTGTCGCCGTTATCCTTCTGCAGCTTAGCGAAGAGGGGCAGATGACGCTTAACCATCCGCTCTCTGACTGGCTGGAACCCGCACAGCTTGCAGGCATCGCCAATGCCCGGGTGGCAACGATCAGGCAGCTATTGTCACATTACGCCTGGATCCCCCTGTTGGGAAGGTCAGACCGGCTGGATTCATGTTGCGCGTGGTAAATCGGATCGATGCATGCGGCGGCAGAAGCTGACTGTGCCAGCCGGTTATTCAGCAACCCAGCAGTCGTCAGGCTGGCGCATGAAATCTGCGGGGGTGGCTAAAAAGCCGGAAACCGCACGTTACTGCCCATGCATCGCCCGATAAGGTAAACTGCCAGCGATAAGTTAATGCAAATTATTTGCTTTAACTCGCCAGATCGCCGCTGAGAGCAGGAGGAACAGATGGCAAAGGAGATGATTCGTCAGGGGGGCCGCAGTGCCCGAATCCAGGCTGAAGTCCACAAAACGGTTAATCAGTTACTAAAAACCACCGATCGCGCGGTGATCACCGTGCCGATGATTGCTGAGCAGGCTGGCGTTACCCCTTCTACTATTTATCGCCGCTGGGGTGACCTGTCGCAGTTACTGGCAGACGTCGCGGTCGCCCGGCTGCGGCCGATTGCTGAACCGGAAGATACCGGTGAGATGATCGGCGATCTGACCGCTTTCATCGTGCAGTATGCTGAAGAGATGTCATCAAAAGTCGGGCGTGAAATGCTGGCCGACGTGATCGGCAGTTACAGCGGAGACGCCAGCCAGAAATGCTGTGGCTATACCGTGCAGCATCTCGAAACGCTAAACAACCGGGCATTGGCGCGCGGTGAGTCGGGCTTTGATGTCGGGCGGGTGACTGATGGGGTGGTGGCACCGGTGATGTACCACATCCTGTTTAACGATCGGGAGGTCACCGCCTCCTACTGTCAGTTACTGATCCAGCGGCTGTTTGCATAATCCGGCCGCCAGGCAGCTTATCTTTGCGTAAAAGGGAAGGCGGCCTCAATGATCAACTGTTGCAGCAAAGCGTGCGCCGGGTCATCTGCATCTTCCGGGGTGATCAGCGCAATGCCGACCTCTCCGGCATCTGGCAAGTGATGTGATGCTGTCACCAGCGTCCCCGGCATTCCGGCACGGGTGCGCAGCGTGATGCCCAATCCAGCCTGCAGGGCTGCCCAGATGCCGCTCAGGCTGTGACTGGTAAAGACAATTCGCCACGGTATTCCCGCGGCATCCAGCGACGCGGTGGCGCGCGAACGCATCAGGCAGGGCGCATCAAAGGCGACCAGGGGCAGCGGATCGCCGCGGTGTAACAGCCCGGCCAGATCAAAATCAGCATGATGTATCCAGGCTAACGGACAGTTACCGATCAGCCTGCCACACCAGCGCCATATCGAGTTGATGACAGGCCATTTCGCTGAGCAGCCTCTGGTTTCTGTCAACCTGCGCGGTAATGGTGACGCCAGGATGCTGACGGCTAAACGCGCCCAAGACCGCAGGCATCAATGACTCACCAAAATCTTCCTGCATCCCGATACGGATTTCACCCTTCAGCCCGTCACCTCTGACTGCCCGCAAAGTCTCATCGTTCAGCGTCAGCAGACGTTTCGCGTAGCTCATCAGCAACTCACCGCTATCGGTGAGTTGCAGGTGTCGTCCTTTCTTCCTGACCAGCGCGGTACCGCATTGCTGCTCCAGCTTTTTGAGCTGCGCACTTACCGCTGAGGTTGAACGGCATAAATGCCGGGCTGCCAGTGCAAAGCTACCCGTTTCAATACCGGTAACAAAGCTACGCAGCGCATCCATATCCATTGACTCGGGAACCCGGTTCACAATCATCCTGTTAAGGTGGATGGTTGATGCTGATTAATTTGATTTTCAGGATTATAACGCTGCGCGACACTCTGTCTATCTGCACAGGAGAGAAAAAAATGAAAGAGATTCTGGATCGCGAAACGCTGGCCCAACGGGCACCGAAACTGGCTGAACTGACGCAGCAGGTGCTGTTCGATAATATCTGGCAGCGCAGCGTGCTCTCCGCGCGGGAGCGCAGCCTGCTGACGCTGGCGACGCTGACCGCGCTGGGTCGGGTAGCGCAGTTACCCTGGCATGTTGATTTCGCAAGAAAAAATGGGCTGACGCAGGAAGAGCTGATCGAGGCCTTTACCCACCTGGCGTTCTACGCTGGCTGGCCCGCTGCGGTGACGGCACTGAGCTACCTTGAGGAGAACAGCTGATGCCCTTAACCCGTATTACCCTCGGCCAGGGCCATAGTGAGGCCAGCTTACAGCAGATCTCCGCGCTGTTGCACCAGACGCTGGTGGCAGAATTTGCGGTGCCGGTTGACGATTGCTTTCAGCTGTTTGAGGTGCTGCCGGCACACCAGCGAATCTTTGATCGTCACTACCTGAGTAAAGGGCGCAGCGAGGCCTTCACCCTGTTCCAGATTACCGCCGGTCGGCCACGCACGCGGCAGCAGAAGCGGCGCTTTTATCAGCAACTGTGCGCCGCATTGCAGGCCACACTGGGAATCGATCCCGATGACGTGATGGTCATCATCCAGTTCAACAGCAGCGAAGAGTGGAGCTTCAGCGGCGGCAGAATGTTAGCGGAGGTGACACCATGATAGTGATGCATTACCGCTTTACGCTGCTGGCAGATTACCCGATGACGGCGATTGAACAGCGTATCCGGCTGAACGGCGCCAGGCTGAACGGATTTCCGGGCCTGATTGCCAAAGCTTATCTCTATGCCCGGCTGGATGATGACGAACTGGCGGTGGCAGAAAACCGCTATGCGCCGCTCTATTTCTGGCAGGCTGCGCCAGCCATGCAGCGTTTTCTGCAAAGCGCGGGCTTTCAGCGTTTAGTACATGATTTTGGCTGGCCGGTGATAGAGAGCTGGCTGGCGCTGAACGGCGATACGATGCCAGACTCGCTCGATCAGGCGCGCTTTATCACGCTGCGCCGCTGGCCGATCGCCCCGCATAGCAACCTTGCCGATTTGACGAAGAATACCGGCTTCAGCGCCTGGGATGTGAGCCGCTGGCAGGGAGTGACCGTCACGGCGTCAGCCGGGCGACCCGCCGGTGAACAGGACGTTTATCGTATCGGTTATCTGGCACGCGGTGCGGCGGCGTCAGGGGATCAGACCGGATAGGGCGATAGCCAGCAGCACGATTCCGCCCAGAGTAGTGATATATTTACGCAGCGTAACGGTGCTGATGGTTCGGGTTGACGTCATCAACAGCTGGCTGGCACCGCTGAGCCAGCCCGCCATGATCACAATATGTACCGAGGCCAGCAGCATGAAATCGCGTAAATTGCCGCTCTGGCCGGTAAAGCGCGACACCACGGTCAGGTAGAGCAGAACGGCTTTGGGATTGAGCAGGTTGGCCAGTAAAGCCTGAGAAAGCGTAACTGGTTGCGGGTCGGGGCTGACAGCCTGATGGCGGGCCCGCAGTCCGATGAAGATTAACTGGCTACCCAGCCACAGCAGATAAACGGTGCCGGCAATCTGCAGAATATGAAACAGAGAGGGAAAAGCCATCAGCATTGACGAAACGCCTAATCCAACCAGCAGGGCGTGGCAATAGATCCCCAGTGCGGTACCCAGAATAATCGTCGCGACGCCGCGCCAGCCTTCGGCCAGCGCACTGTTAACCGCAAGGGTAAAACTGGCCCCCGGTGACAGCGCTATCGGTAAGATGGCAACAATGAAACCGCTATAATCGATCTGCATCGGAACAGGTTGCTCTCCGGGGGAAAACGCTCACAACGCGAATATCGCCTCAATCTCAATCCGTAAATCAGCGGAGAAAAGGCCACTGACCTGCACCAGGGAACTGGCGGGCAGATGGGAGCCGTAGTAGCGGAACAATACCTCGCGTAGTGCCTCAATGTCGCTGAATGCGGTGATGAAAATGGTCACCTTAATCAGTGAAGCCAGCGACGTCTGTTCAGCAGCGGCGATCAGTTCGAGTTGGGAAAAGATCGCTTCCGCCTGCTGCGCTATGCCGCTGTGCTGAGCGGCCGTTCCAAAGGCGGTCAGGCCGGAGACGTACAGCGTATCGCCATGTTTCACCGCATGGACATAAGGCGCTTTCACCTCGCCGAGTTGCGGATAATTTTTACGTTCAGGTTGCGGCATGATCTCTCCTTCAGGCCTGAGTCAGCTTATGCGGGGTATCGCCCGTCCGCTTTAGCGTGTCAGCTGCTGCTGACAGGCGAGAGGATCACCGGCCGCCTGCCGTTGCGCATCCGGTGATAGCTGTTGCCAGTCGTGAATCACCTGACGAGCCAGCGCCGGTTTGAATGTGATCTTCTGCAGTGCATAGTCAGAATTGCTGCCTTCAATGATCTGCTGCATCTGCGGAATAAACTGCTGCTCATCATGATGATCGATGCCGCAGAATACCGCAACGTAATAGGCTTTATCTTCACTGCTGAAATGGGGAATCAGCTGCCAGGCCGCCAGGGCCAGCACCGCCAGCAGTGGAATCATCCATTTAAGTTTCGCTTTCATCAATACCGCCACCTGCTATCTGCCAAAGAGGTTCGCCAGAACGACACTGGCCAGAGGGCGCGTATCCTGCCATATTTCCGGCGCGTCGTTAACCTCGTTTTCCTGGCGTTGAGCAGCGGTTATGCGGTGGTCGCGTCAATCAGCCTGGCGCTGATCTGCGCATCTGGCATCATCTGTTGCAGGCCGGAAACCAGATCATCACTGGCCTGTTGCAGCGCGGTCAGCGGCATTTCCGGCAGGCTTTCAAGGATAAACCACATCTGACGCGCCTGCGCATCCAGCCGGGTTCTGACGCCCTGACGCCAGTTCCAGCGACGGCAGGTGACGCCCTGATCGTCGCGCCAGATCACTTCGCCTGGCTCCGGCGATTCAAAGACCACTTCGCCCTCTTTAACCGTATCGAACGACTCGCTGCCATCCGCGATCGCCAGGCGCGGCGCACCAACGTAGGCGGCAATATTTTCCCCGCCGACCGGCAGCGCGTACTGAATGCTGATGGCATTGTAGAGATCGACAACCGGATCGATCGCGGGCATCCCGCCATCCCGCAGGACCCGCTTGCGCAGCGCGTCTGCCGAGCAGGGTGTCCGTTTCGCTTTGGCACCAAAGGCTTTGAATACCGTCGCCCAGGCCGCGAGATGGGCGTCAGCCCACTCAACGTCCTGCTCCGGTACCTGACGGCACGCCCGTTGCAACGCCTGTTCCGCAATTTCAGGATGGGCGATGGGTGCAGCCTCCACCACAATACTCATAGCGCGAAAGCCGGGTGCCAGCGCAAATACGGCCGGGTCGATTGACGGATCAACAGATAACATTGGATAATCTCTCAGTGACTAATTTATTTCATAGTAATGACCGATGACCAAAAAAGTCAATATAGCGACCGACGCGGGTGCTGACGTATCGAGCGTCAATCAGGCTGTCTCAGACAGCATTAAAAACTGGCGAAAAAGCCAGAAACTCTCGCTGGATGAATTATCCCGCCGGGCAGGCGTCAGTAAAGGCATGCTGGTGGAGATCGAGAAAGGCGAAGCCAATCCCAGCATTGCGATCTTGTGCCGGATTGCCGCTGCGCTTGGCGTCTCGGTGGCAGATATCGTCAATGTGACCCACGCACCTGCAGCCTGGCTGATCGATAAAGGCGCAATGCCCACGCTGTGGCGCGGCGAGCAGGGCGGTAGTGCGCAATTGCTGGCCGGTACCCGCGGTCCTGACATGATTGAACTGTGGCGCTGGCAGATGTTTGATGGTGAAAGGTTTAGTTCGGCGGGTCATCCTGCCGGGACGCTGGAACTGCTGCATGTTGAACAGGGTACGCTGGCGTTAACGGTTGGCGGCCAGACGTTAGTCGTGCAGCCAGGTTGTGCAGCGGTGGCGCGTACCGATATGCCACACGCCTATGCCAGCGCCGATCAACATCCGGTGGTGTTCACCATGACGGTCGCCGAACTGCACCGTTAATCTTTTTCCGCGGTGGTCAGCGTTTCACCGGGAAACGCCAGCAGCAGAGTTTTCAGCATCCCTTCCAGGGCTGCGCGTTCTGCCGCCGAAAGGGGAGCCAGCACCGCATTCTGAGTGGCAGTATGCACCGCCAGCGCCTGCTCAATACAGTGCTGACCCTGCGGCGTGAGGCCCACCAGAGTGCTGCGCTTATCGTCCGGTGACGCAACCCGCGCAATCAACCCGCGCTGTTCCAGCCGTTTCAGGCGATGGGTCATAGCACCGGAGGTCACTAACAGCGACGTATAAAGCTGAGTCGGTGACAGGCAGTATGGCGAGCCGGCCCGGCGCAGTGTCGCCAGCACATCAAACTCACCGTCATGAAAATCGTAGGGCTCCAGCGCCTGACTGCGGGCTTTTGCCAGATGTTTCATCAGGCGCAGCATTCGGCCAACGATGCGCATTGATGAGGCGTCCAGCTCTGGCATCGCGTTGTCCCACTGGCTAACGACAAAATCGATATGATCCTGCATGGTTCACCTGCTTAATGTGTGGTTATGTTGTCAGGTTGTGCTCAGCCCCTTAACGCCGGACCCATTTTATCTTAACGTTAAGATAAATAGTGACAGCCTGCTGCTGTCAGCGTTCATTCTCTCCACGGAGCCGGCTATGAAGAACACGCTGTTATTTCCCGTTATATTCGCCCTGATCGTTTTTGTTGTCGGGCTGAATCTGCGCCCGATGCTGGCGATTATCGGTCCACTGTTTCCGGCATTGCAACAGCAGGCTGATTTATCGGCGACGGCATTCAGCCTGCTGACTACGCTGCCGGTGGCGATGATGGGCCTTGCTGCCCTGGTGGGGCCGTGGCTGCTGGCGCGGATCGGTGCCGTACCGGGAATTTCGGCAGGATTGCTTTGCCTGACGCTGGCCGCGCTCTGGCGCGGTTATGCACTCTCACCGCCGCAGCTGATTCTGACTGCACTGGCTGGCGGTGCCGGTATCGGCGTGATACAAGCGCTGATGCCTGCGCTGATCCGCCAGCGTTATACCTCCGCTGCACCCACGCTGATGGCGCTGTTCAGCACCGGCATTATGGCCGGTGCGGCGTTGATGGCGGCCAGCGCCGAACCGCTGTTTTCGCTGCTCGGTTTACGTTCAGCGCTGGCCATTGCCGGTGGGCTGTCGGTCTTTACTTTATTTATCTGGCGGTCAGTTAACCGCCGGGACCCGTCTGAACATACAGTACCCGCCGCGGTTGTGCTGCCCACTGCGCGAACCTGTTTACTGTTGCTGTTTTTTGGTATCGGAACCGGGGCTTACACGCTGGTGCTGGCATGGCTGCCGCCATTTTATATCCAGGCGGGCTGGAGCGCCCGCAACAGCGGCTTTCTGCTCGCCGGGCTGACGCTAACTGAAGTGGTAGCCGGTCTGGTGATCTCGGCGGTTCAGCACCGTTTCCCCGATCGTCGAGGGTTACTGTTGCTGGTGCTGGCCCTGTTGCTGGCTGGCCTGCTTAGTCTGGTTGTGGCGCCTGGCGCGATGCCCGTGCTGTCAACGCTGCTACTCGGCATCGGAATCGGTGCGCTGTTTCCGCTGTCGCTGATCGTCACGCTGGATCATGCGCGAAACGCCAGCGAGGCGGGCGTGTTGTTATCACGGGTGCAGGGCGGCGGCTATCTGATTGCCGCCGTGATGCCGCTGGTGGCGGGCTGGGTACGTGACAGCGGCGCATCACTGACCAGTGCCTGGCTGATAATGAGCGCCGGTGTGGTGGTGCTAATGGTCATTGCCTGGCGGTTCCGACCGCTGTCAGGCTGAATGACCTGCATCAGATGCCAACAAACCGATTGCCGATAACTCGCTTTCTGGCATGCTGGAAAACAGGCAACTCTTCAGGAGCAGCAATGAAAGTCATCGGTCTGTTAGGCGGCATGTCATGGGAGTCAACCGCGCTCTACTATCGCATCCTCAATCAGCAGGTTAAACACCGGCTGGGCGGGCTGCACTCGGCGCAGCTGGTGCTTTACAGCGTCGATTTCGAACCAATTGAACAACTTCAGGCGGCCGGTGAATGGCAGCAGGCGGGTGAACGGCTGGCCGGGGCGGCACGCAGTCTGGAGCGTGCCGGGGCAGAATTTATCGTGCTGTGTACCAACACCATGCACAAAGTGGCACCGCAAATCAGTGCGGCAACCTCCCTCCCGTTGTTACACATTGCGGATGCGACCGGGCGGCGTATCCGGCAGGCCGGATTCAGTAAGGTCGGTTTGCTGGCGACCCGGTTCACGATGGAACAGGCGTTCTATCGCGGGCGGCTTGAAGAGCAATTTCATCTGGACGTGATCGTTCCGGATGAGGATGACCGCGCTTTTGTTCATCAGGTGATTTACCACGAGCTCTGTCTCGGGACCATCAATCCGGCTTCCCGCCACCGCTTTCAGCAGATTATGCAGCGTCTGGTGGCGCGGGGTGCAGAGGCGATTATTCTGGGTTGTACTGAAATCACGCTGCTGGTGGATGACAGTGATGCCAGCGTCCCGTTATTTGATACCACGCTGATTCATGCCGAAGAAGCGATCATCCAGGCGCTGGAATAGGTGTCTCTCTTTACTGCGGTAGACTCACTGCCCTTTAGCCCGGAGCATGCATGAAGATTGAAAATTTGCCGTTTGGACTCACCCACTGGGATCTGATTGATGAAACTGTTCACCCAGGTGAACAGGGCCAGGCGATCTGGCGCACCGCACAGTTTAATGATATTCGCGTCAGGATCGTTGATTACTCACCGGGATATCTCGCCGATCACTGGTGTATCAAGGGTCACATTCTGCTGTGTCTCGCTGGTGAGCTGCATACTGAACTGGCCGATGGCCGCCGCTTTGTGCTGACGCCGGGCGTCAGTTATCAGGTGGCAGACGATGCCGAACCGCATCGCTCTTCGACGCCGGTAGGCGCGCGGTTGTTTATCGTGGATTAACGGACGGCGGGCGAGCAGCGTCTGATAAAGGGTGGCGCTGATGCCACCTTTACCATGGTGAATAATAACGTTGTTGACACTTTTAAAAGTAAACTGAAGCAGCTTTATAAAAATCAGCAAAATTAACGGTTTAATTCATCAGAGTAATCTGCTTCTGACAGGATTATTTCTTATCAGGCTGTATGCTTGACACGGTAAACACCGTTCTGCCTTAACCTGATGTGAGGATACCTGTGCTGATAAAAAAGAAGAAAGTGAGATCGCATACCGAAGACCGCCTGCTGGCGCTGGTACTCGCCACCACCGCTGGCATTCTTAACGCGATGGCGCTGGGTGCCTTCGGGTTTTTCCCGTCGCACATGACCGGTAATACTTCGCAGATATCCACCGAAGTCACCACCAGCGATCTGCATACGCTGCTGTTTTTACTGGCGCTCATCACCGCCTTTGTGATCGGTTGCACCGTCGCACGTCTGGCGGTCATCATCGGCCAGAAGCATAAGCTGCGCACCATTTTCTGTCTGATCATTCTGGCCGAAGGGGTCGCGCTGACCGCAGCATCACTCTTTGAAACAATGTTTTTTACGCCACGCTTCAACGGCGAGGTGCTGGTTTTGCTGGGTTTCCTGATGGGCATTCATAATGCTACCTCGACACAGCTCTCAAATGGTCGCGTCCGATCGACGCATATCACCGGCACATTAACCGATGCGGGTATTGCCCTTGGGTCGTGGCTCTCCTCGCATGGGTCGCACAACGAAAGCGGCGAACGTCGCTTTTTCCAGAAGGTGCTGCATACCCATCTGACCACGGTGTTTTCGTTTCTTGTCGGCTGTATTGCCGGATTGCTGCTGTTTAAAAGCTACGGTTTCAACGCAATGATTGGGTTGGGGATTTTCCTGATGCTGGTGGCGCTGAGCGCCATCACTATCACTGTTCAGCGTACCCGCAGGAGCTTTTACTGATAGACCCTCACAGCGGCCCGATGCCAGCCAGCATCGGGCCAACGATCACTGCAGCGTGCGGGTCGGCCGCACCACAATTTCGTTCACGTCTACCTCATCCGGCTGTTCAATGGCATAACGCACCGCGCATCCAATCGCCCCCGGCTGCAGGGCTATCGCCCGATAGTCTGCCATTGCCTGCGCGGCGATCGGGTCAGTGATGGTGTCAGCCAGTTCGCTTTCAACCACGCCCGGATGCACACAGGTCACCCGAAGCTGGCTATTCTCCTGACGTAACCCGTCTGAAATCGCCCGCACTGCATACTTGGTGGCACAATAAACCGCTGCAGTCGGTGAAACTGCCAGTGCCCCAATTGAGGCGATGTTGATGATGTGGCCAGACTGGCGGGCCAGCATGGGCGGCAGCACAGCGGCAATGCCATACAGCACCCCCCTGATGTTGACATCAATCATCCGATCCCACTCTTCTACCCGCAACGAGGCCATCGGTGACAGCGGCATAATGCCCGCGTTGTTGATCATCACATCGATCCGACCCCATTTTTCCAGAGCGAACTCAACAAACTGCCTCACATGCTCCCGTTGCGTGACGTCCAGGGTTTTTACGGCCACTTCAGCTCCATCGAATCGCAACGCGTCGGCCAGAGCGTGAAGTCGCTCTTCGCGCCGGGCACCCAACAGCAATGTTGCCCCGGTTTTCGCCAGTTCACGGGCGATACCCGCACCGATACCGCTTGATGCGCCGGTAATTAAAATCACTTTCTTCGTCATACGCTTTCTCCTGTTGTGATGTAACTGGAGATGCTACGACGACTAAGCTATAAAGATAATCCACCCTCTTCTTCATAAACTGGTAACTAAAACTAACCAATGATAATCGATAAAAATGCACTGGAGGTGTTTGTCATTGTGGCGCAGACGCGTAATTTTCGTCTGGCGGCTGAACAGCTGGGTGTCACCCGTCCGGCGATCAGCCAGGCGCTACGGCGGCTGGAGGATCGGCTGAACATATCGCTGATGCAGCGTACAACCCGCAGCGTTCAGCTCACCGAAGCGGGACAACGGCTGTATAACGAGGTGGCACCGGCGATCAATCAACTGAACCGCGCCGTCACCGATATCGCTGAACTGGCAGCCGTACCGCGTGGACAGTTACGACTGGCGATCTCATCCATAGCTGAGCGAATGCTGAGTGGTGAACTGCTGGCGAGCTTTATCGCCGCTTATCCGCAGATTGAGCTGGATATCACCATCACGGATGACGAGTTTGATATTGTTGAACAGGGTTACGATGCGGGTGTCCGGCTGGGTGAGGTTATCGCACAGGATATGATTGCGGTGCCGGTATCGCGAGCTCAGCGTCAGGTGGCGGTGGCATCGCCTGCTTACCTGGCCCGACATGGCACGCCGCAGCATCCGCATGAACTGATCCAGCATTGCTGTATCGGCTGGCGGAAAGGGCCGGGCCTGGCGCCTTATCGCTGGGAATTTGCAGAGCAGGGACGTGAATTTGAAGTGGCGGTTAACCCGCAGTTGACCACCAACGACATGGGGGTGATGATCCGCACTGCCTGCGCCGGGGGCGGCATCAGTTTCGGTATGGAAGAGACGTATCAGCCTTATATTGCGCGCGGGCAGCTGGTGACGCTGCTGGACGACTGGTTACCAGCATTTGCCGGTTTTTACCTCTACTTTCCCAGCCGGAAGAATCTGGCACCCAAGCTACGCGCGCTGATTGACCACGTCAGGTTGTGACGGTGTCACAATGGGAGAGGCACGCCCGCGGTAGCGGGCGTATGGGACTTATTTTTGATATTGCTGGTCAGTGACCGGTTCCAGCCAGTCAACCGGGCTGCCGTTAACGGATTCAGCGATGGCGATGTGGGTCATAGCATTATCCGGGGTTGCGCCATGCCAGTGCTTCACATTCTCCGGGATCCAGACGATGTCGCCGGTGTTCATGACGCGGATCTCTTCGCCTTCACACTGAATCCAGCCCTGACCCTGGGTGATAATCAGGGTCTGGCCCAGCGGATGGGTATGCCAGACGGTGCGCGCACCCGGTTCAAACGTGACGGTTGCACCTCCGACCCGTGCCGGTTCGTTTGCCTGGAAAGGCGCATCAATCCGTACCGTGCCAGTGAAATAGTCAGCCGCGCCCTGGCGTGAAGGCTGGGATCCGTTAGCGATAATCTTCATTTTATTCTCCGGTAGTCATGTGATATCCCGAAGTTTAGCAACCCGGACGCCTGCTGTTTAGTCAGCGTAACCCGCAAGCGTTTATGAAAAGTATTCATTAATCATCGGGCGCATTGCTAACTGTCAGCGGGCTACCGCGTCAGGTCGTCATATTATAGCGGGTGATAATATTGATTTTTGAGTAAGGGGCTGGTGGTGCCGATACGGGGAGAAAACCGTGAAATTCCAGCAGCGTTTTGAAGGCATGCTGAGCATCAAGCTGTAAATTATGTTCGATCAGCGCATCAATTTTACCGGTCTGCAGCAGCGCGCGGTTTTCCCGATCCAGATCGTGACCGATAAAGGCGTTAACCGGTCTGTTCAGCTCGTCAAAAGCCCGTAAAATACCCGGATTACCGCCGCCTACCGTGTAGACCGCATCCGTGTCCGGGTGAGCCTGTAAAAAATTTTTAAGTGACTGGTACATCAACGGATCGATGCCATAACCACCTGCCACCACGCTGACCCGATGCTGCGGCGCAAACTGCCTGATGGCGCGTTCGAAGCCCTCAATCCGCTCCTGCTCTCCGATAAAGTCCCTGCTGCCGGTAATCGCCACAATATGGGATTGCTCAGACCGCAGCCATTTTGCCATCAAAAACGCGGCGACCTTTCCGGCATCGTAATTATCCATACCGATATAGCGCAGGCGCGCACTGCCCGGCAAATCGCTCATCACTGTGACCACCGGCACACGTTGTTTCAGCAGGGTATCGATGGTCGGATTCAGTAGCGCAGAGTGAGCCGCTTTAAGAATAATGCCGTGGCTGTGGAGCGCATTTTTGTTCAGGAGCACATTGACCTGCTCTGCGGTTAAATTCTCACTGAAGTGAAACCGCAACTGCAGTTTAAAACGGGTAAAGCTGGCAATCTGACTGCTGAATGCTTCACGCACCAGCTCACGAAAGCGATCGGGCGTGTGCATGATCACATCAAACCACAGCGTTCTGCCTTTTGCCTGCGCCGTTTTCTGCAGTAACTCCAGATCGGCTATCGCCTGCTGAATGCGATGCTGCGTTTGCGGATGCACCCTGCCGCGCAGATGCAACGCCCGATCAATGGTTGCCAGGCTCAGACCGGACTGAGCGGCAATCTGTTTTAAGGTGAATTTAGCCATGCGTTACTCTGAAAGCCAGGGGTTAACAGTCGTTTTATCACACTGCGGGCGCTAAACCTCGTCTGATTTACCCGCCCGGTTTCAGCGATATCGCAGGTGGCAGAAGGTGTCCCTGTTAAGGCAAACCGGATGGAGCGGCTCACACCATCAGGTCAACGAATCTGTATCATAATATGAATAGCATTCACCTGACGTTTCAGGTCGGGATAAATATATCACAGCAGTTGCTACGCCATATCTGGCGGTTATATCTTTAGCGTGGCCCGGGTGATGAAATAGTGCCAGATATTATTCTGAGACTGTTTGAATAATAACCTTTTCTACCGCTTCGCTTATATTTTCCTGAGCGCGGACCTTTTGTTTTTTGAGTTCCAGTGATGCTAAGCTGTATATGCATACACCGTCTGGAGGTCGTGTGAAGTACGACGAAGAAAAAGATATTCGCGCGCTGGTTGGCGCAGTTGTTAGCGATCTGATTAAGACAGGGCAGCCTGTTCATTTTCATGATATTACCAATGCGCTGTTTCGCCTGAGCGAAGAGACGCCTGATAACCGGCTGAAAGCGCTATGCCATGAAGCGATCGGTTTTTTCACCCGCAAGATGCACTAAGGCCGATGGCGTTGTTAATAAACGCCAGCGTCAATGAGATCGTTTTCTGTTAATTATTTGTTTCAGACAAAACGTTTTCTGTTTGCTGATTATTCTGCACGCTTATTGAACAAGGGCATCTGACTATCGTGGCGGGATGAGGATGGGTATTACACCCTGCCGCCAGCATGCTTAATATCCCGACGGGAACCGTTTTAATAAAACTGCCGTTTCATTATCTGCCTTGGATAAGCCTTTTCTTAATAAATAAGGGATCACCGGCCAGGCGAGTAGTGCATGAAATCTATTTCTTACCACTTGCCTGTATCATTCAGGTGGACCCATCCGTTTCAGTTGCCACCCGCAACCGGACGGCAGCTTTAAAAGCGTAAAGCGTTAGCAAAGGGGTGTCGGGTTGCTCTGGTAATCGCACTGCTGCGCTGCCCCCGGAGATTAGTTTCAAAAGCACACTGCAGCGGTGAAAATGTTTCAATGCCGTCCGCAACGCGCTATAAAGATTCCTTGCCGGGGTAAACCATCCTGACAGGCTCAGAGACAGACCAGAAAGACGCGGACCATAAACAGGATGAAACGGGGTCAGAACAGGCTGCATTCCCGCTGTTGCCGGTTAACTCGCGGCGGATTGATTAATGGGGCCAGCGCAATTAAGGATAAAAACATGATCTTTTCGGATGTTGAAACGCATTACATCAGCAGCAATCAGGACAGTCGGCTGGTCAGATATGACATTATCAAGACCGATGAGGATACCTACGTGGTAAAAGTGATGGACAGTAAACATCACAACACGACGCGGCGTGACGATTTTCCAGAAGTCGCGACGTTGATCATTACCCGTGATGATTTCAATCTGGAAAATAATATTGGTTCCGCTTCGGTTGTCAGAAATCGAATGCCCACCACCTTCAGTGGTCATGTACTGGTGAAGTGCCAGCAACATCGGGATTCCCTGGATTAACCCTTCAGACGCGGCGGGCATGGCCAGTCGGTACCGTACAATGCAGACAGTGAAAAATGAACTGAAGCAGGGCGGGGGGAAGGGCGGAGAGTGACAGAATTCGTCAGAATGATTCCTGCGCGCCGTTGAGCACGCAGAATAAGGGATCAGATACCGGCGTCATCAGGGGTGCGACCTACCACGATCTCCAGCGTTTTGCGCAATACATCCAGCCTGACCACGTCTGACGTGGTCTCCAGTTCGGCAATCAGATAGAGAATAATGGCTTTATTCGTCACGCGTCCCTGATCGGCGACGATGTTCCGGATAATGCCGCCCAGCAGTTCGGTTTCTGAAGCAAGCTGATCGCCTGCGCTGCGAAAAAACTCAATAAGGGTTGAATCTGAAGGAGAGTGTTGCATGATTTTTCTTTCTCTACGGAAAATTCGTTAGAAGCATCTACTAAAGTCAGAAACGAGTCTCCTCGTTGCGACCCTTTTGCTCAGCGTGAACGGAAATTTTTAGTTTCCGCGTTCACGTTTTGCAGACGCTTTAATTATTGTCAGAAGTCACGCAAAAAAACGGATCGCTTAGTGTTTTTTCGAACCTTCAGGTGGGCCATCGTTATTCAGACGGTGCGAAACATTTTCACGATCGGTGGGCACACTGCTTACTCGCTTACGGGCCGCCGCCATGCCGTTGCGCACTTCAATAATCGCTTTGCGTATCGTCATCACTTTCGCGTCATCGTCCGTCTCTGCGGCCATAAGCTCCAGCTGATTGATCAGGGCGTTACTCGACACCGGTTTGTCTGACTTCAGTAATGTCAGTACGGCTTCGCCGATCATGACATCTGTCAGTTTCTCATCATCACTTCTGTACATACTTGATTCTCTGATTTACGAATTAATGGCCACGTTGCGGCTCCTGATGTGGAAACAGGCGCCGGTGACGGGGCGCCTGAAACGGGACAGCAACACTGGGCTTCGTTAATGCGAAAAATAGTCCGATCAGAATTGCTGTGAGCGAGGCGTAATGCACCTCTGTAACGCCGGAAATCCCTGTTACTCCTCCCGACGGAAAAGTAGCCCGATCAGTTCATGCAGATGACTTTCATCTTCTGGGGTAGAGGCAAGCTCCAGTCGACGCAACAATTTGCTGCAAATCGCTTTACGACTCAAATTTTGACCTGCGCGCAGAATTTCGACAACAATCTCACCCAGCGTCTCCTGCTGTGAAGGCTGGCAGGCTTGATTGAAGTAACGGGCAATGTCGCTGATGGCTTCCGGTGCATGTCCGTTCTGACGCATAGTGGTGTCCTCAGATGGTTAAATGTATCGCGCTTTTGATGCGCAAGTTATACATCTTTCAAAAACTTGTACAGAATTTTGAATTTCCTGAGAAGATTTTTTTGTGCAAAAAATGCTATTTAAAGATAATCAGTATGTTATGGAGTGTTTAATGCGGAGTAAAATCCGCTGAATGATGGCTTATTAAGCGATTTACCGATTCAGCCTGTACAACTGCTGCACAGGCCGACCCGCTCGGTCAACGCTTAAAGAGTATGTCATCAGCGGAATCCGTCGTACTGGTGGTGTCTGCATTAAGCGGTTTCGATAACCATCCAGCCTGTTCATTGTTGCGAGCGCCGATAGTTTTAAAACCCATCAACCACTGATATACATGATGCAACTGTTCCAGACGTTTCTCATCCACCTCTGAGGCAGACATTGACCGCAACTCACCCATCAGCAACTCGACATTCACTTCCTGATCAGCATCAATCAGGTTCATTGCTGCTTCGCCAATGATGACATTCGCTTTTTCGTCGCTTGAAAAATACAAATTATCCTCCCTGGTTTTATTACGGTAAGTAACATTCACTGTAGCAAAAAAATTCACTTAATTTGATAAATCATGCCAATCGATAAACCCTTATTGATTTGCATAGAGTGACGACCAGGCCGGACAACCTGGACTGACAGTCGATCTCCTGCTTGTGGATCCACAACGCCTTGCCCCGATCCCGCACTGAATATCGATGTTGAAGAGCTGCAGTACACCGCTTCTCAGACAGACTTCTCAATTTTAATATCTGTTCTGAAGAGGTTGTCGCGTAAACCCTGTTTGTTATAACTCATTATGAATCAATCATTAAATTAAAATACTTACACAACTTGTCATAACGACGCTGACGTTGAAGAAACTTCACAAAAGCGGGCTGTCGGAAAGATATAGCCTGTGCTATAAAAAATAGCACTGGCTAATTTAGATTTATTTTTAATCACCTCTGGAGATCCTGCGATGGTCCCGACAAATAAAACCGCAACGTTGTTATGCAGCCTGCTACTGACGGCGGTTATGACAACCGGTTGCTATGCTGCAGAAAAATTTAAGGTCGTCACCACCTTTACGGTAATAGCTGACATGGCAAAGAACGTAGCGGGTGATGCTGCTGAGGTCACTTCAATTACTAAACCGGGTGCGGAAATCCATGAGTACCAGCCGACGCCTGGTGACATTAAACGCGCGCAGGGCGCGCAACTCATCATGGCTAACGGGCTGAATCTTGAACGCTGGTTCCAGCGCTTTTATCAGCATCTTGAAGGCGTGCCGGAAGTGGTGGTGTCGCAGGGTGTAAAACCGATTGGCATTGGCGAAGGCCCGTATAACGGCAAACCGAATCCGCATGCCTGGATGTCGCCGGATAATGCGCTGATTTACGTCGATAATATTTGTGATGCGCTGGTGGAATATGACCCGGCCAACGCCGAAACCTATCGTCTGAATGCTGCCCGCTATAAGCAAAAAATTACCGCAGCACTTGAGCCGTTGCGCCAGCAGATCGCCGCGATCCCTGAAAACCAGCGCTGGATGGTGACCAGTGAAGGCGCGTTCTCTTATCTGGCTCGAGACCTCGGGATGAAAGAACTTTATCTCTGGCCGATTAATGCCGATCAGCAAGGCACGCCACAGCAGGTGAGAAAAGTGATTGATCAGGTCAGAAAACAGGCTATTCCCGCCGTGTTTAGTGAAAGCACCGTCTCTGACAAACCCGCTCGTCAGGTGGCGCGGGAAACCGGTGCCCACTATGGCGGCGTATTATATGTTGATTCGCTGAGTCAGGCCCAGGGGCCGGTGCCGACCTATCTTGATCTGCTTCGGGTCACCACGGAGACGCTGGTCAATGGCATTAACGCCGGGAGGAAAGCGCCATGAGCGACACCATTGTGGTTTCCCACCTCAGTGTCACCTACCGTAACGGCCACACGGCGCTGCGCGATGCCAGCTTCAGTATTCCTGGCGGCTCAATCGCCGCGCTGGTAGGTGTGAATGGTTCAGGCAAGTCAACGTTGTTTAAGGCACTGATGGGTTTTGTCCGGCTCTCCGGTGGCACGATTTCGGTACTGGGAATGCCAACCCGTCAGGCGCTGCGCCAGAGTCTGGTCGCTTATGTTCCTCAGTCGGAAGAGGTTGACTGGTCTTTTCCGGTGCTGGTTGAAGATGTGGTGATGATGGGCCGCTACGGCCATATGGGACTGTTACGTCGGCCAAAACCGCAGGATCACGACAGGGTGAATGACGCGCTGGCACGGGTCGACATGCTGGCCTATCGCCATCGTCAGATCGGCGAACTCTCCGGCGGACAGAAGAAACGGGTTTTTCTGGCTCGCGCCATTGCGCAGCAGGGCAGCGTCATCCTGCTTGATGAGCCATTTACCGGGGTTGACGTTCAGACCGAGGCGAAAATTATCAGCCTGCTGGGCGAACTGCGTGACGAAGGTAAAACCATGCTGGTCTCAACGCACAACCTCGGATCGGTGACCGAATTCTGCGACTACACCGTGATGGTTAAGGGCACCATCCTCGCCAGCGGTCCTACCCGCACCACCTTTACCGCCGCTAATCTTGAACGGGCATTCAGCGGTGTGCTGCGTCATGTCGCAGTCAGTGGGCTGGACGATCAGATCATCACCGATGATGAACGTCCGTTTATCGCACCGCGCGGCGCACTTCACGACGGGGACTAACCATGAATCTGCTGCTGGAGCCGTTCGGATACCATTACATGCTCAACGCGATGTGGGTTTCTGCCATGGTCGGCGGACTGTGTGCCTTTCTCTCCTGCTATCTGATGCTCAAGGGCTGGTCGCTGATGGGAGATGCGCTGTCGCACTCCATTGTTCCCGGCGTTGCGGGCGCTTACATGCTGGGCCTGCCGTTTGCGCTGGGCGCTTTTCTGTCAGGCGGGCTGGCGGCGGGCAGTATGCTGTTGCTCAATCAGCGGACCCGCTTAAAAGAAGACGCGATCATCGGTCTGATCTTTTCCTCTTTTTTTGGTCTCGGGTTGTTTATGGTGTCGCTCAATCCGACGGCGGTAAACATCCAGACTATCGTGCTCGGCAACATCCTGGCGATTGCACCTGCCGATATTCTGCAACTGGCGCTGATAGGCGGGGTGTCGATCATCATTCTGCTGTTTAAGTGGAAAGATTTGATGGTGACCTTTTTCGATGAAAATCACGCGCGCGCCATCGGCTTGCGGCCTGAACGGTTAAAGATTCTGTTTTTCACGCTGCTGGCAGTGTCGACCGTAGCGGCGTTGCAAACGGTAGGCGCTTTCCTGGTGATCTGTCTGGTGGTGACGCCAGGCGCCACAGCCTGGTTGCTTACCGATCGCTTTCCACGCCTGCTGATGATTGCGGTAGCGATAGGCAGCGTCACCAGCTTCCTCGGTGCATGGGCGAGTTACTATCTCGATGGTGCCACCGGCGGCATTATCGTGGTGGCGCAGACGCTGTTGTTCCTGCTGGCCTTTGTCTTCGCGCCGAAACATGGCTTACTGGCGAACCGTCGACGTGCCCGCCGTGATGCTGAGAAGGAGCCGGGATAATGTGGATTTTTGAACCTTTCCAGTTCGCGTTTATGCAGAGCGCGCTGTTAATTGCGCTGGTGGTGGCGATCCCCTGCGCCTTATTGTCGGTATTTCTGGTACTGAAAGGCTGGGCGTTGATGGGCGATGCGATGAGCCATGCGGTCTTTCCCGGCATTGTGCTGGCCTGGATGCTGGGCATTCCGCTGGCGATTGGGGCCTTTGCCGCCGGGCTTTTTTGTGCGGTTGCCAGTGGGTTTCTACAGGATAACAGCCGAATCAAGCAGGACACGGTGCTGGGCATCGTTTTCTCCGGCATGTTTGCGGTCGGGTTGATTCTCTATATCGCCGTGAAGCCTGAAGTCCATCTCGACCATATACTGTTTGGCGACATGCTGGGCATCACCGGCAGCGATCTCATCCAGACGCTGCTGATCGCTGCACTGATTGTTGCAGTCATTGCTGTGAAATGGCGCGATCTGATGCTGTTCAGCTTTGATCCTCAACAGGCGCAGGTCTGTGGTTTGCCCGCGCGGCTGATGCATTACGGCCTGCTCTGCATGGTCTCGTTGACCATTGTCGCAACGCTGAAAGCGGTGGGCATTATCCTGTCGATCTCGTTGCTGATCGCGCCGGGCGCCATTGCGCTCTTGCTGACCCGACGCTTTTCACATGCGTTGCTGGTTGCGGTAGCGGTATCCGTGCTGGTGTCGCTGAGTGGTGTTTATCTCTCTTTCTTTATCGATAGCGCACCGGCGCCGACCATCGTGGTGCTGTTCGCGCTGGTGTTCGTTGTCGCTATGATCGTCTCCGGACAAAAAGCCCGGCGGCTGGAACGTCAGCGGATTGCGGCTTCGTAAGCCATCGCACTGCTATTGCGGCGATGACGCGCCGCAATAGCGTACCGCCTCAATCAGACGGGCAAACGCACGGGTATGCTGTTTACGGCTGGGATAATAGAGGTAGTAGCCAGGAAAAGGATCGCACCAGTCTGCCAGCACCTGCACCAGTCGGCCTGCTGCAATATGCTCCTCTACACTGTCCTGTGGCACATAGCAGATGCCCATGCCGCTGAGCGCCGCATCGATGCGTGAAGCGAGATGATTAAAAATCAGCTGACCCTCCACCCTGACTCTGACCGCCTTGTTATCGCGCATAAACTCCCAGTGATACAGGCCACCCAGCGTGGGTAAGCGCAGATTTATGCAGTTATGGTTTTGCAGGTCGTAAGGCGTTGCCGGAACGCCGTGCTGCTCAAAATAAGCGGGCGACGCAACGACGCACATATTCCAGTCCGGGCCGATGCGTACTGCCACCATATCTTTTTCAACCTGTTCACCCAGCCGTACGCCTGCATCAAAGCGGCCACTGACAATATCGGTCAGAGTATTATCCACTGAAAACTCAACGTTGACCTCGGGATAGCGCTGCAGAAAGGGCTTAATCAGTGGCCACAGCGTTGAGGTCAGCGCATGTTCGCCCGCCGTAATGCGAATATTGCCAGCGGTTTTTCCCTGGGTATCAGTGACGCTGACCAGCTCAGATTCTATTTCGCTAAATAAGGGCGCGATATTTTTAATCAGCCGATCACCAGCCTCTGTCGGAGCAACGCTACGGGTGGTACGGGTCAGTAACCGGGTGCTGAGGCGCTCCTCCAGTCCACGAATAGCGTGGCTGAGCGCCGATTGCGATACGCCGAGCTTTGCTGCTGCGCGGGTAAAACTGCGTTCTTCCGCCACCACCACCAGATACATCAAATCGTTGAAATTCTCTCTTAGCATACTTTTTAGCCCGTTAAACCCGCCGCCGCCTCGTCTGGCGGTCGATCTGCCGGGAGGGGCGCAATCGATTGTGCTGCCCGACCTCGTTGAAGCCGCTATAGAATATTTCACTTATCAGCGGGTGATTGATGAAATCTGCGCATTAAGTTTGTGAAGGTAATTAATAAGTGTTAACCGAGACTAATCGCAATAAATCAATGAATTATGTTTTATATAGTTCGTATATCAGACAAAAAATGCGTTTTGACTGGTCCAGCCTGATTGTCCTTTTCGCCGACTGCACCGCCGGATAGCAAAAAAGCTGCTAAACCTTAAGACGTGCATACGCGCGCAAAGATTAGGGTTATCAGAATCCTCCCCGATTTATATCCCGTCCGATACAGACTAATAAAAAACTACTTTTTAGCCCCCAACAATGGGAAGCAGACAATGTCAGAAAAAATATCGCTAACAATGCAGGTTAATGGTCAGTTGCAGATGATGCAGATCGATCCACGCGTGACGCTACTGGATGCGTTACGCGAGCACCTGAACCTCACCGGCACCAAAAAGGGCTGCGATCAGGGACAGTGCGGTGCCTGTACGGTACTGATTAACGGTCAGCGGGTGCTGAGTTGTCTGACGCTGGCGGTTCAGGCTGACGGCGCCGAGGTGACCAGCATCGAAGGGCTGGAATCTGCCAGCGGTGAACTGCATCCGGTACAGCGCTGTTTCGTTGAAAACGATGCCTTCCAGTGTGGGTACTGTACACCGGGCCAGATAATGTCCGCCGTGGCCTGTATCAAAGAGGGTCACGCCGGATCGGACGATGAAATTCGTGAATATATGAGCGGCAACCTCTGCCGCTGCGGTGCCTATCCCCACATCGTCGACGCGATTAAACAGGCCGCTGCTGAGATGGCGAAGGAGTCCGCATGAATGAGTTCAGCTGGAAAGTCGCCCATTCGGCTACCGAAGCGGCAGGGTTAAAACAGCAGTCCGGTAGCCAGCTGCTGGCGGGCGGCACAACCCAACTCGACCTGATGAAATGTGGCGTATTTAACCCGTCGCAGCTGATTGGCATTAACGGATTAAACGAACTTCGCAGCCTGCGTTTTGACGATGACAAAATCAGCGCCGGGGCACTCACCACCATGAGCCAGCTGGCCGATCATCCTGCCTGCCAGCAAAATGCGCCCGCTATCTATGGCAGCTTATGGCAGGCGGCTTCGCCACAAATCCGCAACATGGCGACGCTAGGTGGTAATTTACGTCAGCGTACCCGCTGCGCCTACTACCGCGATCCGGCAACGTTTTCCGCCTGTAACAAACGCAACCCGGGATCCGGTTGTGCCGCACGCGATGGCGTGAACAGTAACCATGCGGTTCTGGGTGCCAGCGAGAGCTGTATCGCGGTCTATCCGGGTGACCTGGCGGTCGCGCTGGTGGCGTTTGATGCAGTGGTGGTGTTGCAGAATCAGCAGGGCGATCGTCGCCGTGTGGCGATTGATGATTTCTTCCTGTTACCGGGGGACACGCCGGATCGGGAACATGACCTGCGTGATGACGAGATCATCGTCGCGATCGAAGTGCCGCAAACCGCGTCACTTAAACGCTCGCACTATCTGAAGGTGCGCGATCGCAGTTCTTATGAGTTTGCCGCCGCCAGTGCGGCCGCCGGATTCACGCTGGAAAATGGGGTGATGCGCCAGGTCCATATCGCGCTGGGCGGCGTGGCCACTAAACCCTGGCGAGCGGCGCGGGTCGAGCAGGCCTTAGAAGGGAAACCGTTCAACGAAGAAACCGTCTTCCAGGCCGCGGAACTGATTAATCAGGAAACGCTGGCGCTGGCCCATAACGCATACAAAGTGAAACTGGCGCCGCGCGTGATTGCGCGTGCGCTGATGGCAGCAGGAGAGATCGCATGAGCGAGGTAAATGACAAGGCGCGCCGGGATTTACTCAATGCTACCAGCGACCCGGAGAGTTCAGAAGTTGCCGCCAGCAGTCCGATGAGGGGGCTGGGCGCAGCACGATCGCGTGGAGACGGCCGGGTTAAGGTGACGGGTGAAGCGCGTTATGCTATCGAGTATCAGCCGGATAATCCGCTATATGGCGTGGTATTGCAGTCGACCGTTGCCAGCGGCCGAATTTCCCGCCTTTCAGCCGAAAAGGCGCAGCAGGCCGAGGGCGTGCTGGCGGTCTATACCCATCTCAATCCGTTAAAGATCAACAAACCAACCGCGATCGCGGATGGTGGCGCGGCGCAGTCTACCTACACCCCGATTCAGGACGATGTGATTATTCATAACGGCCAGAACATCGGGCTCGTGGTGGCTGAGACTTTCGAGCAGGCGACCCATGCTGCCTCGCTGGTCGAGATTGAATACGAGACCACGCCAGCCCGGGTGTTTGCCACCGATGACGGCGTAGAGTCAAAACCGTTGTCGGCTCAGGATATCGATTTAGGGGACGCGCAGACCGCGATGCACAGCGCGGAGGTGCGCATTAATCAGCGTTATACCACGCCGCGGGAATACAACATGCCGATGGAGCCACACGCCTGCATCGCGCACTGGCAGAAGGGTCAGATCACGGTGTGGGAGCCGAGCCAGTGGGTAGCGGGTGCGCAGGTTGAGATCGCTGAATGGCTGGGCATTGAACCCGGACAGGTACGGATTATTTCACCTTATGTTGGTGGCGGTTTTGGTTCCAAGCCGGTGCCTTACACGCACGTGGCGTTGGCCAGCGTGGCGTCGCGCGCCCTGAACCGTCCCGTGAAAGTTTCACTGACCCGGCCGCAGACCTTTACCGGTCTGGGTGGACGCGCGGCAACCTCACAGCAGCTGGAGCTGGGTGCATCGCGTGACGGCAAAATTGAAGCGATTATTCAGCGCAGCTTCAGTGAAACCTCTCTGATCGATGTCTTCGCTGAGAACTGCAGCAAAGTGACCGCCAGGATGTATGCGATCAGCAACGTGTCGGCTCAGCATCAGGTCAGACCGATTAACACCGTCACGCCGGGCTGGATGCGTGCGCCGGGCGAGAATCCCAGTGCGTTTGGCCTTGAAGTGGCGATGGATGAGATGGCCTATGCGCTGGGTATCGATCCCCTGGAGTTGCGCCTGCGTAACTGGGCAGATAAAGATTACCAGCTCGACCTGCCGTGGAGTTCACGTCGCCTGAAAGAGGCGTATCAGAAAGGGGCAGAAGCATTTGGCTGGGATAAGCGCATCATGACGCCGCGTTCAATGCGAGAAGGACGCGAACTGATTGGCTGGGGCATGGCGTCCGGCACCTATCCGGTCAGCCGCATGCCAGCGGAGGCAAAAATCATGCTGACGCCACAGGGCCGCTTCGTGGTGCAGTGTGCCGGCGCAGATATCGGCACCGGCACTTACACCATCCTGGCGCAAACGGCGGCGGATCATCTCGGCGTCTCATCGGAAACGATAGAAGTTCAGCTCGGCGACACCACGCTGCCGCGCGCAGGTGTTGCCGGGGGGTCACAGCTGGCGGGTAACCTGACGGCGGCGGTGAACGATACCGCAAAGAAAATGCGCGAACGCCTGCTGACGCTGGCCAGCGAACTGCCCGCGTCGCCATTCAACGGCGTGCCGGTTTCGCAGTTGACCCTGAAGAATGCCGCTATTCAGCACGGCGGGAGTTCAGATCTCTCTCTCACCCAGCTGGCGACGCTGGTCCCTGCCGATAGCCTGATGGTGAAGGGCGGGACTTTCCCGGACGATATGCCGCAGAGTGAGCGCGATAAAATTGTGCGTAACCTGAATGATATGAGTCGGCCGGAGACTTATTCCGCCCATAGCTGGAGCGCACAGTTTGTTGAAGTGCGGGTCGATGAAGATTTCGGCACAATTAGGGTGCAAAGGATGGTGGCAGCACTCGACAGCGGTCGGCTTTACAACCCTAAACTGGCGCGCAGCCAGTGGATCGGCGGAATGATTATGGGGGTCGGTCAGGCGCTGATGGAAGAGGGAATTATCGATCCGCGTAACGGTCGGGTGATTAACAATAATCTGGCTGATAACCTGGTGCCGGTTAATGCCGATATCCCCAGCATCACCACCATCAACGTCGGTGAGCCCGACTTTGAGGCGACCACCATGGGCGGTAAAGCGGTGGGAGAACTGGGCATCGTTGGCGTGGCGGCAGCCATCAGTAATGCGGTCTTCCATGCCACCGGCAAGCGGGTTCGTGACCTGCCGATCACGCTCGATAAAATCATCTGATCGGGGCGAAAATCTTACCTGCTGCAGTGAACAGAGCAGGTGACAGGTGACGGGCGCAGCATCCATGCTGCGCCCGTTTACGCCACCAGCAGGAGACGTGGTTTTGAAAATAGCCCTTGTGGTGATGGCGGCGGGCTTCAGCCACCGTTTTCGCCAGCAGACCGGCGAACATAAATTGCTGGCTTTGCTGAACGGCAAACCGGTGTTGCAGCACACGCTGCAACAGGCGGCCGCCAGTGGCCTGGATCTGTTTGTGGTTACCCGTCCGGACCAGACCGCTATCCAGGCGATGATCCCGCCCGCATCGTGCGTGCTTTGCGACAGCAGCGGACTGGGCGAATCCATCGCCGCTGGCGTCGGGGCCAGCAGTGAATACGACGGCTGGCTGATTGCGCTGGGAGATATGCCGTTTATCTCTGCCAGAAGTTATCGGGCGGTCGCGGCAGCGCTGGCCGATGCGCCCGTGGTCAGGCCCTGGATCAACGGTATACCGGGCCATCCGGTGGGTTTTCAGCATCACTATTACCGGTCATTAACCGCGTTGCAGGGTGATAGGGGTGCACAGGCCATCGTGAAACGTGATGAAGTACGCGTGCCTCTTAGCGATTGTGGCTGTCTTTATGACATTGATCTGCCAGGCGATTTGCAGCGAATAAAGGAATTTTCATGATTACGCTGGACCAACGTGTGATTAATATGGCGTTAAGCAGCTGCCAGGCGGGGCAATCTGTCTGGTTATGTACCGTACTGCGAACTTACGGCTCGTCGCCGCGCGCACCGGGCACGCTGATGACGGTGAACGAAGCGGGCGCTTACTGTGGTTCGCTGTCAGGCGGATGCATTGAAGAAGACTTTTTAGCCCAGCTGGCCACCGGCGCCTATCGGGCCAGCAGCCAGCAGGTGCGATATGGGGAAGGTGGAATGCGCCCGACGGTCAGTCTGCCGTGCGGCGGGAGTCTGGAGATTGTGATTGAATTTCTGCCGCCCGATGCGGCCAGTTTGGAACTGTTAACCGCGATGCAGCGGGCACTCAGCGGTCAGCAACCGATAGTGAAGCTGATCCAGCCCGGTGAACGTGCGCAGTGGGAAACCGTGGCGGCGGATCGGATATTGCCGGCGTTGAGCGTCAGTGAACAGCTGCTGGTGTTACCGGTCGGCGCAATCCCGGAGTTGCTGGTGGCGGGGTACTCCAGCGTGGCATTTGAATGCATCCGGCTGGGGCAGATGCTGGGGTTTCATGTGCGGGTGTGTGAACATCGTTCTGAGATGCTCGCCGAACTGGAGAGCCACTACGGCGCAGCGGATAATGTCACGCTGGTGCGACAGCATCCGGCGCGCTGGCTGGAGCTGAACGGGGCGCACGCGGCCGTGGCGATTGTGGCGCTGACCCACGATCCGCGTATCGATGACCTGACGATGATGGAAGCGATCGCCACACCGGCCTTCTATATCGGCATTATGGGGTCGGTGAAAAACAGCGAGAAGCGGCGGGCGCGACTCCAGCAGATAGCGGGCATGGATCGCAGCGACCTGGACCGCATTCATGCCCCGATTGGCCTGCCGATTGGCAGCAAAACCCCAGCGGAGATTGCGCTATCGGTGATGGCCGATATTGTTCGGGTCAGGAACCTCGGGCGGTCGCGCCCGGCTGCCTGAAGATACGGACCTGGCCGGTGCCAGCCGATAGAGGTAGTAGCCCGACAACAGAATCGGCAAAAAATTATCGAACAACTGCCTCAGCGTCTGCTGAGGATCGACATCGTGAAACAGATCAGGATTGAGCGTGGTCGCAAAAATTCGGTGGTCACCATATGCCCCGGGCTGAGATAGAAGTTGTGTCACAGCGCGTCGCTGTGTCCGTTACGCCGCGTCCGTGCTGGTTGCGAAGTGATAGTCTGGCTGGGCAGCAATCACCTGTTCTTCACTCATTCGTCCGAATACCCCTTTGACCTGCTGGCGGGCACTATTGTCGCCGCCAGCAAAACTCAGCAGCTCACCCAGACTGCCATTGACTGAGGTGACGCAACACTTACTGCGTGGATGTAGCTGCAGCACACGGTCGGCTTCGGGCCGTAATAGCAGGCCAGTCAGCTTGCAATGCGCTGCATGTGGATCGGCTGACCCATGCAACCGACTCGTTTTTTGCTTGCGAGGCGGAAGTGGTGATCGACGTGCCACGCGGCGGTGAAAACGACCGCATTTCGCTGCATGGCACCATTAGAGTCTGTCTGGAGATGCTGATCCTGGCAGTGGCGTCTACGTTGCCGCAGCGCACCGTCAAAACCATGAAGCGGTTACAGAATCTCAATCGCGGCCTGAAACCTGCCGGTAAAAAGCAGCGCCAGCCTGTCACCTTAATACAACCTCCGGAAGCATTCTTCTTGCCGGTTACCGTCTGCACTTAAATCAAATTTTTCCGCTTTGGGATCCCGATCGCGGCTTTTCTGCAACCATTCTCCGCTGCCGACTACGCTTACTTTGCTTCGGGGTATCGAGCCCTGTTTTCCTTTCCTTAATCCTTGTGACCTTGTGCGGAGCTGATAATGAAATCCTTTCACGCGCGACACCTGCTCGCCGGTGCGGCCATAACCAGCCTCAGTATACTCTCTCCGCTGCCTGCGGCGGCCTGGAGCCAGCTCACCGTTTTTGGCGATAGCCTGAGCGACGGTGGTAACGTCGGCCGCTTCACCTACGATGCGGCTTCCCATCCGTTGTATGACGAGATACTGGCGCAACATCTGAATGAGGCCCTGCTGCCATCATCCCAGGGCGGCAGCAATTATGCCGCTGGCGGCGCCGTGGCGGTGCCGCTGCTGAATCCGCAGTACAACACCCAGGATCAGGTCGATCGCTATCTCGTGGCTGGTGGGGGGCGCGCCGATGGCAATGGACTTTATATTCACTGGATCGGCGGCAACGATCTGGCCGCTGCGGCGGCAAATCCCCTGAATGCGGTACAGCTGATTGATAACAGTGCACGTGCGGCGTCCGATCAGGTCAGCCGGTTGCTGGCGGCCGGTGCCGGTACCGTAATTGTCCCGACGGTGCCTAACGTCGGGGCGACACCGGCGCTGTTGCAGGCGATTCTGCAACCGCTGGGCCCGGTCGCTGAACCGGCGATGGCGGCGCTTTTTCAGTCGCTGAGCCGTGTTACCACGCCTGACCGGGCGGCGCGTGAGCAGGCTATCGAAGCGGCACTGCAAGCGGCGGCGGATCAGATCCCGGCGATTCCGCTGGTGCGTGAAGCGATTGCACAGCAGCTGTTTGCTGCCTGGCAACTGTTAAGTGACACCGCGGCGACACTGACCGATCGTTATAACCAGCTGGAGGAGCAGGAACTGGTGGCCAGCGGCGGCAATATCGCGCGCGTGGATATCAACGGACTGTTCAACGAGGTAATCGATAATCCGGGCCTGTACGGCATCAGCAACAGCGCTGGCATGGCCTGTCCGCCGGGCGTCTCGGCGATGGATTGCACCTCGTCAACACCTGGCTTCTCGCAGTCGCAACAGTATTTGTTCGCGGATCGTCTGCATCCCAGCCCGGCGGTACATGCGTTGATCGCTGACTATATCCAGTCGATCCTGGATGCCCCGTTGCAGGTTGCGGCGCTGAGTCAGTCACCGCTGATGCTGGTGCAGGACGCGAGAAATACGCTGGATGGGCATTTACAGCAGCAACGTCAGCAGCCTGCTGACGCCGGACAGTTTACGGTATTCGGCGGCTATGCCGGTCAGTCACGTCATTTCCGCGGCGACAGCTATCAAGAGGGTGACGCCACCAGCGCCAATGGCGCAATTGGTATCGGTTATCAGCTGACCGACAGCTGGCAGGCCGGGGCGATGTTTTCGGCGACGACCCAGCGTCAGGATCCTTCGTCGCGTTTCGATTACCGTCTGCGCGGCAATCTGGTGGCGCTGTGGAGTCAGTTGCGGCTGTTCGAACAGGGCTGGGTTAATGCCGATCTGCACTATGCCGATCTCGATTTCGACGATATTGAACGTCAGGTCAGACTGGGACCGGCCACCCGCACTGAGCAGGGCAGCACCGAGGGGAAACTGCTGGGAATGCGGATTGAAACGGGCTGGGATTTTCCTCTGGGTCAGTATGTTTCTACCGGTCCGGTTGCCAGCTACGCGCTGGATTACAGCCAGGTAGAGGGCTATCAGGAGCAGGGTAACCGCAGTAGCGCCATGCGCTTTGGCGATCAGACGTTGCATTCGCAGGTCGGTTCCCTGGGCTGGCGCATCGACAGCAAGCAGCTGTTGATCAATCCGTGGGCGCAGGTCAGTTACAACCACCAGTTTGGCGACAGTGACTCTGCGGTAACCACCGGTCTGAAATCGACCCGCACAGCGTTTACCCGCACCAGCGAATCAGGCGATGACAACTGGCTGGATATGGCGGTCGGCGCCAGCGTGCCGCTGGGCAGCGCAGTGAATGCGTTTGCGGGCGTCTCTGCCGTGGCGGGCAACAGCGCATATCATCAGGTGACCTGGAACATCGGGCTTAATGCCCGCTTCTGATCGGCGTTAATCGCAAGGCAGGGAAGTGGTGTGATAACGTAGCGCTACGATCCGAAATGTTCAGGCAGGAGGGGATGATGAGCGTCAGACGGGCAGTACCTGAAGAGGCGACGCTATTGTGGTCTATCCGCAATCAGGCGATCCGACATGGCTGTCAGACAGCTTATACGCCCGAGGTGATTGCAGCCTGGACGCCGGACCGGATGCCTGCCAGTTTCCCGGCAATGATCCGCGAGAATCCCTTTTTCGTCATTGATGGCCCTGACGGGCAGCCGGTAGCCACCGGTTCGCTCGATCTGGCTGCCGGTAGTGTTGAAGCGATATTCACGCTGCCCGGCTTCACCGGTCAGGGGCTGGCTGGCGAGATCATTGATGCCATCAAAGCGGACGCGTTGCGACGTGGCTACCGGCGTCTGACGCTCTCCTCAACGCCTAATGCCGCCAGCTTTTATCAGCATCATGGCTTCACGTTGCTGGGTGAAAGCCTTTACCCATCAAAGCTGGCAGGTGGCGGATTACGCTGTATGGAAATGGCAATCGAGCTGTTGGCGTCGTCTGACTGATTAGTCGGCTGGAAGCGTCGGCAGAGCCGCTTTATCAGCCGCAAAGTTTCATGCGCAAACACTTCGCAAGCCCACGCCGGTAAGGTATAGTCCGCGTTTTTTGGAGGAATCATGCTGACTCAATCATCAACTCGTCTCAATAAATACATCAGTGAGAGCGGAATCTGTTCTCGCCGCGACGCCGATCGTTACATCGAGCAGGGCAACGTTTTCATTAACGGCAAACGCGCCGCTGTCGGCGCACAGGTATTTGCAGGCGATGTGGTGAAAGTAAACGGTCAGCTTATCGAACCGCGTGACGAAGACGATCTGGTGCTGATTGCCCTTAACAAGCCGGTTGGCATTATCACCACTATGGAAGAGGGCGAGCGCGATAACATCAGTGATTTCGTCAACCACAGTAAGCGGGTATTCCCGATTGGCCGTCTGGATAAAGATTCTCAGGGGCTGATCTTCCTGACTAACCACGGTGATTTGGTCAATAAAATCCTGCGTGCCGGTAATAATCACGAAAAAGAGTATGTCGTCACCGTAGATAAGCCGATTACCGACGAGTTCATTGCTGGTATGGGCGCGGGCGTGCCGATGCTGGGCACCGTGACGAAAAAGTGCAAAGTCAAAAAAGAAGCGCCTTTTGTGTTTCGCATCACGCTGGTACAGGGACTGAATCGCCAGATTCGCCGGATGTGTAAGCACTTTGGCTTTGAAGTCACGAAGCTGGAGCGCACCCGCATCATGAACGTCAATCTGAAAGGTCTGCCGCTGGGCGAGTGGCGCGATCTGACGGATGATGAACTGATCGAACTGTTTAAACTGCTGGAGAACTCCTCTTCAGAAGATAAGCCCGCGAAGAAAGCACCAGCAAAATCCGCTGCGGCAAAGAAACCGCAAAAAAGTCCCGCCAGACCCGCCGGAAAAGCGGAGCCGGATAGCGCCTCCCGCAAGCGTTTTGCCCAACCGGGACGGAAGAAAAAAGGGCGTTAACGCCGCGAGGGAGGGGCGGTGCGGCTATCCGGCATCGCTGCCCCTCCAGAGTTATGGCCGGGCTGCTCAGGGAATGATTCGGACGTCGCAAAAACAGGCAAACAGATCGCAAAGTATAATGTCGCTTGCCCGGAAGTGATGAAATCCCGCCTGACGAATCTTCCTGCCGTCGCCAGACCTATCGTAATGCCAGCCGAAGACGAAATCAGCAAAGCGGCCGTCACTGAGCGCCAGAATATCGGGCTGCACCAGTGCACTGGCGGCGGCGAGTTCACGCCAGATTTGCTGGTAGTCGTGAAATAGCTGATGCAATACTTTGGCACAGCAGATCGACGCGTGGATTGCAGGCTCAGCGCCAGATTCATGCTGTTGCCTGGCCTGCTGCAAGCGAGCCTGGCCGTTCGCACGCTGACCACCATCGAAACGGTGCTGGTGGCTTCCGCTGACTGGAGCGCGCGTCATGGCGAGCCACAAACGGCGGATGATGTGCAACGTTATCCATATATCCGCTTCAGCGGCCCCGAGCCCGATGCGCCGTTACGGCTGGTATCAGCCGGGGAAAGGGTACAGCCCGTGGTGGAGGCGGTGCTTCGTTCCAATAATAGTCACTCATTAACAGCGGCGATTGAAGCAGGCCTGGGGATTGGCGCAATACAGTCGCTCATGGGCGCTGATGCGCTGGTATCTGCCCGGCAGGTCAGGATTTTTTGCCTGAATACCGGTTACCTGATCGCTATCTCTACGCGATTTTCCTGATGCTCGCTTCATTTCTGACAAAGTACGGCAACTGGTGATGCTGTTTGAACAGATGCTGGTTTCCCTGACAAAAGCAATGCTGCTGTAAAACGGTGCCGTTTCGCCCGCCTGAGGGCAGTGGCGTGCCGGGCGGTCAGCCGTCTTTGTTAAGCATCGCACAATCAGAAGAAGTGCGCTTTTCAGGGTCAGAACGGCGTGGCAGGATAAACGCAAAATATTAAGGAGTAGGCCTGATGTTACTGAAAGGTATGAACGATCCGCTACTGAAAGCGTATCAGCATCCGAAATCGCGGATGATGATTAGCCGCTTCAGAGGCCTCGCGGGCGATCGCAGACTCAGTGACTGGCAGGTATTTTGTATTCTGGTGACCGGATTTACCAACTACTGGTATGTGCAGTCTGGCCATTTCAGCATCAACGTCAGCTGCAGCAAAACCAGACAGTTCGATTTTATGCAGGATTTTCTGCACGTGGAGGTCACGCTGCAGGGATTAGTCTGTGATGATCACTTCCGCTGCCCGGACTTCGTTTTACCGCGTTATGATGTGCCTTACGAATTTTGCCGCTGGCGCAGTAAGCGCGGCTATGACTCATCAGTAACCTATGTCAGTAATCATGGGGTGAAATCGCATAAGGCCATTTTCGTTGCTTCTGGCGACGCCTCGCAGGAAGAGAGAGTGATGAAGTGGGAAGGCATGGTTAACGTCTTTGATAAAACCTTTTTCACCGCAGCCAGTTTCGCTACCACCCACGACTTCCTGACTAAAGATATCACCAAAACCATTCACGACGGATTGATAAAGCATCTGAACTTTTATCGTGATCTCTTCAGTTATATCTTTCCGACACCGGCTGCCGCGCGGCTACAGGCGCGCGATGACCGACGCTATCTGAATAAAACCTGACCCCTATTATGTTTCCATTCCTTCACATCCTTCTCCCTCCGCCTCACCATGATTGAGTGATGATATTGATGTGGGCAGAAAATCTCAGAGTGAATAGTTCCGCTTATTGTCGCGTTTCTGTTCATCGGTTTTTTAACGACACGCTGAATGGCGGTAACAGGTCAGGCCGAGAGCTTCGCGGCCGGCTATTGTTCATTTTTCGCTGAACAGGCGGACGAAAAAACACGCTGGGAGGATGAATAAATTAACCGATTTTGCGTAAGCCTGAAGGTGAATTGCGAAGCACAACTATTTTTTTAATTGATGCTCAGCACCAAAATGAAGAGGCTAACAATGGAGAGCTGTTTAATGACAATTACCACCCTGAGTCGTGAACGCTGATAACAGCCAGCAGAGACGTTAAATATAAATGATAAGAAAAATCTCATGGCCCAATGGCTGAGCTATACTCATCTACGCCTTAATGAGTTCAATGAGTTCAATGAGTTCAATGAGTTCAATGAGTTCACATTGGCTATTTAATTACCTTAATAACACATTCAGCAGTGTAGTCATAACGCTGAGGACTTATTTACCCCTTTTTCTTATCGCTGGTCTCAATATACAGCTGTGAATGCCGATAACGCTCTGACACACTCAGGAGAATGCGCAATGAAATTATCTTTAAACATCTGCTTAGCCACACTGTTTTTTACGTGGGCCGGACACAATGCCAGCGCAGAAAGTTTGTCTGCTTCCGGTACCATTAGCTTTAGTGGTGCGATTGTTAATGGCTCCTGTGATATGAATGTGATGCAAAATCCGGTTGCGTTTCAATGCACTGATCCGATGACCGGTAAAACGGTAGCCAGCACCATTGACATGAGGAAATCGCAAAAGATGGGCCATTTGCCGTTCACGGTCGAAACGAAATGGCTGGATGCCGCCAAACGGCAGGGCATTGTTTCAGTCACCTACCTGTAATTCCCTTCATTTCTTGTGCTAACAGCAATGCTGAAAAAATCTGGCCCGGCAACGATATCAGCGGCATGATTGTCGCTGATATATTTCTGGCGAATAGATTGATTAATAAATAAGAAGCGTGATTTATTGCCTGCTAATTACTTTATCGTGAGTGGAATACCGTCGATAGGCTAATTTTAATCACCTTTAAACGATGAAACCATGCGGAAGCCAGGGTTATTATTCAATTAATTTCAGACCCCAGAATTAATTATTGGCTCAGGTTGAGTTGTGCTGCGCGCCGTTCGTTGCATAAATAATTCATTGCATAAATAACATGGTCTGTTATCTCTCAATGTCCTTCCCTGGGCATATTCATCCCTCTGTGCAAATCAGGATTGATCGGAAGAATGCAGAGCAAAGAATCTCGCGCTCTGTCGTTTTCCCCTTTGGCGATGCAGCAGATAGCGGGTGGTGATGATAACCGGGTCACCCCCACGGAAGCGCTGACAGGCAGCAGGTCAGGTTAAGAGTGAACCAGGTAATCTCATGATTAATATGAACAAATTCAAAAGTGCTATCCTGTGGTGCAGAGTATTTACGGCCAGAGACTGGCTGACCGCTCTGTCAGCAGGATGATACCTGCCTGCGCCTGTGAGGGCAGAATCTCTTTATTGCGAATGCGTTCGCCTTTGTAAGCGGTAAAGGAGGAAAGTAAATGCACTATAGAAAACTGGGTCATTCCGGATTACTGGTTTCGCGCTTTGTACTGGGTACGGTGCCCTTTGGCGGAAAAGCGGGCTTTGAAAAAACCGGCAATGTGAACGCCGCTGAAGCACGACGCTTCATCGATATTGCCCTGGATCATGGCGTCAACATGATCGATACCGCCGACCTTTATTCGATGGGGGGAGCCGAAGAAGTGGTCGGTGAAGCGCTGGGCAACAAACGCGACCAGCTGATTATTGCCAGTAAAGCCCGCAGTCCGCTGGGCGACGGGCCGAATCAGAGCGGTGCCAGCCGCTACCATCTGATCAGAGCCTGTGAAGCCAGCCTGCGACGTCTGAGAACCGATCACATCGATCTCTACCAGATTCACAACTGGGATGGTATTACCCCGGTTGAAGAGACGCTACGCGCACTGGAAGATCTGGTCAAAAGCGGCAAAATTCGTTACTTCGGCACCTCGAATTACACCGCGTGGCAGATGATGAAAACGCTGGGTAGCGCGGAGGTGAATCATCTGATGAAGCCCGTGAGCCAGCAGATTTACTACACGCCGGAATCGCGTGAAGCGGAGTATGAACTGCTGCCAATGGCGCTGGATCAGGATATTGGCACTCTGGTGTGGGGACCGCTGGGGGAAGGACTGTTAACCGGTGCAGTGAACCGCAATAGCAAAGCACCGGCCACGACGCGACAGGGCAGCGGCTGGCCAGAACCCTATGTCCACGATATGGATCGCGCATATGACATTATCGACGTACTCGCCGAGGTCGGCGCGGAAGTTAACGCTTCGATATCGCAGGTGTGTCTCGCCTGGCTGGCTGGCCGACCGGCGATTACCTCGCTGATTGTCGGTAACCGTACTGAAGCGCATCTGCGCGAGAATCTCGCCGCGTTTGATCTTCAGCTCAGCGAGACGCAGCGGCAGCGCATTGAAACAGTGACTCGTCCGGCACCGCAGTATCCTTACTGGCATCGGTTTACCAGCGGTATGGATCGGCTTGATCCCGCGGAGCAGGTTTTCCTGGATGAATACCGTCAGACCCTGGATGAACGTCAGGATCAGACACGCAAATAATGCCCACAGGCCACCTCGTCAGGTGGCCTTTTTATTGTTCAACTACATGATTCAGGGAGCAAAACCATGAGATTCCGCTGGCAGGACCGGTCGCTGAGCGCGGATGAACGCGCCGACAGTGTTCTGGAACAGATGACCCTCGATGAAAAAATGCGCTGGCTCAGTGGACCGATGGCGATCCCGGCGCCAGGCGAAGCCCCGATCCCGGGTGCTTTAGGGTCGGCGGCCTGTTATCCGGCGATTGAGCGGCTGGCTATTCCGGCAATGCAACAATCGGACGCCAGTCTTGGCGTCGGGAACCTGGCAAATGTGCGGCCTGGCGACAATGCCACGGCGCTGCCTTCATCTTTACTGCTGGGCGCGGGGTTTGACCCGGCGATGGCCGAAACCACCGGCAATATGCTGGGTCGTGAAGCACATGCTAAAGGATTCAATGTGCAGCTGGCAGGCGGCGCCAATCTGATCCGTGAACCGCGTGGTGGCCGGAACTTTGAATATATCTCAGAAGATCCGCTACTGACCGGGATCATTGCCGGCCATTCGGTGAAAGGGATTCAGTCACAGCATGTGGTCTCCACCGTCAAACATTTTGCGCTTAATGCGCAGGAGACCGGGCGCGTGCTGGTCAGTTCCGATATTGATGAACAGGCGCTGCAACAATCGGATCTGCTGGCGTTCCGGATTGCCATTGAACTGGGAGAGCCGGGCGGAGTGATGCCGGGCTATAACCTGGTCAACGGCGAATGGGCCAGTGAAAACTGTCACCTGTTGAAGCAGGTATTGAAAACGGAGTGGGGCTTTAAAGGCTGGGTGATGTCGGACTGGGGCGCAACCCATTCTACCGATAAGGCTGCGCTGGCCGGACTGGATGTGCAGTCCGGAAGCAACATGGACCCGGAACACTTCTTTGGCGATCTGCTAAGGCAGGCGGTGGAACAGGGCCGGATTCCGGCTGAGCGACTGGATGAGATGGTCAGACGACAGCTAAGAAGCCTGTTTGCCGTCGGTGCGATCGATTTTCCCGCCACGCCTGGAGTGCCGATTGATTACTCCGCCCATCGGCTAATCGCACAGCGTGCGGCGGAAAACGGCATCGTACTGCTGAAAAACAAAGATTGCTGCCTGCCGCTGGCGCTGAATCTGCCGCGTCTGCTGGTGGTGGGTGGCCATGCGGACAAGGGGGTTTTATCCGGCGGCGGATCCTCTTCGGTTACGCCGATTGGCCATTATGCCGAACAGGGAGCCGCTATCATGGGCGTGCCGGTGCCGAAAGTTTATCATCCCTCCTCACCGCTGCACGCTATCCGCTGTCAGTCAGGCGCCGCTCAGGTAGATTATCTCGATGGCCACGATCATGACGCCGTTGCTGGCCAGGCCGCCGCCGCTGATGCGGTGATCGTGTTTGTTGAGTCGTGGAATACCGAAGGCCAGGATCTGGCCGATCTGACGCTGCCAGACCAGCAGAATCAATTGATTCATGCGGTGGCACGCGCCAATCCACGCACCATTGTGGTGATTGAATCGGGTGGTCCGGTTAAAATGCCGTGGCTGGGCGAAGTCAGTGGTGTGCTGGCGATGTTCTATCCCGGTTCCGGTGGCGGCGAGGCGATTGCTGGGGTGCTGTCTGGTCGGGTGAATCCATCCGGAAGAGTGCCGGTAACCTTCCCGCGCGATGAAAATCAACTGCCGCGCCCGGCGATGACCGATCCGGCAACCACCACCTCCAATCCAGGCGAGCCGCTGCGCGGGGGCGTGTTTCATGTCGATTACAACATTGAAGGCGCTGATGTGGGTTACCGCTGGTTTGATCGAGAGAAACTGACTCCGCTTTTTCCCTTTGGTTATGGTCTCTCCTATACCACCTTTACCGCCCACAGCCTGCAGATCTCCCAGCAGGATACGCATTTGCACGCCAGCGTCGTGATTAAAAACAGTGGCGACCGGGCCGGGGCTACAGTGGCACAGCTCTATGGCCGACGCATCAGTGATCCCAGTCAGACGTGGCGGCTGGCAGGCTTTCAAAAAGTGCTGCTTGAAGCGGGCGAAGAGCGGACGATACCCATCGGGATTGAGCCCCGTTGTCTCGCCGTGTTCGATATCAATACCCGGGACTGGCAATGCCTTGCAGGTGAATACCAGTTCAGGCTGGCTGATAATGCGCTTGATGAAGGCATCAGCCTCACCCTGACTGTGACGGCGTGACTACGCCATCAGAAGGCCAGAGTGCTGCTATAGGGCGATGAAAGGCAAAGCGGGACGGTGACAGCCACTGTTTCGACGGCGGTTTATTGCTAACGCATTGACTTTTAATCCCGCTCGCCGAGAATGTCTCTTTTGCGACCTGACCAGATTTTACTGGAGTTTATCATTGCCGTTTATTCTCGTCCCGGCCTGACCGGGACCTTTCTCAGGCGTGGCGGGGCGCTGGCCGCTGCACTGCTGCTGGTCAGTTGCGCCTCTCAACCGCCGCGCTCGCTGGTTACGCCTTTTCCACCCGTGACAAAGCAGCCATTGCCAGTAACGCCTCAGCATCCTCAGCCGCCGATAAAGCAACCGGTGCGTGGCGTCTGGTTAGCCACCGTTTCGCGTCTCGACTGGCCGCCTGTGGAATCGCTCAACGGCAGTCAGGCCGCCCAGCGTATCAGCCTGCAGCAGCGCGCGCTGATCGCTAAGCTGGATAATCTGAAAAGTCTTGGCATCAATACGGTGTTCTTTCAGGTTAAACCTGATGCTACCGCACTCTGGTCGTCAAAAATTCTGCCGTGGTCAGATATGCTGACCGGCAAAATCGGCGAAGATCCCGGCTATGATCCGCTGCAGTTTATGCTGGATGAGGCGCATAAACGCGGCATTAAGGTACACGCCTGGTTTAATCCCTACCGCGTGTCAGTCAACACCAAACCTTCAACCGTCAGCGAGCTGAATCGTACCCTGTCACTGCATCCGGCCAGCGTGTTTGTGCTGCATCCAGAGTGGATCCGCACCGCCGGGGATCGTTACGTGCTTGACCCCGGTATTCCGGCGGTACGTGACTGGATCACCAGCATTGTGGCCGAAGTGGTCGCACATTATCCGGTAGATGGCGTGCAGTTTGATGACTACTTTTATGCCGAATCGCCCGGTTCGATGCTTAATGACAGTCAGACTTTCCGCAGCTGGGGTCAGGGTTTTGCCTCTAAAGCCGACTGGCGGCGTCATAATACGCAGCAGCTGATCGAGCAGGTTTCCCGTACCATTAAGCAGCTGAAGCCAGAAGTCGAATTTGGCGTCAGCCCGGCTGGCGTCTGGCGCAACCTGTCCCACGATCCTGCCGGTTCGGATACCCGCGGTGCAGCCGCGTATGACGAAGCCTATGCGGATACCCGTCGCTGGGTTCAGCAGGGACTGCTGGATTATATCGCTCCCCAACTCTACTGGCCTTTCTCACGCCAGGCGGCCCGTTACGACGTACTGGCTAACTGGTGGGCTGAGGTGGTGAAACCGACTAAAACCCGACTTTATATTGGTCTGGCGCTATATAAAGTGGGCGAGCCGTCGAAAATTGAGCCTGACTGGACGCTGCAGGGCGGCGTGCCTGAACTGAAAAAGCAGCTTGATCTGAATGAATCAAATCCGAATATCGATGGCACTATTTTGTTCCGGGAAAATTATCTCAACCAGCCGCAAACCCGGCAGGCGGTCGGGTATCTCAGAAGCCGCTGGGGTAGCTAACATCGGGCGCAACCGGATGACCAGTGCGGTTAAGTTTTCCCGGTGTGAAAACTGCTATTCTCATGTTTTACATGGGGGAACTATGAGCGACCTGATCGATATTTTTACCAGCCACAAGAGTGAACGCAGTTTTACAGAACAACCGATCGATGATGCCGTGCTGGATCGTATTATCAGTACCGCGTATCGCGCACCGACATCGGTTAACTCGCAGCAAGTCTCCGTGGTGGTCACTCGTGACGCCAGCCGGCGGGCGCAGATCGCCGAAATAGCGGGCGGTCAGCCGTGGATTGCTAAAGCACCAGTGTTCATTACCTTTGTGCTAGACATGCATAAATCGGATCTGGCTATATCGGCCCTCGATCAGCAGCAGATTGCTCATCAGAGCATTGAAAGCATCGTTTCCGGCTCGACTGATATCGGTATCGCACTCGGCTCGGTGATGGCCGCCGCGCGGGCGGAAGGGTTGGGAATTGTACCGATTGGCGGTATTCGTCGCGATCCCCAGGCGATGATCTCGCTGCTGGAACTGCCGCCTCTGACCTTCCCGATTGCTGGTGTGGTCATCGGTCACGTTGATCAGCCTGCGCATCAGAAACCGCGTCTTCCTATCGCCACCTTCCGCCATGAAGAGACCTATCGCCCGGAGCACATGTCGCAGCACATTGCCGCCTATAACGACGAAATGGTGCAGCACTGGAAAAACATCGGACGGAGTGACGGTGAAAGCTGGAGCGAAAGCGTCAGCGGTTACTATAAAAACGTCTACTTCCCGAAGGTGTTGCCTGCCTTGCTAAAACAGGGTTTTGGCAACGATAAGTAAGCGCTTAGCCAGAACGCTGACAGCCTGACATCTGTCACACGCGGGGCCATCCGTAACAATGTTTACGGATGGCTTTTTTTCGTTTTATGTTTATACGCCCCGTGACTTCACCAGATGTCATAGATAATTTCCTTTTTAACTGAATCGGTAAGGCTTTGCTCTGCGCTCTTCAGGGAAATCCCATGCCTCAGCGTTCTCTCTCAGCACTTTTCCTGATGAGTTTTTTCTGGCCGATGCACGTGATGGTCTGCGGTAGAGATGCTGGCAATTCGCGGTGATGATATTACTTATCAGGAGCCGCGGGGATAGGAAAAGGGTGAATAGCCTGACCAGGTGATGGGAATAACAACGCTGAGGCGCCAGCCAGCGCGTCTGATTGCCGGCATCTTGTTAATGCCGCGTTACTGCCGATGCTGAGTATGCGTGTTGCTTCAGCTGGCCTTCAATCGGCGGCCAGCCCTGGCCTGTATGCGACTGCAACGGTAGTGATGACACAAGTCTTGATGATTCCGCTAGCGCTCTGGATGTCAAAGCGGAATGGTAAGTAGCGATATTGTCGGTTGATTATGGTGGCGCAGCAGACAAAGGCCCGCCGCCCGTCTCGCCTGAGCAGAAACAAAAAAGGCTGCCCATCAGGCAGCCTTTTCTGGCAAATCCGTTTGCGACCATCCGTTATTTATACAGTTCTGCGGTCATATGAACACGGTTGTTGGTGTTCGCTTCCGTAATTTTATACTGCGCGCCCTGTTCCTGAGCCTGTGCAGCAATTTTTGATTCCGCACCATCCAGGGTTGATGAGGTGACAGATACGCTCTGAGCGAAGCTGCCGAATGAGATCAGCGAAAGAGCGGCAAGGGCGGCGATTGAAGTAGCTTTAATGGTTTTCATGGTCATCTTCCTTTGGGTTAGTGAGGAGGTTGTTGGCCTCCGATGGGAAGAATAATAACCTATGTTACCATATCAATAGTGACAATTAGTGCGGTAATGATGATCGCGCTAACTACTTGTCGGATATCCTGCCACTGTCTGCGCCACTTCCGTCATTAAATGACGCAGCCAGCGGTGTGCCGGATCGTCGCGGTAACGTGCGTGCCAGCCCATCTCGACCGGAAATGTGCCGAGATCAACCGGCGCAGGCAGAACTTTTAGCCGCACATCTTTTGCCAGATGCTGGCAGATGAGGCGCGGTAACGTTGCACAATAATCAGTTACCGCAATCATTTCGGGCACCGCCAGAAAATGCGTGACTGAAACGGCAACCTGACGGCGCAGACCGCGCTGCTCAAGCGCCTGATATAAGCCGGCCCGCATCCGGCCAGGCGGTAGCACGTTGACGTGTCTGAGCTCTTCATACTGTTCCGCAGTCAGATGGTCAGTGACGTCCGGATGATCAGCCCGCACCACGCACGCCAGCCCTTCACTCATCAGGTGCTGCACCACCAGATTATCGGGCGGATCAACGATGCGTCCCAGCACCATATCGGTGTTACCCGATATCACGCCGGTTTCCGCCACGTCGTTGCCAAACGGCGTAAGCCGCAGGCGAATACCCGGCGCGATAGTTCGCAGCCGCGATACGATGGTCGGCATCATGACAAATTCAACATAGCTATTAGGGGCCAGGGTAAAAAGCCGGGTGGCAGAGTGCGGATCAAAATCCTGCTGATCGAGGATAACTTTATCTATAGCGCCCAGCGAAGCCGCAACAACCTGTGCCAGCTGCTCAGCCTTGGGGGTGGGGCGCATACCGTAACGCTCGCGAATAAACAGCGGGTCGTTGAGCGTTTCCCGTAAGCGGTTTAGCGCATTGGAGAGCGCCGGCTGGGTAATACCGAGCCGTTCTGCAGCGCGGGTGACATTGCGCTCTTCCATCATCACCAGCAGGACAGGCAGTAAATTCAGATCGTATTTCATTAAGTTATAATGCTATATGAATAGTTTAAATTGAAGAAATAAATTTCATAAATATGTTTAACCAGGTGATGATGGTCCGGTCAACAGAGAACACGGTGGCTTTGCCGCCGGTTCCGAACCCTAACCTTAGTCTGACCCGATGCACATAGACGGAGCAAATATGAAAATTTTAATGGTACTGACCTCGCATGATGAACTCGGCAACACCGGCAAGAAAACCGGCTTCTGGCTGGAAGAGTTCGCAGCCCCTTATTATGCCTTTACCGATGCGGGCGTTGATGTCACGCTAGCCACACCCAAGGGTGGTCAGCCGCCACTCGACCCGAAAAGCGACGAGCCAGATTTTCAGACCGAGCAAACCCGTCGTTTTCATGGTGATAAAGCGACTCAGGCGGTACTGGCTTCTACTGTCCGTCTGGACTCAGTTTCTCAGGACGCGTTTGACGCCGTCTTCTATCCGGGTGGTCACGGCCCGCTGTGGGATCTGGCCAATGACAAAAACTCCATCGCTTTGATTGAGCAGACACTGCAGGCGGGTAAACCGGTTGCGCTGGTCTGTCATGCGCCTGGCGTACTGCGTGATGTCAAAACGGCTGAAGGCGAACCGCTGGTGAAAGGGAAAAAAGTGACCGGCTTTACTAACTCTGAAGAAGAGGGTGTCGGTCTGACCAATGTGGTGCCATTCCTGGTAGAAGACGTGCTGAAACAGCACGGCGGTATCTACTCCCGCGGAGATGACTGGTCCTCTTATGCGGTACAGGATGGATTGCTGATCACCGGTCAGAACCCAGGTTCTTCGGTTGAAACAGCACAATTGCTGCTGAAACAGCTGGCGGAGTAACGCCACGGCATTACTCCTATCAGGCACCGCTAAGGTGCCTTTTTTTGCCTGGGTATGTGGAGCCATGGCGATCCGATGAGCCAATCATGCATGTCATCGCAGCGGTCTGCTTAGCGCTGAAGCAATCATGCATTATAAAGTAATATAATCACCTGGCTAATTATTAAATGTTGATAGGTTAGAACTCTATATTTTAGGTCATTGTTATAATCCGCAGATTATTACGTTAGGCTTCAGAGGGCTAATCCACACAGACCAGCCCTACTGAAGATATAAACATGTCTTTAAAAACAGTGTTGACTTTGAAATTTAAAAACGTAAAGTAAGATACATCAGAGGCAAACAAGCATTCTCTGATAAAGAAACAGCAAGTTGAAAGTTGACTTTAATTAGTCAGTAATCCTGTTATATCGAGTCATTTATTAATAGTACTGTTGTATCGCGTTACCGTTAGATTTTGTAGCAGTATGTTGTATTGTAGTCAGATTGTTGTAAGTCTTTGAAGCTGAAGTAAGAAGTAATCGCGATGATGTAAGGCCTCGTAGTTCTGAACGTTTACGTTACGACAGGATACGATTGCGGTTTAAACGTCGTAATGAAAGTAAGGCAACGCATCAAAGAGTATATATCGCGATGGGGGTGTGCAGGTTTATCCGGGCCTGACCTGTCTTTGTCTCATAAAAGACTATCAGGTGGTGAAAACCGTTAATGATAATGAAGGACATCACGTATTCATTATTATCCGCAGAACCTGTTCATAAATAGCAGTACCGAAGCAGTAAATTTCAATTAAGTTCGTTAATGGTAAATGTTAAACTGGTAGTACCTTAAAAGCCCTGGCTGTCTCAGTCAGGGCTTTTATCATTAATTGTCTGCAGACAATTATGCATCGTGTTGTTTGTAAACGCGTCTTTGACACAGTGGTTTGAACGCTCATTACGCTCATAGCAGCAGAGTTTCTTTTCATCTCTTCCTTGCACATAGACTGACATCGCTATGCCGTTGATGTCATTGCTGGCAGACCAGTCCCGGTTGGCTCTCTTCATTACTTCCATAAATTGCAGCACCAATGTCTCCTTTCGGGCGAAACCTGATATCAGAATGATCTGCATCGGCAGACGACTGGATCCTCATGCGTCATTTTTTACATTCCTGCTCACTCCAGCGTGGGTGGTCAGTCATAACCGACCTGAGGATGACCGAATGAACCTTCTGATGGTAGAAGGATCACCTTATCAGGTGCCGTTTTTTGCTGTTCAGACCCGCGAGCAGTATGCCGCTACGTTTTACATCACGTTTAACTTTTTAATCAAAAGTAAAAAAATGTTAAATCCGCGTCAGAGGAAAAACTGATATCCATGACAGGTAACTTATTATCTTAAATATAATTTTATTCGCTTCCCGTTTTGCTTACTGATATAGAGCTATCGCTTCGCCTGAATAGAATTCAGGTCCGGATCGTTGTAATGAACTTGCAGGCCTCAGAGACCTGACTAGACTTATTACTGCAACACGAAAACGGCTGGCGTAATAGAATTATGCTGGTTGCCATTAATCAAATGACAATATGTTCAGGAGGAAATTATGGCCGAACATCGTGGTGGTTCAGGTAACTTCGCAGAGGATCGTGAGAAAGCATCTGAAGCAGGTAAAAAAGGCGGACATAACAGTGGCGGTAACTTCGCCAATGACCGTGAAAAGGCTTCAGAAGCCGGTAAAAAAGGTGGCCAAAATAGCCATGGTGGTGGACGTAAGTCCGAGTAAAAAGACGTTTATACGTGCTTTTTAACCATCAGCCCCGGCGCTCTGCCGGGGCCTGTTATTTTACCGTTTCGAATTATAATAAACCGTCTCGTACTCTTTCCGTCATGTGCAACGTGATGATATTCCCCGATTGATTAAACCTGAAAGTTTCCGCTACGTGTTATCACGCGCATGTCGTTTCGTTAGTCAATCCCTGTATCGATTTACAGGAATAAATAAATCAGTCTGGTTTATTAATATGACGTTAAACCTCTGGGTGTCATTATTTGACTGTCATCGTTTTTAATCAACGCCTGAGCAGAATGATCCTGAGCCGTCCCGCTTATGTAACTGAACGCGTCGCGGATGTAACCAAATCTGTCGACTCGCTGGCTGTCGAGACCAACAACTGACGCAACCACTGATGACCTTTATGACGATGGGTGCGTTCATGCCAGGCCAGCGTTTTGGTAAAGCCAGGAATAGACAGAGGAGGCGGCAGGATGATCAGCCCCCCGTTAAGCGCCAGACGACGCGGCACCACACTGATTAAATCGCTCTGCCGCAGAATGTCGGGCAATACCAAAAAGCTGCAGATGGAGAGCGTGACCCGGCGGCGGCGGCCCAGGGCAGCCAGCGCCTCATCGGTGACGCCAGAGAAACTCCCGCCGGGATAAGAAACCAGCGCATGATCATGCGCACAGAAGGTGTCCAGGGTTAGCGCTCCATCCGCTGCCAGCGGGTGATCCTCGCGCAGCAGACACACATATTCTTCGTCGAAAAGTCGCCGGGTATGCAGCTCATGTGGCGTCGTATCTGGCGTCAGTAAGGCCATATCAACCTCACCGCGCTCAAACTGCTCCTGCAATGTCGCATTATTGACCGGCACGACAGCAATCCGGATACCGGGCGCTTCACGCCGCAGCCGGGCCATAAACGGGACAATGACCGCACGCAGGGCATAATCTGTCGCTGCGATGTGCATCGTCATTTCAGCCGTTAACGGATTAAACTGTTGCGGCTGAAGCAGCTCATCCACTTCCGCCAGAATGGCTTTAACCGGAGCAGCCAGTTCCAGTGCCCGTAACGTCGGGACAATACCGCGCTGTGCCCGGGTGAACAGCGGATCATCAAAGCTTTCACGCAATCGCGTGAGCATGCCGCTTACCGCAGGTTGGGTAAGCGACAATCGCTCAGCAGCACGGGTCACGCTGCGCTCATCCAGTAACGCATCCAGCGCTTTCAACAGATTTAAATCAACATTCTGCAGGATAGTGCTCATTTTTCCTCACAACCGACCCGCCAGCATCGGCTTCGTGATATTACCGGAAATAATATCACAGATAATTTATTGCGATTGGCGTTATTTCATTGCTCGCCAGATAGTAAGCCTGTCCGCTGCAATGTCCGGCGATGCAGCATCCAAACTGTTTGAGGATCGAAAAATGAAAATGAACGAAATTGTCTGGCCAGAAAATTTTGTACCGGGCTACACCGATAATTTTTGCTCGAATGAAGTGATTGTGAAAGATTTGACGGTCGTGGATATCTGGCGCTTGCTGAGTGAACCGGCGCGCTGGTCAGAATATTATGCCAACTCAGCCAATGCCCGTTTCTATGACAATAAAGGGCCGGTGCTGGAGCAGGGCGTGCGCTTCTATTTCGAGACCTTTGGATTCCCGGTGGAAGCGCAGGTGACTGAGTGTGTTGCGCCAGCTGAAGGCGAGGCCGCACGTCTGGCCTGGCATGGCTGGGCCGGTGAAGCTGGTGCCGCCGATCGTCTCGATGTACTGCATGCCTGGCTTATTGAAGCGCTGCCGGGCAACCGGGTGCGGATACTGACTCAGGAGACGCAAAATGGACAACCGGCCCGCGAGTTAGCCGTCACTAAACCGAATCCGATGATCAACGGACACCAGGACTGGCTTGATGGGCTGGTGGCTGCGGCGACGTCGGCAAAAGCCTGAACCGAACAGTCAGATCTCTCTTTATGGACAGACCGTTAACCTGCCATCCCGTTAGCTGGGGGCAGGTCCGCTCACCGAACAGTACTCCTTTCATATTATTTCCGCCCGTTGCTGATGAGGAGGTTGCCGGTGAGAGGATTTGCGCTGCGGCTAACCGGCGCCCTGCATTCATGGAAAATCCGGGCCATGACTAAGTCTAATCACGGTCGCGTCAGAATATTTTGCTGTTGCGTGACGATAACGCCAGCTTCAAAAATATTCGCAAAGAAATAGATCCCGGGCAGGTTGTATTACTCAATTTGAAATTATGACTTTCTCAGCCTGTTAATTTCCGGAGAAGGGTGCTATGGAAACATCGCTATCGTTTTTAACGGTCTTAAAATAAATCGTGGCGAAGAATATAAGTAAATTATTAATTATATCAATGGATTACGCATGCATCCTCTTTTGTTTTTAAATTAAAAATTCTTCACCAATCTGTTTTATACCGTTTCGCCTGGTAAAAAATATTTCCTGAGCCATATTCATTAATCCAGGGTAGATTGCCTGGCTGATGGATAATACTTCTCACTTTCCCGTTATTTTAAAAATATCTGATGATGTAAGGGACTAATATGAGCTCTGATTCCGTTAACACGCTTTCAACTGATTTGTCTCAGTTTGTCGGCACGCACTTTGTCTACACCTACGACAACGGCTGGAAATATGAATGGTATGCCCGTAATGAAACCACCTGCGATTACCGCATTCATCAGGGGCTGGTGGGCGGTCGCTGGGTGACAAATCAGAAAATGAATGCGGTGCAGTTTGCGCCAGGCATTTATAAGGTTGACTGGCATGAACCCACAGGTACCTGCGTCAGCCTGCTGTTTGATCTGTCACGTAAGATTGTTCACGGCACCATCTTTTTCCCACAGTGGATTGCTGGCGAAGGTCAGCATCCGGAGAAGACGATTTGTTACCAGAACGATTTTATAGAGGACATGCACCGCTTTCGCGATGAAGGTCCCGCCTATCCTTACGTCATTATTCCTGAGTTTGCCGAGGTCACTTATATGAAAAATGAGGGGGCTGACAACGATGAGGTGATCAATAAAGCGCCGGGCCAGTTGCCCAGCGACTTTTTTGACGGTAAATAAGCGATAAGGTTACCCGTCCTGCTGTGAGCGGGTAACCTGCGGCTGCCGTGCCAGCGTCCGGGCCAGTATTGATGAGTAAAGGGGTTTGCCGCCAAGAAATTGTGCCAGCAGCGTGGCGCCCAGGCAGGTAATAATCATCGGCAGAATCAGCTGATAGTTATCGGTCATCTCCAGCACCAGCACAATGCCGGTCAGCGGCGCACGTACCGATGCAGCAAACAGCGCACCCATACCGGCGATAGCGAAGGTGCCAGGATCGAGCTGGTAGAGTGGGAATAGCTGGGTCATCATCACCCCAAACGCGGTACCCAGCAGCGTGCCTAGCGCCAGCATCGGCGCAAAGATGCCGCCCGGCGCACCAGAGCCAAAGCAAAGCAGCGTCGTGATCAGCCGGACGATAAAGATCAGCAGCAACAGGGCAAGAGGGAATATCCCGTGCACCGCCTGGGGAATCAGTTCTGAACCGCCGCCCGCGCCTGGCGCAAACAGCAGCGACATCACACCGCAGCCGCCTCCCAGCAGCGCGCCAGCCAGCAGGACGCGAGCCGTTTTACCGGCATACAGGCGGGCAAACAGATCCTGAGTCAGAAATATCAGGCGATTGAACGCGACACCGACCAGGCCAATCACCATTCCCAGCACCAGATAGAGCCACAGCGTCTGCACCGGCGCATCCGCCAGTTTGCCGACCGAGATAACCGGCTGTTCACCGTTGAAACAGCGATAAACGATGCTCGCCATGATCACACCGGTAAACACTGCTTTTATCGAAATCAGGTTATAGCGAAACTGGGGACGCATCTCTTCGATGATAAACAGAATACCGGCCAGCGGCGCATTAAAGGCCGCTGCCAGACCGGCAGCCGCCCCGGTCGCCAGCAGCGTATGACGTGACTCGTTGCTGCGCAACCCAATGATATCAATCACCATTCGGCCAATATTGCCGCCCAGCTGAACGGTAGGGCCTTCCCGGCCCAGCACCATACCGGCGCCCAGCGTGCCCAGGCCGCCAAAAAACTTCACCGGAATGACCCGCCACCAGCGCACCGGCCGCAACTCCTCCAGCGCCCCTTCAATTTCAGGGATACCTGAGCCGCCCGCTTCAGGGGCGAAACGCTTCACCAGAAAATAGCCAACCATCGCCAGAACGGCCGAGACGGCAAATGCGACAACATAGAGCGACCAGCCCTGCAACGACTCCAGAGAGATATTATCAGCACGCCACTGCTGTATCGCCTGAACCGCACTGGCAAACGCCACGCCGGCCAGGCCCACCAGCGTACCGACCAGTGCGGCACAAAACAGTACAGCCAGTGGGGTTTTATCGCGATAAAGCAGGGCACGAAACATCCGGCTGCGCGCAGCCAGCGTGCGGGGAACATACACCGACTGCGGTGATTCTTCATTCATGCGGGAGAGTTCTTGTTTGTATCAGACCAGGCTTCACAGTTTACTGAGTGACGCCGGGAATACAAAACATCATGCAAATCCCTTTCGGTCTCAGGCGCTGGCGTTTATCCCGCCTGGGGTGGACATACCACCTGGGCCATCCGTTCGCGGTACGCTGAGTTATCGTTGTTTTTAAGCGCCTGTGCTGCCGCGATTAACGGCGTTTTATCCTGCTTATCATTCAGGAAGGTCTGGCGCAGTGCGTCATCTGAAAGCCCGGGTGGCAGCTGACATTTCTGACGTAAATCATCGGTAATCTGCTGTTCCCGAAGGGCAAACTTCAGTGTTTCATAAGCCGATTTAGCCATAGCTAACGGGCTAAACAGCAGCGAAATAATCAGGGCGGTGCGGACCACTTTAATCATGATGATCTCCGGATGGCTGCTGACGCAGGCGGGTCTTTAGCCGTTTTCAGTTAGCATTAATCGTGATGAGTGATTAGCCTGAGAGCAGAATCGTTTAAGGATTGCAGCTACGGAGCCGCAATTGACTCATTAATCATAGCAATACTGGCGCTACAGGGAGCAGAGATGCAGCCACATTCCACTGAAATTCTCGCCGCAGATTGTTGTATCGTCGGCGGTGGCCCTGCCGGCTTAATGTTGGGTTATCTGTTTGCCCGTGCGGGGCTTCGGGTGGTCATCATCGAAAAGCACGCTGACTTCCTGCACGATTTTCGCGGCGATACTATTCATCCCTCGACGCTGGAGATTATGTCTGCGCTCGGTCTGTTAGAGGGGTTACTGAAGCTGCCGCATCAGCGTGCGGAAAAACTCGAAGCGGAGATCGCAGGTCAGAACATCACCATGGCGGATTTCTCTCGACTGCCGGTGCAATGCCGCTTTATCGCCTTTATGCCGCAGTGGGATTTCCTGAATTTCCTGGCGGCGGAAAGTGCCCGCTTTTCCGGCTTTACGCTGCTGCAATCGACGGCGTTTGAGGATTTTCTCTATGATCACGACAGCGTCAGCGGCGTGATCGCCACCCGGGGGGATCAACAACTGCATATCCGTTGCAAAGTGGTTATCGGCGCAGATGGCCGTCACTCACAGGTGAGAGCGCGAGCCGGCCTCACCAGCCAGGCATTTGGTGTTGCGCGTGATGTTATCTGGTTCCGGCTAAGCAAGCAGCCAGACGATCCGGTATCAGGCATGGGTCACAAGGGTCCGCGGCAAAACTTTATTGTTATCGATCGCGGCGATTACTGGCAGTGTGGCCTGACGATTCCAAAAGGCGAGTTTGAGACAAAAAAAGCCGCCGGCCTTGAGGCTTTTCTTGCTGAGGTTGCGGCGGTCTCGCCGTTTGGTGCCGGACGCATGAACGAAATCAATCGCTGGGATCAGTTTAAGCTGCTGTCGATTCGCATTGATCGGCTGGATAAGTGGGCCAGACCTGGCGTGTTGTGTATCGGTGATGCTGCTCATGCGATGTCACCGATTGGCGGCGTCGGTGTCAATCTGGCGATTCAGGATGCGGTGGCGACAGCAAATCTCCTTACTGAGCCGCTGCTGGCCGGTGAACTGACGCTGCGCGATCTGGAAAAGGTCCAGCAGCGTCGGCAATTTCCCACGGTGGCGACGCAATTCCTGCAAATTAAAATGAGCAGGAATAAGGCCAGGCGAAAATCGACCCGAGGCAGTAAAATCCCTGCGATAATCCGCCGACTGCCGTTTCTGCGCTTTGTCTTTGGGCGATTGATTGGGCTGGGATTCCGTACTGAAATGCCGGTATTACATGAGTAAAGGAAAGAAGTAAATGGTTTCGACAGCGATCAGATATCGTGCGACACTGTTTCACGCTGAAATTAATGTCAGCCTGTATCGCTACCTGTCTGAAATTTGGGCGCTAATTAAGTCTTATTAAGCGAGATTATTTTCGGTTTTGCGCCTGTATAGGGGATATTTCAGTGCATAACGATCAAAATGGCAGTGACGAAAAACGTCTCAATGCGGTCAAAGCACTCTTGTCACCTGATGAAACCCGCGATCAGGTGCTGGAGAAGTTTGTTCATCTGGCCAGCCAGGTGTTAGGAATCTCAGGCAGTTTTATTTCGATTATTGACGACCATAATCAATATATTAAGGCCTCGCGCAATTTCGATCTTAAACAGTCGACCCGCGATGAGTCCCTGTGCCGTCACGTCAACGATGGCGAAGGGCATCTGGTGGTATTCGACACCTTGCTGGATTCACGCTTTGCTGTGCACCCGTTCGTGGAAGGTGAGCCGCATATCCGTTTCTACGCCGGTGTTTCGCTTGAGAACCTCGACGGTGCGGTGCTGGGTACGTTGTGCGTCACTGACACTCAGCCGCATTCGTTTTGCGCAGAGAAGCTCGACACGCTGAAGCTGCTGGCCAGACTGGTGACCTCGTTTCTCGACGCCTGGAACAATGCCGGTTTCGCCGATGTCATCACCCATCTGCCTAACCGGCCACGGCTGATCCGCGATATTCAGCAACTGTCGGTCACCTCACCCCACAGTCGCTTTCGTCTGATCCTGATCGACTGCATCGATATCCCACGCGCCTACGAGTTGTCGCGCACCGTGGGCATCGTGCCGATGGAAAAACTGCTGCGACAGATGGCGGAGCAGGTCACTGTCCGGCTTAATTTGCCTGCGGGCGAAACGCTTTACTCTTTCGCGCCCGGCCGTTTTGCGGTGATCCAGCCCTGGTCAGGCCGCTATACCGCACACAGCATGGTTGAGGTGCTGCAGGGGATGAAGGCGGATCTGTCAGAAAATATTACTCTCGATCTGGATATTTTTACCGGCGAAACTGATTTTGTGCCCAGTCAGATCACCCCTAATGAGATGGTACGTCAGGCGGTCAGTGCGCTGCATGAAGCAATCGATGAAGGCACCAGCGCGATGTCATTTGATGAAAGCTACGATACCCGCCGGACTGAAGACTTCATGATCATGAACGATCTGGCGCAGGCGCTGAAAAAAGATGAGGGTCTCTATCTGGCTTATCAGCCAAAAGTCTGCCTGAAAAGTGGTAAGACGGTGGGGCTGGAAGCCTTGATACGCTGGCATCATGCAGAGCGTGGCGAACTGTTCCCGTCTGAGTTCGTGCCATTAGCCGGCAAAACTAACCTGATTTCCGATCTGACTAACTGGGTCATGGACCATGTTATCGATCAGCTGGCGCGCTGGAATCGTGAATACAGCCTGATTCCGGTGTCGATTAACGTCAGTGAGCGGGATTTCTCGAAAAAAGATTTTGCTGATTCGCTGGTGGCAAAACTGCAGGCAGCACAGTTGCCCGCCTCGGTTATTGGCATTGAGTGTCTGGAAAATGAGTTGATTACCGGGAATAACGTCGCCATTCATGGGCTTGAAGCGCTGAAATCGCACGGCTTTGTGATCTCGCTGGACGATTTTGGTACCGGCTACAGTAACATCAGCTACCTGCAGGATATTCCACTGGACGTGATCAAAATCGACATGTCGCTGATCTCCCGGATGGCTGAAGATGACTCGTCGAAAATCATCGTCAAACGGATTATTCAGATGCTGAAAGAGCTGAACTATACCGTACTGGCAGAAGGGGTTGAGAGTGAGGCAACGCTGGCATTACTGAAGGAGTACGGATGCGATCAAATTCAGGGCTACTTCTTCTCGAAGCCGCTGCCCGCCAGTGATATCGAGCACTGGCTGTACCAGAAACCCCTCTGATGTGAAGCCCGCAGCTACTGTTGCGGGCTTCATCGGTCAGTCACTGCCGATGGCGTAGTAATCTACCGGGGTGATCTGCTTAATCAGATGGTTATCATACAAAAATTGCTCATAGGCCTGATAACGGGCGCGGTCCAGCTTCACCGGGTCGTCTGCAAACAGCGGCAGTGAGGCACGCCATGCCTGATGATTTAACGGCGTATTCAGTTCTGGATAAGCGTTAGCGAACGCCTGCCAGCTGGCTTCCGGATGCGCTTTTAATTCTGCCACACCCCGTTTTAGTGCCCGCATAAATTTCTTAATCTTTTCCGAACGCGCCTCGTCGCGGTTAGCGACAATAATCAACTCATCATAGGCGGGGACGCCATAATCCTCGACGTTAAACACCACCGGCTGTTTACCCTGCAGCCTGAGCTCCAGCGCTTCAATATTGCGATAGCCGCCTATTACCGCGTCGACTTTCCCCGTCAGCAGCGCGCTGGTCAGCTGGAAATTGACATTGATGAGCTGTACTTCGCTGGACTTCACGCCGTCGTGCCGCAGCATGGTATCGAGCGTCGCCTGCTCAATCCCACTGACTGAATAGCCTATCTGCTTACCTTTTAAATCGGCTGGCTTTTTCACGGCGTTATCCAGAGTAATCAGGGTATTCAGCGGGGTATTGATCAGTGTACCGACCCGCATCAGCGGCAAACCCTGATCGGCGTAAAAATGCAGCTGCGGCTGATAGGTAATGGCTAAATCTGCCTGTTTTGCCGCCACCAGCCGCGGCGGTAGTGACGGATCGGAGGGGGGCACGATAGTCACCTCAAGTCCTTCCGCTTTAAACGCATCGGTTTGCTGCGCCACCATAATCGGCGCATGGTCGGGATTGATATACCAGTCGAGCATCAGGGTCAGTTTTTCCGCAGCATGCAGCGGGCTGGAGAGGGCGGCGCTGATCATCAGCGCTGACAGAACAGGTTTTAGCATCAGTTTATCTCGCAGATTAGAGGTCATGAGGCACTCTCAGGGGCCCAGTCGATCAGACGGTGAAGCAGGGCATCGATGGCCAGCCACAGCACCAGCGTCATCAGCACCAGGATAAATAACGCAGCAAAACAGATATCGCTCTGCATCCGGGCATTGGCGTTCAGCATCACATAACCAAGTCCTTCTGCCGATCCGACCCATTCGCCAATGATCGCGCCAATCGGGGCCACCGCCGCCGCCATTCGCAATCCGGTTGCTAAGGCAGGTAACGCGGCTAACAGCCGGACGTGACGCAGTTGCGATCCGCGTGAAGCGCCCAGCGTATGTGCCAGATCCAGATAGCCCGCTGGCACGCGACGCAGACCATCATAGAAGGCCGACGTGACAGGAAAGAAAATGACCAGCACCGCCATCGCCACTTTGGCGCTCATACCAAAGCCAAACCACAGCACCAGCAACGGGGCCAGAGCAAACACCGGAATCGCCTGGCTGGTAAGTACCAGCGGCATCATCCAGCGTTGCAGACGTGGCGAAAATGTCATGCCCAGCGCCAGCAGAGCGCCGAGCACGACGCCAGTGATCATTCCGCAGAGGATCTCGGTGAGGGTGATCAGGCTGTGATAGCCGAGCCAGGCTTTATTCGCCCATAGCGCTTGTGCCACTGCCACGGGCGAAGGCAGCAGAAAGGCCGGAATCGAGGTCAGCGTTACCAGCCACCACAGCGCAATCAGTCCACAGAACAGGGTGAGGCCGCGCCACATGCGGGCTAAACCATCGAGGTGTTTCATCCGATCCCCTCTGGCAGTGAAAGTTTTTGCAGTAAAGCTGCCTGACTCTCTATGACCCTGATATCGTCCGGCGCGCGCGGTGGCTGGCCCGGCAATGGCTGACAGGCTTCCAGGCCTGATGCGCTGAGCACCAGCATATGATGACTCAGCCGACAGGCTTCCGCCGCGTCATGGGTGATTAGCAAGACGGTATGGTTCGCCAGTACCTCCGCGGCCAGCGTCTGAATCTGGTGGCGGGTCAGGGCATCAAGTGCGGAAAAAGGCTCATCCATCAACACGATCGGTTTGCGCGCATACAACGTGCGGGCCAGCGCAGCGCGTTGCCGCATCCCGCCAGAGAGCGTCGCGGGCCGCGCCGTTGCGTGACGATGCAGACCGACCCGCTCCAGCAGATGTTGCGCCCAGTGGCGGTCCGGTTTTTCACCCTTCAGGCGGCTGGCGAGGCAGACATTTTGTTCAACGGTCAGCCACGGATAGAGCAAATCCTGCTGACCCATCCAGGCGAACCGGCCAGCCAGCGGCAGGCCATCACTGCCGCCGATCACCCCGGATGTCGGCGGTGTCAGGCCAGCAATCACGCGCATTAAGGTACTCTTTCCGACACCGCTGGCTCCGAGCAGTGAGGTGAAACGTGCCGGGGTAATCTCCAGACTGAGCCGGTCGAACAGCCGATGCGTGGCAAAATCGACACAGAGGTCACGGATTGAGATGCCGGGCGGCAGTAATGCCATTGAGCCGCTCATGATGACAAAGGGGGTTGATGATTGAGCCCCATCTGCCAGAAGGCGGATTCCAGCTGGGTGGCGGTGGTGAAGAGGGTCGCCAGCCGGTCAAAACGTGCTGCGCCGGCGCGCTGATGGGCCAGCGTTTCAAACAGGTCCAGAGAGGCTCTGACGCCCGCCAGATAATTGGCATCACCATAATTCTCTATCCAGGCGGCATAAGGATTGCCTTCGATGACGGTGGTGGGATGATGTAACACGCTCAGGCCGATTTCGGCATAGCCTGCAACACACGGCATCAGCACGGTCAGCAATTCCAGCGCATCTCCGCTGTGGCCGACATCCAGCACGTAGCGGGTGTAGTTAAGCGTTTCAACCGCTTCGGTCTGGCTGACCAGCGCGGCTTCGCTGATCCCCCACTGCTGGCAGTACGCCCGGTGCAGCGGCAGTTCATTGACAATGGCATTGAGGGAGGCCGTTGCGGTTCGCAGCGCGGCCGGATCGTGCAGTTTGCTGACCAGCAGCCCATAGGCGCGGGCAAAATGCAGCAGAAACAGATAATCCTGGGTGAGATAATGACGAAAGGCGGCCGCAGGCAGCGTGCCCTGAGCGAGCTGCTTGACAAAATCGTGAGAGACATAGGCGTGCCAGTGATCGCCAGCCTGTTGTCGCAGGCGGCCATAAAAGCCGGTTTCAAAAAGTGAGAGTGACATGGGATCTCCAGTAACTGTTGGTTAACGAAAAGTGTTAACTCAGGGAGATCCGGGCATACGGTGAAGAACAGGCAATGATGCAGGAGATGTTGCAGAAGACTCTGCCGACCCGTCCCTTCGCTGGCATGACCCAGATCAGGTTCAAAGGGTTCGGTTTGCACCATCTCAGCCCATAACAGGACACCCCTCGGAGACGTTTGTTATACGATAATTGTCAGCTGAATACAACGGCACGCCGCAGGCATGCAACAGCCGATGGCCCCGCTAAACCGCCGCGGTTTAGCGAGCTAAGCCAGTGACGTTGTCACTCCAGCACTTCACCGTTACTGGCGATCACCTTTTTATACCACCAGAACGATTTTTTCCGACGGCGGGCCAGCGTTCCCCGGCCAAGGTCGTCGCGATCCACATAGACAAACCCGTAGCGTTTACTCATTTCGCCGGTTGATGCGGCCACCAGATCGATGCAGCCCCAGCTGGTATAGCCGAGCACCGGCACGCCATCAGCGATGGCGTCACCCATCGCCCGGATATGCTCACGCAGATAGCTGATGCGGTAGTCATCATCAATCTCACCTTCTGCGTTGATCGTGTCCCGTGCGCCGAGGCCATTTTCCACCAGGAACAGCGGCTTCTGGTAGCGGTCATACATCATATTCATAGTGATGCGTAGTCCAAGCGGATCGATGCCCCAGCCCCATTCACTGCGCGTCAGATGGGGGTTAGTCAGGGACTTCACCACGTTGGCGGCGCTGCTGTTGAGCTCGTTCATCTCCGCCGACGCGCAACGCGAGGCGTAGTAGCTGAACGAGACAAAATCGACGCTGTTTTTCAGGATCTCTGCATCACCGTCATCAATCTGCAGACTGACCCCTTTTTCACGGAAGAGCCGCGCCGCATAGGCGGGGTAATATCCGCGCGCCTGCACATCAATGAAGAACAGGTTTTCCCGGTCCTTTTCCAGCGCTGCCCAGACATCTTCCGGTTTGCTTGACCACGGATAGAAATTGCCGCCCGCCAGCATGCAACCGACCTGATTGACCGGATTAATGTCATGGGCGATTCGGGTCACCAGCGCGCTCGCCACCAGCTCATGATGTGCAGCCTGATATTTCACCTGGTCGTGATTTTCATCCGCCTCAAATACCAGCCCGGCCCCGGAGAACGGGCTGTGCAGCAGAATATTAATCTCATTAAAAGTCAGCCAGTATTTCACCAGACCATCAAACGCCTCAAAACAGCTGCGGGCATAGCGGGCAAAAAATTCGATCATTTTGCGATTCCGCCACGAGCCATATTCGGTCACCAGATGCATCGGTACGTCAAAGTGACACAGGGTCACCAGCGGTTCAATATTGTATTTACGGCACTCTTCAAACACCGCGCGGTAGAAGGCAATTCCCTCTGGATTAGGCGTCAGTTCATCACCGTTCGGATAGAGGCGACTCCAGGCGATGGAGGTACGAAATACGCTGAACCCCATTTCCGCCATCAGTGCGATGTCTTGCGCATAGCGATGATAAAAATCAATGGCGTCATGACTGGGGTAAAACTCATCATCCCGCAGGGCGAAACGCCGCTCCAGTCCGAGTTTCACCGGCATCCGATGCGGGCCGTGGGGGATCATGTCAACGGTGGTTAAGCCCTTTCCGCCTTCACGATAGCCACCCTCAGCCTGGTTGGCGGCTAACGCACCGCCCCATAAAAATCCTTGCGGGAATCTTGATTCAGACATGACATCCTCTGGTTTCGGGTCAGCATTGCCCGTTAGTTAGCGTTAATTGCATTGGTGCGCTCAGGGGCGGGCGTCGCTGCTGGCGCTGCCTGGGCCGTCGAGGGTCCGGTTTCCGGAATGTCCTCGAAACCTAAAATCAGCGTCAGCACAAATGACAGCACTACCGACAGCACCATCACGGCCGCAACCCAGACCATCGACATCGGATTGGCGGGATCAAAAAATTGTACGCTGGTAAACAGACCAGGCGAGGCCATTGAATGGCTGGCCAGACCGCCAATACCGGCCACCGCACCACAGATAAAGCCGCTGATTAAACAGGCGATCAGTGGACGTTTCAGCCGTACCGCTACGCCATACAGTGCCGGTTCCGAGATGCCCGCGATGATAGCTGACGCCGCTGCGGCCAGTGCAGTCTGCCGCAGTTCGCGGTTTTTGGTTCTGAATGCCACCGCCAGTGACGATCCGCCCAGCGAGAGATTGGCACCAATTTCTGACGGCATCACCATGCCCTCTTTACCGGTTTCAGCGATGGTCTGAATGATGGTTGGCGTAAAGACCCGGTGCATCCCGGTCATCACCAGCAGCGGCCAGATGGCACCCATGATGGCGACCGACAGCCAGCCGAGATAACCGTGAACGGTATAGACCAGCGCTGAGATGCCGCTACCGATCCAGATGCCAATAGGTCCAATCAGCACAATCGCGATCGGGGCGGCAATCAGCACAATCAGCATAGGCTTGAGGAAGTTTTTGGTCACGGCCGGCGTAATGCGATCTACGCCGCGTTCGATATGTGACAGAATCCAGGTCATTACCAGTGCCGGTATGACCGTGTAGGTATATTTCACTGCGGTCACCGGGATAAAGGCAAACTCTACCGGCTGGCCCTGAGCCGCTTTCGCCATCAGATCAATGAAATTGGGATGCACCAGCACGCCGGCAATGGCTATCGCCAGCGACATGTTGGTTTTAAATTTCAACGCGGCCGAGGCCGCTACCATCACCGGCAGGAAGAAGAAGGCACCATCGCCGATGACATTCAGAATAACCAGCGTCGATGAGCCTTTTTCAAACACGCCTGCCATATCGAGGATCATCGCCAGCAGCTTAACCATCGATCCGCCAATGATGGCGGGAATCAGCGGTGACATGGTGCCGACCAGCGCATCAAGAATCCCTGCACCGATGCCTTTCAATGTCAGCTTACGCTTAACCGGCGCCGATGAGGACGCGGAAGGCGAGCCAAGCTGCATCACCGCCTGATACGCCTGCGAAACATTGTTACCAATGATCACCTGGCATTGAGTGTCGTTATTTACCACCCCCATTACGCCATCAATGGCTTTCAGCCGGACGAAATCGACCTGGGTCTGGTCTTTAACCACAAAGCGCAGGCGAGTCATGCAATGCGTGAGCGCTTCGATATTGGTGAGGCCACCTAACGCGTCGACAATCGCGCGTGAAACCTCGTCGTAGTTTCTGGGCATGAGGGATCTTCTCTGTAGGATAATCGGTCAATGTTATGTTTTTTTGCCCTGATTGAGCGGCGAATAGGAAACCGGTTTCACAAAATCATGAAGAACTTTATCGATGGCGACAAGAGTTAAAAATTGCACGTTTTTATTTATGTGATTTAGCTCACCAAACTATGTGATGCCCGGAGCGGTGACGGCGGGGAAAATATTTCCAACTATGAGAGGCTTAGGTAGACTGCAATCATGCGCAGTGAAGGAGCAGGTAAATGGCAACAATTCAGGATGTAGCAGATCGGGCAGGCGTGTCGAAGGCCACCGTGTCCCGGGTGCTGTCTGGTAATGGCTATGTCGGTCAGGAGAAACGCGAACGGGTCTTACAGGCGATTGCTGAAACTGACTACCGGCCCAATCTGCTGGCGCGTAATCTGGCGACCCAATCCAGTCAGACCATCGGGCTGGTGATCACCAATACGCTGTATAGTGGCAGTTATTTCGCCGAACTGATGGCACATTCAGCACGGATGATGGAACAGCAGGGCCGCCAGCTTATTCTGGCCGATGGGAAACACACTGCCGGGCAGGAGCGGGAAGCGATCCAGTTCCTGCTCGATCTGCGCTGCGACGGTATTATTATTTATCCGCGTTTTCTCTCTATCGATGAGCTGGATACCATCATCTCCCAGCAACGCCAGCCGATTCTGGTGATCAATCGCCGCCTGCGTATCAATGACAGCTACTGCATTTATGTCGATCAGCACGCAACCAGCGCCAGCGCGGTGACGCATCTTGTCACTCATGGTCATCGGGATATTGCGTTTATTACCGGTTCGCTGGATTCTCCGACCGGCATGGAGCGATTGTCCGGTTACCAGGCTGCACTGAATGCGGCAGGCATTCCGGCCGAACCGCAGCGGATTGTGACAGGGAAGTGGACAGCGCAGAGCGGCATGGCCGCGGTTGATAGCCTGCTGGCGCGTGGAGTGGCGTTTAGCGCGATTGTCGCCAGCAACGATGAGATGGCAATTGGTGCGATCAAACGGCTGACTGAATGTGGTATTGCGGTACCGCAACAGGTATCAGTAATGGGCTTTGACGACATTCCGCTGGCACCCTATATCACACCCTCTCTATCGAGCGTAAAACTGCCGGTCACCGAAATGATTAACGAAACCATTGGCCGGCTGGTGATCATGCTGGATGGCGGAGAATGGCGGCCCAGGCCACCGTTCAGCGGCAGCCTGATGCTGCGTGATTCGATCTCTGTCGGACCCTGCGGTCGCACTTAGTCTGCACTGACCTGAATCACATCAATGTCGCGGTCATTCAGTTGTTGCAGGGTCAGAGCATCGAGTTGATCGTCGGTGATCACATGCCGGACCTGATAACCTGGCGACAGCGGATAGGGTTGAATCTGTCCAAACTTCGAGCTGTCAGTCAGCGCATAGCTATCGACGCCCTTCGCCAGCACCGCATCCACCACATCGCAGCGCAGCATATTACGCCCGGTGAAGCCGCTTTCCGGGTGCCAGCCATCAATCCCGACAAACGCTTTGTGAAAGTGGATCTGCTGGATGCAGTAACGAGTCAGCGGGCCGACCATCGATTCACTGCTTTTTTGTAGCAGACCTCCCAGAACAATCACTTCGCAGGCGGCCTCACGCAGTAACTGCGCGATGTAATGACTGACGGTGACAAGCGTAATATCGCTGCGATCCGCCAGCGCGCGCGCCAGTAAAGCATTGGTGCTGCCGCCTTCGATCAACACCGATTCACCGGCGGCCACCAGGCTGGCGGCATGGTTGGCCAGCGCCTGCTTGACCGGATAACGGGTATTCATTCGGGTACCCACATTGTCACTGTCGAGTGCCAGTGCCGAGCCATGTACCCGTCGTAGTAAACGATCGCGCTCCAGCAGGGTAAGATCCTGACGCACCGTCACTTCTGAGACACCTGTAAGCTGTGCCAGCTCACTGACCGCAATGGTACCCCGGGTATTAACCAGTTGAATAATATGATGATGTCGCGGATTCATAAGTCAGTTTCGCCGAAAAAACAGTTGCTGCAGTTTAACAGGGAAAAGAGCGCGCCGGACCCCGACGCGGTGATAAATCAGGCTAAATCCAGCCCACGGCGACCATTCTGATTCAGATCGGCCAGCGTAAAACGCTGCTGCCAGTTCGTTTCGTAATCTTCAGGCGGGAAATCAGCGGGCGAACGACCCTGTCCCAGCGCCTGGGCTACCCGGTGGGCATAAGCCCGATTCTTATCGCACATCGGCGCGGCCGGGATGTACATCACGTTGCCCCAGCCCTGCTGATTCTCAACCGGTGCCACCGCATGAATCACATCGCAATGCCACCAGACGGAATCGCCCGCTTCTAAAGCCGGGATGGAACTGAGTCCGGCAATCAGATGAGGATGCCATTTCTCATTAATCGGTAATACCCGGCCCGGTTCTACGCCGCACAGCTCGTCGTCCGGCACATCGGCTAACAGTGGACGCAGCAGAACATAGGCCATCGCTTCCGGTACCGGCACCACATGCAACAAGCCCTGGCCTGGAATCATATCTGACAGGGCGGTCCAGCCCTGAAAGGTGCGGAATACCGAGCATTTGGTGGTATCGGGAACGTCATATTCATCCACCTCAGTGCGATACGCGGCATCCCACGGATCGTATGCCTCGAAATCACCGGTAAACAGTCTGGCAAAGACCCGCTGATAAGCGGGCAGCAGCCAGCGTTCCAGCGCCCCGGAATCAGTATGCGCACCCAACCCCTTTGAGGTGGTGCCGGGTAGTCGGCGGCGGATTCGATCGGGGTAGATCACACTGACATCCGGATCGAACCACTGCTGTCCGTGCGAGTCGAAGGTCCACAAGCGATTGAGAAAGGACTGCGCCTGCGTCATGGCATCGCTCTGACGCGCCTGCATCTGTGCCTGTGACCAGTAAATCGGATAAATTTCCGGCCTTGACGCCTCAAGACTGCCGAAGAAGTTATCGCCGGGGCCACGATACTGCTCATCAAAGTGATTCATTTCAAGGTAGTCGAGCATCGACTTGTCCCACGCCAGTGCCTGCTCGCGGGCAAAATGTTGCTTAATTACCAGGCAGCCACGGCGTTTTATTAGCGCACGAGTTTCATCTGAAACCTTTCCATCGGCGATAGCCTGCATCGGTATAACAGGCCAGGCGCTGCCCGTTCGCTGCTCCTCCGCTTTAGCCTCGCCAATGGCCGCTTCGATTCTATTGCACACTTGTCGAAACAGCGCTTCCACATCGCCAATCTGGCTGCGTAACTGCTGTTTCATCTGTCGGATAGCTGCTTTAACGTCGGCAGGAAGCGGCGTAGCCTGGGAAATCATCGTCATCTCATGCTCCTTAATATGTCAGGGTTGAGTTACGGATGAAATTTAATTAACCTTCATTCGTAAATTACGGCTGAGATTAACATCGTTTTAACCATAAAAAACGTGCGCTGTAACACAAGTTCCTTACCGGAACGCTCTGAAAGCCGTTAACAAACTCACTAATAGCATTCTCAATAATCCACACAGCGAGTAAGCTTTATGAATCAAATCAATCAGCCGAAAGGAAATGACGGCGCGGGTAAAGGGGCAGGCGAGATGGCGGTTAAGATGATTGCGGTGGATATGGATGGCACCTTTCTGGATGACAACAAACAGTACAACGTCCAGCGGTTCGCACGTCAGTATGCTCTGCTGAAACAAAAGGGCATCCGTTTCGTGGTCGCGAGCGGAAATCAGTATTACCAGCTGCAGCGCTATTTCCCTGACATAAAAGATGAAATTGCGTTTGTGGCGGAAAATGGTGCATGGGTTTCGGACTGCAATGAAGAAATATTTTGCGGCGAGTTAGCCAAAAAGAAAGTCCATCAGATTCTCGATATTCTGGCGCATGAACCGGATATCGCGGTGGTGGTTTGCGGTCGTAACGGCGCTTATGTGCATTCCTCCGCCTCTGATAAAGTGCTGACGATGCTGGCGAATCATTACCACCGGCTCGAAAAGCGTGATGATTTGTATGACATCGATGACACCATTTTCAAATTCTCGCTTAACCTGGCGCATGAAGGCGTGGACGCCTTGCTGCTACGACTGCACAACAAGCTGGGCGAACTGGAGAACATCATGCATCCGGTTTCAAGTGGCTTTGGCTTTATCGACCTGATCATTCCCGGCTGCCACAAGGCGCACGGCATCGCGCTGTTGCAGGAAAAATGGGGCATCAGCGATTGTGAAGTGCTGGCAATTGGCGACAGCGCCAACGATATAGAGATGCTGCGACAGGCTTGTTTCAGCTTTTCAATGGCCAATGCCGTTGACGCTGTGGCAGCCGTGGCGCGCTATCAGACGCAGAGCAACAATGACGAAGGCGCGCTGAATGTTATTTCCCGGCTGCTGGCACGTGAATTCCCGTTCGACTGAGTTTTGCCAGCATCGCTGAACAGTGAAAGTATCGCCACGGGTGACGAAGCGACCGTCACCCAGTGACATCCTTCTGATTACGCGCATGGCGCTCCATCTCGTCCAGCGCCGCCTGATTTTCCAGCCCCCATTGATACATCTGTTCAATCGGTTCGGCAAAACGCTGACCCAGTGCGGTCAGGCTGTATTCCACTTTGGGTGGCACAACCTGATGCACTTCACGCGTAACCAGCCCGCGCTGCTCCAGTTCCCGTAGCGTCTGAATCAGCATCTTCTTTGAAATCCCCTGCAAACTACGCTCCAGCTCACCAGTACGCGCGCGGTTTTCCGGCCAGTGATACAGCGCATGCAGAACCATGGTGCTCCATTTGACGGCAAACAACTCCAGCAGCCGCCGAGGCGGTGAGTCTGCATAGAAGCAGAGCTTTCCTTCAACCCACACAGGCATAAGCCTTCCTTCATTTGATGGTTACCAAAAGGTAACTACTACCAAATGAGGTACCGGATGTCTATAGTGTGCCGCTTTCATTCCCATCGATAACAAAGAGGCGACAGATGAAAATTCATGCGCTGGTTGCATCACAAGCAACTCAACCGCTACGCACGGGGCAGGTAGAGATACGCGAACTGCAGGCTGACGACGTCAGAATTGACGTGCTTTTCTGTGGCGTCTGTCATTCAGACCTGCACATGGCGCGCAATGAGTGGGGCGTCAGCCGTTACCCCTTAGTACCGGGTCATGAAATTGTCGGTCGGATCGCTGCGGTAGGTGACAACGTCACCCAATATGCAGTGGGGCAGACTGTCGGTGTCGGGGTGATGGCAGACGCCTGCGGTGAATGTCGATTTTGTCAGCAGCAGGAAGAACAATATTGCGAAACCGGCTTCACGCCGACCTATAACGGCACTGATAAATATACCGGTGGCAACACGTATGGCGGCTATGCGGGTCAGGTAATTGCTGACCAGAATTTTGTGGTGTCGATACCTGATAACCTGCCATTAAATGCCGTCGCGCCATTGCTTTGTGCTGGCGTGACCGTCTGGTCTCCGCTGCGTCATTTCAATGTTAAAGCGGGCGATAAGGTTGGCGTGGCCGGTCTGGGTGGTTTAGGGCATGTGGCGGTTAAGCTGGCCAGTGCGCTGGGTGCCGAAGTCACATTGTTCACCACATCGCCAGAAAAAGGCGCCGATGCGCGGCGGCTCGGCGCGCATCGGGTGGTAGTTTCACGCGATGCCGGACAAATGGCGACGTGTCAGACTTCACTGGATATCATTCTGGATTGCGTAGCAGCACCCCACGATCTTGATCCCTATCTGGCGACATTAAAGACAAACGGTCAACTGGTGCTGGTCGGAATCCCCGACCAGCCGCATCCATCACCGAACGTGACGCCAATGGTGTTTCGTCGCCTCAGCATCAGCGGCACCTCTATCGGCAGCATTAAAGAGACGCAGGAGATGCTCGATTTCTGCGGCCAGCACAACATTACCGCCGATGTTGAGATGATCACGGGTGAAGAGATTGAAACGGCCTTCGCGCGGATGCTGACCAGCGATGTGAAATACCGTTTTGTGATTGATATGCAGAAAACTCACTGGTAAAGGTTTCACGGTCTGCGGTATGGCAGGCCGTGAACAATCGGATATTTAGCTCGCGCTGTTGATCACAGGCAAAACTCGCGGAGGGAAAGGAAGTTAAATGGTTTTGATGACAATGCTCTATAGTTACAACATACTTTTACTTGCTTAAGTAACGTCTACACAAGCTATAGTGCGATCATCTGTCTACCAGAACCCATAGCAGCAGTCTCATGACGCTTTTTTCAGCCAACGACTTGCAATCGTAGTCACACCTGGATCGGCCCGTCTGGCTCTCACCAGCCGAGGCTGATAACAATCCGCATCCCCGTAGTGCTCGCGTATGACAATGCTTTACCGTTCAGCAGCGAATATAGCCGGGTGTCTGGTGAAACACCGCAGCGTAATATCTGGCATGTTAGTTTAAATGGCGAGTCAGCATGGCTGACGTTAGCAGCAGACGGCCAGACAAAAAAAGCTACCCGGTAAAAGCGTCGAATAGCCTGTAGTGAGTCAACGTGAGTGAGGATTACTTTTCGGTTTCGTGCTCTTTTACCGCCGGATCCTTCTCTGTATCAGCGTTATCAGCTTCATCATTTTCTGTGACATGGCTGAACGGTTTGAGCAATTGAATATCCAGAATCACATAGACCATGGTGCTGATAAATAATGAGATAACGCTGCCAAACACCCCACTGGTGGTGAAGGTGAGGTAGTTATAAATCACCAGCCAGGTCAGGCAAATAAACAGCGCCAGCGAGATCGACAGGTTAGCTACCGAGTAATTGCTGGTGCCGGCGCCCTGCGTATGGGTCACTTTAAACAGGTTACCGATAGAATATTTCTCCAGCACCAGAATGGTTTTTTCCCAGTTGCGCTGTTTACGGGCGCTGGCGCGGGTCAGAAAGACAAACAGGATCGAAATAAAGAAGCCGGAAAAGGCAATCAATACCGGAATAGCTTCCAGCGCATAGGTAATGCTTTTATGACTGCCGGTGCTGCTGCTGAGATCCAGCGTTAACGAGGCACCTAGCGCGGCATAAAGGAAGATAAACAGTAAGAGAAAAGTCAGCGTACGCTTCCAGTCACCTTCGGATTCGATGTTTTTTTGTTGGATGGCCAGCTGCAGCGACTGATGGAGTTGTGCGGCCTGCGGCGAGTCCGTCTCAACCACGTGGCGGGGCGCAGCAAAGAAGTTGCTCATGAACTGCTCATCTTCTTTGTGGATAGTGATTTTCATCGGATACCTGTATCTGAAAGGATGTCCGGTTATTCTAATCAGCCTGGCCTGAAAGAACAGAAACTTCTTAAACAGCGCAGTCGGCGACATCCATTCGGGCGGCATAGCGATAGTAGCAGGTAAGACGCTGCCGAAAACCCTGACGGCTGGCGACGGCTGTTTGTTGCGTTAACGCCAGCCCTGTATCACGTGCTGCCTGCTACTCTGTCTGCGAACTGCGTAATTTGAACTGCTTAATCGCATCATTAATGTTGTTAGTATCAAGGGTAGCGATGCACTGACTGCCATTGAACACCTCGTAATGGGCATTGTGCAGCTGAAATAGCAAATCTTTGCCGCGAAAATGAATGCGCTTCTGTTTGACGCCAATGCCATGTCGTCGCAATAGCGCCTGCGACAGTCGATCGTTTTCTTTCGCCATAGCTTCAGCTCCCCGTCAATACGTGGTCACTGCCATTAAACCTGATAAAGATTAGTTTTATATTAAGAGATATCCTTAATTTTAACAGGGAGAAGATCCGCATTTTTGCCGCTAATCACTGCTGAGGGGGCGCGATAATGGATAAATGCGATTCAGCCCCCTGTATCCTCTGGAGATGCGGTACACTTGGCCGGTGAATTCACCACTGGACACGATGCTATGAACGACAAAAAGATGATTTCGATTGATCAGTTCAACGCTGATGAACGACTAGCTGTAGAGGAAACGTTCAATGGGCTGGTGCAGAAATATCGCCAACGGACCGGTAAAGAGCCGGATAGCAAAAAAGAGAAAGAATTCAACACAGAAGCCCGTCAGCTGATTATGTCGAGCAAGCTGGAGAAAGAGAAAGCGCAGGCAGAGAAGGACAAGAAAAAGCCGGTGCGCAGGAAGAAACCGTCTTCACTGGCGGCAAGTGAAGTGAGTGATTTTAACTGGGCAGCATCAGTAGTCAAAGGCCGCAGATAACGATCTCTGCGCGTCACAAAGGGTAAGCCTGAGGTCATTCCTCAGGCTTCAGGCTCAGATCGGCGCATATTCGCCGGTACCTTCCGGCCACGGCGTTAATAAATCAAATCCTTTTTCGGTTACTGCAACGGTATGTTCCCATTGCGCTGAAAGAGATCGATCTTTCGTCACCACCGTCCAGCCGTCAGACAGTACGCTGGTGCCCGCTTTGCCGGCATTAATCATCGGCTCGATGGTAAATATCATGCCGGCTTTAAGCGGCATACCTTCACCAGGCGTACCGTAATGCAGCACCTGCGGATCGGTATGGTAAATTTCGCCCACCCCGTGACCACAATATTCACGCACCACCGAGAAACCCGCCGATTCCGCCACACGCTGAATGGCCGCACCAATGTCGCCCAGCGTCGCGCCAGGCCGGACCGTTTTAATGCCCGCTACCATCGACTGATAAGTGATATCCACCAGGCGTTTAGCGCGTACTGACGGCGTACCGACGAAATACATCCGGCTGGTATCGCCGTACCAGCCATCTTTAATGATCGCCACATCGATATTCACAATATCGCCATCCTTCAGCTTTTTGCTGGCAGGAATACCGTGACAAACCACATGATTTACCGACGTACAGGTGGTGCGGGTATACCCGTGATAGCCGATGTTAGCCGGAACCACTTTCAGCTCATTCACAATATAATCGTGGCAAATATCATCAAGTTCTTCAGTGGTGATCCCGGGCCGCACGTGCGGGGTAATCATTGCCAGCACCTGGGCTGCGGCATGTCCGGCAGCGCGTGCCTTTTCAATTTCCGCTGCAGTATGAATTTTTACGGTGTTCATGACACATTTCCTTGTGAAGCGAGCATCTCTTTAGGGAGCATGTTGCGTATATCAGCGCTGCCTTCCAGTTCAAGACGGATCAGCATCTGCGTAAGTTGGTGTTGGGTCTGCTGCGGATAGAGCTCCGCCAGCATACCGAGTTTAAGCCAGTGTTCAGCCTGTGCATTGATTGATCGGCTCATTGCCTGACTGGCGATGCGCAGATTTTCATGCATCAGATCGGAGATTTTCACGATACCCATGCGAGTCCTATATGAAACGTATATATTTCATATATAGCTTAATGATAACGGTATGCTTTGCAAGAGACCTTTTAAAACGGTTCGGGAATCACGTATTTGTCTTATACCGGCAGGTGCTTATCTCCGATAAGCGAGATACTTTTTAAGAATCCGTGGCCGGGCAAGCGCTGTGCAAATGCTTCTCCATACCGGGCGTACAGCCTGACAGACTCCTATTGCATCAGCAGTCGACGGGTTCGCCTCCTGCGCCCTTATGAGTGCCTGTGTCTGCTTTTCCGGGCGCACAGGTCCACATTAACGGCCGGGACGGCGGATGGCTTTGTAAAACCAGGGTTCAGATTCGCGATCGGCATGAGTCAGTATCCCGAACGGCTCAATCGTCAATTGGCTCCTCTGCACCTTCGGCTACGCCGTACGCGTGGGCTCTACCGGATCGCTTTCGAAGAGGCCCACGACAATGACTTCGCGGCATTCAAGGTATACCCCCATTGACTAAAGTTACCGGCAGGCGTGTTGAAGCTTGTTGTGATGGCGACCAGCAAGAATAATATGCTCCCCATGGATTGCCAGAAGCGATGCCACGGCCCGTTGCGCCGCCAGTCATTACTGCAGATTATGTGATGACTCAGGCCTCAGTGGTCAGGGACGGATAATCGGTATAACCCACTTCAGTCCCGCCAAACAGCGTCGCCGGATTGCTGATATCTGCCAGCGGCAGATTTTGTTTCAAGCGGTGCGGGAAGTCAGGGTTGGCGATAAACGGGCGACCAAAGGCTACCAGGTCGACCAGACCCGCAGTCAGCAGCTTGTCGGCTTTTTCACGGGTGTAATTTCCTGCCACAATAATTGCGCCGCTGAACGTTGCCCGCAGAGTTTCACGGAACTCATATGGCACTTGCGGTGCATCATCCCAGTCTGCCTCTGCCAGATGAATAAAGGCGATACCTCTGGTTTCACACCATGCCGCAAGCGCCAGAATCGCTTCAATGGCCTGTGGGTCGTCCATGCCACGCTGGGTGATAAAGGGTGCCAGACGAATACCGATGCGGTCGGCACCAATGGCGCCGCTGATGGCTTCCAGTACTTCTTCGGCGAAACGCACGCGGTTTGCCAGACTGCCGCCGTATTCATCGGTTCGCTTATTTGATGAGCGGCGCAGGAACTGGTCAATCAGGTACCCATTGCCACCGTGGATTTCCACGCCGTCAAATCCCGCTTCCATAGCATTGATGGCCGCCTGGCGGTAATCCGCAATCACCTGCTGAATATCGTCATGGGTCATCTCACGCGGAACCGGGCAGTCAACCATTTGACCCACCCCTTCGTTGTTCACCACCCACACCTGTGCATCTGGTGACAACGCTGAAGGGCCAACAGGTTTGCCGTCCGGGTGAAAACTTTCATGAGACATACGCCCTACATGCCACAATTGAGAAAAAATTTTGCCGTTCACTTTATGCACCGCATCAGTCACCTGTCGCCAGCCTGCGATTTGTTCAGCGGAATGCATCCCCGGCGTCCAGGAATACCCCTGGCCTTGCGGGGAAATCTGCGTCGCTTCGGTAATAATCAGGCCTGCACTTGCACGCTGCTGGTAATATTTCGCCATTAACGCAGTAGGAATATTACCCGGTTGCAGGGTACGTGAACGGGTCATCGGAGCCATGACAATACGGTTTTTTAGCTCAAGTTTGCCAATATGTGTGGTCTCAAAAAGAGGGTGTAGTTGCATGTTCTGTTCTCCAGGGCAGTCAGTTATGGATTGACTTTACGTCCTGGGAATCGCTTTGATAATGGCGTGAATAACTGATTCTATATTCAGGAAAACGGAATAATGGGCAAGTTCGAAGATATGACATTACTGGTGGAAGTTGTTGAGGCGGGTGGACTGGCCGCAGCAGGACGGCGGATGAATCTTTCTCCTGCCACCATGACGGCCCGGTTAAAGGCACTGGAAGAACGTTATCAGACCCGGCTGTTTAATCGTTCGACCCGGGCAATTGCACTGACACGCGCAGGTGAGGATTTTTACCACGCCGCTCTTCGTGTGATAGAGGAAATGGCGCAGGCCGAGTCGAAACTGACCCAGAAAGAGGGAATGCTCAGTGGCAGCCTGCGTATTTCAGCACCATCAGATTTTGGCCGGCAGTATCTTTCGCCCGCACTGCTCGATTTTTCACGTCTGCATCCTGATGTCAGAAGCTTTATATCTCTCAGTGAAAGTGTAGTGGATTTGATTGCCAACCGTCTGGACATGAGCGTGCGCTTCGGCAACCTCCCGGACAGCAACCTGGTAACGAAATTCATCCGCCCCAATCACCGTGTACTGGTAGCGTCAAAAAGCTATCTTGAGATATATGGGACACCTGTACAGCCGGACGAACTGCACGGGCATCGCTGCCTGGTGATGGAGCAGCGTGGCACGCCGATGAACGAGTGGCGATTTGAAGAAAATGGTGTGCCCTCCGTGGTGCGGGTCACACCGGCCATGGTGTGTGACGATGGTGCTCTGCTGCGCCAGTGGGTGCTGGCTGGTGCGGGTATCGCCAGTAAATCATGGTGGGATGTAAAGCGCGATGTCGAACAGGGGAGGCTCAGAGTTTTATTTGCCGACACCTTTATCGGTTTCAGTCGCCATGACAAAAAACAGGTTGGCCTGCAGTTTGTCTATCCGCAACGGCGTTTTCAGCCTTTACAGGTGACCGCTTTCAGCGAGTTTTTCATCAACTGGCTTGATAATGAATGACCCGTCTGACCATTCAAAAACAAGGGTCAGGAAAGATTAACCCTATTAAATCTGGGTACGTCCGCGCATTTTTACACGTTAGCGTACCGCGAGGAGTCTTTGTCAGCATTCGCGTAGCGCGGCCGTAACAAGCTTAAATCCCAATCGCACTCTGAAAGAAATGTCAGGCACCCTTGTCAAAATTTATCTTTGTCATAGATGGAATAAGGCTAATGAGTATAACTATACGAACAGCCCGAATGACTGATGTTGAAACTATTTTTGACGTCAGAACGTCGGTAACCGGGAATCATTTAAGTCGTGAAGACCTGCGGCAGAGGGGGATCACCGAAACCGTCGTGGCCGATATGATTGAAAAGCGTCTTTGCGTGTGGGTTGCGACTGAAAATGATAAAACTATTGGCTTCTCAATGATTTTGCCGGATGAAGGCTCTCTTTTTGCGGCCTTTGTGTTGCCGGAATATCAAGGCAAAGGTGTAGGCCGCAGGCTTGTTTTGCTCGCTGAGCAGGAATTATTCAAACATTGTGAGGTTGCCTGGCTGGAAACCGATAAAAATAGCCGGGCGGCGAAATTTTACCTGCAATTCGGTTGGGGTAATAAAAAAATGATTAACGGCAATGATATCAAATCAGAGAAACATCGCAGCGGATAATCCACGGTAATTTTCATCAACGTCCACTCCCGGCGGTATAAAGCGGACGCTTTTCCGGCGCAGATTTCAGGCGGATCGCATCCCCTGCGACTCGCTTACTTAATGGTATATTATTCCGCCGTTACCAAACGGGTCACAAAGTCAAACGGCAGCCTGCCTGACGACGGGCTGCCTGAGGTCTCAGGGAATAAGTTTGCTGCTTCGCATCGCTTCCAGATGTTCAATCAACACCTCATCCGAGCGCTTGATCATAGCGTCAAACCCTTGCTGGCGCGCTTTGGTGACGTCAAATATGGCATCTTTCTCAACATGGAAGATAAAGTCACCAAATGCACCTAACGCCAGCTTGTCGATATCGCGCTCTTGCAGTTGTGCCTTATCAGCAATGGATGACCAGAGAGGCTTTAGCGCGCTGAGACGTTCGCTCAGCGAGACAGGCTGCGCCTCGCCAACCGGAACACCGAACCAGTCAGCCAGTTTCGGCCAGACGTGACACCAGCGAAAAACGTCGCCATTTGTGATATTAAACGCGCCGAATTTAGCTTTTTCGGCGGCCCAGACCGCGCTTTGACCAAGGATGCGGCTGTCAGTGATGTTCACCAGCGTATTGCGATAAGCGTCATCCGGGCCGGGAAAATGCAGAGCGGTTCCCGTTTCGCGGCAAATGGTGCCGTATACGCCGATCAAATTTCCCAGGTTCATGGGCGATCCGAATGAGTGACCAATGACGATATCCGGGCGCAGTGCCGTCCAGCCGATGCCTTCATCGCCAATTTTTCTCGCATAGTCCTCATGCCGGAAATAAAGGTTCGGCGGAAAATGACGGCTGTCCTCTTCCCGTGCAGGGGTACGGTAGACGCCCAGATGGGCACCATAAACCTTTCCGCCCTGAATAAAGAGTATATGTTTCAGCGAATTGCCTGACGATCGTACCGCGCCAATCAGATTTTCAAACATCAGCGCATTGATATCCGCCTCCACGCCCGGATTAGGATCCTGCCGCAATGCCGCGTAAAAGATATGCGTCACTGTTTCAAACGCTTCACGGTGTTGATTAAGATCTTCTGAAGAGGTCAGGTCAGCGCTGATATGAGCAGAAGGGTGAGGGCTGTGCGCCGAACGCCCAAGGGTAGTGATTTTCCAGCCCGCTTTATGGAAGGAATCATGAGCGGCAAAGCCAACGACGCCGCCAGCACCGACCAGCAATACGTGCTTATCATTCATATCGTTCTCCGTCTGGTTTTTTATAACGAGATTTAGCTGCAACATACAGAGTGTATTAACGCTGACAGCAAACGCAGTTATTAAAAAGTGGTCGATATAACATCATGGGTCAAGATAGATTCATCACCTCACCATCCAGCGTCTTAACAGAGGTAAAATCAACCTGTTAGCCGCCTGTATTTACCCGGGTATCATTTTTCTGTCATTTTTAATCTTTACGATGCTGCATTCCCTTCACGGACGCTAACAATATGAAAAGAAAAATTATTCCTCTGGTTATGGGTTGTGCGCTCTCTTTATCAACGCTAGCGGCGCAACCGCAGACCCAGCACGCTATCGTCAGTTTTCCCGAAAGTACGCGGGTGAGCTACAGCGGCGCGTTCGCCAGCGCGTTTCCGAATGGGTTGCCGGTGGGGATCGGATCCGGTTTGCTGTTTACCGGCAAGCAGGGCGATGCGCTCACCTTCGTGACCGTCACCGATCGAGGGCCGAATGCTGACTCGCCTGATAGGGGAAAAAAGGAGGCGAAAATTTTCGTCACGCCAGACTTCGCCCCGCTATTGCTGACAATTCGGGTGCAGAATGGCAAAGCGGTAGCCACGGATGCCCGACCGCTGCACGACGAAAAGGGCGAGATTAACGGATTACCGCTACAGGATGGCATTATCGGCTCCACCAACGAAATAGCGCTAAGCGACACGTTGAAAGTGCTGCATAGCGACAACCGGGGTCTGGATACCGAAGGCATTACAACGGACGGGAAGGGCGGATATTGGCTCTGCGATGAATATGGCCCGTTCCTGATTAACGTTGATCAGCACGGCAAGATCCTGGCGATTCACGGACCACAGGCCGCGGAAGGAGAGAAATCGATCGCAGGGGGTTTGCCGAACGTTATTAAATGGCGCCAGCCGAATCGTGGCTTTGAAGGGCTCACCCGCATGCCGGATGGGCGTATTATCGCCGCGGTACAGAGCACGCTGGATATCGACGGTAAAAGTAAAAAGCAGGCGCGCTTTACCCGCCTGGTTAGCTACGACCCGGCGACCGGGAAAACCGCGATGTATGGTTACCCCATCGACAGCGCGGCTTACGCTAAAAACAGTGACGCGAAAATTGGCGATATCGTGGCGATCGATAATCAACATATCCTGCTGATTGAACAAGGCAGCGGCAAAGACGACGCGATGCGCAACCTTATCTATAAGGTGGATATCAGCCAGGCTACCGATCTTGCCGCTTTCGATAAGCCTGGCGAGTACCCGGAGTTTGACGACGAGAAAACCCTGGCGCAGCGCGGCATAAAGCTCGCCGCTAAAACGCTGGCGGTCGATTTACGTCAACTCGGCTGGCAGCAGGAAAAGGCCGAAGGGCTGGCGCTGATCGACAATACAACGCTGGCGGTCGCCAATGACAATGACTTCGGCGTGAAAGCGGTTATGCAAAATCCGGTTGAAGGTAAGAAGCGCAAGGATTATCGGGTGAATGAACAGGGAATGCTTACGGTAGATGATAAGCCAGTGGCAACCACTATCGGCGTGAAGCCGCTGGAGAAACCCGAGTCTGATAGCGAATTGTTGATCATAACGCTGGCGGAACCACTGAAATAAAGGGTCTCCTCACCCCAGGCTGCATCCCTCAAATACATCATGTCCAGTAAAAGAGCCGGATGCAGCCGGTTTTACCATCAGCAGATCGTTCTCCGCCGTGTGGCCGTATCCCGGTATTGCTTTCACCCGTCAAACATCTCTCACATGCGTTGCCCCGGTAAGCGTCACTGGCGCACAAAAATATCAGCGCTGAGGCGTTGGCCGATTAACCGGTTTCACTGACCAGAAAGATGGACGAAGAGCAGCAAGGGCATTGTGATTACTCATTGGTATCGCTGACCTGAAGCACCTGCGTTTACTGATAGCAGAATCTGGTCGCACTGCGTCTTTGTTCAAAATGCCAGCCATAACAAAGTCCGCCTTTAGCAAATACGGACGACAAAGCCTGTTAACTGTCGATTACGCGGGTGGGATTATCTTTACCTGAATCTCATTATCTCTCTTTGGATAATCTCTGACGGTCCTGGCATTGAACGCCGGTTGTTCGGCATTGCCGTCGTCATCTCTGAAAGGGCCCGGGCTCATATGGGTCGGTTAAAAATGAATCTGAAAAGAAAAACCATGCACGTACCAGGGAGCAGTACGCCAAAATCAGGCACAGCTCAGCAAAATGTAAGCGGAAAGGGCGCACTTCATTAATTCCGCGCATTCTGGCAATCGGAGGGGGAAATAATTCAGACGGGTACAGTGGGACCTGAAGCGGGTGCAGCGGCTGGCGGAGGGCGAAAGTCTCTGTGCATTACGGACGCCGGGCCGGAGACAAAAAAATGGGGCGCTGAGCCCCATTCTGTTTCCATTAACGTTTTTATGCACGACTACTCAGGCAGCGCGTAAACCACCACCTGGTCGCCCACCTGATCCTTCAGGATAGTATTGCCGCCTGCGACAAACGCGACATACTGACGGCCTTTATACTCATAGACCGACGGATTCGCTACCGCTGGTGCTTCAACCTGATCGGACCACAGCTCTTCCCCATTATCCACCGAGTAGGCGCGGACTTTGGCATCCATTGAGGCACCAATAAAGATCACGCCACCCGCTGTCACTGCCGGGCCGCCGATGGTGGGTGAGCCCCAGCTTTCCGGCATAAAGAAGCCATACTGCTGCGAAGCGCCAACCGGACGACGCCATTTTACGTCACCCGTGTGCATATCCAGCGCCACGATTTCACCAAAGGGTGGCTTCCAGCACGGCATGCCAAGCCAGTTATTGGCCACCATCAGACGTAGCCCGTAAGGCGCTCCTTCCTGAGGTGCAAAACCGCTTTCGTTGCCGGAACCATTATCCGCTTTTTCGTAATCTTCGCGGCTATAGAGCTTCACATACTGCACAATGTGTGAGGTGTTAACGACCGCAATTTGTTTTTGTGGATCGTACGCTACACCGCCCCACTGAACGCCCCCGGCACTGTCCGGATAGGTTAACGTCCCTTCGCCCTTAGTGGTTGGTGGCGTGTACATGCCCTCATAGGTCAGCTTATCCCATAGCCGTGAACACTGGCCGGCACCCACTATATCCGCCAGTTTCCAGATCTCTGGTTTTTTCGATTGATCGAGCAGTGGCGCAGGTTTTGTCGGGAATGGCTGTGTTGGCGAAAGCACTTCGCCCTGCACCGAACCATCACCCTGAGGCACCGGACGTTCTTCAATAGGCCAGACATCCTCACCCGTCAGACGGTTCACAACAAACAGAAAGCCCTGCTTGGTCGCCTGAATCAGTGCCGGGATCTTTTTGCCGTTGACGGTGATATCCATCAGCGTAGGTGCCGAGTTGATATCGTAATCCCATACGTCGTGATGCACCCACTGGCGAGACCAGACCACTTTACCGGTATTGATGTCCAGCGCGGTGGTAGAAGTGCCGAGCGGAATCGGATCGACGCGGTTACCGCCCCAGTAGTTGGGAGACGGCGATGAGACCGGCAGATAGACCAGTCCATGAGCCTCATCGGCAGACATATGTGTCCAGACGTTGGCGGTACCCGTGCGTTGGCGGATTTCTGCCGGGATGGCTTCAAAAGTCCATTCGCGTTCGCCAGTCTGCGCATTAATTGAAAAGACGGTGCCCGGAGGCGCTTCAGCATAAGCCCAGTCTTTGCCAGCCCAGCCAATAAGCAGGTGGTTGCCGACGACCGTAGGCGGCTGCAGCACAGATAGCGGGTATTTGGCGTTAACCGTGTTCCACTGATTAAGATCCAGCATGCCGTTGTCAGCAAAGTCACTGCATGGCTTACCCGAATCGGCATCCAGCGCAAAGAGCTTGCCATCAACAGTCCCCATATAGACGATCTTCTGACACGCTTGTCCGGTAGCCGGTTGCCGGGCTTGCCAGTAAGAGACCCCACGGTTCTTCAGTACCGGCTGCGTCAGGGCTTTGCGCGAGGATTTGGTGTCATAGTGCCACTTTTCTTTACCTGTACCAGGGTCCAGCGCAATCAGACGATCAAACGGAGTACCGATGTAGAGCGTCTGGTTGGCAAAAATTGGCGTTGCTGACCAGACGGTGGCAGGGGTGTCACCTTTGCCATCTGAGACATCTCCGGTATGAAATTCCCAGATTTTTTTTAGCTTGCTAACGTTATCCGCAGTGATCTGTTTCAGCGGGCTATATTTCTGTGCGTTAAGCTGACCATGGAAGCTGTCCCAGGTGGCTGAAGAGGGCACCAGTGGGCTCGCGGCGTGACTGGCTGACTCGACTTTCTGCCCGTCACGCTTGCCGGTGGACGCATCGTCAGTGGTCTCAGTGGTTCCCGGCGCCTGTTGATTGGCCGAATCCACATTAAGTTTTTCCTGCGTACCCATAGAGGCTTCAGCAGCGTTATCCTGCTTCTGCGCCTGCGTCACCGGTATGAACAGTAATGCCAGCGCCGTGATGCTGACTTTCATTAAGGGAGAGTAGTGATCATTATGCACGGGCAGCTCCTCAGGCTCTGACGCGATGATTGTGACGAACGGAATTGCGGCTCAGCGTAATTAAACCAATAAGGCCGACCACCATTGCTGCTGTAATGATGTACTGATGCAGGAGCGCAGCTGCAAAACCAATCGCGAATAACACCAGAAAAATGATAACAATCATGGAAGTGCGCGCGCCGCGACGAGATGCGCCACGTAAAATAAAAGTCAGTAGCGCCAGCACGGCGCTGGCGATGGCCACTCCCAGTGCACCGATAGTATCGGTAACACCGGTGAGAGGTGTCAGCCACGCGTATAAAGCCACCACGAAGCCGATCACGGCTGCCAGCAGCAGCAGTAAGCTGCCCAGGCGTGAGGGTTGAGATTGCGACATATCAGGACGTCCCCGTTAAAATGAACAAGTATAAATATGGCGTATTGATGGGTTCAGGCAGCTGCTTTCAGGCAAGGCGGTGATAAAAAAAACAACGCAGCACGATGAACAGCAGCAAAATTAACTAAACGTAACAGAGTATAGAAGATGGTTTCTGAATAGGGGCAGTCAACCGGATATGGCATTAACGATGGCCTGGAAACCGTACAAAGCCCAGGTTAATCATGAATATTAATGATGCTTCTCAATCCTGATACAGCGACAAACTGGCACAGTCCACACCGGTCCGCATCCCCGTGATTAACGTGTCGGGATATCAGTCATGCCCGCTTCCGGCACCTGAGGAATGAATCGCCGCTGTTTCTTGCTGGCCTGTTGAGGGTAGCCCTTGTTCGCGCTCATTTTTCCTGAATCTGAAATGACACAGGTTATAAGATCACGCAACGAGCACTGTTTATCGGGCATGATTTGGATGGGCAGAAACAGCTGATCATCAACCACAGTCGTGCCTGCGAGGCAAATAGTTGTCGGTTCAGCGTTTGTATTCGGTGCTGGAAAATTTTCTTAACCTGCTTTTTTCGTGTTCTGTCCCCAGCATATTCTCTGCGCGCGCCATTGCCTGCTCTGCATGCTGGCGCGCGCAGTCACCAAAGGCTGACGGATTCATTGCCGCTAATGCGTTAAGCGCTTTCTGTAAAACAATCTGCACTTCAATGATTCCAGCACCGTCCCGGGCGATAGGGGTAAAAAAGTCATCAAACAGATCACTGGCCTCAACGGGCCGGACAAAAAGACGCGGGTAGGTCAGGGCAGAGCGGGCGGTTTCTTCAGGCCAGCACGATAACAGCCTGACGCCGCGTCCGATGACGTCGATGGCAGTACCAGGATCGTTTACTGCAGGCGACAGCGCTCTTGACGCAATTTCAGAGAGAACACAAAAACCAAAGCGCGGGTCCTGCTCAAATGAGCGTTGCGCTTTGACCGTGAAGGCATTAATCAGCCGTTCCTCACTGAATTCAGGCTGCGCCGGAAACAGCCACAGCACAGGTTCAGCCGGATGGACAAACTCCCCGGGCTGGCGGGCAAGAAATATCGACAAAGAATGTGTGTCAGCGTAATCAGCAAGCGCTTCTATGTCGACATGCTGCAGGTAGCCCACCTCCTTGACGAACAATGCAGTGGCGTTATCTTCCGAAACCGGCTGCTGATGCCATAAATTTGCACCCAGAAGCGGGTTATTCATCCGCGTGATAAGCGTTTTCCGTGCGGCATCTTCCACACGCTGCGTGGTTTCGCCCATCTGACCAAACTGCGCAAGGTGCTGTATCCAGCGAAGAAGAGTGATAATAATCAGAACGATGACGAACAGTGTGACAAAGAAAAGCACCGTTCTTCCTTCCCGGCCGTAAACACCCATACTCAGCGCAATGATGCCAACAAGGCTGTAGAGGAAAGAGCCAATAAAGGTTGCCAGTACGTTTTGGGTCGTGGTGTCTTCAACCAGCAACCGGGTGGCTCGCGGCGTTACGCTACTGCTGGCAGCGTTATAAGCTGAAACCATAATATTCAGCGAAAAAGTGGTCACCGCCAGCATGCTGGAAGCCAGAATACCCAGAATTTTATCCACCGCATCCGTACCGATAAGCCCTGAAACAGGCGGAGGAATAACGTTTTTTAGTACAACAGAGACCAGCGCCGTGATGACTGCCAGAATGGCAAAAAGCGAAGTGCGGAACCAGAGTTTGCGGGTTAACTGACGAAGCAACCAGCGCCATTTTGAGGTCATTTTTCATTCCTTTTTCAGGCTGAAGCCGCTTCACTATGGAATACTATCAGCCAGCTTTCTCTATGAAACTATTCATCCGAATGAATCAGCAGCAGGTGTTTCTGTAATGATCTTTCCGCAGATATGTCGGGTGTCTCCAGGCTCCGGTAAAGCAAGCTCAAAACAGCAATGATGATGACGCGCTTTGTCGATGATATTTCTGCACAGGGGAAAAAAAACCATAAAATCCGATCCTTCCCTGAAATTTTCATATGCTCTGTCATAATGGCCGTTACATTCAGAAATGGTCAAGCAGAGAGGTTTTATGTCTCAACCAAAAATAACCGAGCACACTCAGCGAAGTAAAATCAATCCGCCGGTGTTTTACAGCTCCGCCATATTGATATTTATTATCGTTGCTTTTGCTGCTCTTTTTCCTGAACAAGCTGACAAACAGCTCAGCGCGCTGCAAAGCGGCATCTTCGCTAATGCCAGCTGGTTCTATATTCTGACTGTTGCCCTGATACTCATGAGCGTCGCCTATCTGGGCATCTCCCGGTTTGGTGACATCAAGCTAGGCCCCGATCATTCTGAACCCGATTTCAGCTATGTCTCGTGGTTTGCCATGCTGTTTTCAGCGGGTATGGGCATAGGTCTGATGTTCTTTGGCGTGGCAGAGCCGGTAATGCACTATATGGCACCGCCATCCGGTACACCGGAGAGTGTTCAGGCCGCCAAGGAAGCACTCCGCATCACGTTCTTTCACTGGGGACTGCATGCCTGGTCAATCTATGCCATCGTTGCATTGATACTGGCCTTCTTCAGTTATCGCCACGGCCTGCCGCTGACACTGCGCTCGGCACTCTATCCGATTATTGGCGATAAAATTTACGGGCCGATAGGGCATGCCGTCGATGTTTTTGCCGTTATCGGTACCGTGCTCGGTGTGGCGACTTCGCTGGGTTATGGTGTCCTGCAGGTGAATGCCGGGCTGAACCATCTCTTCGGGATCCCGGTTAACGAAACCATACAGGTGATACTGATTGTGGTTATTACCGGCCTCGCCACCTTATCGGTGGTGTCCGGACTGGATAAAGGGATCCGCATCCTTTCAGAGATTAATCTGACGCTGGCTGTTCTTTTGCTGGTGCTGGTGGGTGCGATGGGCCCAACGGTTCTGCTGCTGAAGTCATTTGTTGAGAATACCGGCGGTTACCTCTCCGAAATAGTAAACAAGACCTTTAATCTGTATGCCTATGAGCCCAAATCCAGCAAGTGGCTGGGGGGCTGGACACTGTTTTACTGGGGCTGGTGGCTGGCCTGGTCTCCCTTCGTCGGGATGTTTATTGCTCGCGTTTCGCGTGGACGAACCATCCGTGAGTTCGTTACCGGCGTATTGTTTGTGCCAGCCGGTTTCACCTTGCTGTGGATGACGTTTTTCGGTAACAGCGCTATCTGGCTGATCATGAGTCAGGGCGCGCGTGACCTGGCGGAAACCGTACAATCCGATCAGACCCTCGCGTTGTTTAATTTTCTTGAGCATTTCCCTTTCAGCTCAGTGCTGTCGTTTATTGCTATGGCCATGGTCGTCGTCTTTTTCGTGACTTCCGCTGATTCCGGCGCGATGGTCGTTGATACGTTAGCGTCAGGAGGCACCGATAACACGCCTGTCTGGCAGCGTATTTTCTGGGCATCGATGATGGGGGTTGTTGCTATCGTTCTGCTGCTGGCTGGCGGCATGAAAGCATTGCAAACGGTCACCATCGCCAGTGCATTGCCTTTTGCCATTATACTTCTGACGTCGATATATGGGCTTTTCAAAGCACTACGTATTGATTATTACAAACGCGAAAGTAAGCAAATCACCACCATTGCCTCGCCGGCCTCACGAAACCCGATTTCCTGGCAACGCCGGTTGAGGAATATTGCTTATTTTCCCAAGCGTTCAAATGTGAAACGCTTTATGAATGAAGTTATTCAGCCGGCCATGCATATGGTCAGCGGTGAACTGCTTAAGCAAAGCACCGTTTCGCATATTAATGACAGTGCTGACGATCGTGTGCATTTTGAAGTCGATCTGGGAAATGAACTCAATTTTGTTTATGAAGTTCGCCTCCGCTCGTATATCCAGCCCACTTTTGCCCTTGCCGGATTAGGCGATGAGAAAAAAGAAGAGCACCGCTATTACCGTGCGGAGGTATATCTGAAAGAGGGCGGACAGGATTACGATGTGATGAGCTGGACTCAGGAGCAGATTATCAACGATATACTTGACCAGTACGAAAAACATCTGCACTTCCTGCATCTGGTACGTTAATAACCCGAGCCTGGCTCACTGAGCCAGGCCATCCAGTCAGCTTTTCCTTCCTTATAATGGCGCAAATCAGTGCTACCTTGCTGCTCGTCAGTAATATAATCATCCTCAGAATTGCGTTATTTCGTACAGGACCCCCTAGGTCAACATTTCCCGCACTTTTTCTGTGACAGCGTCACTCTGGTAAGTAAAATTCTCTCTGTGAAAAGGCTCAGGAAGATTTCATAGAGGGGCACTATCAGGAAAAAGCGCTTCCTGACGGAAGCGCCTGTCGCAATCAGAAAGAGAGGGTCAGACCCGCGTAATAGGCGCGGCCCGGCTCGTTGTAGGTTGATGCACCCTCAGCTTCACGGTAAATACGCTTATCCAGCAGGTTATTGATCCCGGCATTGGCGCGCAGATTTTTGGTAACGTCGTAGTTAAGATTCAGCCCAAATACCGAATAGGCACCGACTTCCCGTGTCGACAGTGAACTGGCCTCAGTACGCGATTCTGCATTTTCACGCGGTTTCTGACGACCATACATCGTCCAGTTCAGGCTGGTGGAAAAATCCTGTGTTACCTGCCAGTCGAGTATCGTGTTAATGGTGTATTCCGGGATGATCGACAGCGGATTACCGGTCTTCTTATCCTTCGACTCAATCATATAGGTCGCATTGGTCCGCCATTCCAGCGCATCGCGTACCAGTGGAATGGTCATATTTGCTTCCAGACCTTCTACCACTGCCTTACCGCCGTTGCTCCATTGCAGGATATTATTGCCGTTGGAGGCAAAACCAATCCGCTCGGTACCGGCCACGATTTTGTTCTTATAATCGTTACGGAACCAGGTCATCCCGGCGATATAGCCATCCTGACTAAACTCAATGCCCAGCTCTTTATTTACGCTGACTTCAGGATCAAGATTCTCATTGCCCAGTAAATAACAACTGCCGGTCGCTATACCGATCGGACAACCGTTGCCGCGGGTCGCCAGTAAATAACCTTCTGTTGACTGATAAAGATTAGGGGCTTTAAACGCACGGGCGATACCGGCCTTGAGTTTGAAGTGCTCGCCCAGTCCCTGGGAAATATTGAGCGATGGACTCCAGTTCGCACCAAAGGTATCGTGATAGTCAAAACGCAGACCCGGTATCACCTCCGTACTGTCGGTGGCGGCGATATTATCCTCGAAATAGAGTGAACTCAGCGTGGCGCTGTTTTTACTGTTACGGGCGCCCGCATCGCCGCTCACATCACCAATCGTCACATTCGGTGCGCTGGTGCCATTCATTGAGTTGGGATCGTTTAACTCATCACGGTTCCATTCGGCACCCAGCGTCACCGTCTGTTCCCGCACTATTTCCAGCGGGAAACTGACTTCGCCAGCAGCACGGTAACTCTCGAATCGACTGGTTGAGAACGTCGTGCTGTTAATCCGTCCTTCACCGCTGCCAGCGGTTCCTTCGTTCAGGCGGGTATTGTTGGTTTTTTCATAATTGAAGGAGAGTTTCGACTGGCCCCAATCCCAGATGCCATTGTGGGTAATGCCATAGGTCTGACGATAGAGGCGGTTAGTTTCTGAACCATCCAGCGATTCAATCAGGGCATTGCCCGCACCGTTGCTGTATTGAGTATCACCGGCATAGATGTTGCCCTGACGGCTATAACCGTAACTGAAATCAATCACCTGTAACGGCGTTAGTTTCCAGGAAAGTACGCCATTGATATCTTTATTGCGCACCCCTTCGCGTCCGGCGGCAGCAGATCCGTTCTGCGACTGGTTGATATCAAAAGCATCACTGTCGGTTTTGTTGATGTTGCCGTAGAGACGCATGGTGAGCGCGTCGCCGGCCAGCGGTCCGCTGAGATTAAAGTTGGCACGGCGGGTAGCGCCTTCTTTGTCATCTTCCGGCTGATTGGTAAACAGCGACAGTGACCCATGCCAGTCATTCGTCGGGCGCTTAGTGATAATATTGATCACGCCCCCGGCAGCACCTGAGCCGTAGCGGGCAGCAGCCGGACCCCGGATCACTTCGATACGCTCAACCATTTCCGCCGGTACCCAGTTAGAGTCCCCACGCGAATCCCGCTCGCCTCGCCAGCTATAACGTACTGAGTTTCTTGAGGTAGTCGGTACACCATCGATCAGAATCAGGGTATTTTCCGGTCCCATGCCGCGAATGTCGATCTGGCGGTTATTGCCGCGTACACCGTTGGCACTGTTGCCGGTCAGGTTAACACCCGGCATTTTGCGGATGATGTCGGACAGGTCATTTACCGGCGGGTTCTTTTCAATATCCTGCGCAGTAATCACCGAGACGCCAGGCTGTTGCTTTAACTCCTGTTCAGCAGTGACCAGCATGGTCTGGTCATCGGCCAGCATTTCTGTCTCAGCGTCGTTCGCGGCAGAGGCGGAAGAACTTAATATTCCCGCCAGCAGCAGCGCAACGGGGCGCTTCCGGACATGCATAGTTACATTCACTTAGAAAGTCTCCCTGAATCGTTAAGGTATGTAATCAAATGCGTATGATAATGAGAATGGTTATCATTGTATATAAAGCGCAGTCATCTTTACACTCCTTAACAATCGCCGACTAATTCATCAGTTCGGGGCAGGGCCGTTTAACGTGTTGCCTCCAGAGATAACGAACAGTGCAGGCATAGAAGCCCCCTGGCGAAAAACGCGGTAACTCTGTTGCTCCTTGTATCAAGCCACAGCAGAAAGCGTCCATTTTTGTCAATAAACGCTTCGGACAAACACCTCGCTAAGTTCGTTAGTTTTCACCAGAACGCGGCATTATGACTCCAGACTTATTAGGTCTGGAGTCATAAAGGGTATGCCGTTAGAATGTGTCACTCTGCAGCCTGCTCAGAACAGAAAAAGGATCATTGTGACGCAAACAGAATTACGTTCACCTCATGTTGGCCGCCATGTACTGGTCTGGCTTGATCAGGTCAGAGCAGCCTCATTAGGTGAACTCGATAATTTTGGTGACGAAGGCTCAGTCGAGCAGGTGATGAAAGTCTGGGTAAAATTATCTCTGCTGATCAGCCGCCGCCGCCCGGAAATCGCCGTATCATCACTGCTGAAACATGTTTTGCCGAACATTGGATCCCAACCGCTTAAATCGATCACCCGCTTACGACTCAACCGCCTCTATAACATACTGATTGCTGACGGCAAGAAAGAGGAGGCGCGAAGGGTATTTGCGTTGACCAAGCAATTCCTCGCCTGGGCTGAAATGCAGGGCTATCTTGATCACTCTCCGATCGCCTCAATGAAAAAACGTGATGTTGCCGGGCGCGCAACGCCACCGCGCAGTCGGCAGCTGACGGATGCGGAAATCTGGGTATTCTGGCATGGACTGGATAACTGGGCGTTATCAGAGCAGGCGCGCTGGGCGTTGCGGTTGTGTCTGGTTAGCGCGCGTCGGCCAGATGAAATCGTGCAGGCGCAGAAAGCGGAATTTGATCTGGCGCTCGGCCTGTGGAAACAGGGCACCCGTAATAAATCGCAGCGGGAACATATTCTGCCGATTTCTCCGTTGATGCGGATGTGCATTGATGCACTGATGCAGGCTGCCGATCATGACTCGCCGTGGCTGGTTCCGGCTCCACGCGATCCTCAACAACCACTGTCGAAAGGCGCGCTGAATCAGGCATTACGCCGTATGATACGCGCCCCGCGTGGATTGGGTCTGGAGCCTTTTACGCCACGTGATTTACGCCGGACGGCACGCTCCAAACTTTCCGCGCTGGATACCCCTAACGATGTGGCCAGGAAAATTATGAACCATGCACTGGAAGGCATCGATCGGGTCTATGATACGCACGACTACCTGACACAGATGCGCTGCGCAATGGACGCCTATTCTGCAGCGGTTGAACAGATCGTCGGATGCGAAAGTTATGCAGATTTGCGTCACCGCTTCGAAGGCGAAACCCTGAACCTGAGTGAGAGGTCTGTTATGGCGATGTCGGGTTAAATATGCCGCCCTGGCTAGCAGAGATGAGATCGCGACCAGGAAAATAAAGGTTCACGTTATTATGTACACCCGGAACAGAGGTCATCTGAATAGCCATCTCACCCTGAATGATTGACGCCAGCGGCAGAATAGCCGGCACAGAAATAACTCTCCTGTTATGCCTGTCAGTAATGGCTGCGATATAACCGGCGCCCAGTTAATTTATGATCCGTAAAGGATCGCCACGCCGCTACCCCGTTATAACCCCCAAAGGTTTTCCTTTCATTGCAGGCATCTTTGATTGCCATCTCATAGAGGGCAAATCCAGTTGCCGCCTTTTTCACCATGAGAACCCTTCGACCTTAACTTATTTTACTAATATATTCAGTTATTTATAAACAATAACTCACCCACTTGTGACAGGTAGCGCCGCCGGGTAATAGTCGGTGCGGTAGGGTTGTTGCCACGGGGCGCGAACTTATTACTGGTATTTTCAGCCTGCACTGAATTTTTTCAAAATAGTCTCAGTACGAACTGAAAAAGCGCTGAGAAGGGTAATAATAATTAACAACAGGCCGGTGTTTTAAATAATCTCATAACAGTACCCTTTGAAACGGGTGTTAAAAATAAAATCCAGACGAAAGCGTAACGCGGGTCATTCTGACATAAAAAAGACAACCTCAGTTCAATGGAAAATATCATCACCCTGTTTCTGTTCCCGCATGACAATCATTCAGGATGAATAGCGTTACCAGGTCAGAATTAATTAATCCCGCTTTTTATTTTGATATCCTGCAATTATTACCGCGCTGAGCATCCTCAATTCTCACATTTTACTGAATAAATTCGCATCATTTGCTAACAAAATCTTGCAATGATAATCGCAATGCGTATATTTCTCATTTGTTTTAAACAGAAGATCACACCCGCGCCCAGGCGCTCAGGGAAAGGTTTCTGGTTCCTCAAACCATAAGCAGGGTACAGGTGCCCGCAGGAAGCGTGGTCGTGAACAGTGGCAGCAAAAAAATCATAAAAAATTTGAGGAATTAACGATGTCTTTTGAAGTTCAGCACGCCAGGGAAGCGGGCAAATCAGCCCCGCTACGCATCTCGTTACTGGCCGCGATGATCGCCACTTCGCTGGCGCAAACTAGTGCTTACGCCGCAGAAACAGCCGCACTGGCCCCCAGTGACAGTCAGACCATGACGGTGAGTGCCACAGCCGATGCAGATGGCGCGGCAGCCTCCTCTCCGGCTACCGATTACAGCGTCCCGGTCACCCGTGCCGGCACCAAAATGCTCGGCACCGTACGCGATGTGCCGCAGTCGGTCAGCATTGTCAGTAAGCAGCGAATGGAAGATCAGCAGCTTCAGTCGCTGAATGATGTGCTCTCTAACACCACCGGCATCCGCGGAATCAGTGGTGATATGGATCGCACCAACTACTATGCCCGTGGCTTCATGATTGACAACTACATGGTTGACGGCATCCCGACCGCCTTCGCCTCGCGCTGGAACCTGGGCGACGCACAGACCGATATGGCGCTGTATGAGCGGGTCGAAGTGGTACGCGGGGCAACCGGCCTGCTGACCGGCCCAGGCAACCCTTCAGCGGCAATCAATATGGTGCGTAAGCACGCCGACAGCAAAGAGTTTGGCGGGACCGTCTCCGCCAGCTACGGCAGCTGGAACAAACAGCGTTATGTCGCTGACCTCTCCGCGCCGCTGAGCGAATCCGGCAACGTGCGCGGCCGTCTGATTGCCGGCTGGCAGGATAACAACAGCTTCATTGAGCGTTACGGTGCGAAAAAGCAGTTTGTCTATGGCGTGGTTGATGCCGATCTGACCGATTCCACCACGCTGTCGGTCGGTTATGAGTTCAGCCAGGTAAACACGGATTCCACCATGTGGGGCGGGGCGCCTCGCTGGTACACCGACGGTAGCCAGATTCATAGCCGTCGTGGCTACAATACCGCGCCGGACTGGGCCTATAACGATAAAGAGAACCGCAAAGTCTTTGTTAACCTGAAACAGGAATTCGACAACGGCTGGAATATCACCCTGAACGGCGCACACAACGAGATGCGACTGGACAGTAAACAGCTCTACCTTGACGGTTTCTTCGATAAGAACACCGGTGCCGGCTACTCCTCATACGCTAACTATCCGGTGGTAGGCGGAACTGGCTACAACACCGGTAAACGTAAAGTCGATGCCGTTGATGCCTTCGCCAGCGGACCTTATGAGCTGTTTGGTCGCCAGCATGAACTGATGGTCGGCGTGAACTATAGCCGTCAAGACAACAAATATTTCAGTACCTTCGAAAATATCTCTTCTGAGTCGCTGGGCAATTTCAATGATTTCAACGGACAGTATCCTGAGTCTGACTGGACACCGCGGCTACCTGCCAATGACACTCAGCTGGTTCGTCAAAAATCGACTTATATGGCGACCCGCCTCTCGCTTGCCGATCCGCTGCACTTAATCGTGGGTGCCCGCTACACCAACTGGAACCGCGAAACGCTGACCGGCGAGCTGGAGAAGAATAACACCACGCCTTACGGCGGGCTGATCTACGACTTCTCGGAAAACTGGTCCGCTTATGCCAGCTATACCTCGGTGTTCCAGCCTCAGGATTATCGCGACGTCAATGGATCGTATCTGGCACCGGTGATCGGTAAAAACTACGAAGCGGGCCTGAAGTCGGACTGGATGAACAGCCGTTTCACCACCTCACTGTCGGTGTTCCGCACCGAACTGGATAACGTGGGCGAAGCCACTACCCAGACGGTAAAAGGTTCCGGTGACGTGGCCTATATTGGCCGTAAAGGTGTGGTCAGCCGTGGCGTTGAGTTTGAAGTCAACGGTGCATTAACCGATTACTGGCAGATGACCTTCGGTGGCACGCGTTACATTGCGGAAAATCGTGACGGCAGTACCTTCAACCCGCAACTGCCGCAGACCAGCTTTAACCTGTTCACCAGCTATCGCCTGCCCGCGCTGCAACAACTGACGCTGGGCGGCGGAGTGAACTGGCAAACCCACGTCTGGAATGATGTCGGTGCGCCGGAAGGCAACGGCACCTGGCGCGCCCGGCAAGGCAGTTACGCGCTGGTTGATCTCTTTGCCCGCTATCAGGTCAGCAAAAACCTGACACTGCAGGGCAACCTGAATAACCTGTTCGATAAAGAGTACGACACCAACGTCGCCAGCTCCGTGGTTTATGGCGAACCGCGTAACGTCTCGGTTACCGCCAGCTACACCTTCTGATTCTCTTTACTGATGAAGAAAAAAATGCCTCTGCAGAGGTAATGCTCGTCAGTGAAGTTTAAATTTGCAAAAGCTGTCACGGTCAAACGTGGCAGCTTTTTTTCTGGGCAGGCGTGCCGGAGTGCGGGCCTGTGCCCTTTTAATAACACGCACTGAAGCTTCAGAGCAGGCTGGTGCCGGGCAGGGGCAGGCAATCCGCAGCGCTGAACAGAATGAGTCTGCCAGGATAGCCCGCAGGACGCGGGCGAAAGGCGGGGCGGCACAGGATGTGCCATCCCCGGCGGTCCGTCAGGCAGACGAATGAAGTGAGGGAACCGCGCAGCGGCGCGAGGACCACCAGCCCCTGAGCGGCACCAGACTGCGTTATCACCTGTCGCTTAACTAACGAGCATGACTCTGCAGAGGCATTTTTTGGTGTTCTGGCGGCTGTCCCCTCAGGTAAAAACGTAAGGCCAGATGAAAACCCTGTCCCGCTTCAACCAGAATCGCCTCTGGCTGCTGTTGAAAGCTGATGTCGCCTGACTGCAGCACCGTTTTTACCTTGCTCAGATCGTCGGTGACAAAACCCAACGCCACCATCCGGGCACTGCCATCGTAATCTTTCGGTAACGGACCAAACCGTTGCTGCGCATAGTCTGCCGAAGCAAAACGCACCGTGGCGGCACCGGCACGCAGCACAAATGCGCCTTCCGGGCAGGCAACGATTTTGGCACTGCCAAACAGATGGCTGTAAACCTGCGCCGCTAAAGCCGGGTCCTGCGCCACGATCACAAACTCACTGATATTACGTACGCCATTCGGATGCACCTGCCATGCCGGTTGCCAGACAGCCTCTGGCGTCAGATGCTGACAAAAAAAACTGCGTCCGTTAGGGATCAGTGACGAGCGCAGTCGCACGGTGCGAAAACGTGCCTCACTGACTGAACCCGACGGCAGGGTAACCGGCCGGTGAAAGCTGGCGGGGAGATCGCCATCCAGATCCTGGCGCTGCAGATGCTGATATTCATTTTCCGCATCGCTGCTCTTCCAGACCAGGCCGCTCAGACCGGGCGGCGATTGCCAGAGGTCGGCGCGCCGACCGGCATTACCCGGTTCATAGCCCAGCAGTTCGAGGTAATTTTCACCAAACACCACCAGATGATTGCTGGACCCCAGCGAGTGGTGACCGCGTTCGGTCAACTGAAAACCAAGACGCCGGAACAGCGCATGCGCGGCATCAAGCTGATCGGCAACGTTAATCACGGCATGATCGAGAATCGGTTGCGGCACAGGCACAGACATAAGCAGGTTCCTTTTTTTGGTCATTGCGCCGCCACAATCTGCAGAGCGCGTGGTGCCAGGCGGGTGAAGTAGTTCACAGCGGGTTCGATCAATGCTTCATCGGGATCGAAACCCGCATGATGCAAACCAAACTCACTGGCGCTACCGATGCTGACAAACGCGCCGGGCACCTGTTGAAGATAAAAAGCAAAATCTTCGCCCCCCATTTGTGGCGCCGCAGCCCGCCCGGCCAGATAGCCCGTTTCCTGCGCCAGTTCCAGCGCCACATCGGCCCAGGCTGGCGTATTGATTAACGCAGGCGGTCCCTCAATCCACTCCAGTTGGGCGGTGGCGCCAAAGCCGGCGGCGATGCCCTGAATCAGCGCGGTCATCCGGTGCGGGATCTGCGCCCGTATCTCACTGTTATGGGTACGCACCGTGCCCTCCAGCTCCACGCTCTCTGGCAGAACATTCCAGGTGTTACCGGCGGTAAAGCGTGTCACGCTTACGACGACCGTTTCCAGCGAACTGAATACCCGGCTCGGCAGCGTCTGCAAAGCGGTGACGATGTGGCTGGCAATCACAATTGAATCGATGCCTTCCTGCGGCCGCGCGGCATGTGCGCCTTTGCCTTTAACCCGGATCACAAAGCGATCAACATTAGCGTAGAACGCGCCCGGCCGGGTCTGTAGCGTACCCAGCGGCAGATCGGGCGCATTGTGCAGCCCAAAAATGGCCTGCACCCCCTCCAGCGCACCAGCGTCGATCAGCTGACGTGCGCCCGTAAAGGTCTCTTCAGCGGGCTGAAACAGTATCCGCACCCGGCCAGGCAGCGTGGCTTCCCGCTGTTTCAGTTGCAGGGCGACACCCAGCATCACCGTGGTATGCAGATCATGACCGCAAGCGTGCATCACGCCCGGTTGCTGAGAACGCCACGGTCGGTCAGTGGCCTCCTCAATCGGCAGCGCATCAATATCGGCACGCAGCGCGATCAGCGCCGGTCCGTTGCCCATTTCCGCCACGACGCCGGTTCTCAGTCCCAGCGGCAGCAGACGGATACCCGCCTGTTCCAGCCAGCGGGTGATACGTTCGGTGGTGGCAAATTCGTGACCTGATAATTCCGGATGCTGATGCAGTTCGCGACGCCACTGCACCAGTTGGTCAGTTGAAAGCAATGTCATGTTTATTCCTGTTGTTGCGGCAGAAAAGGTTCACCCAGTGTCAGCATCAGGCGATTCGCCCAGGCAAAAAAGGCGGTGGACTGAATCAGGTCGAGCAGGGCAAGCGTGTCCAGCCCGTGTCCCAGCAGCGCATCAATATGCTGTTGCGTTAGCTGAACGGGCGTAACGGATAACGCCGCTGAAAACGCGATCAGCGCCTGCCAGCGCGGGCTTTGTCCGTGAGACAACACCGTACCCGGCGCCACGTTCAGCAATTTCTGAATCGCCTCATCCTGTTTCGAGAGCTGACTGGCTTTACGCGCATGGACCGAAGCGCAATAAATGCATCCGTTGACCTTACTCACTACCGTTGCCGCCAGTTCACGTTCCGCACGAGGCAGACCGCCCGCGGTGTAGAAAATGCCTTTATCGGTCAGGGTGCGCTGTTCAAGCAGCGGCAGGTTGCGCGCCAGCAGGCGGAAATAATCGGAATCGCTATGGCCGAACTTCGCCAGTGTCGCCTGCTCATCCGCACTGAACGCCGCCAGCGGTTTTGCCGTCAGCCAGGGTTCCCAGCCCAGTTCACGCTGGGTAAAGGCGGTAACGGCCGTGTTGCCGCTGGCGGTGAGCGGCGCATCGTGCCAGTGACCGGCCACCACCGGTGCCGTTTCTCCTTGTGCTGCATCGCCCTGCAAGGCACGCAGACCCGCCAGCAACCGGCTCTGAAAGCTGATAAATGCCACCAGTTGCGCCAGGGTAACGATGCCACGCGGGGTCCAGCCCGCCTGCTGTAAGACGGCAATTTCTGCCGGGGATGCGCTGACCGGTTCAAAGGTCAGACGGCGGGCAAACGCCTGCGCAGCGCGATCGCGCTCAGCCTGTTCAGGCCCGGGCCGCTCCGGCTGTGCCCGCTTTAGCTCAAGGTAGTGCGCCTGCAGGCCTGGCTGGGCGTGCCATTCCGCCAGCTGAGCGGCCAGTGCCAGCCGGTCAGGCAAGGGAAAATCGTCATCCTGCTGGCTGAAGAGCAGTACATGACTGCCCTGGGTATGTTGGGTCGCAGCGTGGCGGACCTGGCGCGCGCGCGCCAGTTCAGAATCGGGGGCGATATCGGCCAGTGCGTTTAGCAGATCGTCAGGTTGAGTCATAACGTGCTCCTGTTAGCGAGATTCGCCAGCCGCACGAAGCGCTGGCGCAAGATGTTCAGCAATCAGTTCGATCGAGCGCAGCGTGTCAGCGTGCGACGGCTCTACGGAGTGCACCTGGAAGGAGATATCGGTGACGCGCGACAGCGTGCTGTCCTGTGCCAGCGACTGTTGCACCGCGGCAACGTCACCGACGTGCGCATCAAACTGCGCCAGCAGATCGTCAAACCGATCGCCGCGTAACCGATGTCCGGCCGCCTGATACTGTTGCGCCTGCTGGCTAATGCCCGGCTCAGCAACCTGACGAGCATACGCGGTCGAGTCGGCGACAAAAGCAGTACGCGAGGCGAGAATGCGGGGCGTCACACCCGCCGGTAGCGCAGCCAGATAGGCGTCGATTAGCGGATTCTGCAGCGCAACAAGCGGCAGATTCGGTTGATCGGCCGGTCGCGGCTGGGTGCGGGAGAGCATCAAACCGTGTCCGCCCTGGGCGGCACGCACTGCACCTTCCACCGAAAACGTGGCGATCCAGACGCGATTGTCCAGTTGTGCCGCTGGCGGATAGAGATGGTTATCCGGATGACCCAGCGAGTCGCCGCGCCAGGCGCTGAGCAGAGTATGCAGATGTTCAGCAAACACCGTGCCGCGTGCGTCAAAACGCTGACCAAACGACTGAAACGAGGAGGGCGTGCCGCCCGATCCCAGCCCGATCTCCAGCCGTCCTTCCGCCAGCTGATCCAGCACGGCGGCATCTTCAGCCACCCGCAGTGCATTCTCCATCGGCAGGGTGATAATGGCCGTACCGAGCCGGATGCGGCGAGTGAGCGCTGCAACGTGCGCCAGAAACAGCAGCGGTGAAGGCAGGCCGCCTTCATCCTGATGAAAATGGTGCTGCGCGACCCAGGCATTATCAAAGCCACATCGCTCCGCGTGCTGAATCTGTTCGGTTGCCAGCCGGTAACGCTGACCGGCAGGCACCTTATCCAGCAGTCGGGTAAAAAAGCCGAGGCGACGGGTCATGCTGACTCCTTAGTTTTCAGGGAAAGCCTGTTCAATGGAATAAGTGGCGGAATGGCGGCGATGAGTTCGCGGGTATAAGGGTGTTGTGGTGCGGAAAATATCGTGACAACGTCACCTTGCTCCACCACTTCTCCCGCTTTTAATACCGTCACGCTGTCAGCGATCTGGCGCACCGTGGCTAAATCATGGGTAATGAACAGGTAGGTGAGTCCGGACTCCGCCTGTAATTGCTGTAGCAGATCCAGGATTTGCGCCTGCACGGTGACATCAAGCGCGGATGTCGCTTCATCCAGCACCAGAATATCCGGCTCAGTGATCAGCGCACGTGCCAGCGCAACTCGTTGACGCTGACCACCAGAAAGCTGGTGTGGCCGACGCGTTAACATCGCCAGCGGCAGCGCCACCCGGGTCGTCACCGCTTCTACCTGCTGTCTTCGTACTTCGCGACTCAGACGCCTGAAATTACGTAACGGCTCTTCGATAATCTCATACAGCGTCTGACGCGGATCGAGCGAGGCAAAAGGATTCTGATAGACGAACTGAATTTTGCGCCGCAGCTGACGCAGCGCTTCGCCGGGCAGCCCGCTGACGACCCGGCCATCCAGCGAAACCGTGCCGCTGTCTGCCGTTTCAAACCCCATCACGATGCGCGCCAGCGTGGTTTTGCCCGATCCGGATTCACCGACCAGTGCATGGGTTGTGCCGCGAGCTACCTCAAAGCTGACCTGATCCAGCGCCTGTAACTGCTGCTGTTTACCCAGCGCAAAACTTTTTGCAATCGCGGTGGCCTGAATGGCGAGCGCAGAAAAATGGGGGCGTTGTGTCGGCGCACGGGTCCGCCGTTGCGGGGTCGCGTCATGCAGCAACTGGCGGGTATAAGGATGCGCAGGTGAGTGGATCAGTCTGGCCGCCGGCGCAGATTCCTGAATTTCGCCGTGACGGAACACCATAATGCGATCAGCCCGCTGGGCCGCCAGCGCCAGGTCATGCGTCACAAACAGCACCGCGGTGCCCGATTCACGCCGTAACTGATCCAGCAGATCGAGAATCCGTTTCTGAACGGTCACATCCAGCGCGCTGGTCGGCTCATCCGCAATAATCAGTTCTGGTTGCAGGGCAAGCGCAATGGCGATCAGTACCCGCTGCTTCATCCCGCCTGACAGGTGATGCGGATACTGGTGAACTCGCTGTTCCGGATGGCTCAGTCCGACGCGTGTCAGCAACTCAACCACCCGTTGCTGACGTTGCTGTGCGCCCATTTTCAGGTGCAGCCGCAGGATCTCAGCCACCTGCTCACCGATGGTTTTCACCGGATTGAGTGAGTTGCCGGGGTCCTGAGGCACCAGGCTGATTCGGGCACCCCGCAGCGAATCGTAACGTTTTTGCGACCACTGACTGATATCAACGCCGTTAAGCCGGATTTCGCCGTGGTCGCGCCGGGCATTGTCCGCCATCAGGCCGATAATCGCCTGAGCGGTGGTGGTTTTGCCGGAACCCGATTCGCCCACCAGCGCTACCATCTCTCCAGGGTTAATTTCAAAACTGACGTTATGCACCACCGGTTGCCATAGATTGCCGCTGCGATAACTCAGCGTCAGCTGATCGATCGCCAGTAAGGGTTGCCCGCTCATCGACGTCCTCCTGCAAGCTGCTGACTGATGCGGTTCGCGGCGAGTACCACCGCTACCACCACCACGCCAGGAAAGGTGGTAAGCCACCAGGCAGTGGCCAGATAATTACGGCCTTCGGCGATCAGCAATCCCCATTCCGGGATCGGCGGCGGTGTGCCATATCCGAGGAAACTCAGGGTCGAGAGCGCCAGAATGGCCTGGCCAAACTGTAATGCGGCATAGGCGATGACCGGGCTCATCGCGTTCGGCAGAATGTGACGCCACAGTACAGTGAGAAACCAGCCGCCGCTGCCATACGCGGCTTCGACATATTCACTGTGACGGATGCGCACCACTTCAGCACGCGCCAGCCGGGCGAAACTGGCGATTGACGCGATACCCACCGCCAGCGCCGCGTTCAGCGTGCCGAAACCAAGCAGAATTAACAGACTCAGCGAGAGTAACAGCGCCGGAATCGCCAGCAGCACATCGACTGCTCGCATCAGCACCGATTCCGTTTTGCCGCCTGTCGCACCCGCGATCAAGCCCAGAGCGGTTCCGGCCACCAGCCCGATAGTGACCGCGATAAACGCCGCGGAGAGCGAGTGCGACGCGCCGTAAACGATGCGGGCAAACAGGTCTCGTCCCAGCTGATCGGTACCCAGCCAGTGACCTGCCTGCGGTGCCAGCCGTTGCGCGCCAGCGATGCCCTCTACCGGACTGGCGTCGGTAAACAGGTCAGGGAAGAGCGCCGCCAGCAAAGCCAGCAGCATTATCAGCCCCGCCAGCCACAATCCAGGCTGCAGGGGAGAGCGACTTTTTCCGGACCGCGCCGGAAGCCGCGCAGTGGCGTAATCAACCAGACTCATGGTGTCCCCTTTAACAGTTGTAAGCGCGGGTCGAGCAGTGGCATCAGCAAATCCACCGCCAGGTTAATCACTACAAAGCCCAGCGCTGAAATCATCACCACCGCCTGCAGCACGGCGACGTCCTGATTGTTAACCGCCTGCTGGGTCAGCTGGCCGAGCCCGCCCAGACCAAACACCGTTTCGGTAATCAGTGCGCCGGCGATCAGTTCGCCCAGCAGCAGGCCCGCCACGGTCAGCACCGGCAGCAGGGCATTACGCAGCACGTGCCGCCACAGCACGTGGCCTTCGCTGGCACCTTTAGCTCGCGCTACCGCCACAAACGAACGGGTTGCGACCTCATCAATACTGCGCAGCAGAATCTGCGCCAGCGGCGCAGAGATCGGGATTGCCACGGTGATAATCGGCAGAATCAGCCCCTGCCACGGCGAGGGATTGATTACCGGTATCCAGCGCAGCTGGAATGAGAACAGCTGTATTAAGGCGATCCCCAGCCAGAAGGTGGGAACCGAGATAAATAGTGCCGGCAGCGATTGCAGCAGATTACGCAGGCCGCGTAGCATCGGGTGGCGCGAGAGGGCGGCCAGTGCAAACGCCAGCAGCGTCGCCAGCAAAAACCCGCACAACGCCAGGCGCAGGGTGCCCGGCAGGTTACTGTTGATTAGCTGGCTCACCGGCACGCCAGCCTGTACCGAATAACCAAAGTCACCGTGCAACATGGCGGCCAGCGTATGCAGATATTGCTGCCACAGCGGATTGTCAGCGCCATAAGCCTGACGCATCTCTGCAATCTGCTGTGGGCTGAGGCCGAGATCGGGATTCTGAAACTTAATCAGCACCGCATCGCCGGGCAACACCTGCAATAGCACAAATGAGAGGCTGAATGCGGCCCACAGGACCAGCAGCCCCAGCCCAGCCCGATGCAACAAGTAATGGCGCATCACAGACTCCGGTTTAATGTTTTTCCAGCCATGCGCCATACAGCGCCGGACGGCCTACCGCTTCAAATTTCACCCCTTTCAGCCAGGGCGCACCGGCAAAGACCTGCGGCTCTTCGAAGATCGGGATAACGTAGGCCTGATCGAGCAGATAACGCTGCACGTCACCGGTCAGCTGCAATCGTTTAGCCGGATCGACCTCGGCTGAGATGGCCACCAGCAGCTGATTAAGCCGGTCGTCGCGGAAGTTTTTCACCTTGTCGCTGGAGCCGCCTTTTTGCAGCAGGTTATCGCGGTTAGCGGGATAGAAACTGCTTTTAATCACATCCGGATCGGCGCGACCCACTTCGGTGACGTTAAGCGGGGTTTTGAGGGGATCGAGATTATCCAGCGTTTTACTGCCGGCATCACCGGCCTTCACCGTCAGGGCAACACCCACCTGACGCCACTGCTGCGCCACCAGCTGCAGCACCTCTTTGTTCTGTGGCTGCGGTAACGATTCATAGACGGTGAGCGCCAGACGCTGGCCCGCTTTCTGACGGATGCCATCAGCACCCGGCTGCCAGCCCGCCTGATCCAGCAGCGCTTTGGCTTTCGCCGGGTCGAAGGTCAGTTTGTCCGCAAGATTGACGTAACCGGCAGCGGTGGAGGCCACTACCGAGGTGGCTTGCGGGTAATTCGGTGAGAACAGTGTATCCACCACCTGTTTCGCATTGGTGGCGTGCAGCAACGCCTGACGGACGCGGATATCGCTGACCAGCGGATTGTCCGGGCGGAAGCTCAGGCTGTCATTGACGCCACGAGTCGGTGCCGCATAGATCGGAAACTTCTGCTCGCTGGCCTGTTTCTCATCATAAGCCTGTACCTGACGGATGAGATCCGCCTGGCCGGCCAACAGCGCGCCAATGCGTACGCTATCTTCCGGGGTGACCAGCACTTTAATGCCGTCCAGATTGGCCGGCCCCTGCTGCGGGCTGCTTTTCGGTCCCCACTGGTAATCTTTACGTGCCACCAGGTCGACTTCCCGCCCCAGTTTTTCATCGCTGACCACGAACGGACCGGAACCAATGATATGGCGGGCATCACCCAGCTGATCGAAGCTGCGCGCCAGGGTGCTGAGTGAAACCAGCCCGGAGCCGATGGTGGCAGTGCCCTGCAGGAATCCCGGCGATGGCTTTTTGAACGTGAACTTCACCGTCAGCGGATCGATGACCTCGCTGTGATCATAATTATTGATTACCTCTGACACCGGCAGTCGCAGGGCTTTATTTCCCAGTCCGTAGGTATCGAAGTTTTTCGCCACCGCATTGGCATCTAACGGTGTGCCATCGGAAAAGGTCACGCCGGGACGGAGTTTAAAGGTGTACTGAGTTTTATCGGCGTTGGTGGTCCAGCTCTCGGCAATCCAGGGCTCCACCTGCAGGGTTTCGGGGTTCTGCCAGGTTAGCTTGTCGGTAATCTGATTCAGAATACCACCATTAGGATAAAAGCCCCCGGCCGGCGGATAGAGATTAGTATGTGCCTGCTGCTCCAGATAAATCAGCGTTCCGCCTTTGACCGGTGCGGCCACGGCGTTTACGGCAATACTCCCGGCAAGTAAAGTCAAAACCAGCGCACACAATGGTGGCACACGGTGAAAAAACGTCTTCATGATGAATTCCTTTGTTATCAATTATCTCAACAGACGGAATCATCATCGAATGGCGCCACACGCAGATGAACTAATGAATTGGTCCAAGCTTATCTGAAAAAAACAAATGCCTGTCAGCGAGCGGAAGGCTCAGCACGATGAACGCCTGCCCGGCGCGCGGGCAGGGCAGACTGACCAGACCCATTCAGCGAATCGCGCATGACCTGACGAGCCTGTAATAGCGCAAGCCAGCCTTTGCCGAATAAGCAGGCTCTACTATCGGCACGCACCGTTGCAGTGACTATTAACGATCCCGGACCGGCCAGGCGGGTTATTTTTTACCTGCTTTTCTGACAGAAACATCTCTTCTGCTCTTCTTGTTCGCGGGTAAATTAAGTGTTCCTCAGCCGATGACGGCTTAATACGCATTTCTGCAAATCATTCCCGATTAATCTGTATAGAACCCCGAACAGTCAGCGTCATTCGAAAGTTCACCCCCATTAAACTCAACGCACTGTTTATAAAAAAGATTATTATTTACATCCGCTATTTCTTTTCCGATATGAATAAATCAAAAAACCATAAAACAATATGATGTTTTACCTGATAACACGGCCGCCGCACACTGGTCAGCAACCGGAATAATAAGGATCAGGTGAATGGCATATCGATTAAGTCTGTTAGACAAAGCGCCCGTTGCGGACGGGGAATCGCCTGCCGCCGCGTTGCAGCGCACGCTGCAACTGGCGCAGCAGGCGGAGGAGTGGGGTTATCACCGCTTCTGGCTGGCGGAACATCACAATACCGCTCAGCTGGCCAGTCCGTCACCGGAACTCTTAATTGCCTGGATTATTGCCCAGACCCGACATATTCGTGTCGGTTCGGGCGGGGTGATGCTTCAGCATTACAGTCCCTACAAGGTGGCGGAAAATTTTAATCTGCTGGCGTCACTGGCACCGGGCCGCGTCGATTTAGGCATCGGCAAAGCGCCAGGTGGATTACCGCTCTCAACCCGTGCGCTTCAGCTGGGTGTGCATCCATCAGAGAAGGGCAGCTTTGCCGAACAGCTGCAGCTGCTGGATAGCTGGCTGCAACCCGACCTCAGCAGTCACGATGACGATGAACGGTTGCAGGCCACACCATTACCGCCACGGCCGGTGAACCGTTTCCTGCTGGGTGCCAGTGAAGAGAGCGCCCGACTGGCCGCGAGTCTCGGCTGGCAACTGGTATTCGCCGCCCATTTGAACGGTGACCGACAGTTACTTGAGCAGGTGCTCAGCACCTATTCGCGCCTGAGTAACGGCCAGCGGGCGCTGGTGGCGGTTCAGGTGGTGGTAGCCGATTCGCCCGCCGGCGCGGATCTGCTGGTCTCTACGCTGCGTCATTACCATGTGTCGGTTAAAGACGGTCCGGGCGTCAATGTCGCCAGTCTGGAACAGGCCGAACGTTATGTGCGTCAGGGTGGCTACCGTGATTACCAGATTGAGCCGCGCACGCCGTCGTTGCTGAAAGGGACTGCGGCACAAGTCCATGCCCAGCTTGATGCCCTGCACCATAACTTTGGTATCGACGAGTTCATTATTGATACGCCGATCGCCGAGCCACTTGCGCGTCACCATTCGCTGGCTCTGCTGGCCACGCATCATCTGGTCGCAGCCTGATCGCCCTGAGCGGAGAGTCATCATGAAGCCGAATGCATCACAATTGATCGAATGGCGGCGCGAGCTGCATACCTGGCCGGAGCTGTCAGGTCAGGAGTTTGCTACCACGGAACGGCTGCGCCGCTGGCTGCAGGACGCGGGGATCCGGCTGTCTGATTATCCGCTTGAAACCGGCGTCGTGGCGGAGATTGGACAGGGTGATGCCGTGATCGCATTGCGGGCTGATATTGATGCCCTGCCGATTCACGAAGCGAGTGGCGTACGTTTTCATTCACGTCATCCCGGCGTGATGCACGCTTGCGGCCACGATCTGCACAGCGCGGTGATGTTAGGCGCGGCGCTTCAGCTTAAAGCTATTGAGCCGCAACTGGCGGGTCGGGTACGCATTCTGTTTCAGCCCGCCGAAGAGATCGCCCGTGGCGCACGGCAGTTTATCGCCGCAGGCGTGCTGGACGAGGTGCAGGCCATTTTTGGGATGCACAATGAACCGGCGTTACCGGTCGGCACCTTCGCCACCCGCAGCGGCGCGTTCTACGCCAACGCCGATAAATTCATTATCCGGGTGACCGGCAAAGGCGCCCATGCCGCGCACCCGGAGCAGGGCGTCGACAGCATCGTGGTCGCCAGCCAGATCATTCAGGCCTTGCAGGGCCTTACCAGCCGCAGCTTCAGCGCGCTCGACAGTCTGGTCCTGAGCATTACCCGGATTGACGGCGGGAAAACCTGGAATGTCCTGCCCGGCGGCGTGGAGTTTGGCGGCACTGCCCGTACTCACGATCTCCAGCTGCGTACCGAACTGGAACAGCGGGTGCGCACGCTGGTGGAGAATTTGGCCCAGGCCAGTGGCGCAGAGGCGACGCTGAGCTGGCATCCGGGTCCACCGGTGCTGGTCAATGATGCCGACTGGGCGCAGTTCAGTAGTGACGTGGCGCAGCAGCTCGGTTACCGGGTGCAGCCCGCCGGATTGCATCTGCTGGGGGAAGATTTTGCCTTCTATTTACATCAGGTGCCTGGCGTCTTCGTCAGCATCGGCAGCGCCAGCGATTATGGGCTTCACCACGCCAGCTTTAACCCCGATGAAGCGCTGATCGCCCCCGCGGCGGACTACTTTGCGCAACTGGCCCAACAGGCGTTACAGCAGCTTAACGCGCGATGTCGGGAAGCCATTCTGACCTGATTTTTATCTGCTGATATCCCACTGCGGCTGTCGTCATGACCGCCGTTCAGCCGCCGCTTTGACTAAAAAGAGAGAGTATCATGAGCACAAGACAACTTCGGCTGGGCACTATGCTGCACGGCGCCTCGGGAAACATGTCCGCCTGGCGTCATCCGATGGCCCAGGCCGATGCCAGCATCAGCCTCGATTACGCCAGAAAAATTGCCCGCAAAGCGGAACAGGGCAAGCTCGATTTTCTGTTCGTCGCCGACGGCTTGTACATCAATGAAAAGTCGATCCCGCACTTTCTTAACCGTTTCGAACCCCTGACGCTGCTGTCGGCGCTGGCGGGTGTGACAGAACACCTTGGGCTGGTTGGCACCGTGTCAACTTCCTACAGCGAGCCGTTCACCGTGGCACGTCAGTTTGCCAGCCTCGATCACCTCAGCGGTGGCCGTGCCGGCTGGAACGTGGTGACTTCGCCGCTGGAAGGCTCAGCTAAAAACTTCTCGCGTCAGCAGCACCCGGAGCACGCCCTGCGCTATCGCATCGCCGACGAGTACCTTCAGGTGGTGAAAGGATTATGGGATTCATGGGAGCCGGACGCCTTCGTGCGCGACAAGCAGAGCGGCCAGTTTTTCGATCCGGCGAAGCTACATACGCTGAATCATCACGGTGATTTCTTCCAGGTGCAGGGGCCGTTAAATATTGCGCGCACCCCGCAGGGCCGTCCGATTATCTTCCAGGCCGGAGCCTCAGAAGATGGCAAAAAGCTGGCCGCCCGCCATGCCGATGCCATTTTCACCCACCAGCCAACGCGTGAAGAGGCGCAGGCATTTTACCGCGACGTTAAACAGCAGCTGGTGGCAAATGGCCGTCAGCCAGAGGATCTGCATATCTTCCAGGGCGTGAGCGTGATTGTCGGCGATGATGCGGACGACGTTGAACGCCAGTACCAGACCACCGCGGCGCTGGTATCGATTAGCGACGCACTCAACTATCTTGGCCGCTTCTTCGACCATCACGACTTCTCGCAGTATCCGTTGGATCAGCCCTTTCCCGACATCGGTGACATCGGGCAGAACAGTTTCCGCAGCACCACCGATGAGATCAAACGCAAAGCGCGCGAGCACGGGCATACGCTGCGGCAGGCCGCTCTGGAAGCAGCGACGCCTCGTCCGCTGTTCCACGGCACGCCCGAACAGGTGGCAGACGGCCTGCAGCTTTGGTTTGAAACCGCTGCCACCGATGGCTTCATCATCAATGGCGGCACGCCAGATACCTTTGAGCGCTTTGTTGACCGCGTGGTGCCGATTTTGCAGGCGCGCGGCCTGAGCCGCCGCGACTATCCCGGAAAAACCCTGCGCGACAGTTTTGACCTGAAGCAGCCGGTTAATCAGTTCACCTCACAATAAGAGCCTGTGCTATGCAAAAAAATAAAAGACTCATCGCCCTGATTATGCTTGCTGCCAGCGGCAGCGCCCTGGCAGACGGCACCAGCGTGGCCTACAACGGCCAGCGGGTCAGTCTCGACGCCAACAAAGCGCCGATTCACAGCGTGAAAAACCCGCAGGCGGTGGCCCAACTGCCGGCTGGTCACCGCTTTGCGGTACCGGGTTCATTTACCGTGGCGGTGGCGGCGCAGAACTCTCCGCCGCTGACGGTCTTCTCTGATGACAACAAAACCTTGCTTGGTAGCGAAGTCGATATCGCCCGCCTGGTGGCTGACAGTCTCGGCCTGAAGCTCAATATTGTGGCGACCTCCTGGGAGGACTGGCCGCTGGGCGTGGCCTCCGGCAAATATGATGCGGCCATCTCCAACATTACCGTCACCAAAGATCGTAAAGAGAAGTTCGATTTCGCCACCTATCGCAAAGATTCTCTCGGCTTCTACGTCAAAACCAGCAACCCGATTAAATCACTGACCAAAGCCGAAGATATTGCCGGGCTGCGCATCATTGTCGGTTCCGGCACCAATCAGGAAGCGATCCTGCTGGCGTGGGATAAAGAGAATCAGGCGAAAGGCCTGAAGCCGTTTACGCCAATTTATACCAAAGATGATGCTGCCCAGACGCTGGCGTTGCAGGCAGGCCGGGCCGACGCCTGGTTCGGGCCCAATGTGATTGGTGCGTGGAAAGCAGCGCTTAACAGCAAGACCCGGCTGGTCGGTAGTGTTGATGGCGGCTGGCCGAAAGCGGCACACATTGCGGTGACGGTGAAAAAAGGCAGCGGCCTGGCTGAACCCATCAGTACCGCGCTCAACGGCGTGATGAAGAACGGCGATTATCAGCAGGTACTGAACCGCTGGGGCGAAGGGGTGGAACGCATCGATCGTTCCGAAATTAACCCGGCCGGACTGGGCGATTAAGGAGCAGACGATGAGTGAAGCGATTTTTCGTGAAGTTTCACCGGAAGCCCCGGAACTGCAACCGATTCTGACCGGGCTGTTCGGTGAATACGCCGCCCGTTACGGCGACTTTTTTTCGCGTCATAAGCATGAGCAGGAGCTGACCGAATGGTATCTGCCGCCACAGGGATTATTCATCGTACTGGAGCGCGACGGCGAGATCATCGCGATGGGTGCTTTTAAGCCTTATGACCCGCAGACCGCTGAACTGAAACGCATCTGGACCCGTAGCGATCTGCGGCGTCAGGGGCTGGCGCTGGTGGTGTTGCAGGAACTGGAGCGGCGTGCGCTGCGGGCCGGCTATCAGCGGCTGTTTCTTACCACCGGTTTTCGTCAGCCGGAGGCGGTACGGCTTTATACCGGCCACGGCTATCAGCCGCAGTTTGATCTCAGCGGCGACCTCGAACGTTACGGAGAACCGCCACACGATGGCCGGCTGCGTTTTATTAAAGTGATCGGTGTGCAGGACGTTGCACAGGCGAGTTAAGGAGAGATCATGAGCAAGCATCAACATCTGCAGGTGGTGCCCGCGCGTTATCCGGCCCGCACCATTGGCGCGATCGTCGCCCTGTTTATTCTGGCCGGCGTCATTCAGTCGGTGGCGTTTAATCCACGCTGGGAATGGGGCGTATTTGCCCGCTGGTTCTTTGATCCGGTGATCCTGCATGGACTGGGACAGACCCTGTTGCTGACGCTGCTCGGCACGGTATTCAGCCTGATTTTTGGCGGCCTGCTGGCGCTGGCCCGCCTCTCATCGTCGTGGCTGCTGAGCAGCCTGGCCTGGGGATATATCTGGCTGTTCCGCTCGCTGCCGCTGATCGTCGTGCTGATCATCCTGTACAACTTCTCTTATCTCTACGACACCCTGTCGATTGGGATTCCCTTTACCGCGCTGTCGTGGGGGGCATTTCAGACCATCAATGTGCTGGGACAGTTTCCGGCGGCGGTCATTGGCTTAACGCTGGTGCAGGCGGCCTACAGCGCGGAGATCATTCGCGGCGGGATTCTGGGTGTTGATCACGGCCAGGTTGAGGCTGCCTCCGCGCTGGGCCTGTCGGCTACCCGTCGCACCTTTCGCATCATTCTGCCGCAGGCGTTACGCGCCATCATTCCCACCGCCTTTAACGAAATCATCAGCCTGGCGAAGGGCACGGCGATGGTTTACGTGCTGGCGATGCCGGAACTGTTTTACACCATCCAGATGATCTACAACCGCAACCAGGAAGTGATCCCGCTGCTGATGGTCGGTGCCGCCTGGTATCTGATTATTACCACCGTGCTGTCGGTGATTCAGCACAGCGTTGAGCGCTGGCTGGCCCGCAGCGTGACCCGTGAACCGCAGCCGTCGCGCTGGCGGCAGTGGCGCAACCGCGTTACGCCGCTTCATCCAACCGAGGAGATCAGCCATGTCCGAAGCCATTGATTACCGCACATCACACACCACCGGGGCCATCAGCATTACCGGCGTCAGTAAAAGTTTTGGCAAACATAAAGCGCTGGATGCCGTTTCACTGTCGCTGGCACCGGGATCGGTGACGGTGATCCTCGGCCCTTCCGGCTCAGGGAAATCAACGCTGTTGCGCACCATCAACCATCTGGAGCGGGTGGATGAAGGGTTTATCCAGATTGACGGCGACTATATCGGCTATCAGCAACGCGGCGGGAAGCTCTATGAACTGAAAGAGCAGGCGATCCTGCGTCAGCGCATCAACGTCGGCTATGTGTTTCAGAATTTCAATCTGTTCCCGCACCTCAGCGTGCTGGATAACCTGATTGAGGCACCGATTGCCCATCGCCAGCTCACTAAAGCAGCAGCGATTCAGCGCGCCGGTGAACTGCTGGATATTGTTGGCCTGCGGCATAAAGCTGACGCCTGGCCGCGCCATCTGTCGGGCGGTCAGCAGCAACGTATCGCCATCGCCCGCGCCCTGATGCTCAATCCCCGGGTGATGCTGTTTGACGAACCGACCTCGGCGCTCGATCCGGAACTGGTCGGGGAAGTTCTCGACGTGATTAAGAAACTGGCACGTTCCGGCACCACGCTGGTCATCGTCACTCACGAGATCGGCTTCGCCCGCGAAGTGGCGGATAACGTGGTGTTTATGGTTGATGGCCGGATCGTTGAGCAGGGCAGCACCACCCAGGTGCTGAACAATCCGCGTCATGAGCGAACCCGACGCTTCCTGGCGCGCGTACTGTGAGGGTGACGATGAAGCTGAATCCTCTGTCACTGCTGGCGCTGGCGTTGCTGTCGCCGGTTGAGGTTTCCGCTGCTGAACAGCGTGACATCCGGCAAAATGAAACGCCGATCCATGCGCCCGCCAATCCGGCAGCAATCGCTAAAATTCCGGCCAGCTTTGCTTTTATTGAGCCGGGAACCCTGACGGTGGCGACCTCCGCCACCAACTCACCGCCGTTGTCGCTGCTGGCGTCGGATAATGTCTCGCGCATTGGCAGCGATCCCGACATTGCCCGTCTGCTGGCCGACAGCCTGGGATTAAAGCTGAAGCTGGTGCCCGCCTCGTGGGAGGACTGGCCACTGGGTATTACTGCGGGCCGTTATGATGTGGCGATGTTCAATATCGCGGTGACCGAAGAGCGTAAAAAGAAGTTCGATTTCGCCACCTATCGCGCCGATAACCACGCCTTTGCAGTGAAAAGCGACAGCAAAATCACCGCGATTAACGCGCCCGCCGACATCGCCGGTAAGCGTATCATCGTGGCGTCCGGCACCAATCAGGAGCGTATCCTGCTGAGCTGGGATGAGCAAAACCAGGCGAAAGGGCTGCCTGCGGTTACGCCGATCTATCTGACTGATGATGCCTCGGCCACGCTTTCTCTGCTGTCGGGACGTGCCGATGCGATGTTCGGTCCACACTCGATGGCAGCCTGGAAAGTGGCGTCACGCGGCCAGACAAAACTGGTCGGCAGCGGGCCGTTTCGTGCCTGGGTCGCGGTCACCACCAAAAAGGGCAATGGTCTGGCCCCGGCCCTTCAGGCCGCGATTGAGGGTGCCATTCGCGGGGGTCAATATCAGCAGGTGCTGGCACGCTGGGGTGAACAGGATGAAGCCATCGCCCATTCCACGGTCAATCCTCCCGGCATTCAGTATTGATCCTTCTCTGGCGCTCCGGCGCCGTTTATACTGCTTTGCCTTCCTCGCCGACAGAACCATTGTCACGGCGACCGCCCCCAGAATTGCGCTACACTCTCCAGCGTTAGTGATCTATCCTGCTCGCCTGTCGATTCAGCGCGCGGCGGAGCAATTAACCTGGAAGCCCCATGAAAATCAGATTCCTTTCTGCCAATGAGCAAAAGCTGGCGGAGGTGCGCAAAATCCTCGAACCTGTCGGGGTTGAAGTGTTGCCCATCTCCCGTCGCATCGAAGAAATTCAGACTGAAAATGAACTCGATCTGGTGCGAGATAAACTGACCAAAGCCTTTTCACTGATTGGGCGACCGCTATTCGTCGAGCATACCGGACTCTATCTCGACGGCCTGAATGGCCTGCCTGCCGGGCTGACCCGCATTTTCTGGAACCGGCTGGATGCAGAACGCTTTACTGCCCTGGTTCAGGGACTCGACAGCCAGGCCGTGACGGCAAAAACCGTACTCGGTTACTGTGATGGCCGTAAGATGTACCAGTTTTCAGGTGAACTGCGCGGCACCATTGCCGCCGAACCTGCCGGTACCCGCGGCTTTCAGTGGGACTGCGTCTTTATCCCGGAAGGCTACGATCAGACTTTCGCCGAAATGGGCGAACTTAAGAATGAGATTTCGATGCGGCGCATCGCGCTCGATCGCTTCGCCACTTTTTTGAAAACGGCCCGGAGTGTTGCATGAAACCTGAACTTAAACGTGCCTATGACTCCGGTAAGCTGATTCTGTTTGCCGGCGCGGGCATCTCACGCAACCTTGGCCTGCCGGAGTGGCATGAGCTGATTGCCCATCTCGCCAATGAACTGGGTTACGATCCAAAAATCTTTAATACCTACGGCACTCATCTGTCGCTGGCGGAATATTACAAGCAGAAGAAAGGGTCGCTCGGCCCGCTACGCAGCTGGATGGACCGCGAGTGGCATCGTCCGGATATCGATGTCCGGACATCCGAAATTCATACCATGATTACCCAGGGCAACTTTTCGCGTATCTACACTACCAATTACGATCGCTGGCTGGAAGCGGCGCATGATGCGCATGGCGTCCCCTACTACAAAGTGGCTAATGCCGCCGATCTGGTGTCGCTGACCGAGAATAAACGTCACATCATCAAGCTGCACGGCGATTTCGATGACGATACTTCTATCGTGCTCGATGAAAGCAGCTACTTTGAACGGCTCTATTTTGATTCACCGCTCGACATCAAACTGACCCATGACGTAATGGGCAATTCGGTACTGTTTGTTGGCTACAGCATCAGCGATTTTAATATTCGTCTGCTGTTCTATCGCCTGACGAAAATGTGGGGCCGTACCGGGCTTGCCACCGCGCGTCCCAAGTCCTATCTGTTCACCAACCGCAATAATCCGGTGGCAAAAGAGGTGCTGGGGCAGTGGGGCATCGAGATGATCGTCTCAGAAGAGGATGACCCGCGCAAAGCGCTGGCCGATTTTCTTGAGGAGCTTCAGGTCTGACCGGCGACGATGTTTCACCCAAAAATCTGCGCCTGATTAAGGTTATACGGCGTACAACCGATAAACTTTATTCTCTGCTGGAAAAGCATCAACGTCGTGATATACTGTATGTATACACAGTATCTGAGGGCAAAAACATGGCTGTCGAAACAAAATTTGTAGTAGTCAGAAAGGGTGAAGAGAAGATGACGTTTGCCAACAAGAAAGAGGCCGATGCCTACGACAAAATGCTCGATATGGCCGAAGCCTTCACCGACTGGCTGTTACAGCATCAACCCGCACTGGATGAGACGCAGGCAGAAACGCTGGGCTTGCTGATCGCTGAGCAGAAAGATGCCGTGCAGCATATTCTTCGTACCAGCAAACTGCCTGAGCCTGTTGCCGCCAGTGCCGGTCAGCCTGAAACGGTAACAGAGCGTTCTGATGATACCGCCGAAGCAGAAATCGCCAGCAGCAAGAAAGTGCGTGCGGTGAAAGCAGCCTGATTTCCGTCACGCCGGAAGCTATTTCCGGCGTGGTTGTTTTACCCGCAGAGAGAGGGCGCCTCAGTCTCTCAGTCTTTTTTAACCTGATAGCGCGTGCTACGCCCGCCACCTTCCAGCCGGTAAAGACAGCCTTTCTCCAGCAAATCCGCTAAATGACGCGTTGCCGTCGCCTTACTCACTTTTGCCACCTTCTGATATTGGCTGGCGCTGATTCCCTGTTCAAAACCCTGCTCGCCGCCCTCCAGGAGACGGTTCAGTACTTTTATCTGCTCTTTGCTCAGGGGCAGTTCCCGATGCTGTAGCCAGAAGCGCGCCCGAATCTGGGTGCGAGCGATGGTGTTCATCGCCTGTTGCAGGCTCTCATCCAGCCTATCAAGGAACCAAACCAGCCAGTCGGTGATATCCAGTCCGCCTTTCTGCGTCCGCTCCAGAATGCGGTAGTAGTCCGCACGATGCGCCAGAATCGCCGGTGACATGGCATAAAGCCGGATGCTCTGACTGTCCGCCTGTGCCAGTGCCAGATCGGTTAAGGCACGCGTAATGCGGCCATTGCCGTCATCAAACGGGTGCAGGGTCACAAACCAGAGATGGCAGATGGCGGCGCGCAGCAGTGGGTCCAGCCTGACGTCCTGCTCGCTGCGATTAAACCAGTCGATAAACTGCGTCAGCTGTGGCTCCAGTCCAGTGCGCGGCGGCGCTTCAAAATGCACCGTTGGGCGATCGATCCGTCCGGAGATCACCTGCATCGGCTCGCTGCCGCGCAGCGTGCCGACGCTCAGACGCTGCACCGACCACTCATCGGCAGGAAACAGCCAGCGATGCCATTGGAAAAGACGCGTCAGCGTCAGCGGCTGGCTGCGGTTGTTGATCGCATCCAGCATCATCGCGGCCAGTCCTTCCGATCGATCCGACACCGGATAAGGTTGTTGCCCGGTGACGCCCAGCCGGCGCGCCAGAGATGAACGCACCGACTGTACGTTCACCCGTTCTTCTTCGATAGCGGATGAGGAGAGGATATTGCTGAGCAGGGTGTTGAGCGTTTGCTCGTCATCACTGGCCTGCAGGCTGGCCCGGCCCAGCAGTATGCCTCGCTGCTGTTGCAGCTGCCGCAGGCGGGGTAACAGAACATCATCCTGCCAGTAAAACAACGGCCAGTCGGCCTGTTGCCATATCCATTCAGTGTTCATATTCGGCTCAAAATCGGTTTAATGAGCCGAATAGCACAGTGTAATCGGCTCACATAATGAGTCAATTGTAGCGAAGTTTTGGCTCACAGGCCAATCGGTAAGGAAGAAACGCAGAAATGAGAACAGGACCCGAGGGTCCTGTTTGTTTAGCGGGAGAATTGCAAAAAGGTGTCTGAATAGTAATGCACGATCCAGGCAACGTACGCTAACCAGATAATCATTCCACCTGCTAATCCAAGTTTAACGGCCATTGATTTCTCTCCACGGTGATAAGGGACGACAACGTCTGTTTACATAAACTGACAGTAGTTGCATCGGCCGATATTGCTGCAGATCAAAAAAAGCGGATTCATTGCTGAAGCCATAATCACCTGAAGATCAACTTCTCCAGGTTCGACCCGCCTGACGTTCCCGAAGCCGCCATTAAAGTTCAAAAAAACGGCGCCGATAGATGATCGCAGACGGACGTAAACCACAAGGAGGTCGCAAAAAGATAAATTCCAGGAGAACCAATATGGCCAGTCAGTTGAACGATAAAAAGAAGATGAGTACCCGGGCGCAGATGCTCATTACCGGCGGCCTGACCATTATGCTGGGATTTAGCGTGACGATCGGTGTACTGAACTGGCAGTCCGGTAAAGAGCAGAAGGCGCTGGCGGAGAAGTATCTGCAGCAGATCGCGCAAAGCCGCGGTTTACAGGTGCAACAGGAACTGAGTCATGCACGCGATGCGGCCAGTCATCTGGGACAAAGCCTGATCGCCTTACCGCAGACAGGCATTACGGATCGTAAAGTGGTCGATAAGATCATGGAATATTCACTGCGCGCCAATCCTGATTATCTGTCGATGTCAGTAATCTTTGAACCGAACGCCTTCAACGGTCGCGATGCCGAATTTGTTAACCAGCCGGGACAGGCACCACAAGGTCGCTATGCCTGGTTTGTGGATCGCGATCAGGCCGGCAATTATGCCATGCATCCGCTGCTCTCCATCCTCACACCGGGCCAGGGTGACTACTACCAGATACCGCAGCAATCAAAAAAAGATACCCTGATCGAGCCTTACAGCTACGCCTATAACGGCGTGCCCACCTTACTGACATCGGTGGCGGCGGCAATCGTCGATAAGGGCACCTTAAAGGCCATCGTGACCTCCGATATTTCGCTGGCTTCGCTGCAACAGAAAGTTAATCAGATCAAGCCCTGGCAGGGCAGCGGCTATGCACTACTGCTCTCAAATGGCGGAAAGGTCGTCTCTTCGCCGGTTAAAGAGCAAGCGGGCAAGCCGTGGAAAGGGGAAACCGATCATTTCAGTTCACAGGTGGTGCAGCATTATGATGCGGTGCTGGGCGAAGAAGCATTAGTGACCTGGCAACCGGTAGTGATTGGCGACAGCGATAAACCCTGGTATCTCGGGGTGGTGGCGCCCGTGAGTCAGGTGATGGCCGCCGCTAACCGTCAGCTGAGCTGGGCCATTGGCCTGATGGTGGTCAGCATCCTGCTGGTCGGGGCGGTGCTGGGCATGTTGTTCAGCCGTAAAGTGTTACGTCCGATTGGTGGCGAGCCGGCCGAAGCGGCCAAAATTGCGCTGGCCGTGGCAGATGGCAAACTCGACAATGCGATTGCCGTCAAAACCGACGATCGCAGCAGCCTGTTCTTCGCATTACAGACGATGCAAAGCCAGCTACGGGGGATTGTCGGCCAGATTAAAGATGCCAGTGAATCGGTGCGTCAGGGCGCGGGTGAGATTGCCAGTGGCAACCTCAACCTGGCATCCCGTACCGAGCAGCAGGCAGCCGCACTGGAACAGACCGCAGCCAGTATGGAGCAGATCAGCGCCACTATCCGCCTCAACGCCGATAATGCCCAGCAGGCGACCAGCCTGACGGAAAATGCCACCCATATCGCCAGTCGCGGTGCCACGCTGGTGGGCCAGGTGGTACAGACGATGGCACAGATCGATGACAGTTCGAAGAAGATCGGCGACATCACTACCATGATCAACAGCATCGCCTTCCAGACAAACATTCTGGCGCTCAATGCCGCCGTAGAAGCAGCGCGCGCCGGTGAGCAGGGGCGCGGCTTTGCAGTGGTGGCATCTGAGGTGCGTAACCTGGCGCAGCGCAGCGCCAGTGCGGTGAAAGAGATCGCCGCGCTGATCGAAGAGTCAAGCGTGCGGGTCGAAAGCGGAGTCAGACTGGTGAATGATGCCGGTAAGACCATGCAGGAGATGACGCAGGCGGTCAGTTCGGTGCAGGGCATTATTGGTGAGATTGTTTCCGCCTCAGATGAGCAGGCGCGTGGCATTACTCAGGTGACCATTGCAGTAAACGAAATGGATGGCACCACCCAGCAGAACGCCGCGCTGGTCCAGCAGATGTCGGCTGCGGCCAGTTCGCTGGAAGACCAGGCGCAGCAGCTGGCGCAAACGGTCGAGCAGTTCCACCTGGCTTAATCAGCCTGGGTGTCTGATAAGAGAAAAACCCGCCGATGGCGGGTTTTTTATTGATTACTGTTCGGTCAGGCGCTCACCGCTGTGCGCATCGAACAGGTGCATCTTGTCGGGATTAACAGACACCGGCAGCGTACCACCCGGCGTTGCGTCACTACGCCCGCTCAACTGCATATGCAGAGCGAAACCCTGCCAGTTCAGATGTAACAGCGTCGATTCACCGGTAATTTCGACGATACCGACATCGGCCGGTTGTCCACCAGGCACGCTGACCAGGTCATGAGGCCGGACGCCCAGCGTCACCGGCTGGTCCGCCTGCTCATGCGCCGCACGGTGCCAGCGTGGCGGTAGCGGCAGCCACTGTTGACCACAGAGCACACCCGGCTCGCCATCACGCGACTGGAACTGGGCATCCAGCAGATTCATCGGCGGCGAACCGATAAACCGCGCCACAAAGGTATTCACCGGACGATCATAGATCGACAGCGGTGCGCCCTGCTGCACGATAACGCCATCTTTCATTACCACAATCTGATCCGCCAGCGTCATCGCCTCGACCTGATCGTGCGTCACATAGACCATGGTGGTTTTAAAGCGCTGATGCAGCGATTTGATCTCGGCACGCAGCTCCATGCGTAGCTGCGCATCAAGATTGGAGAGCGGTTCATCGAACAGGAATACCTGCGGGTTGCGCACCATTGCACGTCCCATCGCCACGCGTTGCCGCTGGCCGCCCGATAATGCCCGCGGATACCGCTGCAACAGCTGACCGATGCCGAGGATCCCTGCGATACGAGCGATTTTGCTCTTCTGTTCGTCGCGCGCCACCTTTTTGACCTGCATATGAAACGCCAGGTTCTCAGCGACCGTCAGGTGCGGATAGAGTGCATAACTCTGAAACACCATGGCGATATCGCGATCGGCGGGATCGAGATCGTTGATGCGTTTTTTATCGAGCATGATCGCACCATCAGAAACGCTATCCAGACCCGCCAGTAAGCGCAACAGCGTCGATTTACCGCAGCCAGAAGGACCGACCAGCACGGTAAAACTGCCATCGGGAATGGTTAAGTCCAGCGGGTGCAGCACACTTTGTTTACCGTAGCGCTTAGCCACCTGTACAAGTTCAACACTGGCCATAATTAGCGCACCTCGTTTGAAAGTTGGAGTTGTTGCCAGCCGGGATAGCGGCGTGGGGAACTGCTGATCGCCTGTGAAGCCACCTCGATTCCCCAGCGCAGCGCCGTATGCGCAGCGTGACGGTAGAGTAGCGCCGCCAGAAAACCGGCGTTGAAGCTGTCTCCGGCACCGATGGTATCGACCACCGTTACCGGTTGCGCCGCCACGTGCAGCGTCCCGGTGGCAGACCATAGCCGCGCACCGTCTGCGCCACTTTTTACTACACAACCACCGCGTCCGCTAAGCCGGGTCGCCAGTTGCGCCGCGCTCTGTTCCAGTGAGGTGTCGTTGGCCAGGCCGCGCGTTTCAACCTCGTTCAGTAACAGCCAGTCACAATCCGCTAACCAGGGGTAAATCTGATGGCGAAGATCGTCGCTCCAGCCCGCAGGCGGCCAGCCGGTATCGACCGCCACCATAAATCCCCGTTGTTGTAACGCCGCCAGCAGCGCCGGATAGGCCTGATAGAGTTCCAGACAGAGGAAAGTTCCGCACAGCAGCACAATATCGCCCGGCGTGGCCTGCGCGGGCAGTTGACTCAGCACATCATCGGCCGTCATTTGCGTAATATGACCAAAATTGCTGATAAATGACCGTTCGTTGTCAGGATGGGTCACGCCCACCGTCAGCGAGGTTTCGCAGGCGTAGCGCGGCCAATGCGCCGCGCTGTGCGGGAAGTGACCCGCGAGCCACTGACTGAAACCGTCATTGCCCTGGTTGGCGATAGCGCGGTGCGGCACCTGCATCGCTTCCAGCGCCAGCGCACAGTTACCGGCGGAACCACCGGGACGCAGCTCACTGTGTTGCAGCATCACTTCGGTACCACGCTGTGGCCAGTCGCTCAGCGTGCCCATGATCAAATCCACATTAATATTGCCCACCACGTAAAGCGTGGATGAAGTCGTGTTTAGCATCGTTATCCCTTACTTCCGCCGCTGGCCAGACCGCTGACCAGCGTCTTCTGCAGCCAGATGGCAATAAACAGTGGCGGCACCGAGGCCAGAATGCCGATAGCGGCAATCAGCCCGTCATCCGTTGCCCGTCCGGCGGTAAAGCCAGCAATGGCGACCGGCAGCGTCTGGGCCGAAATATTGCTGGTAAACAGCAGCGCATAGAAAAATTCATCCCACGCCAGCAGCCAGCCAAACAGAGCAGCCGCGCCCAGCACCGGCTTTGCCAGCGGCAGGGTAATGCGCAACAGCACCTGCCAGAAGCGCAGGCCATCAAGGCGCGCTGCCTGTTCAATATCACGCGGCAGCGAATCAAACTGATTCTTCAGCATCCAGGTCAGGAACGGCAGGATCAGCGAGCAGTAGACAATCACCAGCCCTGGCCGGGTATTCAGCAGATTCAATTGCTGGAGCAGGAAGTAGAGCGGCAGCACAAACGCGACCGGTGGCACCATGTAAATCGCCAGTGCGCCAAACAGCCAGCCGTCGCGACCTGCGTAACGTGAGAAGCTGAAGGCTGCCGGAATCGCCAGCAGCAGCGAGATGGCCGTCGCCACACTGGCGACCAGCAGACTGTTGCCCAGCGCGTGCAGAAAGATGTTGCCCGGCTGGTCAGGGGCCAGCGAAACTAATCCATGATAGCGGCTGAAATCCCACTGCCGTGGCAGCCACTCCAGCGGTACGCGCGACAGATCGCTGGCCGAACTGACGCTCATCAGGAACAGCCAGCCCATTGGGGCCAGTATGCTGATCGCTACCAGCAGCGCCGCAGCATAGCGCAACACCCGCCGCAGTTTAGTTTTCATAAGCAGAACTCCGGCGGCGCTGACGCCATAACATCAGCAGATAGAGGGTGATTAGCAGGGCGCACATCAGGGTCATCAGCATGGCATAGGCCGCGCCGCTGCCGGCTCGCAGATAGCTGAAAGATTCCTGATAGACGAAAAAGCTCAGGGTCTTAGTGCTGTCTACCGGTCCGCCACGCGTCATCACGTAGATAATGTCGAAGATCTTAAAGGCATCAATGGTGCGCAGGACCAGCGCGACGCCAAGCGGGGCGACAATCGCCGGGAAAGTGATAGCCCGAAAGCGTCGCCAGGCGGAAGCGCCATCCAGTCTGGCCGCTTCAAACAGATCCTCAGGGATCGATTGCAATGCAGCCAGCACCAGTAACGTCACCAGTGGATAGTTTTTCCAGATATCCGCGAACATCACCGCATTGAGCGCGGCATCCGGTGAGCCCAGCCAGCTGCGGTAACCGTCAATGATCCCGAGCTGAGTGAGCAGAGCATTGATGCTGCCGTAGTCCGGGTTAAAGTTTAGCCGCCACATCATAGCGTTGACGATGGTTGGCAGCGCCCACGGCAGAATCACCAGTACCCGCAGGATGTTGCGACCGGCAAATTTCTGGTTAAGCAGCAGCGCCACCAGCACGCCAATAATCCCCTCAACGGTGACAGAAACCAGGGTGAAGTAGAGCGTACGGCCAATTGATGCCCGAAAATCGGGATCGCTTAGCGCATAGGCGTAATTTTCCAGTCCGATCCAGCCTGGCGTGTCACCGCTGCCAATCAGCGCAGCATCGGTGAAACTGAGCCAGATGGTACGCAGTAAAGGCCAGGCGGTAAGCAGCAGCATCACCAGCAGCATGGGCGCCAGCAGCACCCATGCCTGACGCTGTTCGCGTTGACGCAAACTCAGCATCATGACTCCTTAACGAAGGCGCGCAGCGCTTTTATCCACCGCCGCCATCGCATCCTGAGCGGTGGTTTTACCCAGTAACACCTGCTGCAACTGCTGCTGAAGCTGGTTCGACAGGCGGGAGTAGTCAGCCGTTTCCGGACGTGACAGCATCACGTTTAGTGACTTGTCAGCCGCAGCGATCAGACTCTCCTGATCCTTTTGCACCGCCGGGTCCTGATAAGAGGATTTCCAGATCGGCAGGCTGAGTCGGGCATATTGGTTCTGTACCGGCTGTGAAGTCATATATTGAATGTACTGCCACGCCTGCTCCGGATGGGTGCTGCCTTTGGCGATACCCAGCCCCATTGAGCCGTTGACGCCGCCAGCCTGACCCGGTGCATCACCCGGCGCGGGCATGATGCCGACATCGCCCGCCACTTTACTCTGCTTCGGATCGTTCGCCATGTTGTACATGTAGGTCCAGTTCAGCGCGAACGCCGCATCGCCGTTGGAGAAGGATTTACGGACATCTTCCTCCAGATATTCGCGTGAGGCAGGATTACTCAGCCCGTCATCAAGCGAGCTTTTCATCAGCTTTAACGCTTTAAGCGACGCCGGGCTGGAGAAGTTGAGCTTGCCATTTTGATAGAACTGGCCGCCAAAGCCCGACACCAGCGTGGTGTAATCACACAACAGCGCTTCAGCCTGCGACCAGCTCCAGACCAGCGGATAGTTGACGATTTTTTTCTGCTTGATGATTTTTGCGTCGTCCAGCACCTGCTGCCAGGTTTGTGGCGGGGTGGTGATGCCCGCTTTGCTCAGCATCGCCTTGTTGTAGTAGAGATATTTGGTATCAAGAATCCACGGCATCCCCAGGGTTTTGCCCTTATAGATCACGGTGTTCATCGCGCCTGGAAACACTTTGTCCTTTTCTTCCGGGGTAATACGGGCGCTGACATCCTGCAGCAGATCGAAACGGGTAAACTCAGCGGGCCAGATGGCATCAAACAGCACCACGTCATAGCCGTTGCCACCGGCACCGCGCGCTGCAACAATTTTGTCATGCAACGCTTCATACGGCACGAACTCCAGATTGACGCTGACGTCCGGATGCTGCTTTTGGAAATTTTGCGTCATGGCGCGAATATCATTTTCGCTGTAGGCCGCCTGCGTCATAAACAGGGCATTGATCTGGCTGGCCGCAACTGCACTGCCAGCGCTGAGCATCAGCAGGGCGGCAACGCCCGCTTTGAGTTGAGGATTAAAACGCTGTGACATGATTTTCTCCACTTTGCAGCAACAGGATGTCGATTAATTAAATCAATTTGATTGATTTAATCTGAGGCGTAATCTGGTGCAGTAAATGCACTGATCAGGAAAGGTATAAGCAAACGGCGTGCCACAAAAATCGCAGCGGATGAAACAATGCCGTAACAACGCTGAAACTCAGACTGCGCTTTTACGCTAAAACTGCCTATCCTGTTCGCCCGGATTTGTGTGCAGGATCAAAGATATTATTTGCCCGCGCTGCCACAGGGACTAATACTGTCGCTCCCGCTGTAATGGAAAACAACATGAAAACCTCGGGCACTAACCTTGAACATGCGCGGGCGCACAATCGACGCGTGGTGATTGAAGCCATTCGTCTGCATGGCGAACTGACGCGCGCAGAACTGGCCCGCATGACGGCGCTGACGCCGCAGACGGTCTCTAACATTGTGGCGGAACTGGAGCAGGCGGAACTGCTGACCAGCCGCCAGCCACGCCGCAGCGGACGCGGACAGCCCTCGATTCCGGTGACGCTGAATCCCACCAGCGCCTGGTCGATTGGCATACATCTCGATCATCAGACGCTGCTGCTGGTGCTGGTCGATCTCAGCGGCGAAGTGCACCTGCGCCGCCTCATTATGGTGCAAAAGCCCCAGCCCGCTGCCACACTGGCGCGCATTGCTGCCGTGCTGGATGAGATGCGCACCTTTCTCGGCGCACAGTGGCAAAAGGTGCTGGGCATTGGTGTGGTGATGCCGGGGCCGTTTGGCGTTGAAGGCATTTCTTCAGTGGGACCGACTACCCTGAACGGCTGGGAGCAAATTGATATTGAAGCCGAACTCAGCACCCTCAGCGGATTGCCGGTTACGCTGGAGAACGATGCCACGGTAGCTGCCATCGGTGAGCGCTTTCACGGTGTGGCTCGCCAGCTCAGCTCCTTTATCTATCTCTATATCGGTACCGGTCTGGGCGCGGGAATTTTCACCGATGGTCATATCTATACCGGACACGCCCACAATGCCGGCGAAATAGGGCACATTGTGGTCGAACCCGGTGGGCGCGACTGCTACTGCGGCAATCAGGGCTGCCTTGAACGTTACGTCTCGCTACAGGCCGCCTACGAATTTTGCGGACTGGACCCGATGCGCGCACTACCGGAGGATCTGTTGCAGATTGAACCCGCATGTTTTGCTGCGTGGATCGACAGCGTGCTGGTCCCGCTGCGGCAGGCAATTAATATTCTGGAGTCGGTTTTTGATGCTGAGGCGGTGATTATTGGGGGGATGATGCCAGCGCCATTACTGGAGCAGATTGTGCAGCGTTTGCCACCGCTTTATCAGTCGGTGCGAGGACGCTATCTGAATGGGATGCGCCTGAAAACCGGCATGACCGGTAGCGATACCGCTGCGCTGGGCGCCGCCGCCTTACCGATCTTTGATGAGTTTAATCCCCAGTTTCAGGTGCTGATGAAACAGGCGTGAACAGGGCGCTGCCTGGGAGCAGCGCCCGACAGATTAGCCCGGATAGATACCGCGATCTTTACGCGCCATCAGGATACGCTCACAGGCCACAATATAAGCTGCAGTGCGCAGTGAACAATCTTTCTCTCTGGCTTTCTCCCAGACATGGACCATCGCATCGGTCATGATCTTATCAGAACGACGGTTGATTTCATCCTCACTCCAGAAGAAGCTCGCCATGTCCTGTACCCACTCGAAGTAGCTGACCGTTACGCCACCGGCGTTGCAGACTACATCCGGCACCACAATGATGCCGCGCGTTGCCAGCATGTCGTCAGCGTCGGGATAGGTGGGACCGTTTGCGCCTTCCAGCACGATTTTGCAGCTCAGGACTTCCGCTCGTTCACGGGTAATCTGACCTTCCAGCGCCGCCGGGATCAGAATGTCCATTTCCGTGGTCCAGAAGGCCTCTTTCTCAATCGCCTGCGCGCCGGGGAAGCCAGCAATCTGCTTGTGAGCAATCTGCCATTCCGTCAGGGCTGCCATGTCGATGCCATCGTTGTTGAGCAGCGTGGCGGTGTGATCCTGAATCAGCACAATCCGTGCGCCAGCCTCATCAAACAGACGAGCGGCTTCGCTGCCGACGTTACCGAAGCCCTGCACCGCAACGCGAGCGCCTTCAATATCAATACCGGCACGACGCGCCACTTCACGGCCGGTGATGAACACTCCGCGACCGGTGGCTTTTTCGCGCCCCAGTGAACCGCCGAGATGAATCGGCTTGCCGGTGACAACGCCGGTAATTGTTGTGCCGTGGTTCATGGAGTAGGTATCCATCATCCACGCCATCACTTTACTGTTAGTGCCCACATCTGGCGCAGGAATATCTTTTTGTGGCCCGATGATAATGCCGATCTCGCTGGTGTAACGGCGGGTCAGTCGCTCAAGTTCACCGTCGGACAGTTTGAAAGGATCAACGCGAATGCCGCCCTTGGCACCACCGTAAGGTAAATTCACCGCCGCACATTTGATGGTCATCCAGGCGGAGAGCGCCATCACCTCATTGAGATCAACATCCGGATGGTAGCGAATGCCGCCTTTGCCCGGGCCGCGTGAAAGGTTGTGCTGAACGCGATAGCCTTCGAAATGGCGGATTGAGCCATCGTCCATTTGCAGTGGGATATCGACAATCAATGCACGTTTTGGATGACGCAAAGTATCTATCCAACGTGAAAGATCGCCTAAATAGGGCGCAACCCGGTCGATTTGTTGTAAGTAGGTGGACCAGGCAGATGTACTGCTTTCAGACGCATAAGATAACTTATCCATAAAAAACCTTTCTTAATGAAGTTATTTATTGTGTGGAGCCGGGAAAGTAGAGCGCGTTGTAGCGCGCCGACATAATCTAACACCCCTGAAACAAATAAGATGTGGAGCCACCACCGTACAGGGAGGCAGTTGCGCCATTTTGGGGCAAAATCAGTGAATAATTATCCGAAAACCAGCAGCGCCATAGGCGAATAATCATGCGCGGTAAGCGCATAGTGGCTGCATAAACCATCAAATATCACCATTTTTCAGATCTTTGAAGGCCTTCAAAAAGTTAAATAATTGATCCAGTCGATATTGACTTTGCTGCACCAATTAAGTGCATGAGAATAAGTAATCAAAGGATTACATTAAGTAATGGGTCAGGTCAGGATAGCGAAGCATTATCAGGTAATTAGCGCTTACCGAGCGGTCCGGGGAAAATAACGGAGAAATGAAAGGGGGAGATATCGCGAGCCAGCCGTGCAGCTGGCCCGATAAAATTACTGCTGCAGTGCCTGTTCAGCTTCCTGCAGTTCCTGACGTGCTTCTGCCAGTTTCTGCTGACGCTTTTCGATTTTACTGGCGCTACGGCCTTCCGCCTGCGCTTTTGCCAGTTCCTGTTCGCGCTCCTGAACTTTAGCCTTTTTCTCTGCCACTTTTTCCTGCCGTTGCTGCAACAGTCCACTGTCAGTACAGTTCGCCTTCACTTCACTCAGCGCTTTCTCAAGACCGGCAATCTGGTGCGCATTGTTATGCTGACGAGCATAAGAGAGCTGAGTTTCGATCTCCTGCTTCTTCGCGGCACAACCGGTGAGGTGGCTGTCGGCTTGAGCCGCAGTAAACGTGAAAGGTAACAGGGAGAAGCTAAGGGCAAGCAAGGTTTTGTTCATAATCGTCTCGTCAATGAGTCTGTGTGGTTGCGTCAGTATACGCAGACATCTTAAGAGATTCTTAACCGAAAAAAATATGTGCCAGAAGCTGGGAAAGAGAAGGAGGAGAAGAGAAAGGAGAAGGCTGCCTGCAGTCAGGCAGCAGAAGAGGTTTCCGCCTGCATCATATAGTGCAGATTACGGTCCGGCCCGCTCAGCATGACCGGATTGCCCGCCTGGCGCTGCTGTTCAAAATAGTCCTGCATAGTCTGGCTGATGCCAGCGCCACACCACATGATGTGATGCTGATGCAGATCGGTTTTCATCGCGGGCTGGCCGGTAACATGCGAGGCAATGTCGACGTCGAAGCCCATCGCGGAAAGCCGGATCGCTTCAATCCAGATTTCGGTTTCATCGCGAACGCTCACCGCCTCCAGAAACAGCGGAATGGACTCCTCACTGCGCGATGAGGCGCGTATGGCTTTATCCGCCTGATGCTGTACCGTTTGCTGAAATCGATCCAGACGGCGTCCCGCGCCTTGCCGACGGTCGGCGCGCAGCCAGTCGCTAAGTGGACGTAACAGGTTATAGATAAAATCATCACCGCTGTAGTCGCTGGACATCTGATGCATCTGACGCGATAGCGACAGCGGTGTGCCAAATTCGAGCTGCCACAGCATATCGCCTTTACGCGCAGCCCAGCCCGACGTCATGATCGCTGACGCGCTATCCTGACCCTGTTTAATTTCCTGTAGTGTGGCGCCTGTTGCGGTTAACGCGACCAGACTGCGCACTTCGTTTAACTGCGCGTCACTCCAGCGATTCAGCGGGTGCGGCGGCGCTAATAAGCCCTGTTTCATCCAGCGTTTCAGGTTCGCCGGATGGGCGCCCGTAATCGCACAGACAGTTTCAGTAGTATGAGAATGCATATCGTGCCCTCTGCTGAGGGAAAGGCCGCCGGATTTGACCGGGGATGAATGACCACTATGAACCTCATAAGGGTAAATTGATAGGGGGGAGAACTGAGAAAAAACAGCCTGCTACGTGCCTGACGCTGCGCTTATTCGCCCTGAAAAACGGGTTATTCTGAGGCTGTTCAGGTGGTTAAAGGGTCAGGTATCCGCGGGTGAAAAGACTGTGTATTTATTCAGTAAAGTTTTCTCAGACTAAAACAGCTTATGTAAATAGCGAAAAACCCACATTTTAAGAGCATGCTGACCTCTCTTTCTCTTTCATCCCGCGGCTAAAACGCTAAGATAGTGGGTTCAAATAATCAGGAGAAAGACTGCCAAATGCGTTATCGTTTTACACTTGCCGTTGCGACGGCTGCCGTTGTGTTGACCGGTTGTGCCAGACATGGCGCCACTGATGCTGCTACCGATTTTGCTGCTGGCCCTACGCAGATTGATGTCTCACACATCAAGACCCGCGCAGACGATGGCTCTAATGTCTTTTTAACCGTTGATGGCAAAGACGCGGGTGAATTGCCTGACGGTCAGAGCAAGCTGCTGCATGTACCGGCAGGAAAACATCAGGTGGGAGGTTATGTTCCCACTCTGTTCGGACTTGGGCGGGTCACTATTGCTCCGATAGAAGTGACAACGTCACCTGATGACGTCAAAAAAGTGGCCTATACCGTCACGCGCAATAAAGCGAGTTTTGTAGAACATCCCGACGAGCAGGGTTAACAGAGAATCGGGATCGCAGCGGAAAAACTGGTTTTCCGCTGCGTGAATCAGCTTTCAGGCTATTTACAGTCCAAGATCGCTGAGCGAAGGATGGTCATCAGGACGACGACCCTGAGGCCAGTGAAACAGCCGTTGATCCTCAGTAATCGCCAGATCGTTGATGCTGGCATAGCGCTGCATCATCAAACCGTTGTCGTCGAATGCCCAGTTCTCATTGCCATAGGAGCGAAACCACTGGTGATGGGTGTCATGCCATTCATAGGCAAACCGCACTGCTATCCGGTTGCCATCAAAACTCCACAACTCTTTAATCAAACGGTATTGCTGCTCGCATAGCCACTTCTGCTGCAGAAAAGTGATAATCTCCGAACGGCCAGTAATGAAAAAATCGCGATTACGCCATTTGCTGTCAGCGGTATAAGCCAGTGAAACCCGTTCAGCATCACGACTGTTCCAGGCATCTTCTGCCAGACGCACTTTTTCAATCGCCTGTTGCGCCACGCTAAACGGCGGCAAAGGCGGACGTGAATTTTCCATCCTTATCTCCCGAGCTTTCATTCAGGCTGAGCGCAGCCTGGACCAGTCAGTCAGAGTTCGATTGCATGAATCTGGCTGACTGCACGCGCCGCTTCTTTGCCTTTCTTCACAAAGTGTTCAGTGTAGAAATCGATAAATTCCGGCGCTGGCTGGAAATTGTGCGGCGTTAGCGACACAGAGAAAATCGGCACATTGGTGGCCAGCTGAGCCTGCATCAGACCGCTTACTACTGCCTGAGCAACGAAGTCGTGGCGATAAATACCGCCATCAACCACCAGTGCGGCACAGACTACGGCATCGAATTTTCCGGTCTGAGCAAGTCGTTGCGCCAGCAGCGGCATTTCAAAAGCACCGGGGACATCCCATGTTTTGATCTCATACGGCGTCCCGCGACTCTCCAGTTCCTGCTCGAATCCGGACAGGGCCTGGGAAACAATTTCGCTATGCCAGTTAGCTTTGATAAAGGCGACTTTCAACGGCTGCATGACTTACTCCAGTTAAGATGACATCCGGAGGCAAACGGGCCAGGTCAACCTCCTGCGCCTCCGGATTAATAGTTTTAGCGCGGAAAGCTATGCTTTCCACCCTGTCGGCGAGCCTCTGATGGCCCGCAGGTTGGCACGATCAGGCACCCAGCTGCGGAAAAATCGGGTTGTCCTGATGCCCCATAGTCGGGGCGCTGAGCCGCGTCGAAGCGGATTCGATCGCTAAGAGGATACTGTAATGTAAACAGACCCCGTCCGTCTTTAGCGATCTTGCTTTATTTAACAGAGCTTAAGGGTGAAATTATGGATTCTTTTCCGTTACCGAGCCTGTCCCTGACTCTCTTTGCTGGCTGATAAACTTACCGTAAGTGCGATCTGCCATTCTTCAGATAGCTGTGCGCTCAGACTTCTCCGGCATGCCACTCACTTGACCGTTTGAGTCATCGATTCCGTTTATACAATCGGTTAAATAAAATACTGGATATTTGAACAGGTATTTGTATAATAAATCTACTGCCCGCTGGGTATTGGTAGAGTTAGTGAGGGGTGAACCCATGATGATTTCGACTGAAAGCCTCAAATCACTGGAACAATCGGTCACAATGAGCAGCCGTGAACTGGCGCAGATGACCGGCATTACGCATGGAGAAGTTAAGCGGTTAATTAAAAGCCTGGAGACCGCCCAGCGCCTGTCGCAGCCGATCATTGTTAATGACTATGAGCGGGAAGGGGAAGTGCGTCAGGAGTACCGGCTGAATAAACGTGATTCACTGCTGGCCGTAGCACGTTTATCGCCCGGTTTTACCGCTGAAGTGCTGGACCGCTGGCAGGATCGCGAAAGAACCACTCACCTGCCTGATTTTACCAATCCGGCCGAAGCCGCTCGCGCCTGGGCTGAGCAGTTCGAGCAGCGTCAGGCTGCTGAACAGCAGCTGGCGCTCTCCGCCCCCAAGGCGGCCTTTTTCGATAACTTTGTTGAAGTCGAGGATTCGCTGGGTTTTCGCCAGCTGTGCAAGATGCTGAAGGTGAAAGAACCTGAATTTCGCCAGTTCCTGCTGGAACGGAATATCATGTATCGTGCCAAAGGAACGCTGACGCCGCAGCATTATCATCTGCAGGCCGGTTATTTCACGCTGCACTCTGGCGTGGGCGAAAATCAGCATGCCTTTTCCCAGGCACGTTTCACTGCAAAAGGCGTGAAGTGGGTTGCCAGTTTGTGGGCAGGCCATGTATCCGCTCAGCCAAAAGGTGCAGCAGCCTGACGGGTTTTACCGACGGGAGCGTGTCAGAGAAAAACAGTGTGTTTTTAACTGACACAGGATACAAAAAAGGCCGCATCACTGCGGCCTTTCCGATCTTAATCTGATGCTGATTACCAGCCTTTAATGGCATCGCCTTTATACACTTCCTCAGCTTTCGCGGCCACTTCAGGTGACTGCAGCGCTGACTTCAGCTTCTGAATTTTATCGCTATCTTTATTATCTTCGCGTGAAACCAGTGCGTTGACATAAGGTGAGGCGGCGCTCTCCATGAATAATCCATCGCGGTGCGCTGATAATCCAGCCTGAGCGGAAAAGTTGGTATTAATGATCGACAGGGTAACGTTAGGATCATCCAGCGTGCGGGTCAATTGTGGCGTATCAACTTCAACCAGCTTCAGATGTTTTGGATTCTCAACAATATCGAGCGAAGTCGGTAAATAACCAACACCCTCTTTAAGCTTAATCAGGCCCTGAGCCTGCAGCAATAACAGGCTGCGCCCCAGTGTCGTTGCTTCGTTAGAAATAGTGATGGTGGCACCATCCTGCAGTTCGTTAATGTTTTTGATTTTGTGCGAGTAAGCTGCAATCGGGAAGACAAAGGTCTTACCGACCACGGCAAATTTGTAACCGCGTTCTTTAGATTGATCTTCAAGGTAAGGCAGACTCTGGAAGGCGTTAGCATCCACTTCTTTATTATTCAGCGCTTCATTGGGTAAAACATAATCGTTGAAGTTAAGCACTTCCACATCCAGCTGATACTTATCTTTTGCGACCTGTTTTACCACCTGCCAGATGGCTTCATCCGGCCCGGTATTAATCGCCACTTTAACTTTGTTGTCGTCATCTTTTGAGCAGGCGGATAATAATAAAACAGAACTGGCAAGTAACGCCGTGAACAGACCTTTCATTATCAGAAATCCCTCAGGTAGTAGTTGGCATCAAAGATAATACAGAATTGCCAGGTTGCGTACTGGCTGAGGGATATAACTTATAACCACAAGCGATGATATCGCGCATAAATTAGCCGATTCAGGCGGGTTATTTATTGCGCGCACAGTGTCAAGGTTCAACTACCGCAATAAAAAGCCCTTGCGATCGACGCTGATATTCGGTGACCAGCCTGAATAGAATGGATAAGCGGATCACCGTTTTTATTCTATGCTTAGAGCGCAAAGCAGGTGCCAGACGCCTGCATTTCACTGAATAAATACCGGGATTAACCATGTCAAAAAAGGATACCAGCAGCACTTCAGAGATCACCGCAGTCGAAGTGATGCGCAGTAGTCAGGCCTGGAACGGCGACAGGATTGAACGCTATCCGGCCGGTCAGCCTGAGCTTACCGTCATGCGACTCTCACTGCCGGCCAATACCTCATTACCCTGGCATACTCACCCGATGCCTAATGCGGCGTTTGTTCTTTCCGGCACTCTGATTGTTGAAGATAAACAGAGCGGCGAACAGCAAACTTTTCATGCCGGACAAGCGTTGAATGAGACGGTTAACAGCGCGCACCGGGGCTATACCCTCGACCAGCCGGCTGAACTGGTGATTACCTATGCCGGCATAAAAGGGCAGGAACTGACTGAGCCGCTGCCCGGCGAGCCGGAAGAGTTTTAACGACGGGCAGGGGATGAAGCCATTATTCCCCTGACGTAACTCTCAGGCTGAGGCTCTGATTTGAAAAGGGTCAGTAAAAAACCACTGCCCGGCCAGATCAGGACTGATGATACTCAGTCTCCCCTCTACCGAAACACATTTCATCTACAGCAAACGGATAATTTCAAGGATAAGAACGTTGCTCTTTTGCTTGCGCCTGGCTTTGAAGAAGCCGAGGCCATCGTCACACTGGACATTCTTTCACGGCTGGGGGTTCGCGTCATGACGCTTGCCTGCCACTCCACCCGAGATGTCACCCGCTATCACAACCTGAAGGTGCTGGCGGATGATCTGCTGGCGCACAATCGGGAGACGCTGTTTGATGCGGTGATTATTCCTGGCGGGCCGGATGGCAGTAAAAATCTCGCGGCAAATGAGGCGGTGCTCGCGTTTATTCGCCGTCACGATCAGGAAGGTCGTCTGATTTAACCAATCTGCTCCGCGGCAGCACGCGTGCTGGCACCAGAGGGCTGCTTAAAGGCCGCTACTATGTCAGCTCCGGCACTTCGTACCAGGGCGTCACCGATGGCCGTTATGTCGATGCGCCAGTGGTAAAAGATGGCAACCTGGTCAGCGGGCAGGATCTGGGTGCCGTTTTTGACTTTGCCTTCGCGATTGCTTATCTGCTGACCGGGGAGGGCGATAAAGTCCGGGAACAAGCTGGGCATATCAGCCATACCCTGAAAGTCGATTTCGCTACGCTTAACCATTATTACCTCGTTAGCCGTTACGCTGACGGGATGTTTATGCAGCGGCAGAGCGCGAGACCCTGGGGTTAACAGCCAAAACCGGCATCCCGTAGTACGGATTGTGCCAGTGGCGAAGCTAAAAATGCCGCCAGCGGCTCTGCCTGAGGCGTGATGACTGCGCAAACATATTCCGCTTGCGGGTTGAAGACAACCGGGATATCAATCACCCTTAGTCCGGCAATCTGGCCCAGAGCAGTCCGATAGCTGGAATAGCCAATAAACAGATCCGCCTTACCCTCCAGAATGAGCCATTCTGCCGCCAGCCTGCCGTGCGGAACCGGCGGAGTATCACGCCCGCCAACCAGTGCCATCGCCCGCTGGCGAACCGCTTCCCCGGCGTCACCCATCTGAGTGAACAGTCGCTGTGTGTAGTCACCTGAAGGATCGGCGCCCGGCGTTGAAGTGGCTATCCGGAGATCTCCACGAGTGAGCAGGGTGTGCCAGTCATCTCCCGGGTGCAGCACATCGCTGCGAATGGTCAGACAGAGCATATTGCTGGCAAACGGGATGACCGATAGCGCTCGTCCCCGATGCAGCAATGTCTCGGGATGAGCCCTGTTGGCTGATGCAAACAGATCGCAGGGTTCACCGGCTTCAATGCACTCACGTAATAACCCGGCGGGACCGAACAGAGTATCAGCGGGTTGCGGAAAGTGCGCCATCAGCGCGGGCCAGACGCGCTTCAGACTGCCAGCCGCCAGCACGCGCATCAGTCACTTCCCTGCCACGAAGTGCGATAGAAACGCTGATACCAGTCGTTAGCTCGCTTGCGCATGTCTATGTCCCGAAACTTCTCCGGATAGAGTTTTTTTGCCATCCACAGTTCGCCGATGCCCATTGCTTCCGGCATTGGGTAACCCCAGGCTTTGGCATAATCCGGCATCAGATAGACACGATGGTTTTTGACCGCATCGATAGTCTGCCACTGCGGCGAACGGTTGATTTCATCGACCACGGAGGGATAACGATCCTGCACAAAAATTACCTCAGGATCCCATGCAATAACCTGTTCCATCGACACCGATTTAAATCCCTTCACGGTCGCCGCCGCCACGTTAACTGCGCCTGCATGCGCCATCATCAGGCCTGTATATTTACCGGAACCGTAGGTGGTCAGTTGCGGGTTTGCCATGTATGCGCGAACGCGTTTATCTGCCGGGATCGCCTTGAGCCGCTCAGTGACAACCTGACGGCCCCGATCGGTTGCATCAATCAGCGCTTTTGCCTCAGCAGGCTTATTCACAATATCACCGATAAGGGTGATTCCTTCGCGCAATCCAGTGTTGTAAGCCTGTTCTTCATCCGCCATTGTCGGGTTCATTGTTGCTTTTTCGCCCACGTCGTCATGACGCAGCGAGATAGCCACCACCGGAATCCCCAGCGCGCTAATGCTTTCGATCATCTCCTGTGGGGCGTAGTTAGTGACGAACACCACCTGTGGATGCAGCGCCACCAGTTTTTCGGGATCGACATGCGTCAGATCGCCCAACGCTGCTTTCTGGTTCAGCGTCGGAGCCAGCCGGGCATAGCCGTCGCCCAGCTGCTGCTTCCAGTTTGCCATCACGCCGACAATTTTGTCGGTCGCATTCATCTGCACCAGCAGGTTCAGCGTCTGATGCTGGAGTACCACAACACGATCAACATAATCAGGGATCGTGACCTGACGGCCAATCTGATCGGTTATCTGGCGTGATGCCTGGGAGGTGAGCGGAAGAAGTATCAGTGAACCTGCAATCAGTAACTGCAAAACGCGCTTGATCATAATGTCCCCGCATTTTCGATATGCAACGAATTATACAGCGATAGCGATAAAAGGTCTCGCCGCAAATCAGCGTATTCTGGCATTGGGACAGAAAGATGGAATAATAAGAAAGAGATTAATGAGTGCGCTTAATCTATGTTATGTTAAATTACAGCATCTGGAAGGGTTCCGGGACTACCCGCGAGCACGCTACTCAATATACTGGCTAAAACGCAGAAGGTAGCCATCCGGATCCTGCACGAGAAACTCTCGCTGGCAGACGGTCGTTTCTCCGATACTGTAGTGATTATCGCGGAGATCCCGATACAGCGTTACGCCATACGACCTTACGCGGGCAAATATCTGTTCAATGTCGTCCACTTCTATCTGGAAATTAACGCCACGCCCCAACGGTCTGGTGAGTTCTGCCATGTTCCATCCGTCCGGATGATACTGCTCAAGCATCAATTGCGCCTCACCGAGGCTGATATAAGCAAACTCCGGCTCCGTGCGCCTGATCATAATGTTGAAGCCAAGCACATGGGTATAGAAGTTCAGGGAGGCGGGAAAGTCCGTCACGGTCAGCTCGGGAACCATGCGGTTCCAGTAAGATCCGTTCGTATCAGTCATGTTTTTCATCCTTTTTAACTGACGCAGCATACACCAGATGGCGTGTGCGCGGTCCGTGGCGAACTCTTATGTTAAATTTATCTCTTCTCACAGATTGCCAGCCTCATGGCGTCAATCTCCGCTGCCCGTTTCTTTACAGCTCGACGACGTCAGAACGGTCACCGCGCGTCGTTGGATGAGAGATAACGATAAACTCGACTGCACTATCGGAGTCGTTTCGCGCCTGATGCTTAGCTTCAGGAGGAATTTCAATACCCTGCCTCGCAGCAATCTGATGCTTCTCGCCATTGAGATCCATGGTCAGCACGCCGTCGAGCACAAAGAAAAACTGGCGTGACATCGAATGAAAGTGGCGTTTTTCCTGGGTGTCGGGCGGCATTTTTTCATGGATGATCAGCATATCCTGACGCTTTAGCAGATACCATCCGTCGCAGGCATCTCCCCATTGATAGTGCTCAGCATTCTCTTTTGAAATCATTGCGTCCTCGAAATGGGGTAATAAAACCTGTCATTCTCTGCTCCGCGCGGCAGCCCGCACTGGCTGATAAATACCGCAGATTATCAGCAGAAAAAAATCCCGCAACCGTTGCTTAGGTTAACGGGACTGTTATCGTACCCGTTACTCTTTCGCTATTGGCGTCGCGTTTTCATCAATTTTTGTTTCGCCCTGGATAGACTTAATCCGCTGCTCAACCGCATTTACCTGCTCGCTGCTGTGCAGCAAGGTGTAAGTCAGATCAAAGGCCGTACTGGCACCGGGCTGCAGCTGCTTAACGCGCTTTTGCTCACGTTCAATGGTGACCGGATAAGCATAACTGGTGCCGGGTTCAATTCCGGTCACATAGCCCTGTTTCAGGGTATCGGTATTTTTCCACAGCGACAGTACCGGTAACTGACGGGTGTCGAACTGGATCGAGGCACCAAGGTTACCGGCTTTATTCACCACTGCCGCGACTGACTGATACTGATCATCAGCAAGCGGTTTGACGTTAAACACCATTTCGTCGAAATCTTTGGTTGGCCCCTGATAGGTTTGCCAGGTTTTCAGGCCAGCTTTGGCATAGTCATTAAACGGGCTGATGCCTGACATCGGGGCAATAAAGCGCGCACCCTCTTCCAGAATCGGCGTACCAAAGTTGCTGTGATAAATGATCTGATAATCGTGCGGATAATCTGCATGGTTGGTTAACACATCGTGCAGACTGAAACTATTGCTGCCAGGCACGTAGCGCAGTTCAGTCAGGGTCTGCAAATCCGCTTTTTTAAAGGTGCTCTCTTTGATTAAACCGCGGATGCGAATCTCATGCGGTGCAGCGTCATCCACTTCCACTTCCAGCTGAGAAACCGGGGTATTGCCGGCTTTACCGTGTAGAGTATAAATTTTACCGTCGGCGGTCACCGGATGGCCGGTCCATTCATAGCCACAGCGCACCATCATCTCATTGAAACCTTCCAGCCAGCCCAGTCCGTTGCGGCTCTCCAGATTAATAAATGCCGGGTTAACCACCTCTTTTACTGGCGAATCCCAGCCCATACGGCTGCCAAATCCTTCAACACGCAATAAATTCATGCCACGGGTTGGGCTCAGCGTAATTGTCAGGCCATCCTGACTTTTGATAACCAGAATTTTACTGCCTTCCTGCTTACCGCCGTGCAACACCTGCTGTTCAATGCTGAACGGCTTACCTGACAGTTTCAGCTCACTGCTGGAAATTTGCCAGTTGCCTTTATCCATGCCCTGTTCAGCACTCGTCAGCACCCAGGTTTTTGCGGTTGCAGAACCCGAAACCAGGAGAGCCAGTACCGTTAACGCCAGTTTTATCTTCATTATTTATCCCTTTTGCTGAATCGTTTTTTCATGATTTAAGGGAATCTACGGGCTGCGCGTTTACAGAAACGTGACAAGCCTCACCTGCTGAAAAAATCTCATCAGATTGATGCGTTAATGCGTGCTCAGTCACATAGAAATGAGAGCATAAATAGTAATTGCAGCCATTTACGTGAAGAAAACTGTAAAAGCATTACACGATTCAGCCTGTAATCGGCTGGCAACCGGATCTTTCAGGATGGTTTATATCCACTCAGCCTGTTCAGGCAGTTTGATTTCCGGCCTGGTTAAAAATAAAAAAATAATGAAACTCACCCGCAACTTTTTCAGCCGGCCAGCGAACCTGTTAATAAGGTCATCAGGCGACACCGCCTGCCTGTAAACAGAGAGAGAGCTATGCCGATGAAAAACACCCTGAAAACCCTGGCTATTGCCACCCTGTTGGCGCTCAGCGTCCCGGTCAGTTCCGCCCTGGCTGCCCTGCAGGTCGGTGAAAAAGCGCCTGACTTTAAGTTGGAAGCCGCGCTGGCAGGTAAAGCGACCACCTTCTCGTTGCAACAGGCGTTGCAGAAAGGTCCCGTGGTGCTTTACTTTTTTCCCGCCGCGTTTAGCGCCGGCTGTACGCTGGAAGCTCACGACTTTGCCGAAGCAACTGATGAGTTTAAAAAACAGGGCGCGACCGTGATTGGCGTGACCGCGGGCAACACCGATCAGATTGCAAAATTTTCGCAGCTGGAATGCCGGGATAAATTCACCGTTGCGGCCGATCCTGGCGCAAAAGTGGCGGCCGAATATAAGAGCACCATGGAGATGAAAGGCCAGAAACTCTCTGACCGTACCTCTTACGTTATTGCGCCAGATGGCAAAATTCTGCTCAGCTACACCGACAAAAATCCTGATGCCCATATCCAGAAAGCGATGGATGCGGTTAAAAAATATCGTCAGGCCAATCCGGCTTAATCTCACTTTCCGAGTAGGTTCATCATGCTGACAGCCATTGCAGCCGCCTTTCTGGGCGGCATTATTCTCAACTTAATGCCCTGCGTCTTTCCGGTGATCTCACTGAAAGCGCTGAGCCTGATTCGCCATCACGACCAGCCCGCCCATGCGCGCAGTGAAGGTCTGGCCTTTCTGCTCGGTGTGGTGGTGACGATGGTCGCACTGAGTGCGGTGCTGCTGCTGGCGCGTGCCGGGGGTGCTTCAGTCGGTTGGGGATTCCAGTTGCAGTCACCGGTGGTGATCGCACTGCTGATTCTGGTGATGCTCGGTTCTGCACTGAATCTGCTCGGGCTGTTTGAAGTGGGACTGTCAGTGCAACGGGTTGGCGGCGTAGGCAGTGACCGTGGGGGTCTGCTGGGATCGGCACTGACCGGTGCGCTGGCGATTATTGTCGCCACGCCGTGCAGTGCGCCCTTTATGGCCAGCGCCGTTGGCTATGCGCTGACTCAGCCGCCGATTGTCAGCCTGGTGATTTTTATCTCACTGGCGCTGGGTTTTGCTGCGCCCTTTACTCTGATCTCCTTTTTCCCGCTGCTGGCGCGTATTTTACCGGCACCCGGAGCCTGGATGATCACGCTTAAACAGGGTCTGGCCTTCCCGATGCTCGGCGCAGTGGGCTGGTTGATCTGGGTGCTGGAACGTCAGGCGGGTTCGGCAGCGCTGGCCGCTATTCTGATCTGCTGCCTGTTACTCAGTTTCGCGGCCTGGCTGTATGGCATGGCGCAGAAACGCCGTATGATGGGTCAGCGTCATTGGGCGCTGCACCTCGCCACCGCCTTTTTCGTGGCGTTAGTGGTTCCGCCGTTACTGAATCTGAACAGCTTTGCCGCAGCACCGCAAAGTGAAGAGGCTTCGCAGGCCGCCGCCGCGGTTGCCTGGTCACCACAGAATGTGGATGCGATTAAAGGCCAGGGCAAGCCGATTCTGGTGAACTTTACCGCCTCATGGTGTATTACCTGTCAGGTTAACGATCGCACCTCATTGTCAACGCAGGCGGTCAAAGCGGCGATGGCGCGCACCAGCACCATTTACATGGTGGCGGACTCAACCAAATACAATCCGGATGTGGAACAGGCACTTAGTGATTTTGGCCGCGGCGGACTGCCGCTCTATGTGGTCTATCCTGCTAATGGCGGTAAACCGGTGGTATTACCGCAGGTCCTGACGCCGCGTATCGTTATTTCAGCCCTGGATCAGGCAATGGAGAACGGCAAGAAAACGTGAACCCCATAATGAATCAACACCGTAACAGCGTGCCAGGCGGTTAACCTGATGATGAATGCCAGAGACTGATAACCGCGCGCGGCTATGGCCCCACCTGATGGCCCGCGCGCAGGAAGGCGATAAACACGCCTATAACCTGTTGCTGAAAGCGATGGTTCCGGCCATTCGGGCTTTAGCGTGCAAAAAAATCAGTGATGCTGCGCTGGTCGAGGATGTGATCCAGGAGACTTTGCTGGCGATTCATCGGGTACGGCATACTTACGACCCGCAGCGTCCAATCCTGCCCTGGGTTGCCGCGATTACCTCCGCCAGAGCGATAGATGCTCTGCGTCAGCGGGGACGTCGGCAGGAAGTGCAGGATGAGGATGCGCTCAATCATCAGCCAGCTGAGAGTGCAGAGGTCGCCACTGAAGCAGATGAACTCACCGGCTACTTAGGCAATCTGCCGCTGCGCCAGCGTGAAATTGTCGAATCGGTTCATCTGCGTGAGCAGAGTCTGGCCCAGGCAGCGGCAGAAACAAATCAGTCGGTGTCGGCGGTGAAATCGCTGCTGCATCGCGCAATGCTTAACCTACGAAAATTTGGAAACAATCATGAGAAATCATGACCCGTTGATTGATCGGCTGACCGAATCCGTTCAGCCGGTGCAGCGCGTCTGGCCAACACCCTGGCGCGTTGCCGGCTGGATTGCCGCGGCCCTGCCCTGCGGCGCGCTCAGTAGCTGGGCGTTTCATACCCGGCTGACCGACTGGTCGCAGCCTGGAGCGGGTGTCGCCCTGAGCGCCCTGCTGCTTGCGTTAGTCATTGCTGGCAGCAGCGTTGCTGCGGCCTTTACCCTGAGTATTGCGGGAAGAAAACCGGTCAGCCTGTATGGGTTATTGCTGCTTGCCGGCCTGTGGCTGACCCTTAATCTGTTCAATCTCTCCGCTTCAGTGCCGCCAGCGGGCGCAGGTCGCCTGGGTGAGGGAATACACTGCTATCTGTTTATGCTCTCTGCCAGTCTGCCGATGATGCTGTTATCGGTGTTTGCCTTACAGCGCACTCGTTCTTTGCATCCCGCGAAAAGTCTGGCGCTGGCCGGTTGCGGCAGCGCATTCAGTTCTTCGATGCTGCTGTCGCTGTGCCATGATACCCATCTGCACCTGATCGATTTTTCGATGCATCTGGCTGCTGGCATCACCATTATTGCCATCACGGTACTGGCAGGACGGCGCTGGGTGCAACTGGAAGGGTTAACGGAAAAATGAGGCGAGCCGGGATCAACTCGCCTGAGTCGATGTCAGGTTCTGGTTAGAGATGTTCAGCAAACCATTCGGTCTGTACCTGCACCACCTGCCTAAAAAAGTCACCAGTGTAAATATCGTAATGGCGTGCGTCAGTCACTTCATAAAGTTTTTTGTCCGTTGCGGCTATCGCCTCGAATAAGGCCCGTCCCTGTTCTGGAGGATTGACCGAATCTTTACCGGCAATAACGACCAGCGTCGGACACTGAACCTTTGCCGCAATGAGTGCGGGTTTATATAGCAGTGTTTCCCGGACGGTTAGAAAAGGAATCTTAATATCCATTTTTGGATAGTGCTGTCGATTTTCTTCAAAGAACGTTTTAGATTCCACATCGTTTAACACGCGAGTAATCGCGACAAACATCTCTTTGCCGCTGCTGGTGCGTTTCTCTGCCATCTTCTCCAGCGTTGCCGAAAAAGCCGCTTTTTCTGCCGCATCCATTTGCCCTGTCACAATGGCTTCGCCATCAGCAAAAGCAAGCTGGCTGACGATACATTTAATGTCGGCATTATCAGCCGCTGCACCAAAAACATGGCATCCACCAAACGAAGTTCCCCATAGGCCTATTCTTGTTTCATCCAGCGCGGGTTGCTGTTTTGCCCAGTTCACAACCGACAGAATATCGGCAATTTGCTGCGCGGGCACCAGTCTTCCGCGCTCACCCTCGCTGTCACCAAAACCACGATAATCGAAGGTAATAGTAGCAAAACCAGCGCGGGTAAAGGCGTCGGCAAAATCAGGCAGTAAAATCTCTCTAATACCACAAAAACCATGACATAGAATGATGACCGGATGTTTTGTGTGTTGGACTGGCTGGCGAAGCGTCAGCGCAATGCCCTCAGGCAATATCAACGTCGTGGTGTCCATCGTTATTCATGCTCCTTGCTTACTCGTTATTATCAGGCCGAAGGTTGATCACCTTTTCATGACGGCTCAGGCTTTACCACGATCCAGATCAGTAAAAACAAGAGCAGTGGGAGAAATGAAACGCTTTTGCAATCAATACGGCGGCAGGCGAAGTAATATTCGGTATTCCGCGCAACAGACCATCATGGCCTATATTTATATATCCGGATGTCCGGACGGTTCAGGAGTTGACCATGCAAAATGAGATGTCAGCACAATGTCATTGTGGTGCAGTGGCGTTCAGCGTGACGCTGAAGGATGGGTTTAATACGGTACGGCGCTGTAACTGCTCGTTTTGCCGGATGCGCGGCGCCGTCGTGGTATTTGCCCGTGAAATCGTGGTGACGCGCGGCAAAGACCAGCTCACCGAATATCGCTTCAATAGCAAACAGGTCGGCCACTACTTCTGTTCAGTCTGCGGTATCTACACCTTCCATCAGAGCCGCTCTCAGCCTGACCAGTATGGGGTTAACGTTGCCTGTCTGACGGGAGTTTCACCGTTTGATTTTACCGATGTGCCAGTGACCGACGGCATTCACCATCCCAAAGATGGCGGTGCCGGCGGCGTAGCCGGACATTTAATCTATAAACCGACCTGAATCGCCGAGGGTGCGGACGCGCACCCTCTGACGCCGGTTACTCCAGAGTGCGCTTACCGCTGAAGCGTGTAATCGGCTTTTGCTCTTCTCCGTCGAGTTGCCGTGAAAAGACCTTCAGCGCGGACAAAACCGGACTCAGACCACGCCACAGTTCATCATCATTGAGTAACCGGATAATGCCGCGGATCCCCGGCGCGGCTTTCCCGCTGTTGGCCTCTTCCCTGGCCGGTTTAATCGCCATCGCCGCATCCCGCAAGGCGAGCAGCAGATGATTAAACCGTTCCGGTGGCACGCTACCTAAGGTCATCATCAGCAGCGATAGGTTTTGCAACGCACTCTGCGTGCCGGGCTGGTTAAGACCTGACACCAGAATCTTGCTTATCTCGCTGTTTGACTTCACCAGATCGTTCGCCAGCCGCAGGAAGCCATGCTGATGCAGATTTTCAATCAACTCATCCATCGCCTCTCTGGCGGTGGGTTCAGTCGGGGTCGGCGTGACCTGATATTTCATCCTTTCAGCCATCAGAATTTCTCCGGTTTTTCTACATGTTCAGGCGGTTCGCGATAGCCAGCCTGCTGCCATTTCTGCTCGACTGGCAGGTGATCCAGCGGGGTGCGTTTGCCATAGCGGAAATTATGTAACGGTATTGGATTTGGCTGGATACGCCGATCCACACGTTTCATGTTCACCGCGACCTCTTTATAGGCGGGCGTGTTGACGTCCGGATCGTGATGTTCGCCGGTCAGGGTATTGACGCCATCTTTGCCGTGATGGATCGGCATAAACAGCACATTACCCGCTACGCGGTCGGTGATCACTACCGGCACATCAATCGAACCCCGTCGCGAAGCAATGCGGACCCACTCGCCTTCCGTCAGACCACGTTCGGCGGCCAGCTGCGGCGAGATCTCGACAAACGCGTTCGGTGACAGCGACATAAAACGTCCGCCCTGTCCGGTCTGATTAGTGGACTGGAAATGCTCCAGCATCCGGCCATTGTTGAGCAGCAAATTATATTCCGCATCTTCCTGCTCCGCCGGCGGTTGCCACTGTAGTGGGTAGAGCCGCGCTTTGCCGTCCGGGAAGTGAAACTGTTCGGTATAGAGGAGTGGCGTACTCTCGCCGTCGGCGCTGACCGGCCAGATTTGCGACTGCCAGCCGACCAGGTTTTCATAGCTGACGCCCGCAAAGATTTCCGCAATGTCCGCCGCTTCAGCCATGATCGCACCCGGATTCGGGTAATACCACGGATGGCCCAGACGTGCCGCCAGCTCGGTAAAGATTTGCCAGTCAGGGCGGCTGTCACCGAGCGGTGCCATCGCCGGTGAAAAATGCTGGATGCGCCGCTCGGTATTAACGAAGGTGCCCTCTTTTTCCACGCTGGGACAGCCCGGCAGTACCACATCGGCGAACTCCGCGGTACGGCTCATGAAGATATCCTGCACCACCATGAACTCCAGATTACTGAAGGCTTCATGCACATTGCTTGAATCCGCATCGGAAAAGGCGGTTTCTTCTCCGGTGATGTACATGGCGCGCAGTTTTCCTTCATGGGCTTGCTGCACCATTTTAAAATTGTCCGCGCCTGGCTGGTCAGACAGCGCCTCAGGCGCAACGCCCCAGGCACGTGCCCATTTCTCCCGCACCGCGTCATCGCTGACTTTTTCATAGCCGGGATAGACATTGCTCAGGCAGCCAAAATCACTGGCACCCTGCACATTATTATGGCCGCGCATCGGATAGCCGCCGGTACCAGGCCGACCGTAATTGCCGGTGACCAGCAGCAGGTTGGATAAGGCGGTACTGGTGTCCGCTCCGTGGCTATGCTGAGTGATCCCCATTGCCCACAGAATACAGGCGCTGCCTGCCTGACCTATCATCTCTGCCGCTGCTGTCAGCTCATCCAGACTCAGGCCGCAGATTTCGCTGGCATAGGCCAGAGTAAACGGAGCCAGCGATTCACGGTATTCTTCTACCTGATTGACTCGCTGTGCCAGGAATGCCTGATCGGCATAGCCGTGTTGAAACATATAGTTCGCCATCGCTGACGCCCACACCAGGTCGGTGCCGGGTCGGATGCGCAAGTAGCGGTCGGCACGCTCGGCCATTTCATGACGGCGCGGGTCAACGACCAGCAGTTTCTGACCCTGATGCTTGTGGCTCTGCTTGATGTGCGAAGCGATAACCGGGTGATTCTCGGCCAGATTACTGCCAACGATAACGATCAGTTCCGTCTGCTGCAGATCACGAATGGTACCGGCATCGCCGCCGTAGCCTACCGTACGAAACAGTCCTTCTGTCGCCGGATTCTGGCAATAGCGCGATGAGTTATCAACGTTGTTGGTGCCGAAAATCAGTCGGGCAATTTTCTGCGTCAGATAGGCTTCTTCATTACTGGCCTTACTGGAACCGATAAAACCAATCGCATCGCCACCATATTGCTGCGCCACTCGCCGCAGGCCATCCGCGACGCGCTGCAGCGCCTCATCCCAGCTGGCGGGCCTGAAGCGACCATTTTCACGAATCAGTGGTGTCGTCAGGCGTTCCGGGCTGTTGACAAAATCCCAGCCAAACTTACCTTTGACGCAGGTGGAGATACCGTTAGCGGGCGCCTCTGCCACCGGCTGGATTTTCAGGATGTGTCGGTCGCGGGTCCAGATTTCGAAACTGCATCCCACACCGCAATAGGTGCAGACGGTTTTCGTCCGTTTGATCTCAGACTGGCGCAGTGCCATATCAATTTTTGACACGCCGGTAATCGGCTCCATGCCGATACTGTTTTCCAGCGTTTTAACGAAATCGATCAGCGGGCGCTTCAGCCCCTCATCCATCGCGGTAAAGGGTCCCGCGTCCGGCTGCATGGTTTTTTCCAGCAGCGCGTTACAGGGGCAGACCGTGACGCAATGTCCGCAGCTGACGCAGCTTGAGCCGGCAATCTCAGTGCCGCCATCCCACAGCACCCGCGGATGCGCCTGGGTATAGTCAATTGACAAGGTTTCATTCACTTCGACGTTCTGACAGGCCTCCACGCAGCGGCCACATAAAATGCACTGGTCAGGATCGTAGGTATAAAACGGGTTGGAATGATCTTTTGCATACGGCTTGGGCTGATGCGGGTAATACTGAATCGGAATATGCATATCCGCGACCGCATTATGAAGTGTGCAGTCGCCGGTATTATGTTCACAGACAGTGCAGTAAAGCTCGTGGCGGTTAAGTATCCGATCCATCCCCTCCTGCTGCGCTGCTTTTAACGCCTCGCCTTCGCTTTGTACCGTTAATCCCTCCTGGGTACGCAACGTGCAACCGCGAACCCGCTCGCCATTGGCATCGACCCAGCAGACATCACAACTTTGTAAAGGCGGCAGCGCCGGGTGATAACAGACATGGGGCAGTTTTTTTCCCTGCGCATCGAGAAAATCAATCAAGGGTTGATCAGCTAACCCGGTTAACCGTTCACCATTGTAAATAATGGTGCAGTGTTCTCCGCTCATATAAGCCTCATGAAGACATTGCGAATGGCTTCCAGCCGAAAAATATCCCTGTATTTATAGGGTTGACTCTTCAGCTTAGTGAGGATTAACAGCTGCGCCACGGATACCGCTACGCTTATCGTGGTTACTCTCTGAATCTTAAAATTTTTTTAAAATGTAATGACTTTTTACTAAGCGGAAAAAGCAGTCAACTGCTACCGACCCAGCTGATTCTTTTGATTAAATTTATTACGTTAAACCGGCGTGCCAGCACGTGAACCGCAGCGACAATCAGGTTGCGCAGCAGACTGCCGTGCCATGCTCGTGCGCCGCCAAAGCAGCCCGCAGCCAGGGGGCTGCGTCGGGAATGATCCGTTCGGCAAGGTAACGTTCGCAGGCCAGCAGATCGTGACCATAATGACCACGGAACGCGCCTGGCGTCAGGAGCAGATATTTACGGAACGTGCGGGTAAAATTCTGCTGACTGCTAAAACCGTTTTCGACCGCGATATCCAGCAGGCTTTTATTGGTCGCGATCACCGCCACCGCAGCACGCATCACCCGGCGAAGCCGGATATATTGCCCGAGGTTGTAACCGGTGCGGTCGCGAAACACGCGCTGAAAATGCCAGTGCCCATAGCCGCTTTTACGGGTGATGGTTGTTACCCGCACCCGTTCATCAAACAGGTTTTGTTCGATCCACGGCACAATTTCGCTGACCACGGCATCGATTGTCTTAACGCTATGACTATCAGGCGCAGACAATTTCGTCTGACTGCTTACCCTCTGATACATAAGCCCTCCGCACTGAACGTGACTGAAATGCAGCCGGCGACATTCCCGGCTGAAGCAATTATTCCGGTCAGCGTCGAAGATGGATAGTTATACAAACGGATAGGTCAGATGCACGCAGCAGGCCTGAATTGAGTCTGTACAGCCATTTACGGCTGCGGTGTTCAGTCGGTTAATAATACAACTAACAGTATGTTGTAACTATGAAAAGACGATAGCGATCACTGACAACATCGCCAGAGAGTAAGTGTTTCCGCAGCTTGCCTGCATTGACTGTGGGACCGCTGCTGCCAGGCCATAAATTTATTGCACTTAATACCGCCTGCGTGCGGAGTATAAAACAAGCAATTAATGGTCCTGGTTTTTTATTTGCGGATAAAGCTGCCGTTAACACCGGCGCGCTGACATAATAAAAAATAATGACGTGCTGGCCGCTTCTTTTTGTCAGAATGCCTGATTAACCCAGCGACCTATCAATACAGGGCCGTTAATAGTGTTATGGATTATTTCGCTTCGCAGACAGCACTATTCTACAGGCCGCTAAAAATGACGGAATAATGACAGCTTTAACCGACTTTAATGACAGCCAGACAGCTAACTGATCAGAATTATTTGCGCGAAAACCCCGGCTTTCGCTCATCATTTAACCATTATTTTCAGTTGGTTATCTGAATTTTATCCATGTCGTAATTATTAGATGATAATGAAAATTGTTATGATAATATTCATTCAACTCTGGCGGTTTACCGTGACTGACAGGCACAGATGAAATAACTGCTCATCACATAAAATCCTCCAGGTATGAATCTTCTCTGACTGGCTGGAATGAGATCTCTATGAATCACATCGTATATATCGTTGACGACGACGCCGCAGTGACTACGGCCCTGAGCAATCTGCTCAGCTCAGACAATTACGAGGTTATTTCTTTTTCTTCTGCGGATGATTTTCTGGCACACGACATTGCCCCGATTCCCTGCTGTCTGATACTGGATATTAATATGCCGGGCGCGGATGGGTTTGAAGTCGCTCAGGTGTTAATCGATCGTGGTTATACCATCCCTACCATTTTTTTAACCGGCTTTGGCACCATTCCTGTTACGGTCCGGGCAATGAAAACCGGCGCTTATGAGTTTCTGACCAAGCCGGTTGATCCTGACCGTATTCTGCAGGCGGTCTCCGAAGCGATGCGGATTGCCGAACAGAACATGGCGACGTCGCAGGAGAAACGGGAGATGACCCTGCGCCATCAGACGCTGACGCCACGCGAAAGCGAGGTAATGTTGCTGGCGATCAGCGGTCTGCTGAACAAACAGATCGCCGCCGAAATGGGTGTCAGCGAAATTACCGCTAAAGTGCACAAGCGGCGGGTGATGGAAAAGATGAATGCGCGCTCTTTGTCTGATTTAGTGCGGGCAGCGGAACGGCTCAATATCGCCCATACCCGACGCCGCTGAGGAGAGGCAGCCTGCGGCTGGAAATCGCGTGTTTATACTGCATACGCGATTTTCAGGCGCGACTGAGTGCGATACCGGCACGACCCGGAATCGGCAGCAGCAGCGTTGCCACTACGTGCAGTTTGATAAGGGCTGAGTCGATCACCCTTCTTTCCCGGCAGTCAGTTCGCTGCGGATCAGGTTCAGAAAGGTATCAACCTCAATCGGTTTGCGAAAAAAAGTCAGTGCGCCCAGCGCGATGGCATACCACAAGGTGGTCTCTTCCAGGTCAGCAGAGATAAAAATCACCGGTGGCAGACAGGGACGCTGTTTCAGAAGGGTAAAGAGTTCGAAACCGCTCATCCCTTTGAGCCCCACATCAATAATCAACAGGCTCGCATCACAAAGTGCATTGTCATCGGCCAGTAATGCCTCTCCCGACTCAAATAATCCTGTGGTGTAACCGTCAGAATGCAATAAATTACTCAGTCCACTGCGGACTGAGCGTTCATCATCAACAATGACAATACGCTGTGACAGCGTCATGCTGTTATCCTCTGTAGTCCTCCCTTCTGCGAGAACTTAGGGTGCTTTATCGCCGCCAGGCGGCGGTGTGCCACTGATTTTCGGCACACATTCGTGGCGGAACCACGCCAGCGTCACCGGCTGGCGACGGATGATGCGTTTCCCCAGTGGAATCAACTGCTCACCCACCAGCATGCCAAACAGTCCCAGTAACGCAATCACCGGCGGGGCCGGCGAGTTAACATCGATCAGGGCATAGACTACGCCGGCCAGCAGCCCGACAATCAAAGAAATAGCGTAAGATTTCATCATCTTTAGCCTACCCGATGTGACGTGGCATCGCCGGAAACGGCTGGCTGCAGCAGTGTGGTCGCCGGTCTGGACGCTGGCAGCCAGGCATGCATCAATGCGCCGCCGAGCAACATGCCCAGCAAACCGACCAGCGCAATCGCGGGTGGTGCCGGCGATCGGACATTGAGCAGCGCATACAGCAGGCCAATCAATACGCCTGCACCCAGTGAAATCAGTAGTGGACTCATATCCCGCTCCTGTTCTGCGGCAGTGCTGACCGGCACAGAGTGCCGATCAGCCGCCAGCGACTTAGCGTACAGGCGCGTGGACGGGTGCCAGCGTGCGGTGCTCGCTCTTCTGACGCGATGGCGCTTTATGCACCATGGTGTAGGCGTAATCGACGCCAATGCCGTAAGCACCAGAATGCTCTTTGGCAATATTCATCACCGCATCATAGGTATCGCGGTTGGCCCAGTCACGCTGCCACTCCAGCATCACCTGCTGCCAGGTAACCGGGACGACGCCAGCCTGAATCATGCGTTGCATAGCATAGTCATGCGCTTCTTTAGTGGTACCGCCTGAGGCATCAGCCACCATATAAATTTCATAATCCCCTTCCAGCATCGCGCACAGCGCAAAGCTGTTGTTACACACTTCGGTCCACAGACCGGAAACCACCACTTTTTTCTTGCCGTTGGCGGCCAGCGCATCACGGACTTTCTGGTCATCCCAGGAGTTCATTGAGGTACGCTCTAAAATGTCCTGACCTGGGAACACGTCCAGCAGCTCCGGGTAGGTGTGACCAGAAAAACTCTCTGTTTCTACGGTGGTGATGATGGTCGGAATGTTGAAAACTTTGGCCGCTTTCGCCAGTGCAACCGTATTGTTTTTCAGAACCTGACGGTCAATAGACTGCACGCCAAACGCCATTTGTGGCTGCTGGTCGATGAAAATAATCTGGCTGTTATGTGGCGTCAGGACTTCAAGTTTAGCGTTGGACATGTGTTCACCCATAGAGGTTAAGTAACTGGATTTCCGTAAACCGTAACGGAGCAAAAGGGACGGGCAGCACACCTGAATGCGGCTTGCGCTGGCTGTCTGGTTCGCAGTGTAGGGTGGCGGGCGAAGGCAAACTATTATCTCTGCGTATAACTATACGAAGGTATAGGTATCCCTTCGTATAACTAGACGCTCAGTCAGACCACTCACCATAATCCGGTCTATTCGTGCCCTGCTCCCGGCAGCGCACTTCCTGTCCCGCTGCAAGTCGGACAACCCCATTCAGGAGGATCTATGGTTACGCTGGGTAAAGCAGAACTGATATTAACCAACGGCAAATTTCACACCGTTGACCGCAGCAATCCTGTGGCCGAAGCCGTCGCCATCCGCGAAGGTAAATTCGTCGCGGTCGGTTCGCTGGCTGAGGTGATGGAATATCACTGCGATGGTACCAAAGTGGTCGATCTTAAAGGTCATACCGCCGTGCCGGGTCTGAACGACTCGCACCTGCATCTGATTCGTGGCGGCCTGAACTACAACCTGGAATTACGCTGGGAAGGCGTCCCGTCGGTGGCTGATGCGCTGCGGATGCTGAAAGAACAGGCGCTGCGTACGCCATCGCCGCAGTGGGTGCGCGTGGTGGGCGGCTGGACGGAATTTCAGTTTGCTGAACGCCGGATGCCGACCCTGGATGAGATCAATGAAGCCGCGCCGGATACACCGGTCTTTGTGCTGCACCTCTACGATCGTGCCCTGCTTAACCGCGCCGCCCTGAAAGTGGTTGGCTATACCAAAGAGACACCAAATCCACCGGGCGGTGAAATTCAGCGCGACAGCAACGGTAACCCGACCGGGATGCTGATTGCCCGTCCCAATGCGATGATCCTTTACGCCACGCTGGCCAAAGGACCGAAACTGCCACTGGAGCAGCAGGTCAACTCCACCCGCCAGTTTATGCGTGAGCTGAACCGCCTCGGCCTGACCAGCGCCATCGATGCGGGCGGCGGTTTCCAGAACTATCCCGAAGATTATGAAGTGATCGCCGAACTGCATCAGAAGAAGCAGATGACACTGCGCATCGCTTATAACCTGTTTACCCAGCGCCCCGGTCACGAACTGGAAGATTTCGAAAAGTGGACCGATATGCTGACACCAGGCCAGGGCAGCGACTATTTCCGCCACAACGGCGCGGGCGAAATGCTGGTGTTCTCGGCGGCGGACTTTGAGGATTTCCTGGAGCCGCGTCCGGACTTAGCGCCCGGCATGGAAGATGAGCTGGAGCGCGTGGTACGTCATCTGGTCGAGCATCGCTGGCCGTTCCGCCTGCACGCCACCTATGACGAATCGATCAGCCGGATGCTTGACGTGTTCGAAAAGGTCAACCGCGATATTCCGTTTAATGGGCTGCACTGGTTCTTTGACCACGCGGAAACGGTCACGCAGCGCAATATCGATCGTATCAAGGAGCTGGGCGGCGGCATTGCGGTTCAGCATCGCATGGCGTTTCAGGGCGAATACTTTGCCGAACGCTACGGTATTGAGGCAACCCGACATACGCCACCGGTCGCGCGGATGCTGGAAACCGGTGTACCGGTCGGACTTGGCACCGATGCCACCCGCGTCGCCAGCTATAACCCGTGGACAGCGCTCTACTGGCTGGTATCCGGACGCACCGTTGGCGGAATGCAGATGTATGACGTTAACGCCCGCCTCGACCGTGAAACCGCCCTGATGCTCTGGACCCAGGGCAGCGCGTGGTTCTCCAGCGAGCAGGGCAAAAAAGGCCAGATCAAAGCTGGTCAGCTGGCTGATATGGCCGTACTCAGCAAAGACTTTTTCAGCGTGCCTGAAGAGGAGATCAAAGGCATTGAATCAGTACTGACCGTGGTGGATGGCAACATCGTCTATGCCGCCGGTTCGTTCACCTCTGAAGCACCGCCTGCTATTCCGGTTCTGCCCGAGTGGTCACCGGTGGTTAATGTGCCCGGTCATTATCGCAGCGCGCCGCCGGTCGCCCAGAGCCGCGTCGGCATGAAGCCTGCTGCGCACCACTGTAGCGGTCCGTGCGGCGTACACAGCCACTCGCATGAGATCGCGCGGGGTTCCAGCGTACCGGTCGCCGAAGATAACGCCTTCTGGGGCGCGCTCGGCTGCAGCTGCTTCGCGTTTTGATCATGAAGACCTTATTCATTCAGCCGCCCCGTCTCAATGCGGGGCTATTCTTCCTGCGCCTGGCGGGCAGCCTGTTGCTGTTACATGTGCACGGGCTGCCTAAGGTCCTGCATTTCAGTGAAGAACTGACGCGTATCGAGGACCCGTTTGGGCTGGGTCCGATGATGAGTCTGTTACCGGCGATTCTGGCGGAGGTGGTTTGTCCAATCTTTATCATCCTCGGCTGGGGGACCCGGCTGGCCTGCCTGCCGATCATTGCGGTGCTGCTGGTGGTTCATCCCGGCTGGTCGATTGCTGAAGGCCAGTTTGGCTGGCTGTTGCTGATAATCTTCATCACCCTGGCGTTAACCGGGCCAGGCGGCTGGCGGCTGGGTGCCAGCACGCAACGGGAGGTGCGTCATGGCGCAGGTTAATGACATTCACCAGCTGGATCAGGAGATCAGCGAAGCGCCGCCGGTGAGCAGCGTCTCGCCGATGCAGCCACTGCGTCAGCCGGTGTTTCGCATGCTGTGGATCGCAACGGTGGTCTCCAATATCGGTTCATGGATGAATGATGTCGGGGTCAACTGGACCATGCTGACGCTCAGCGCCGATCCGCTGGCGGTCGCGCTGGTGCAGGCAGCCAGCAGCCTGCCAATGTTTCTGTTTGCGCTGCCGTCGGGCGTGATGGCGGATATCGTTGACCGTCGCAAATATCTGTTGTTCTCCCAGCTCTGGACCTTTATCGCCGCCGCCGGGCTGACGGTACTGGCCTATACCGGCCACGTCACACCAACGGTTTTGCTGGCCGCCGCCTTCCTGCTCAGCACCGGTGCGGCGATGAGTTCGCCACCGTTTCAGGCGATCGTTCCGGATCTGGTGAGCAAGTCTGAACTGGGTCCGGCGATTGCGCTCAATTCATTGGGTATCAATATCAGCCGCGCCATCGGTCCGGCGCTGGGAGGATTGATTCTCTCCTTTACCGGCCCGTGGATGGTATTTCTGCTTAATGCGCTGTCGGTACTCGGGGTCGCCTGGGTGCTCTATCGCTGGAAGGCGGAACCCAGCGTCCAGCGCTTGCCGCCGGAGCACTTCTTCCCGGCGGTGCGCGCCGGGCTGCGCTATGTCCACGCCGCGCCGGTATTACGCAACGTGCTGATGCGCACGGTGGCGTTCTTTCTGTTCGGCAGCGCCGGCTGGGCTTTGCTGCCGCTGGTGGCGCGACGTGAACTCGGCCTGGGCCCGGGCGGTTACGGCATCATGCTGGCCTGTATCGGCATCGGCGCGATTACCGGCGCGGTAATGTTGCCGCGGTTGCGCCGTCGCTTCAGTTCCGATCGGCTGATGGTGCTGGCCAGCCTTTTATTCGCTCTGACCATGCTGGCGCTGGCATTTGTGCGTCATTTCTGGCTGCTGAATGCTTTTGAGTTCTTTACCGGTTTCGCCTGGATTGCCGTGCTGTCGACCCTCAACCTCGGCGCACAGCGCAGTGCGGCAAAATGGGTCAAGGCGCGTGCGCTGGCGGTCTATCTGACGGTCTTTTTTGGTTCAATGACGCTGGGCAGCACGATCTGGGGACAGCTGGCTTCACACTTCAGCATCCCGGTGTCACTCTGTATCGCCACGCTCGGCATGGTGCTGGCCAGCAGCACGGTGTGGCGCTGGCGGCTGGATCAGGACCCCGATCTGAATCTCGATATGATCGGTGATGGGGTTAACGCCCCCGCGATGGATATCCGTCATGAACGTGGTCCGGTGATGGTGAATTACGAATACCGGATTAATATTGATGAGGCTCATGCCTTTGCCGTTTGCATGCAGGATATGCGACGCGTCAGACGCCGGGGCGGTGCCATTAACTGGTCGGTGTATGAAGATATTCTCCAGCCTGGCATTTTCGTCGAAACCTTTGTGGTCGGCTCCTGGATAGAACATTTACGCCAGAAAGAGCGCTACACCATCAACGATCAAAAAATTCAACGTCGGGTTAACGCCTTTCATCAGGGCGAAAATCCGCCTGAAGTTCGATATCTGGTGGCACCAGCCTGACCGGCTGCACAGCAACCTTTTCATTCATCACGTCACATAGAGGGCAATACCATGAGCACACTCAAAACCACCGACGGCACCCAACTCTATTTTAAAGACTGGGGCACCGGTAAACCTGTACTGTTCAGCCACGGCTGGCCGCTGGATGCGGATATGTGGGACAGCCAGATGAATTTCCTGGCAGAGCGCGGTTACCGGGTTATCGCCTTTGACCGTCGTGGCTTTGGCCGTTCCGATCAACCCTGGACTGGCAATGATTACGATACCTTTGCCTCGGATATTAACGATCTGATCAATCACCTCGATCTGCAGGATGTGACGCTGGTGGGTTTCTCAATGGGCGGCGGTGACGTAACGCGCTATATCGGTCGTTACGGCACAGACCGTGTGGCAGCGCTGGTGCTGCTGGGTGCGGTCACGCCGGTGTTTGGCAAAATGGCTGATTACCCGCAAGGTGTCGATCTTTCCGTGTTCGCCGGTATCCGCGATGGCCTGCTGAAAGATCGTGCGCAGTTCATCAGTGATTTCGCTACCCCGTTCTACGGCCTCAATGCGGGTCAGACCGTATCGGAAGGCGTGCTGACCCAGACGCTGAACATTGCGCTGATGGCCTCACTGAAGAGCACCGTTGATTGCGTTACCGCCTTCTCAGAGACCGATTTCCGTGCCGATATCGCTAAAGTCGATGTGCCGACGCTGGTGATCCACGGCAGTAACGATCAGGTGGTGCCGTTTGAATCTACCGGTAAAGTGGCAGCAGAGATGATTGAAGGATCAGAACTGAAGGTCTATGACAATGCGCCACACGGTTTCGCAGTGACCCATCAGGATCAGCTGAATCAGGATCTGCTGGCGTTTCTGGACGCGCATAAATAGCAAAAAACTGCGCGGTGAGTGCCGCGCAGTATTTTATTAACGGTTAACGGGTTGGATGATTCACTTCATTTGGCCGCAAATCAAACACCAACACCTCCGCCTCTTTGCCGCCACTGAAGGTCAGGGTTTTCTCGTCACGCACCCGCGCACCGTCGCCGGCATTAAACGGCAGTCCATTGACGACCACACTGCCGCGTGCCACATGGATATAAGCGTAGCGATCGTCCGGCAATGTCAGCGTTTGCTGTTCGTCACCGTCGAACAGGCCAGCATAAATCCGGATATCCTGGCGTACCCTGAGCGCATCATTTTCCCCTTCTGGCGAAATGATCAGCCGCAGATGACCGCGTTTATCCGCTTCACTGAACGAGACCTGCTGATATCCGGGCGGGCTGTTTTTCTCTGCCGGCACCACCCAGATTTGCAGGAAGTGCACGCCGTCAGTACTGGAATGGTTAAACTCACTGTGCGTCACGCCACTGCCGGCACTCATCAGCTGCACGTCGCCGGGCACGATAACTGAACCGGTACCCATCGAATCTTTGTGCGCCAGTGCGCCTTCCAGTACGTAAGAAATAATCTCCATGTTGCTGTGGGGATGCGCGCCGAAGCCACGTCCTTTCGCCACCCGGTCATCATTGATGACCAGCAGGTCTGAGAAGCCGACCTGTTTCGGGTCCCAGTAGTTAGCGAACGAGAAGGTGTGACGAGAATTCAGCCAGCCGTGATCACCGACGCCGCGTTGTTCTGACAATCTTTGCTCAATCATGTTCTGCCCCTTAACGTGCTGTTTAATGGTGTGAAGCGCGAGTACTCTTCGTTAGAAACAGCATATAAGTAAACCTGATCGTCGAACAATGGCGTCAAAAGCCAATCACTGTCACCGATTAGTGGACAATGAGAGCCAGCGGCATTCTGAAGGAAATCGGGGGATGATGCGCACAGCCTCAGCTGCTGGCGCGCAGGATTAACTCACCGGTCATAATGATGCGCTGCGGCGCTGCGTGGGGCCGGGCTATTTTCTGCAACACCAGCTCACACGCCTGGCGGCCGATTTCGCGCGACGGCTGGGCCAGTGTGGTGAGCGGTGGCGAGACCATCGCGGCCAGATCGGTGCCGTCAAAACCGACCACCGCGATATCGTCCGGTATCCGCCAGCCAGCCTGCTTAATGGCGGCCATCGCACCCGCGGCAAGCGTATCAGAAACGGCAAACACCGCGTCTGGACGCGTCTCACCCTGCAGTAACAGATTCATGGCTGCCTGACCGGCGCTAAAACTCAGTTCACTGGCATAGGCGATCGCCTGCCAGCTCAGCCGTTGTTGACTCAGTTGCTGCAGATACCCTTCCTGACGCAGCCGGGCATAGTTGTAACTCAGATCGTGATTGATCAGTCCGATGCGCTGCCGTCCCTGCTCAGCCAGATAGCTGACGACCTGCTGTGCAGCAATACGGTCATCAATGCCGACGCAGGAGGTTTCGCCACTGTCGTCATACTCAGCACACTGCACCCAGGGCGCGGTGCCAATCAGCTGGCTCAGCTCGGCCAGTTTGCTGAACGCATCCATGGTGATGATGCCATCTACCCTTTTTCCGGAGAGTAACTGCAGGCTGGAACGCGACCTCTCAATATCTGAACCTGAATTGCACAGCAGAATGCGATAACCATTTTTCTCAGCCTGCTCTTCAATCCCTTTGACCACTTCGGCGCAAAACGGGTTTGAAATATCCGAAACCATCACCAGAATCATTGAACTGCGGGCGGTGCGCAACTGACGCGCCAGCAGGTTAGGCTGATAATTACTCTCTTTGATCGCCTGCAGCACTTTCTGGCGATTGCGATCTTTGACACTGTCGCTGTTATTTAACACCCGCGAAACCGTGGCAACCGAGACCCCGGCCAGCCGGGCGATTTTCTGAATCGACATAATGGCAACCCTTGCTCAAATCGGTGGCAGGCAGGCTAACACACTTTTCTGAACCGCGGCGTAGACTGCCTGACCCAAAGGCGCTTAATCCAGCCCCAGTTGCCTGCGTACCGGCGCAGCGGCGGCGGCAAAATCGTCAAAGGCGCGATCGGCCACCGGAATAATATGGCGACGGATAAACTCTGCGCCTTCACGCGCGCCGGTCTCGCCCTGTTTCAGGCAGCATTCCCATTCCAGCACCGCCCAGCCTGCGTAATCGTACTGCGCCAGTTTACTGAAGATGGTTTTGAAGTCGATTTGCCCGTCACCCGGTGAGCGGAAACGTCCGGCCCGCGACAGCCACGACTGATAACCGCCATAGACGCCACTGCGGCCATTACGCAAAAACTCGGCATCCTTAACGTGAAACGCCTTAATCCGCGCATGATAGATATCGATAAATTGCAGATAGTCGATGTGTTGCAGATGGAGATGGCTGGGATCAAACAGGATATTGCAGCGCGGATGATGATTGACCTGCGCCAGGAATCGCTCAAAGGTCACCCCATCGTGCAGATCTTCACCCGGATGAATTTCATAACAGAGATCAATGCCGTGCCGATCGAAAGTATCCAGCACCGGTAACCAGCGGCGCGCCAGTTCGGCAAAGGCTTCCTCGAACAACGCCGGGCTTTGCGGTGGCCACGGATAGAACCATGGCCAGGCCAGCGATCCGGAAAAGGTCGCATGCGCCTGCAGGCCCAGCTTTTCCGAGGCCGCTGCCGCGCGCTTTAGCGTCGCAATGGCCCACTCAGTGCGCCTGGCGGGATCGCCGCGTAGCGCAGCCGGGGCAAAACTGTCGAAAGCAGCATCAAAAACCGGGTTTACCGCGATCAACTGCCCTTCCAGATGGGTGGAGAGTTCGCTGACTTCCAGCCCATAGCCTGCCAGCAGACCGCGAATATCGTCACAGTAGGTCTGGCTGATGGCCGCCTGCTCAACATCAAAAATCGCGGGCTGATGACAGGGGATCTGTAATGCTTTGTATCCCAGTCCCGCCGCCCATTCAGCCAGTCCGGCCAGCGAATTAAACGGTGGCCGATCACCGATAAACTGTGACAGAAAGATGCCCGGCCCTTTTATGGTTTTCATGCCCGCCTCCTTAAATAATGCCTTTAATCCCGATATTTGAACGAGAAGAGGAAAATAATCGCAATCAGCGCCGCCGCCACCGCCGGTATCCACCAGAAAATCGCCCAGCTCTCCGCGCTGGCATTGCCTGCCACCAGCTGGTTATAGAGCGCGCCGGAGATCTGCGATCCCAGCAACATGCCAATGCCATAAGTAAACATCACCACCATGCTCTGCGCCTGGCCTTTAACCTTTTCACCGGCGATGCGATCGGTATAGATAAAGCCTACGACAAAGAAAAAGTCATAACAGATGCCGTGCAACAGGATGCCGAGATAGATCAGGCTGCGCGTCTCATCACTCATCCCCAGCGCAAACAGCGCATAGCGAACAAACCACGCCGCCATGCCGATCAGCAGCATGTATTTCACGCCGAGGCGACGGAACAGCAGCGGGATGATCAGCATAAAGACGATTTCTGACATCTGCCCCAGCGACATCAGCGTGCTGACGTTCTGAATACCGGCATCCGCCAGCCAGGAGGCGGTAAAGGCGTAGTAGGTGCCGAGCGGAATCGAAATCAGCGTGGCGCACAGCGCAAACACCAGAAAATGGCGCAGCTTAAGCAGCGCAAAGGCGTCGGCACAGAACAGGTCTCGAACTTTGAGTGGCAACCCTTTGGCCGGTGCCGGCGTATGAGGCAACGTCAGGCTGTAGATAGCCAGTAACAGCGAGCAGATTGCCGCTAACTGGAAAATGCCGGTGCTGGCGGAGATGCCGGTCACGCCGATAAATATCCCCGCCACAATCCAGCCGATGGTGCCGAACACTCTCACTACCGGAAAACTTTTCTCACTGCTGGCCAGACTGTGAAACGCGATGTTATTCGACAGCGCCAGCGTCGGCATAAAGCAGAGGGTATAGCCAAACAACAGCGCAATCAGCAGCGTGCCGTTCTCTGCAATCAGCGCCTGTGGCACAAACCACATGATCACCGCGCCAGCGAGATTCATAACCGCCATCACCTTCTGTGACGGAAAGAAGCGATCCACCAGCATACCGAGCACGAAGGGCGATAAAATCGAGGCGATCGGCCCGGCGGAAAACGCGTCGCCAATCAGCAGCGACATATTATGCTGGGTCATTACCAGACCCAGGGTGACTGACCAGCTGCCCCAGATGAAAAACTGCATAAACATCATCAGGGAAAGACGTGGAACCAGCAGCCGCTGCTGCATGCGCTGACGCGCACTCTCCTGCACTGTCGCTATCATCAGAACCTCGCCATGTGTCATTGATTACCCGTTGCAGAGCAATAAAGTAATCGATTACAAATGATCAAACTTTCGCCGCGATCACAGTTCAACCGGCCAGTATCGGCGCCGATCGGAAAACGCGATCGCGGCGTGGTTTTAGCTAAAATGAATGGCGAGGCGTTAAGAGCTGGCGTTAACCACGCGGCTTCGGCGAAAGCGGTAACGCTCATATAACAGCGAGTAAAGCCCGCCGAGCACCACCAGAATTGCGCCGAAGACGGTAGTGGTTTCAGGCAGATTTCCCAGAAACAGATACCCGACCGCCACGGACCACAACAACGTGGTGTAGTCAAACGGAGCCAGTAACGAGGCTTCGGCATAGCGCAGGCTTAATGTCATCAGGATCTGCGTGATACCGCCCAGCAGTCCACAACCCACCAGCAGTAGCAGTTGCGATCCGTGCGGAATTTTCCAGCCCCCAATCAGGGTGATCAGCGAGGTTAAGGCGGTGGTCACCGCGAACCAGAAGGCAATTGCGCCCGGCTTCTCTTTCCCATTGAGAAAACGTATCTGCACCAGCGCGCAGGCAGTGCAAAACGCGGCCATCAGCGCCAGCAGAATCCCGGCTGAAGCGGCCAGCGAGAAGCTGGCTTTTAATGACAGGTGACCGGAAAACATCACGATAATGCCACTGAATCCAGCCACAACCGCCACCCAGCGATGATGACGCACTTTTTCATGCAGCAGCAGCGCCGCCAGCAGCACGGTAAACAGCGGAGCCGCATAGTTAATGGCGGTGGCATCGGTCAGGGAGATATAGAGCAGCGACAGGTAACTGAAATAGAGGCCGCCGGTGCCCGCCAGACCACGCAGGAAATGTCCGCGCACATTACGGGTGCGGATACCGTCCAGTATGCTGCCCTGTATTCTCAGCCAGATCATCAGTGGCACCAGCGCCAGCACCGATCGGAAGAAGATCACCTCACCGACCGGAATGGCACCGTCGAGACTTTTGACGCAGGCCAGCATCAGCGTCGAGCTTAATGCAGCCATGATTTTCATCACTATGCCAGCAGAGGCATTCATAACGGCAGGTACCTTTCGGGACGAGTAAAATAAGCAGCATTATCAGTGTGCTTAGGGACGTGAAGGTTAATACTGGCATAACGGCGGATCGGGATGTGCCGGGATTGGCGGAGAGACGGCATTTAATGTTTTTTTGCCACGGCGCGGCAGCATGAATGATTGTCAGAGGTGGGGAGGATGAGCTAGCGGCTTAACGCCCATTGACCGTTCAGGTTAATGTGCCCCTAACGCATTCTTTTGCTGGCAAGATTGTAGACTTCACTGCGCTCACGTTTCCCTACTGCAACTACCGCAATAATGAGTTGATCGTCGATGACCTGATAGACCAGGCGAAAACCGGACGCCCGGAGTTTGATCTTATAACAGTCTTTCATACCGCGCAGAGCCGCAGAGGGAATATGAGGATGCTCACAACACTTCTTTAGTTTTTTTGCAAACTGCTGCTGAATGGATTTACCCAGTTTTAGCCACTCTTTTAACGCTTCTTCTCTGAATTTTATTGTGTAATTCACAGAAAATCGTCCAGATCGACGTCAATCAGTTTCTGCTGGCTACGTTGGTTAACCAGCTTTACCAGTTCACTATCGTCCAGCGCATCAAGTATCTGCTCATATAACTCTGCAGGTACACAGTAAAAAGCGGGCTGATTGCGGTTAAGAATGGCGACAGGATAGCCCTCACCAGCATTAACGGTCGCCATCGGGTTTTTTTTCAGTTCGCTGACGCTGGCACTGATGTCACTCAGAATATTATGCGGCATAGTTCCTCCGGAGACTGCTTAACAGGTCTTTATGCTAGCAGTTCCCTCTTCCACGAACCAGCCCTGTTAACTCTCGAAATAATAACGTCGCGCCCTCTGGCTTTAATCTTTACTGACGACCTGACCTGCTCCTCTGCATCGCCCCATCAGCTTAATGTCGCCCCGCTCTGCTGTTACACTCTCTTATCTGCCTGACAGCCAGGCGCTTTCTGTAAAGGAACGGGAGTCGTTGATGTCCTCTTTACGTTTATTGTTATCTGAGTCGAACGATCCCTGGTTTAACCTGGCAGTGGAAGAGTGCATTTTCCGTCAGATGCCAGCGACCCAGCGGGTGCTGTTTTTATGGCGCAATGCGGAGACGGTGGTGATCGGACGGGCGCAAAACCCGTGGAAAGAGTGTAATACCCGCCGTATGGCAGAAGATGGCATCAGGCTGGCCCGGCGCAGCAGCGGCGGCGGCGCGGTATTTCACGATCTCGGCAACTGCTGTTTCACCTTTATGGCTGGCAAGCCGGGCTACGATAAAAGCGTCTCAACCGCGATTATCCTGCATGCGCTGGCGAAACTGGGCCTGTCTGCAGAAGCATCCGGACGTAACGATCTGGTGGTTAACACCGCTGACGGGCTGCGCAAAATATCCGGCTCGGCCTACCGTGAAACGCCCGATCGCGGCTTTCATCACGGCACCATTCTGATTGACGCCGATCTGTCGCGCCTGGCCGATTACCTTAATCCCGACGTTAAAAAGTTGCAGGCCAAAGGCATCACTTCGGTGCGCGCCAGAGTGGCGAATCTGGCAGAGTTAAGCCCCGGCATCAGCTATGAGGCGATCTGTGCTGCGGTGACTGAGGCCTGTTTTGAGCATTTTAACGAGCATTGCGAGCCTGAATATATTTCGCCAGACGCGCTGCCCGACCTGCCCGGGTTTGAACAGCAGTTTGCCCGCCAGAGTAGCTGGGAGTGGAACTTTGGTCAGGCGCCGGATTTCTCACATCTGCTGGATCAGCGCTTTAGCTGGGGCGGTGTTGAGATTCATTTTGATATTGAACGTGGCATCATCTCGCGCTGCCAGATTTTTAGCGACAGCCTCAATCCGACACCGCTGGAAACGCTGGCGCAGCGATTACAGGGCATCGCCTATCGTCCGGACGCGCTGGACGCGGTGATGAGCCAGCTAAAAGCCGATTTCCCGCAACAGCAGCTGGAACTGAACGAGCTGCAGCAGTGGCTGGTCGCCAGCCTGCGTTAATCCTATAAGGCCGTTCGGCGAGAACGGCCGGAAAGGCTTACAGATTAACGAAGGTGTGCAGCACCCGGACCAGCTGGGTAACGAAACCATATTCGTTGTCATACCAGGAGACCGTTTTAACCAGTTGCAGATCGCCCGCTTCACTGATTTCGGTCTGGCTGGCATCGAAAATCGATCCAAATGGCAGGCCGATCACATCAGAAGAGACAATCGGATCCTCGGTATATTGAAAAGATTCGTTGTTTGCGCACGCCTGCTTCAGCGCAGCGTTAATCTCATCGACCGTCACCTTCTTCTCCAGAATCGTCACCAGCTCGGTCACTGAACCGGTTTTGGTTGGCACGCGCTGCGCATGACCTTTTAATTTGCCAGAGAGTTCAGGGATCACCAGACCAATTGCCTTCGCCGCGCCGGTGGTATGAGGAATGATATTCTCTGCGGCCGCGCGCGAGGCACGGAAATCTTTGCCGCGTGGCCCGTCCACCAACGCCTGGGTGCCGGTGTAAGCATGGATGGTGGTCATGGTGCCCACTTTGATGCCGAAACTGTCATGCAACGCTTTCGCCATCGGGGCCAGGCAGTTGGTAGTGCAGGAGGCGACCGAAACAATCGTGTCTTCGGCGCTGAGCGTGTCGTGGTTAACGTTATACACCACGGTTTTCATCTCCCCGGCAGGCGCGGAGATCAGTACCCGTTTTGCTCCCGCATCAATATGCGCCTGCGCTTTTTCTGCCGAAGTATAGAAGCCGGTACACTCAATCACCACGTCGACGCCCAGCTCGCCCCACGGAATGTTACGCGCCTCTTTCTCGGCGAACACGGTGATCTTTTTGCCGTCCACCTGCAGCGCTTTCTCACCCGCCTCAACGCTGAACGGAAAAGCGCCGTAGTTGGTATCATATTTCAGCAGATAGGCCAGCATTTCCGGTGAGGTTAAATCGTTAATTGCCACGATTTCCACCGCTTCCTGCTGCTCAAGAATACGTCTGAGAACCAGACGGCCGATACGTCCAAAACCATTAATGCCGATCTTCTTCATTGTGATCTCCAGCCTGAGAGTTAAACCCGTTGGTTTGTCACGCGTGCAGCACCTGTGTCGTCCGGCTCGCGCCGATATTCTCAGGTAAAAATAGCATCAGGCCAGGCTAAAGGAGGGGCAATCTATGCGCCGGAGAGTACGCAGGTACGATAATGGCAAAAGACGAAACGGAGAGGGGAAATTTCACTGCGGAGATAAAATATAAACTATCGGATTTTGTGGCGTTTAATAAAACAAAAAACCCGCACAAGGCGGGTTCTGTTAATTATCAATTTCAGGCTTATCTGCTCAGGTTCTTACCGTCATCGCGTTTGTAAGCGTCATTGACAATTAAAATTTACAGCGGGCTGACGTTAGCTGCTGATGGGCCTTTAGCGCCGTTTTCAATAGTGAATTCGACCTGCTGACCTTCATCCAGAGTTTTATAATCGTTACCCTGAATAGCAGAGAAATGTACGAATACATCTTTGCTACCATCCTGAGGAGAAATAAAACCAAAACCTTTACCAGCGTCAAACCATTTTACTAAACCAGTCATTTTATTAGACATCGATACTTCCTTAATTTATGAGCCACTAAGTGGCGAAGATGGCCTGTCTTTCAGAGGGATACTTACTAGGCACTTAGGAGGAGACTCACGAAGAAGGGGTATCGTTTGATATCGCTTGCACTGAGGACTGCTTTACTAAAACTGCTTTCATAAGGTCTGTGTTCCAAACCGATGACGCTATTAAGCCACGCATCACTGCTTTTATCAAACACTATTTTAATTTAGTTTTAACATCCAGACGTCCGGAGCGCTTTTAATCGCAGCGGCCTTTTCTGCTTTCGGGAAATTTCGCGCTTCGCCTGGCGCAGAAATAAGAAGATGTCAGGATAAAATAAATAACCCGGCGCAGGATAATACCAGGGAATATTTATGCCGGACAGGTTCAGATAAAGCGCAACGATAATCTGTCATATCGTTGCGCTATCGATTCGGGTAATTATGCCGGTTGAGGCTGCTGTTGCGCAGCGTGACGAGCGGTAACGGTGAAGACCAGCAAACCGGCCATCCCCAGCGCCACACCGACCCAGGCGGTGGAGATCCAGCCAAAGCCCAGCGACACCGTCAGGCCACCCAGATACGCCCCCATTGCGTTGGCAATGTTCAGTGCTGAGTGGTTCATCGCAGCCGCCAGCGTTTGTGAGTCATTAGCGACATCCATCAGGCGGATCTGCAGCGACGGCAACATGACAGAACAGGTGCCGATCAGGAATGTCGCCAGCAGACCGGTTGCCACATGTTGCACCAGCAGCGGAAACACCGCCATCACGATGACATTCCATAACAATGTCCAGCCAATAATATTCAGCACCCGACCGTCAGCCAGTCGCCCGCCCACCAGGTTACCGATAATCATTCCCAGACCAAACGCCACCATCGCCCACGGAATCAGCGACGCTGACATGCCGGCAATGTTCATCAGCGTCGGTGCGATGTAACTGAAGATGGCAAACATGCCACCGAAACCTACCGCACCCACCAGCAGCGTCAGCAAGACCTGCGCGTTTTTCAGCGCACCCAGTTCTCGTAACGGATGCGCATCGGCATCACCGGGCGTGTAAGGCACATAGCGGACAATCAGCAGACAGGTCAGCACGCCAATGGCACCGACAAAGGTGAAGACCACATGCCAGCTGAACATCTGCCCTATCCAGGCGCCCAGCGGTACACCGACCAGGGTTGCCACCGTCAGCCCCAGCATCAGTGAGGCCAGCGCCCTGCCGCGTCTTTCAATCGGCACCAGCGAGGCGGCCACCAGTGAGGCCACGCCAAAATAGGCCCCGTGTGGCAGTCCGGTCAGGAAGCGCGCCACAATCAGCCCGTGATAGCTATCAGCCATGGCGCTGGCGACATTGCCAATGCTGAACAGCGCCATCAGGATCAGCAACAGCGACTTACGCGCCATCCGCGCAGCAAGCACGGCGATAACCGGCGCACCCATCACCACGCCGAGCGCATAGCTGGCAATGGCGTTCCCCGCCTGGGGTTCCGTAATCGCAAGCGATCGTGAGACATCGGGCAGCAGGCCCATCATGATGAACTCGCCGGTGCCGATGCCGAATCCGCCCAGCGCCAGCGCCAGTAACGCCCAGCGGGCAAAGCCGGCAGCGTCGGTTTCCCGATTATTTTTTAACAACATAATTTCCCAATGGATTGAACAGATAACGGAACCGCAGAGCCGGGCAATGGTCACCCTGACACCCTGCAAATGCGGGCAGACTATAGAAAGGAAGCACAGGGTTAGCAACCCGATAATGTGACACAGAACACACTTTATCCGCCACTCGTCCGGCTCTCCCCCTGCCCGGCCAGTTAAAAATCTGGCTGAGCGATGAGATCTGGTTGACACTTTTAGCAGCGGCAATGTTGCCATCGGGATTCAGATCAGGGAAACGCCGTGACCAGTCAACAGCAATGCAGACACGACATGCGATTAGCGCTCTGCTGCCTGCCGCGCCGGGCTGGTGATGCCCGGCGGTGCAGTGCAGCTCACATTGATTTGCCTGCTGCTGCGAAATGGCGATTTCCGGCTGCCATCGCTGAGCAGGCGAAGCTAAGTGGAACAGGGGATGTTGAAAAACTCTACTGCGGCTGACCCGCAGCCCGATTGCGGTAAGTTACAACACGCGAAACCTTAACGCGGGAACAGTGAAGGCGCCCACAGGCTGGGATCGACCCCGGCGAACTGCGCACGCACGAAATGCGGTTTGAGTTTAAATGGCACGGTGCAGTCAAAAATGGTCTTGGTGGTGGTGCCTTTGTCACTGATACGCGGATCGTAAAAAGACTGCTGTGAAGGATCGAGCACGTGACCGGCCACGCCGGGAACGAATACCGTATCGAGATCGCCAACAAAGCGGGTTTGCATCGCCCACATTACGTCATCGGTATCAAACAGATCGACATCCTCATCCACCAGAATGACATTCTTCAGTTCGCGATAAACCGCCAGCGCAATCAGCGCCGCCTGACGGGTCATGCCGTCATCACCGGCATCGCGTTTCGCCACCTGCAGCACCACCAGAAACTTGCCGCCACCGGCACTGTGGGCATAGACATTTTTCACCAGTCCGGGCAGCGCATCCTCACACTGAAGATAGATACTGGCCTCGGTAGGAATCCCCGCCAGGCTGACATGTTCTTCGCCCGGTCCGACCAGCGTCTGTAAAATCGGCTGACGGCGGGTAGTAATGGCTTTTACCTTGATTACCGGCAGGGAAGGATTGGCCTCGCCGGTGTAGCCCGGAAATTCCGGCATCGCTTTGCCCGTGTGAGTGTGCTGATCTTCCGCAACCCGGATGTCAGGCAGAATCTCGCCCTCGATCACAATCTCCGCCCGGGCGATAGCGCGCTGATTGATCGTCAGACACTCCACCAGTTCCACCGGCTGGCCCCGCAGCCCGCCCGCGACACAGAGCTCATTGAAGCCAAACGGCGTGGCTGGCGCTTCGAACTCTGCACCAATCGTAATGGCCGGGTCCAGTCCCATATTAATTGATACCGGCAACGGTTTGCCCGCCGCTTCGGCTTTGCGCCTGAACGCATCAATGTGGCGACCTGGTGCGAAAAAGATCGACATCTCATCCTTACCCTGCACGCAGAGACGGTGAATTGTCACATCCGTATTATTAAGGTCTTCCGGATCGCTACCCAGCACCAGCCCGAGGCAGAAGTAAGGACCGGCATCTTGCGTAGTATTGGTCGGCGCGGGCAGAATTTTCCGCAGATCGAAGTCATGATCGTCGGCGCGGTAGACCACCTGCTGGCAGGGCGCATCCTGCTGCCTGACCTCCACCGGCGGTGTCACGTTGCGTCGCGCCTGCGCCATCTGAATCCCCAACTCCTGCACCGGCGCGCCCAGCAGAAGACTGACCCGTTCCCGGCTGGCCATTAATCCCACCAGCACCCGCGCATCAGGAAAGCCTTTGATGGTATTAAAGATCATGGCTGGACCGATCCGGGTGGGTCGCATGACCGTCCCACCCGCACCAATGTAGCGGTAAACGCCCGCCAGCTCGGCAATGGGGTCGACTTCACGGTCAGTTTCAATATAGTGACCCGGTAACGTTTGCAGTAACGCTATCGCCGAGCGTAAATCGTTAACCGGTGGCACCTGCCAGCCTTGAGGATGAGGGTCGCCGGGTTTTACCTCATGATAAGAGGTCGGACGTTTTTGCGACATGATTCTCTCCTTCCCGGGCTTCCACCCAGCTTTTCAGATGCTGTAACACCTCACCCCAGCGGGTATTGCAGAACGGCAGATGCGGATCGCCATCGGACCAGCCGCCATGACTGAGCGCCACAATGGTTTGATCGGGTCCGAAATCGGCCAGGGTAATACGCAGGGTTTTTCCCGCCGGGCTATCCGGCTCGTCAACCGAGACCTGCACCAGTTCCTCATCCGGTACCAGTTTTTCGGTTCGCCAGCTGATATGGGCGTGCGGATTAGGTCGCAGAGTCAGAATCTCGCCCGGTGCAATCGTTCCTTCAATCACACCCAGATGCCAGCTGGCGAGTTGGGTGATATCCGTTAAAGCGGCATAGATCTGGCTGCGTGCAGCGGTGATTTTGATGGCGTGATGTAGCGTGATCATATGAACTCCCTGAACAGCGCGTGAAAACAGTCGCAGAAAGTATATGTGTCAATGAGCTGCACCGCTTCTCCTGGTTAGCCCTCTCCCGCTTCGCACCGCCTCTCAGCGGTATCAGACCCGACGCCACGCTGGCTGGCAGGCCGGGTAAGGATTGAGTCAGTAAATGTAACCATTCACCGCGAGGCTTTTCCCCCGCGGCTTATAGCTCGCCGGTATTGACCCGACGGCCAATGTCCCGCAGCTGCGAATATTTCTCCAGCAGTTGCGGACCATCATCCAGGCTCATGGCAAACATCCACATATAGGTCATCACTGAATAGAGGTGCCCGGCCTGAATATTGCCGCGACCGGACAGGGCAAAAATGGTCACGCCAAACAGCAGCGCCGCGACGCTGCCTATCGCCAGATAACCCAACGCTTCCCGATCGGATAAGCGAATACGCAGGCTGGCCAGCACCTGATAGTGACGCCCAAGCGCCGAAGGGCTGGCATCGCCGACAAGCTGTACCTCTTTTTCCAGCCGGTTATTCAGCCGACCAAATAACGCGTCATTTTTACGGGTGAAGCCGGGCAGAAAGCAGGCGAAGAATAGCAGGATCGCCAGGCAGCCCGCGCCCGTCCAGAACTCAATCACCAGCAGCATCACCGCCGCCCCGCTCATCGACGCCAGCGAGGTGATCAATACCGGTAAATGCTTCTCAAAGAAGTCGACAAATTCGCGTGATAGCGCGACGCGCGCCGCAATAGTCGACGCATTATGTTGCTCCTGTCGCTGCGCCACAATCACCGGCACCGCCAGTTCGGCGTAAATACGGGCAAAGGTGCGGGTATCCACGCTGCGCCGTGCGGCGCCGAGCGCCCACATGATAAACACCATCACCGCATAGAGCAGCGCATGCCACGCCTGGCCGGTGACAATGGCATTGATAGCAAAGCCAGCCAGTAGCGGATACAGCAGGTACATTACATTTTCAGCCACCACCAGCAGCAGCGTGAGCAAGAGTTTTCGGCTGTGTCGGCGTCCGAGCCTTTTTAGTGTCAGAATAGCGCTGCGCGCGGCGGGTACCGGCAAAAGGTTGTTTGGGGAATACATAGAATTATTTACTGTTAAGATAAGCCTTGAGCGGTTGCTCAAGAGCGAAAAGCAGTCTATTTGAGCACCTGCTCAAAGTCAACGAGAGAGCGATGATGAAACAGTCGGCGGAAGCGCTAAGAATTAAAATCCTTGAGGGTGCAGTCGCGTTATTTATTGAGAAAGGCATCGGGAAAGTGACCACCCGGGAGTTAACCGAATCCGTGGGGATTTCACGCAGCCACATCTATCACTATTTCAGCAACTGGCAAACGCTTTGTCTGGCGGCGCTTGAACGTTTCATGCATAACGAATTTGAGCATTTTTCCGCGACGCTGGCAGCCGTCCCGCCGCAGCAACGCCTCGGGCTGTTGTTTGAAAGCTATCTGCCCAGCTCGCCCGACGCGGTCTGGCAGCTTTACGCTTCGTTCTGGCAACTGGCGAGTCATAATCCGGCTTACGCGGCGCTGGCGGAAGAGATGACGGCAAAATGGCAGGGGTTGATGGAGAATATCATCGGTGCTGAGGTCGAAAACGGTACGCTGCGCGTAACCGATGTGGCACGTACTGCACGCCAGCTAAGCGCCATGCTCAATGGCTATGCCGATCTGCTGACTATCAATCCTTCCGCAGCCAAAGCCAGTGAGGCGCTGGATGATTTGAATCATTTTGTCGGGCAAATGCGCGGATAACACCTTTTTAACCGTTGCGATTAACGCCAGCAAAGCGGGTCATTTTTAATTAAATGTTAATAAAAGGTTTAATACTTTAACGAACTGAATGGCTGGCTGCGATTATTTAAACAGCCTGACAAAGCGACAACAATGCAGGCTTTTCTTTTTTTAGCGGCGCTTTTTCTGACAGCGTTTTCTCGCCGAAACAGCTTTTTACACAACTGGTTAACACCCGTTTAATGCCTGTCAGCCTGGGTAAACACGTGTTTTTACGTGCTTTATTAAAAACGTCGGTAAAGAATCGCGCCGATAAAAATGGTCACAAAGCCACCAACTTCTTGATAAACAAAGCAAATAATCCGTAAACTTTTGATAAAATTAATCATTGAGTCGGACCTGAAAAACCAATATATTGGCCGCGTTTTATCGAGGACCATTACTTTTTTAATTCATTTATTCAACTGCGACGTTACACCCGTCCCGGTTGTAGGAGAGATATGATGACGGATAAAGTCCGTATTGATAGTTTGAATGCACAGACCTTAAACGGAAACAATGAAACCTATTTAGCCCGTCAGGCTGAATTTGAATCAAACGTTCGAAGTTACCCACGTAAATTGCCGTTCGCGATTGCGAAAGCGCAAGGTGTCTGGATCACCGACGTCGAGAATAATCAGTATCTTGATTGTCTTGCCGGTGCCGGAACGCTGGCTTTGGGCCATAACCATCCAGACGTTCTGCAAAGTATTCAAAATGTCATTACCAGCGGCTTGCCGTTACATACGCTCGATCTGACTACGCCGTTAAAAGATGAATTTTCTGAATACCTGCTCTCTTTACTGCCGGGCCAGGGCAAAGAGTATTGCCTGCAGTTTACCGGTCCATCCGGCGCAGATGCGGTAGAAGCCGCACTGAAGCTGGCGAAAAAGCACACCGGCCGTTCCGGCGTGATCAGCTTCTCTGGTGGTTATCACGGTATGACCCACGGCGCGCTGTCGGTAACCGGTAACCTGTCACCCAAAGAAGCGGTCGACGGCATGATGCCGGAAGTGCAGTTCATGCCATATCCGCACCTTTATCGCTGCCCGCTGGGAATTGGCGGTGAAGCGGGTGTCAAAGCGCTGACTTACTACTTCGAAAACCTGATCAACGATGTTGAGAGCGGCGTGCGCAAACCTGCCGCTGTGATCCTCGAAGCGGTTCAGGGCGAAGGCGGCGTGAACCCGGCACCGGCGGAATGGCTGCAGCGCATCCGTAAAGTCACCCAGGAACATGGCATTCTGCTGATCCTTGATGAAGTGCAGGCAGGTTTTGCCCGTACCGGTAAGTTCTTCGCCTTTGAACACGCGGGTATTGAACCGGACATCATTGTGATGTCAAAAGCGGTTGGCGGCGGTCTGCCACTGGCGGTACTCGGCATTAAGAAAGAGTTCGATGCCTGGTCTCCGGGCCATCATACCGGTACGTTCCGCGGTAACCAGCTGGCGATGGCAACCGGCCTCACCACCCTGAAGCTGCTGAAAGACCATAACATTGCTGACAAAGTCGCGGCACAGGGCGAGTGGCTGAAAGGTAAACTGGGCGAACTGCAACAGCGTTATCCGGTCATCGGTAACGTGCGTGGCCTGGGCCTGATGATCGGTATCGAGATGGTGAAACCTGACGAAGCCGCCGACCACATGGGCAGCTTCCCGGCAGATGGTGAGCTCTCGGCGCTGGTTCAGAAAAAATGTTTTGAAAACGGCCTGATTCTGGAGCGTGGCGGTCGTCACGGTAGCGTGCTGCGTCTGCTGCCGTCACTGCTGATCACCAATGCAGAACTCGACGTGTTTATGGATAAATTTGAAAACGCCCTGCTGTCAGCTGGCGTGAAACCCGTTTGAGTGGAGTGAATGCAATGTCCCGGTTAAACCCGATTCTGGCGGCCTCAGCGCAGAGTACCGAGGCCTACCAGCAGGCGATTGCCCAGAGTAGTGCGGCGGTCGTTAAGTGGCTGGAACAACCTGAGATGTATCAGGGCAAAACCGTCGCTGAGCTGCGTGAACGTATCACGCTGGACTTCAATCCTCAGGGCCTGGGCAACCAGGCCGCGATTGAACGCGCCATCGAATACTTTCTGAAAGACAGCCTGTCAGTGCATCACCCGCAGTGTGTTGCGCACCTGCACTGCCCAAGTCTGGTGATCAGCCAGGCGGCCGAAGTCCTGATCAACGCCACTAACCAGAGCATGGATTCGTGGGACCAGGCCCCTTCCGCCACCATCATCGAGATGAAGCTGATCGAATGGCTGCGTACTCAGGTGGGTTATCAGCCGGGCGATGCTGGCGTATTCACCAGTGGCGGCACCCAGAGCAATCTGATGGGTCTGATGCTGGCGCGTGATGCCTGGTTTGCCCGTCAGGGTCATTCTGTGCAGCAGGATGGTCTGACCGGCGATCTGAAGAAGATCAAAGTCTTCTGTTCGGAAAACGCCCACTTCTCCGTACAGAAAAACATGGCGCTGCTGGGCCTTGGCTATCAGTCAGTGACACTGGTCAAAACGGACCGCTTCGCCCGCATGGATCTGGACGATTTACGTCACAAGCTGGCCCAGGCGCAGGCCAATGGCGAGCAGGTGCTGGCGATTGTCGCGACCGCAGGCACCACCGATGCCGGTGCTATCGACCCGCTGCGCGAGATCGCGACGCTGGCGGCGGAACAGCAGATCTGGGTTCACGTCGATGCCGCCTGGGGTGGCGCGCTGCTGCTGTCTGAGCAGTACCGCGACTATCTGGATGGAATTGAACTGGTGGACTCCATCACGCTCGACTTCCACAAGCAGTTCTTCCAGACTATCAGCTGTGGTGCCTTCCTGCTGAAAGAAGCGCGTCACTATGAGCTGATGCGTTACCAGGCGGCCTACCTGAACTCTGAGTTTGATGAAGCGCAGGGCGTGCCGAATCTGGTGTCGAAGTCGCTGCAGACCACCCGTCGTTTTGATGCGCTGAAACTGTGGATGGGCCTTGAAGCACTGGGTCAGAAACAGTATGCCGCGATCATCGATCACGGTGTGACGCTGGCGCAGCAGGTTGCTCACTATGTTGAACAACAGCCTGCACTGGAGCTGGTGATGAAGCCGCAACTGGCAAGCGTGCTGTTCCGCTATCGTCCGGCACATCTGGCGCACCTCAGCGATGCGGATATCGCGCTGCTGAATCAGCGTATTGGCGATGCATTGCTGGAGTCAGGTCGCGCTAACGTCGGCGTCACCGAATTCGACGGCGTCACCTGCCTGAAAATGACGCTGCTGAATCCGACCGTTACGCTGGAAGACATTCAGATCCTGCTGACCCTGGTGGAAACCACCGCGCAGCAACTGGTGTAAGTGATCGTTTGTTAAAAAGGCTCCCCCGGGAGCCTTTTTTTATGCCTGCAACCGCCGGTTCAGCGCGACGGCGGCTCATCCAGCAGCCGCAGATGGTCATCCTTGTTCAGGGTCATCAGCGCCACAATACTGATCAGCGCGGTAATCATCACGTACCAGGCGGGAATATCCAGATTGCCGGTCTGTTTAATCAGCCCGGTAATAATCAATCCGGCACAGCCGGAAAAGACGGCATTCGAGAGTGAATAGGCCAGCCCCAGCCCGGTATAGCGCACCCGCGTTGGAAACATCTCCGCCAGCATCGCCGGCCCCGGCCCCGCCAGCAGCCCTACAATCCCGCCAGCAACAAACACCACCAGCGCCTTCAGCCACAGCCCACTGCTTTCCGCCTGCAGCACGTTGAGCAGCGGCAGCGCCAGCAGCAACAGCAGCACCGCCGCGGTCACCATCACCGCGCGACGGCCAATCTTATCGCTCAGCATGCCGGCCGGAATGATGGTCGCGGCAAAGCCGAGATTCGAGATCACCGCAATCAGCAACGCCTGATTAAAACCGGTATGCAGCGACGCCTGCAGGTAGGTCGGCATAATTACCAGATAGGTATAGCCGGCGGCCGACCAGACCATCAGCCGGCAGATGCCGAGCAAAATGGTTTTCAGCGTCGCACCGACGCTGGCAGTCACTCTTTCAGACGCAGGTTCTGACTGCTGGCGGATAAACGCCGGCGTCTCTTCCATTTGTACCCGCAGCCAGAGCGCCAGCACACCCAATGGCAGCGCGAGAAAGAACGGGACACGCCAGCCCCATGCCAGCATCTGCTCAGGGGTTAACAACAGTGAGAGCAGCGCTACAATGCCTGCACCCGCCAGCAGCCCCAGCGCCACGGTAAACGACTGCCAGGCACCAAACAATCCGCGCTTACCGCGTGGCGCAAATTCGGTCATCAACGAGACCGCTCCGCCATATTCGCCGCCCGCGAACAGCCCCTGCAAAATACGCAGCGCAGTAATAATCAGCGGAGCCAGCACCCCCAGTGTGGCGTAGGTCGGTACCAGCCCGATGGCGGTGGTCGCCAGCGTCATCATGATCAGTACAAAAATCAGCGTCGGCTTACGTCCGATACGGTCACCCATCCGGCCAAAAATGATCGCCCCAAGCGGGCGAAAAAAGAAGGCAATGGCGAACGAGGCATAAGTCAGCAGAATCCCGGTCAGCGCAGACTCTCCCTCAAGCTGGAAAAAGTTCTGCGCAATCAGGGTGGCGAGAAAGCCATAGACGGCAAACTCATACCATTCAATGAAATTGCCCACCGAACCGGCCAGTAAGGCACGTTTACGGCGGGTGGAACTGAGCAGCTTATCAGCAGAGTCGGACATGGCAGGTGATCCTTTTTGTCGTCGCATCAATCGCTTATGATTAGCATAATCGGTGATAAATTGCCCGGGCTTGTGTGGTGCGCGTTATCTCAGCCACACAAAAGGTGAGACGGCTGGCGGTGAATCCGCTTTTTCGCCTGGGAGACTTGCACTCCGGCGCGACGATCGTCAGGATGTGCGCAATTAACTGAACCGGGTGGATAAACCATGAACGCACATACCTCAAAAGATCCTCTGCACGGCGTCACGCTCGAAATGCAGGTAAACCATCTGGTCGCACAATATGGCTGGTCTGAACTGAGTAAACGCATCAACATTAACTGTTTTAAAAGCGATCCCAGCGTGAAATCGAGCCTGAAGTTTTTGCGGCGCACGCCGTGGGCGCGGGCCGAAGTCGAAGCACTCTATCTGGCGTCGCTGGATGAGAAAACTGATACAGCACCTGCGGCTGAAGAGAATCCCTGGGCGGGCTGGCGTGGCAATAAGCCGGAGTAAATCGCTGTTGCGCAGGACGTCAGTAACGTGGAATGCAACATTGATCGGGTAAACGTTGCGCCGCAAGGTGGCTGTCAACCGCAATGAGGTTTCCACGGATGCACATGTCCTGTGACCGATGCAGCGCTGGCTGAAACCGTAATCCGATCCGCGGCAGGTCACACTCGCAGCCTGCCGGGATCTCCTCTGCCATGTTGTTGCTTTCTGCAGCCAGCGCAGGATTGAATCTGAGAAGGCCCGGTTTAAAGACCTTGCCGTATCCCTCACCCCGCCGTTATCCAGCATCTCTTTTTTGACGTCTGGTATCATGCATCGGGCGCAGCCTGTGCGTGCTCAACGACATTATCATCGAGGGGCGATGCGTCCGCTGACGCTAAAAGGTTCAGCAGTGAAGACATTCACCTGATTGTGGCAGAGTCCCCGATAGAGAAATGAGGAGATCGAAGTGAGCGCGGAGATAAAAACACTGGCATCCAGGCAAGTTTACCGTAACCGCTGGATGTCGCTGAAGGAAGACCGGATATTGCGGGCTGACGGCAGCGAGGGGATCTATTCCGTCATTGAAAAAGATGATTTTGTGGTGATCATTCCGGTTGAGAATGATGAAGTCTACCTTGTTGAGCAATACCGCTACCCGCTGGGCCAGAGAACCACGGAACTTCCGCAGGGAAGCTGGGAATGTTCCCCGGATTCCGCACCAGAAGAGATTGCCAGAGGTGAGCTGAAAGAAGAAACCGGCTTGAGCGCAGGAAAAATGGACTATGTCGGATACCAGAAGCTCGCGCAGGGCTATTCCGCCCAGGGCTATCATATTTTCCTTGCAACGCAGCTGACATTTACCGGTCAGCAACTGGAGGAAGAGGAGTTCGGCCTGACGGTGAAAAAAATCAAAATGCGTCTCTTTGCGCAGTGGATACGCGAAGGTGAAATCACGGATGCCACTTCCGTTACCGCATTCCTGCTGGCGCTGGCTAAAAATATGATCTCTGAAAGCGGCGCAGTTTAAAAAATTTCGCATAAGGATCGCCGCTTTTCGCCCTGACATCCCTCAGAGGTGAACATCCTTTCGGTCGCGTCTCTCTACACGTAAATCAAAAAAGCCCGCGCCGGTTAACCGGCGCGGGCTTTTTGACGATTAAGCGGCTGTTACAGCGCCATATCGTGTTGAGGTGATGCGGCCGGTTTCTCAGCCGGTGCTGCTGGCGCAGCGGTCGCGTTACCATCCATATGGATCACCGGCGGCGTCGTCAGTTGCAGCGTCGATGCGGTGTCATTCCAGACCTGCTGCAGCAGCGGAACGTTGTCGTTGAGTTTCTGTCCGTAACCTGGGATCATTTTGTGAATCTTCGCCTGCCATTCAGCTGACTTAAACTCTTCCGGGAACAGTTTCTGCATCACGTTTAATGCGATAGGGGCCGCAGTGGAAGCGCCTGGCGATGCACCCAGCAGTGCAGCAACGGTTTTCTGCTGATCGGTCACGATTTCTGTGCCCAGTTTCAGCACGCCGCCCTTCTCTTCATCTTTCTTGATGATCTGCACGCGCTGACCGGCCTGAATCAGTTTCCAGTCCTCTTTCTTCGCATCCGGATAGTACGCTTTCAGCGCAGCAAAGCGGTCATCGTCAGTCAGCATCACCTGACCCACCAGATATTTCACCAGGTCGAAGTTATCCATCCCAACGTGCGTCATCGGGATCACGTTGTGGGTGGTGGTGGTGCTGAGCAGATCAAACAGCGAACCATTTTTCAGGAACTTAGTAGAGAAAGTCGCGAACGGCCCAAACAGCACCACGCGCTTGCCATCGAGGTAACGGGTATCCAGATGCGGAACCGACATCGGTGGAGCACCGACGGACGCCTGACCGTACACTTTGGCCAGATGACGATCGGCAATTGCGCTGTTTTCGGTCACCAGGAACGATCCGCCTACCGGGAAGCCTGCATAGTTTTCAGCTTCCGGAATGCCGGTTTTCTGCAGTAACTTCAGCGCGCCGCCGCCAGCACCGATAAAGACATATTTCGCGTCAACCGCACGCTCATTGCCGTTTTTGGCGTCTTTAATTGTCACATGCCATGAGTTGTCGCCGTTACGTTTGAAGTCAGTGACTTCAGAAGACGTTTCCAGCCGGAAGTTGTCATTTTTCTTCAGGCTGCCGATCAGCTGACGGGTGATTTCACCGTAGTTGACGTCGGTGCCGACCGGTGTCCAGGTCGCAGCCACTTTCTGCTGCGGATCACGGCCTTCCATCACCAGTGGCGCCCATTGGGCGATCTGCTGGTGATCGGTGGAGAACTTCATGCCCTGGAAAAGCGCCGTTTTCTGCAGTGCAGCGTAGCGTTTGGTCAGGAAGTCGACGTTGCCATCCCAGACGAAGCTCATGTGCGGCGTTGAGTTGATGAAACTGCGTGGGTCGTGCAGGACGCCTTCTTTAACCTGAGCGGTCCAGAACTGGCGCGACACCATGAAGGCTTCGTTGATCTCCAGCGCTTTCGTCACGTCAATCGAGCCATCTTTACGCTGTGGCGTATAGTTCAGCTCCATATTGGCCGAGTGCCCGGTACCGGCATTGTTCCAGCCGTTCGAGGATTCCAGCGCCACGCCGTCCAGTTTCTCAACCATGATCTGTTTCCAGCCTGGCTGTAACTCTTCCAGCATGGTTCCCATGGATGCGCTCATGATGCCGCCGCCAATTAACAGTACGTCGGTTTTCTCTGGTGAAGTTTCTGCGTGAAGGGCTGAAGAAACGAGCAAGGCCGCGAGGGAAAGGGCAGGAATAACTTTGGTTGAACTAATCATTATGCAATCTACTGTTAACTTAATAACACTGGTTAAAGAAAGTCCTCAAAGTTTAAAATAATGTTATTTATGAGTTAATGTGAAAATAGTTATAAAATTAAAAATAGCATTTTTGCCTTAATTTAATTACAAAAGGCATACTTAATTTACTCTTTATTTTAACCACACATTAAGGGTGTGCTTTGAATTATTCAATCCCTTAAGGCAAATATTGTGCCGCTGTTTTTACCGCTGCGCGCGCGGCTAATCCTGTACTGGTGTCGCGTCTTAGCGTATGTTTCCAGGCGATACCCTTACCCGTACCGAACGCTCATGAAAATCCAGTCACAAAAACAATACGCCCTTAACAGACGTCCGATGAAACTCAGCACGCTGACCACGCTGATGATGACAGCGGTGATTTTTACCGTCCTGCTGTGCGTCCATCTGCTCTATTTCATTCAGATTGATAATTTCGCCCAGTCGCATCTCAAAGACAAAGCGATGGCGGTAGCACGTACCGTGGCAGACAGCCCCGAGATCCAGCGCGGACTCGGCCACCCGAACGGTCAGGCGCTGATCCAGCCGATTGCCGAAGCAGCGCGCAAACGTAACGACCTGCTGTTCGTGGTGGTCACGGATATGAATGGTATCCGCTTTTCGCATCCCAACCCCGATGCGATTGGCAAACATTTCATTGGCGACGATCTTAATCCAGCCCTGGCTGGCCGGGAAAATGTTGCAGTTAATCATGGCGTGCTGGTTGAGGCCCTGCGGGTTTTCACCCCGGTTTTCAACGACCGTCATCAGCAGATTGGCGTGGTGGCCATCGGTATTTCACTCAATGATGTGGCGGCGCAGATTGCAAAAAGCCGCTGGAACATTGTCTGGACCGTCTTATTTGGTGGCATTGTCGGTTTGCTGGGCATTTATATTCTGGTCCGGCGGCTCAAGACCATTTTGCTGGGGCTGGAGCCGCATGAAATTTCCAGCCTGTTTGAACAGCGTCAGGCCATCCTCAACTCAATCAAAGAGGGAGTGATTGCGGTGGATGATCAGTTACGCGTCAGTCTGATTAATCAGGCCGCACAACAGCTACTGCATGAAACGACCCGCAAAACCATGCTCAGTGGCGATCGCCTGCCGGAAGAGAGCGTGATGCACAGTCATCAACAGGATGCGCTGCACCAGGGCAAAGCCTGGCATGACCAGGAACTGACTCTCGGCGGCCGTATTCTGATCAGCAATACCGTGCCGGTACGCAGCGGCGAACGCATTATCGGCGCGGTAACCACCTTCAGGGATAAAACCGAAATCAGCCAGCTGATGCAGCGTCTGGACGGCATGGTAAACTATGTCGATGCGTTGCGTGAACGCTCCCATGAATTCATGAATAAGCTGCATGTCATTCTGGGGCTGCTGCACATGAAAAATTATGCGCAGATGGAAGAGTACATCCTGAAAACGGCGAACAACTACCAGACCGAGATCGGTTCGTTGATACAGAAGATCAAATCGCCGGTAATTGCGGGCTTTCTGTTAAGCAAAATCAGTCGGGTGACCGATGAAGGGCACCAGCTGATTATCGATGAGGCCAGTTTTCTGCCCGACTGCGGCAGTGAACAACAGAGCGCCGTGCTGATTACCGTGCTGGGTAATTTAATTGAAAACGCACTTGAGGCGCTGGACCCGGAAACCGAAGGTGAAATCCACCTGATGCTGCATTATCAGAATGGCTGGCTGGCGTGTGAAGTCAGTGATGATGGGCCCGGCATTGACGGGTCGCAGCTCGCCGCCATCTTTGAACGTGGCGTCTCGTCAAAGGGCGACGATCGCGGCGTGGGACTGTTCCTGGTCAGGCAGCAAACCGAAAGTCTGGGCGGTAATGTCAGCGTTGAGTCAGAGCCAGGTGTGTTCACCCAGTTCTTAGTACAACTCCCGTGGGAGAGAGGATTAAAAGTCGAATGATCAATGTCTTAGTTGTCGATGATGATGCTATGGTAGCCGAGCTGAATCGCTGTTATATCGCTCAGATCGCCGGATTTACCTGCTGCGGCACCGCATCGACGTTACAGCAGGCCAAAGAGCAGTTGTTACAGGCTGATTCGCCGGTTGATCTGGTGCTGCTGGACATCTATATGCAGCAGGAGAACGGTCTCGATCTGCTGCCGGAACTGCGCAGCACCGGGCGGCCTGTCGACGTGATCATCATCTCCTCGGCGGCGGATGCGGCCACCATAAAAACGTCGCTCAACTATGGCGTCGTTGACTATCTGATTAAACCGTTCCAGTTTGCCCGCTTCGAAGAAGCGCTGACCGGCTGGCGGCAAAAAAAAGCGCTGATGGATAATCACCAGTTTTATCAGCAGTCGGATGTGGATCAGCTGCTGCACGGTAACCCCCCTGGGGCCAGTGAACAGAAACGGCTGCCAAAAGGTCTGACGCCACAGACGCTACGCACGCTCTGCCTGTGGATCGATGCGCATCCGGGCACCGAATTCTCTACCGATGAACTGGCGACAGAAGTGAATATCTCAAGGGTCTCCTGCCGTAAGTACTTGATCTGGCTGGCGCAGATTAATATTCTGTTTACCAGCATTCACTACGGCGTGACCGGTCGGCCAGTTTATCGTTATCGGTTACAGCCGGAATATCACACCCTGCTGAAGCAATATTGTCAGTAAGCCCGCCGATAATGATTATCGACTAGCTGAAAGGAAAAGTGACGTTGTGACGAGCTGATGACCTGCTTGTCGCGGGTCACAAATATCGCCTCGATACCAGGCTGATCGGCGAGGCAGGCAATTCCCTTTTCCACGCCCATGCCATACAGCAGCGTAGTGTAAATATCGCCATCGATTGAGCGGTCAGAGATGACCGTCACGCTCAGTAGTTCGTTATTGAGTGGATAACCGCTGCGATCATCAAGAATATGGTGGTAGCAGACGCCATCCTGCTCGAAATAGCGTTCGTAGATACCGGACGTCACCACCGATTTATCAGCAACGTGAATCACCCCGATCAGTTCATCCGGTGCCCCAAACGGTTTTTTCAGGCCAATTGCCCATCCCGCAGACTCTTCTTCTGGTGGCGAGCCGATCGTCTGAACGTTACCGCCGAGATTGATCAGCGCACGGCTTACCCCCTGCTGACGCAGAAACGCCTGAACCCGATCGGCGATATAGCCTTTTGCAATCGCCCCAAGGTCAATTTCCATCCCGGCTCTCGCCAGCATGACGCTGTGGGCCGCCGGATCAAGAATGACGTCATGCGGATTGGTCAATGCCAGACTGGCCTGCAATGCCTCCGCAGGCGGCACGCTATGACCCTGGAATCCTATTTTCCAGCGCTTCACCAGCGGACCAATCGCAAGATTGAAACGGCTGTCCGGCAGCAGGCTGACCGCATGGGCGCAGGCAATCAGATCGAATACCGCCCGACTGACCGCCACCGGATGCTGACCCGCCGCCTGGTTAATTGCCATCACTTCAGAACCGGCACGATTGACGGTAAACAGATTCTCCTGCTGTTTGATCAGGCGAAAAACCTGTCCGGCAAGCGGTTCATTGTGTTCAAACAGTTTGAGCAGAATGGGCGAACCCATCAGAACCGCGGAGTAAGCATAGACACGCGCATCAGTTAACATAGGCGACTCTGCTTTGAAGAGGAAGAACCGGCATCTGCAGGACACAGATGCCGGAAAGCGCGTTTAACGTTTCGCGTAGGCTGCCGCGTTACCGCCTGCCAGGATACCAAAGATGATGATATCGGCGACGGCATTACCGCCGATGCGGTTAGCGCCGTGGATGCCTCCGACCACTTCACCGCAGGCCCAGGCACCGTTAATCACCTGCTGCTGACTATCCAGTACCGCGGTAGTGGTGTCGATGGTCACACCGCCCATGGTGTGGTGAACGCCCGGCGCAACACGGATGGCGTAGAACGGGCCTTCGTTCAGAGGATGACGCAGCGCGGTCTGACGGCCAAAGTCTTCATCCTTCTGCTGGATAACAAAGCCGTTATAGCGGGCCAGCGTCTCTTCCAGCGCGCGGTGTTCCATATTGAGTTTCACCGCCAGTTCACCCACAGACGGTGCGCTCACCACGAAGCCTTTGGCAATATATTCATCGGCCGCTTTATTGTTCATCCGAACCTGCTCGTCAAACACGATCCAGGCACTTTTCTCTGGCAGCGCGATGATCTGAGCCGAGACTTTGTCACGGGTTTCCATTTCATTGTAGAACCGCTGTCCCGCCTGGCTGACCAGGATGGCACCGCCGCCACGAATTGATTCTGAAACCAGATAAGAGGTGGTCTGTTCTACCGTAGGGTGAATCTGGATTTCGCCCATATCTACCGTGCCGGCACCAATTTTAGTCAGCATGGCGATACCGCTACCGGTTGCGCCTTTATGGTTGGTGGTGACGAATCCATCCAGTTCAGGGCGGTATTTCACGACCAGTTCACGGTTAGCACTGAAGCCGCCGGTCGCCACAATCACGCTTTTAGCATTCAGGATGCGGCTGTCGTTGTACTCATCAACCACTTTTACCCCGGCGACCGCCCCGTTTTCATACAGGATTTCTGCTACTGAAGTTTCCAGCAGCACTTCAATGTTACGGCTGTTGATATTTTTCACCAGCCCGCTGATCAGGAATCCACCGACTGCGGAGCGATCTGCCGGACGGTGAGTACGGTCAATGCTCATCCCGCCGGTAATGGTGATGTCATTGAGTTCAATGCCGTGGTCGGCCAGCCATTCAATCGCTTCTGGTGCCAGTTCAACGAACTCACGCAGCAGCACCGGATTGTTTTTGAATTTGCCGCCTTTCAGCGTCTCTTCGTAGAACAGCTCTTTACTGTCCTCGATGCCTTTCAGTTTCTGGAAGCGGGTTTCCGCGGCGTTCATCCCGACCGACGCTTTAATGGTGTTCCCACCAATGGTCGGCATCTTCTCGATGATGACCACGCGCGCGCCTTCATCATGTGCCTGAATGGCTGCTGCGAGGCCAGCACCGCCACTACCGACCACCACCACATCATAATTCTGTGGTGCATTAGGGTTACCGCCCTCTTCGATGACGTGCGCTTTGCTGGAGTGGGTCAGGGCGCGCGATACGGCTTTCTTCAGGGCTTCACTTTGCGTCGTCGCGCCGGTAATCGCATCAACATGCGGGCTGTTGGCGACCAGAATGCGGTTACGCAGGTTCTCAAAGGTGGTGGTGAAGTCCACATCCAGCGTGTCATCCGGGACCAGCGAAATATCGGTAATACGGTCGGTATCCAGCGTCACGTTGATTTTGAGCTTCAGCGCTTCGGCTTCCACTTTTTCCTGATAAACACCGGCTTTGTATTTGCGGCCTGACTCGCTCATGTCGCGGATCATCGCGTCAACCAGCGAGAAACGCCAAAGCGGTTCCGGTATCTGCAGCTCTTCGCGTTTGTTACTGTCGATATAGAGATCGAGATGCTCATTATTGATGATGCGGTCGGTCCAGTCAGGATAGGCAATACAGGCTTTACCGATTGCCACCAGGTCGTAGCCTTTTTCCAGCGCCATTTCGGCATCAGATTTATTCACTACCCCGCCAACACCAATCACCGGCACCTTCGCCAGCACCGGCGAACGCATCGCCACAAATTTTTCGATCAGCGGTGTGGGGTCCTGGGTATCGACAATCGACGGACGCAGCAGCTGACCCACCGAGAAGTGGACATAGTCCAGCCCGCGCGCTGCCAGTTTCTCCAGCAGATAGAGCGTGTCGTCAAAGCGGATACCGGGCACTTCAATCTCTTCCGGCGAGAAGCGGTAGCCAATGATGAAAGAGTTATGCGCAAAACGCTCCGCCATCTTGTGGGTGATTTCCAGCACTTCCAGCGGAAAGCGCGCACGGTTATCGCGGCTGCCGCCCCACTTGTCATCGCGCTGGTTAGAATTTGGCGAATAGAACTGCTGGATCAGATAGGTATTGGCACCGTGAATCTCCACCCCGTCAAAACCCGCCTTGATTGCACGGTTCACCGCATCACCAAATTTGGTGATCATGGTGTCGACTTCTTCAGCACTCAGTGCCAGTGGTTTGGTTGCGCCTTCACGCGGTGCCGCGATAGCGCTGGGGGCGACCGGCGTTTTACCGCCGATCAACTCCGGTTCCACCATGCGGCCACCGTGATAAATCTGCAGAATCGCAGTTGAACCTTCTGCTTTGATGGCGTCAGCGATGCGTTTCAGACCGGGGATTTTGTTGTCACTGTCGATGGCAATCGCGCCGGGGAACGCCGGACCACGGTTATCAATAAAGCAGCACTCGACAATCACGGTGCCGATACTGCCGGCGCGCGCACGATAATATTCCACCAGCTCGCTGGTCACAGTGCCATCATAAAAACCGGTACAGGTGGTCATCGGTGCCATCACTAATCGATTTTTAAGGACAGCGCCGCCAGGAAGCGTGAGGGGAGTGAGAATCGGGGTAAGAGTATTCATTGCGATGAACTCCAAAATTTAAAAGTCTGAAAATTCTTAGCGGACGCAAATTATCGCTTAATTAAGTGGTCCGATGTCATGGTTTAAATATACCATTTTCTTTGCTTATTTAAGCGATAAATTTACTTTTTAAACTTTTAAACGATTTAGAGTTTTTATTTGCCGAAAACAATAACAGAAGTTATATTAATTGTTAACTATGGGTTACCAAAAATCAACCCTTCGATTACATTAAAAACAACATATTGAATATCAAAGGGTTATTCCATAGACTGGTGAGTCAATCGGTGATGTGATTGCCGATCAGCTTCACAAAAAGCGCTAAACATCCAACAGTGAGATATAAATTAAAAATAAATGTTAAAAATCAGGAATAGCGGTTTAATTTTATTGATCTGGATCAAAAATCTATATTTTCAGAAATCGCATCATATTCACACTGATTTAAAAAGCTGCTTACTCTTGCAACTGTCAGTCAAAAAAATAAGGGTGCCACGATTTATTCACGTCATTAAGAATAATAAAGAAAGCAGTCAGTGATCGATCGGGGCGCAAAATCGCATTCTTCTCAACTTGCAGACAAATACTATGAAACCACTCTCAGCTGTGAATGAACCGCCCAAAGCAGCCCCTGCCGCGGCGGGAAAAAAGAAAGCGCTCATGCTTGCCTTACCGGTGCTGGTCGCGGTGCTGTTGCTACTGGTGCCAGTTCCTGCCGGACTCGAACCGTACGCCTGGCACTTCTTCGCGATCTTTGTCGGCGTGATTGTCGGTCTGATTTTTGAGCCATTACCTGGCGCGGTTATCGGTCTGACCGGTGTCGTCGTCATCGCCCTGTTCAGTCAGTTTTTGCTGTTCAGTCCGGCTGAACTGGCTAACCCGAAATTCAAACTTGCCGGTGAGTCGTTCAGGTGGGCGGTCAGCGGTTTCGGTAACTCTACCGTCTGGCTGATTTTCGGTGCCTTTATGTTCGCGGCGGGCTATGACAAAACCCAGTTTGGTCGTCGACTGGCGCTGATCCTGGTGAAATATCTGGGCCGCCGCAGCCTGACGCTCGGCTATGCCATTACCTTTGCCGACTTGTTGCTGGCACCGTTTACGCCTTCCAACACCGCGCGCAGTGGCGGGACCATCTACCCGATTATTGCTAACCTGCCGCCGCTGTACGGCTCTAAACCTAACGATCCAAGCGCACGTAAAATCGGTTCCTATCTGATGTGGGTAGCCATTACCGCGGCCTGCATCACCAGCTCAATGTTCCTCTCTGCGCTGGCACCGAACCTGTTAGCGCTGGCGCTGGTGAAAAGCGTTATCGGTTTCGATATCTCATGGGGAATGTGGTTCCTCGCCTTCCTGCCGCTGGGCGTGTTACTGATTCTGACCATGCCGCTGCTGGCCTACTGGTTCTATCCGCCTGAAGTAAAAATCAATGATGAGGTGCCAAAATGGGCAATCTCGGAACTGGAAAAACTGGGCAAACTGACCCGTAACGAAATCCTGCTGCTGGTGTTTGTTGTCTGCGCCCTGCTGATGTGGATTTTCGCGACTGCCTGGATTGAACCGGCGATGGCTGCACTGCTGGTCATTATCCTGATGCTGTGGACCGGCGTACTGAACTGGAATGACATCACCAGTAACAAAGCGGCCTGGAACACCTTTGCCTGGTTCGCCACCCTGGTTGCGCTGGCCGATGGTCTGGCCCGTGTCGGCTTCATCGCCTGGTTAGGTAAAGAAGGCGGCATGCTGTTGCAGGGATATGACCCGCAGGTTTCCGCCGTGGTGCTGTTAATTGCCTTCTTCCTGCTGCACTACCTGTTCGCCAGTACCACCGCTCACACCACAGCGCTGTTACCGGCCATGCTGACCATTGCCGCATCCATTCCCGGTATCAACATGCCAGTCTTCTGTCTGATGCTGTGTACCTCATTGGGTGTGATGGGCATCATCACCCCTTACGGCACCGGCCCAAGTCCGATTTACTACGGCAGCGGTTATCTGCCAACCAAAGACTACTGGCGTCTGGGTACCATCTTTGGTGCCATCTTCCTGGGCGCGATGATGCTGATTGCCTATCCGTGGATGGTGTGGATGTTCTGACGGATACAACATGCAGATCAACGCGTTATAAGATACCATTCCTCACCTTACCCGCCGCCATCCCGGCGGCGGGTAAATATAATAAACGATTAATTCGCCTATGATGTTGACCCTCGCTGCCCCTCCGCGACGGTTCAGCTGGTCATTAAGTGAGAAAAAATGTCGAACAAACCTTTCTTCTATCAGAACCCCTTTCCTCTTACCCACGAGGATACCGAATACTATCTCCTGAGCCGCGATCACGTCTCAGTCGCCGAATTTGACGGTCAGGAAGTGCTGAAAGTGGCACCGCAGGCCCTGACACTACTGGCGCAGCAGGCGTTTCACGATGCCTCGTTTATGCTGCGTCCGGCGCATCAGCAGCAGGTTGCCTCAATCCTTGACGACCCGGAAGCCAGCGACAACGACAAATATGTCGCGCTGCAGTTTTTAAGGAACTCCGAAATCGCCGCTAAAGGTGTACTGCCAACCTGCCAGGATACCGGTACCGCCATCATCATGGGTAAAAAAGGCCAGCGGGTCTGGACCGGTGGCGGTGATGAAGCCGCGCTGTCGCAGGGCGTCTATAACACCTTTATCGAAGATAACCTGCGCTATTCGCAAAATGCGGCGTTGGATATGTATAACGAGGTCAACACCGGCACTAACCTGCCCGCGCAGATTGATCTCTACAGTGTGGATGGCGATGAGTATAAGTTCCTCTGCATCGCCAAAGGCGGCGGCTCTGCCAATAAAACCTATCTCTATCAGGAAACCAAAGCGCTGCTCAGCCCAGGTAAGCTGAAGAATTACCTGGTCGACAAAATGCGTACCCTCGGTACCGCCGCCTGCCCGCCTTACCACATCGCGTTTGTGATTGGCGGAACCTCGGCGGAAAGCACCCTGAAAACCGTCAAACTGGCATCCACCCACTATTACGACGGGTTGCCGACCGAAGGCAATGAACATGGTCAGGCGTTCCGCGACGTTCAGCTGGAGCAGGAACTGCTGGAAGCCGCGCAGCAGCTTGGCCTCGGCGCACAGTTCGGCGGTAAATACTTCGCCCATGATATTCGCGTGATTCGCCTGCCGCGTCACGGTGCCTCCTGCCCGATTGGCATGGGCGTCTCCTGCTCGGCAGACCGCAACATCAAAGCGAAGATCAACCGCGACGGTATCTGGATTGAAAAACTGGAAGCCAATCCAGGTCGCCTGATCCCTGAAGCGCTGCGTCAGCAGGGTGAGGGCGAGGTGATTCATGTCGATCTGAACCGTCCGATGGTGCAGATCCTGGCGCAGCTGTCGGCTTATCCGGTTTCTACGCGTTTGTCGCTGACCGGTACCATCATCGTGGCGCGCGACATTGCCCATGCCAAGCTGAAAGAGCGCATTGATAACGGTGAAGGCCTGCCACAGTACGTTAAAGATCATCCGGTCTATTACGCTGGCCCGGCCAAAACCCCGGAAGGCTATGCTTCTGGTTCACTCGGCCCGACGACGGCAGGCCGGATGGATTCTTACGTTGATTTGTTGCAGGCGCACGGCGGCAGCAAAATCATGCTGGCCAAGGGTAACCGCAGTCAGCAGGTGACCGATGCCTGTCAGAAGCATGGTGGTTTCTATCTGGGTAGCATCGGTGGCCCGGCTGCGGTACTGGCGCAACAGAGCATCAAGCATCTGGAATGTGTGGAGTATGCTGAACTGGGGATGGAAGCGATCTGGAAAATTGAAGTAGAAAACTTCCCGGCCTTTATTCTGGTGGATGATAAAGGGAACGATTTCTTTCAGCACATCGAGCGTCAACACTGCGCGAAATGCGTTAAGTAATAAAAAAGCCCCGCAAGCGGGGCTTTTTTTAAGCGCGTTGCAGCCGTTGCAGCGCCGCTTCAATCGGCTGGTCGCCGGTGGTCAGCTCGATTATCTGATATTTAATCGCCGGATTTTCAATCAGGCTCACCAGCGTGGTTGCGACATCATCACGCGATATCTCACCGTAAGGGATCGCCAGATCGGCGTTTACCCGCCCGGTGCCTGCGGCATCCGTTAGCGTGCCAGGACGCAGAATCACCCACTCCAGCCCGCTCGCCACCAGCCGCACATCCGCCAGCCGTTTGACCCGCATGTAGTTTTCAAACCCTTCCGATATCGCTTTACCGCGACCGGCATCGGGAAACGCCGAGACCAGAATAAAACGCGGTACGCCTGCCTGTTCAGCCGCCGCGACCGCCAGATCCAGGCCATCGCCGTCAATCGCATTGGTCAGCGCGATACCCGCGCCACCAGCACCGGCGGTGAAAACCACCACCTCGTGACCGGCCATCTGTTGTGCCAGCGCATCAACCGTCAGCTGCTGAATATCACCGGCGACCGGCTGCGCACCCGCCGCCTGCAGCGTCGCAGCCTGCTCCGGTTTACGGTGCAGTGCCGAAACTGCGTGCTGCTTAGCGCTCAACTGGCGGGTCAGTCGCAGGCCGACTTTTCCGGCCGCGCCGATAATAAAACATGTCGCCATCATTTCAGTTCCTCTGTTCATTGAGCGAGAGCCGAAGTATAGCCATCAGCCAGAAACAGAACAGGCGCCTGATGCGGCGCCAGTGAGATTACTGCGGGATCACTTTTTCCGCTTTCAGCTTATCAAACAGCTGAGTGAAGGAGTCGAGCGTACTGCGATAGCCGGTGAAGCCAGCTTTGCGACTTTTGCTCATGTCGGTAAAGGCTTCCATCGGACGTCCAAGGTCGGCGTCGGAATGCCACCAGGAGGCAAGCTTATTCACATCCGCTTCACGCAACTGGTGATGCTGGGCAATCTCCTGCCACGCACTGGCCGCATCCTGCATCCGGCCTTCCAGCGGCATCATCTGCGCCGGAAATTCAGCCGCCTCAATACCGAAGTACTCAGCCAGTTTTGGCCACATCCAGCTCCAGCGGAACACATCGCCATTCACGGCGTTGAAATCCTGATTGGCAGCCGCGGGTGACGTGGCAGCCCAGTGCAGTTGTTCAGCCAGCAGACCGGCGTCGGTCATGTCAGCTACGCCATTCCACTGCTCTGGTGAGCCGGGGAAGATAAACGGCCAGCCTTTCTCTTTGCACAGCGTGGCATAGACCGCCAGCGTCTGGCCCATGTTCATTGCGTTGCCGACTGCGTAGCCGATGATGGTGTGTGGACGGTGAACGCTCCAGCGATAGTCATACTTTTCCGCACCCGCAAACAGCTCATCTTCCTGAGCATAATAGAAGTTATCGACTGGCTGACGGCCCTGCTCTTCACGGAACGGCGTCACCGGCACCGCGCCTTTACCATAGGCTTCAAACGGCCCCAGGTAGTGCTTCAGACCCGTTACCAGCGCAACGTGTGCGCCCTTCAGCCGATCGCCCAGCGCCTCGATGACGTTGCGCACCATGCCGCCGTTGACCCGGATGTTCTCTTTTTCATTTTCCTGACGCGCCCAGACGCTGAAAAACAGCGCATCGGGTTTCACCGACTTCAGGGCCTTACGCACCGCATCCGCATCGGTCAGATCGGCGGTCAGGCTGGTCGCGCCTTCCGGCACTGCACCACGTCCGCGTGACAGGCCGGTCACTTCCCAGCCCTCCTGCTGCAGTTTGTCCGCCAGTGCTCGGCCGATAACGCCGCTGATACCCACAATCAAAGCCTGTTTTTTCATTTGATTTCTCCTCGTTTTGCGTAATGCTAAGCCTAATAGAGAATAGAGTTCTTATCTCTGGCATTAATTCACAGCATTCTCAACCTGAGTTCATTAATCGATGCACGATCAGCGCCTCAAAGATATCCTGCCGTTTGTTGCCAGCGTGGAATGTGGCAGCTTTACCGCTGCCGCGGAGCGTCTGCATGTCACCGGCTCGGCGGTAAGTAAAAGTGTCAGCCGGCTTGAAACAAGATTAGGCTCCCGATTGCTGGAGCGCACCACCCGCAGCCTGCAATTGACCGATGCCGGCAGCGCCTACTACCAGACCTGTCTGCGTGTTCTGGAAGATCTCGCTGAAACCGAGGCGGTGCTGGCCGCGCAGCGCACCATTCCCTCCGGGCGCTTGCGGCTGGCGGTGCCGAATACTTATGGCCGGCTGAACGTGATGCCGTTGCTAATGCCCTTCTGTCAGCAGCACCCGGAACTGGCGCTCAGCCTGAGTTTTTCCGATCGCTTCATCGACCTGTTTGACGAAGGGGTCGATGTCGCCGTGCGGATTGGTGGTGCGCCCGATCTACCTGCTTCACTCGGCTGGCGCAATATGGGGCGTGAGCAGATGCTGTTCTGCGCTGCGCCGGCTTATCTGGATCGTGAAGGCCGGCCGGAAAATGAAACGGAACTGCTGAATCACCGCGCCATTCTCTATGAACGCGTCGACGGCTCCACAAAACGCTGGCTGTTTACCACCGAAGATGGACAGTCAAACTGGCGTGATGTGCCTTACCGGATGGCCTTAGGCGATGTGGATGCACAGATGCAGGCGGTCACAGCCGGTCTGGGCGTGGCGCAAATGCCTTCGTGGCTGATTCGCCATGCGGTTGCTGCCGGGGAGCTGGAGATTATTCTTCCTCAGCTACAACCAGACGGACTGACACTGAGCGTGGTGTGGCCGCGTCGCAAACAGTTCCTGCCGAAAGTAGATGCCCTGCTCTCTGCCCTGAGCGGGCTGGTGATCCGCTAATCTGGCAACGCCGGGCATTCTGTCGTTCTGTTGTTAATTTCATTTTTTCACTCAGCATTTGGGATGTTTATTTCATCCTGATGCTATTTATCCGTCTTTAAAACAATTCCATCCTCTTTTCAGCACGGCTTCATCCCTTTCATTTTGCCGCCAGCCTTTATGGCACCGTAAAATAAACGGCGTAAATTCAACCAGGTTATTCACCGGCTGATGGAATCCCATCAAAATAAAATGGCCGGAAGGCTTGAGCTCACAAAATGAAAGTAAAATTCTAAATATAATTTAACCCGAAATATAAATATCAGTAGGGTGAAGGCTCCTTCTTATTCTGACGTTTGACCTGGCCTGTTTTTACCTGGAGTTTTCATGGAAAAAGAACTGTATATCTCGTCGAACCCGGCATCCGGCCCGAATAGCGCCACCCGCACCGAGCCGTTTGTGAAGATTATCGCGCTGGTGGCCACGCTTGGCGGATTACTGTTTGGCTACGATACCGGCGTAGTCTCGGGTGCACTGCTGTTCATGCGGGGCGACCTTCATCTCACTCCACTGACGACCGGACTGGTGACCAGTTCGCTGCTGTTTGGTGCGGCGTTTGGGGCGCTGGCCGCAGGTCATCTGGCGGATGGCGTTGGACGCCGGCGCATTATTATCGCGCTGGCGCTGATTTTTGCCTTTGGTGCAGTAGGCTCGGCCATCGCTCCGGACGTGGAATGGATGATCGCCTCACGCCTGTTCCTTGGCTTCGCGGTAGGCGGTGCAGCGGCCACAGTGCCGGTTTACATTGCAGAGATTGCGCCCGCCAACAAGCGCGGTCAGCTGGTGACGCTGCAGGAGCTGATGATCGTCAGCGGGCAGCTGCTGGCCTACATCTCTAACGCCACCTTCAACGACATCTGGGGCGGCGAAAATACCTGGCGCTGGATGCTGGCGCTGTCGATCGTGCCCGCTATTCTGCTGTGGATCGGCATGATATTTATGCCGGAAACCCCACGCTGGCACGTGATGAAAGGCCGCAGCCAGGCGGCCCGCGAGGTATTAGAGAAAACCCGTGCCGCTGAGGATGTGGAGTGGGAACTCGAAGAGATCGAAGAGACGATTGAAGAGAACCGTCAGCGGGGAAAAGGCCGGCTGCGCGATCTGGCGACGCCGTGGCTGTTGAAAATATTCCTGCTCGGCATCGGTATTGCCGCAATTCAGCAGCTGACCGGCGTCAATACCATTATGTATTACGCGCCGACCATGCTGACTGCTGCCGGACTCAGCAACGATGCCGCCCTGTTTGCCACCATCGCGAACGGCGTGATTTCCGTGGTAATGACACTAGTGGGTATCTGGCTGATCGGCAAAGTGGGCCGTCGTCCGCTGGTACTGATTGGTCAGATGGGCTGCACCTGCTGCCTGTTCTTTATCGGGCTGATCTGCTGGCTGATGCCGGAATATCAGCACGGTGCCGTTAACCTGCTGCGCGCATATCTGGTGCTGGCGGGAATGCTGATGTTTCTCTGCTTCCAGCAGGGCGCCTTATCGCCGGTGACCTGGCTGCTGCTGTCGGAAATCTTCCCGGCCAGGATGCGCGGCATCTGCATGGGTGGCGCGGTGTTTTCACTGTGGATTGCCAATTTCGCTATTTCGATGGCTTTCCCGCTGTTATTAGCCGCCTTTGGCCTGTCCGGCGCATTCCTGATATTTGCCATCATCGGTATCGGCGGTTCCCTTTTTGTTCTGAAGTTTATTCCTGAAACCAAAGGAAGAAGTCTTGAGCAGGTAGAGCACTATTTCTACGCGCTTTATAACGGCAAAAAATAATGCCGCTGCATGGAGCACGCAGAGATAGCACTTTCGCTTAATGACGGCCAGAAAGGCTATATCGACTTTACCGGGTGCATAACCGATTGCTATTCACCCAATTTCACGCACACCTTATTTTCAGGAAATGGCTATGACTTTATCTATTGCTACCTCGCGTTTCTGTATCAATCGCAAAATTGCCCCCAACCTGAGCATCGAACGCTTTTTCAATCTGGTGACGCAGCTGGGAATTAATAAAGTTGAACTGCGCAACGATATGAAAAGCGGGCGCGTGACTGACGATCTGACCGGTCAAGAGGTTAACGCGCTGGCGCGTCAGTCCGGTATTGAGATCGTCACGATCAATGCGGTCTACCCCTTTAACCAGCTTAATGAGGCTGTCCTGCAGCGCACCCGCCAGCTGCTGAGCGATGCTCAGGCCGTCGGCGCGGCGTCTCTGGTGCTCTGTCCACTTAATGACGGCACCCCAATCAGCGCGGCGGATACCATCGCTGCGCTGAAAACCTTAGGGCCGCTGTTTGCTGAGTTCGGCATTCAGGGGCTGGTGGAGCCACTCGGCTTTCCGCAAAGTTCGCTGCGTTCGGCAGCACTGGCGCAGACGCTGATCAAAGAAGCAGGTGTCCCGTTCCGGCTGCTGATTGATACCTTCCATCATCATCTGTATGAGGACGCCGAAAAAGCGTTCGAACAGGGCGTTGATGTGCAGCAGATCGGACTGGTTCACCTTTCTGGCGTCACCGATCCACGTCCTGTCGCCCAGCTCACCGATGAAGAGCGCATCATGCTCAGCGCCGACGATCGCTTGCGCAGCAAGCAGCAGGTCGAGCGACTGGAAAAAATGGGCTACACCGGCCTTTATGCCTTTGAACCGTTCTCATCAGTAATGAATAACTGGCAGGAAGAAGAGATCGCCCGCGAAATTCGTAACAGCATTCACCTGTTGAACCACTCAGCCTGATTAAGGAAGCACTATGACTATCAATATTGGCGTTATCGGCACCGGTGCGATCGGTCGCGAACACATCCGTCGCTGCAGCACGGTATTACAGAATGCGCGCGTGGTGGCACTTAACGACATCAATCGTGATAACTGCCAGCAGATTGTCGATCAGCTCACGCCGGAAGCGCGTATCTATGACAATGCCATTGACCTGATCAACGATCCGCAGGTCAACGCGGTGCTGGTTACCTCCTGGGGTCCGACGCATGAAGCCTTTGTGCTGGCGGCGATCGAAGCGGGCAAAGCGGTCTTCTGTGAGAAGCCGCTGGCGGTCACCGCCGAAGGCTGTCTGAATATTGTTGAGGCGGAGATCAAGGCGGGCCGCCAGCTGGTGCAGGTCGGATTTATGCGGCCCTATGACAGCGGCTACCGGGCACTGAAAGCGGTGATCGACAGCGGCGAGATTGGCGAACCGCTGATGCTGCACTGCGCGCACCGCAATCCGGAAGTGGGCGACAGCTACACCACCGATATGGCCATCACCGACACGCTGATCCACGAACTGGATGTGCTGCGCTGGCTGCTGAACGATGACTATGTCAGCGCACAGGTGATCTTCCCGCGCAAAACCCGTAAGGCCTCGTCACACCTGCGCGATCCGCAAATCGTGCTGCTGGAGACCACCAAAGGCGCACGTATCGACGTCGAAATTTTCGTGAACTGTGAATATGGCTACGACATTCAGTGTGAAGTGGTGGGTGAAAGCGGTATTGCCCGTCTGCCTGAACCGATGTCGGTGCAGCTGCGCAGTGCCGCGAAACTGTCGACCACCATCCTGACCGACTGGAAAAAGCGCTTTATCGACGCCTATGACGTCGAGTTGCAGGCATTCATTAATAACGTGATGTCGGGTGAAATGACCGGTCCCTCAGCCTGGGATGGCTATGCAGCGGCGGTGGCGGCTGACGCCTGCGTTGCAGCACAAAACTCCGGTAAAATTGTGCCGGTTAAGATGGCGGTAAAACCGGCCTTTTATCGCTGAAAGAGGCTGCACGGCGGGCTTCGCCGTGCATTTATTCAGCCCTGCTTTTTCTTAATCAGCGGTTCTTCACGCATCAGCAGCGACAGGATAAAGGCCAGCACCATCACGCAGGCCGCCATCATAAACGCCGCGTGAATCGCCGCACCAAAAGCCTGCAGATAATCGTGACGCATATCGACCGGTAGCTGATTCAGCGCCGCAGGTGAGATTGCCGTTGACAGGACGGTGCCGGCCGGTATCAGCGTCTCAAGCTGCGATTTCAGTACCTGGCTGAAAATGGTGCCAAACAGCGCCACCCCAATTGAACCGCCAATCGAGCGAAACAGCGTTACCGATGAGGTGGCGACGCCGGTCATCGCCGGTTCAATGCTGTTCTGCACCACCAGCACCAGAATCTGCATCACCATCCCCAGCCCCATTCCCAGCACGGCGCTGAACAACTGCAACTGCCACAGCGGCGACGTAATAGTGATAGTGGCCATCAGCGCCAGCCCGGCGGTAGCCAGCAAGGTGCCGACAATCGGGAACAGGCGATAGCGCCCGGTTTTGCTGATGATGCGTCCGCTGATAATCGATGTGGTCAGCAAGCCGCCCATCAGCGGCAGCAGCTGCAGGCCGGCTTCGGTTGGGGTCGACCCTTTCACCACCTGCAGATAGAGCGGCAAAAAGGTGACGCTGCCGAATAGCGACATACCAATAATAAAACCGATCAAGCTGCTGAGTACAAAGCTGCGGTTGCGAAACAGCGACAGCGGAATAATCGGTTCCCACGCCCGCCGCTCTTCATAAATGAAGCCGATACAGCCGACCAGACCCAACGCCAGAATGCACCAGAGTTGCGGATCGGACCACGGCCGGATGGTACCGCCTTCACTGGTAAACAGGGTGATGCCGACCAGCGCCATGCTCAGACAGACCGCGCCAGGATAATCAATCTCATGCCGGGTACGTTTGCCGCCTGCATTGAAAACGATGCCAATCACCAGCAGGGCGAACAGTCCCAGCGGCAGGTTGATATAGAAGATCCAGCGCCAGGAGACATGCTGCACAATCGCGCCGCCCAGCAGCGGGCCCAGCACCGTGGCGAGCCCGAAGACGCCGCCAAACAGGCCCTGATATTTTCCGCGCTCGGCCGGTGGGATCACATCTGCCACCGCTGCCATACTGACCACCATCAGCCCGCCGCCTCCGAGTCCCTGAAGGGCCCGGGTCAGCACCAGTTGCGTCATATTCTGCGCCAGACCGCACAGCGCGGAGCCTATAAGGAACAGCACTATCGCAATCTGCAGCACCCGCTTGCGGCCAAACAGATCGCCGAATTTACCGTACAGTGGCACCACAATGGTCGATGACAAGGTGTAAGCGGTCACAACCCACGACAGCCGATCCAGTCCACCCAGTTCGCCGGTGATGGTCGGCAGCGCTGTGGAAACAATGGTCTGATCCAGCGCAGCCAGCAGCATCACCAGCAGCAACGCGCTAAATAATAACCGCACCGGGGGTGCGTTCCCGTTTGGCTGCTTCTTCCGCCCGGACATTTTTTCAAACAAAGTTAAATCTATCCTTTTGTTTTAATAGACTAAAAAAGTTTTTCCATTACCCTCGCTGAGCGATAAGCACACGCATACACGGACAGGCGGCAGGTATAATCATCCGGAGGCTACTTCGATGCGCTGTTTTCACTTCAGCGGAGTTAACGATCTGCCGTGTCGCCGGGAAATGGAATCATTTCAGGTTGTAAGAACAGGATAAAGGCAAAAAACGGGCAGTATTGGCGAGATCTCTCAAACAGGGTCAGAAGGCAAAGCGGGCTATTCACCTGACGTAAGCGTTTCTGGCTCAAAAAACCGGTATGAGCCGTCACGTCGTGCTTTCGCCTGGTACATCGCGATATCAGCCTGTTCAAATAACATTTGAGCCGATGCCGCCCCAAACTGTGCGAGGCTGATGCCAATCGACGCCCCGATACGGAGGTCCTTATCATTAATAATAAAGGGCTCTTTCAGACTGTCCAGAATACGCTGCGCGATAGCTGACGCCGCCTCACCGCTATAGCACTTCGCTGCCACCAAAAATTCGTCGCCGCCCAGTCTGGCCACCGAGTCGCCCGAACACATGCAGTGTTGTAGCCGTTCGCTAACCTGTTTTAGCAAGACATCGCCGGATGCATGGCCCATTGAATCATTCACCGCCTTGAAGCCATTCAAATCAATAAACAGTACCGCGGTGTAAGTCAGATCGTCGTCCTGCGCAAGCATGCAGCTAACCTGGTCGTTGATCCAGGCACGGTTGGGCAACCCGGTCAGCGTGTCGCGAGTCGCCAGTTTCTCCAGCTTACGCATCCTTTGCTTGTCACGCGTGATATCGCGCGAAACCAGCACAGCACCGATGTTACTGCCTGTGGCAGGATCGCTGACGCCGCACGCCCTGGTGCCAAGCGTAATATAGTGGCCGTCACGATGTAGCTTGCGCACCTCGACCACGTCCGGAAGCACACCCCCTTCTGACAGGTGTATCAGTGCATCCATAGCGGGTGCGCGGTCATCAGGATGGAGATAATCCACCACCCGCTGGCCGATAATTTCATCGGCTGACCAGCCTATCATTTCACTGTAAGAGGGCGAAATCGAAACATACCTGCCGTCAGTGTCGCAATGAGCGATCAGGTCAGTGCTGTTTTCAATTAACAGCCGATATTCCGCCGCCGCGCGCTGCGCGTCATCAATTGCTTTGTGGTGCCCGCTGATATCCATAATGAAGCCACTGTATTGCAGGCGTGAAGCCGATGCCGGACAGTCCGGCAGGCCAGAAACAATCACATGCCGCATCTTCCCATCCAGACAATGAATCGGCACTTCAATATGGAAAGGTTTCACACTTTCCAGCGCCGAAATCAGTTGTAGCGCGATCCTGGCATCATCATCAGCCTGTGCCAACCTCAGCCATTTACTCAGCGTGACGCCTTTAAGCGCGGGCATCAGGCCAGTCGGGTTTTCCTGACTGGTGATGCAAATTCCCTGGGCGTTGGTAGACCAAACAGCGGAAAAAGCAGGTTTGATCATAGTGTTCATGGTGTTCGGCTCCGTTGTTGGCTGACGTGACTAAATAAGCGTAGAACTGATCGTTGCAGGCTACCTGACCGCCCCGCCAGGCAGAGGCTTTGCTAAGAGGTTCGATCAGGTGAGTATTTTCATGAGCGATGGCTGTGGCTCCAGCCTCTCCGGCAGGGCCATTTTGCCAGTCAAAATGTGCTGAAACCTCTCTGTGACACCATTCAGGAAAAAACGTCGCCGTCGATGTTTATCGGCTGATCGGCCGCTAATCTTTAATCAGGCGGGCTGTATACAACGGCCGTGCAGTCAGTTAGTGCCGCCGTTTACTGCGTAAAGGGATGCCGATACTGGGTACGATTTCTCGGGTTGCGGCCTGTCGCATACGTCATTGGCAGGTTCTGAATGTACTGGAGTTTCACCGACATTTCCCTGACCTGAAACAGCGAGTTTTTCCTTTAAAAGCTCGCTAATGTCATGCTGATAACCAAAGGAGACAGCATGACATACAGAATTTCTGGCCTCAGAGCCGAGCCGTTCAGCCATCTTTTCGGAGCATATGATGAGAAACACTTTTTAACGCCGGAAGATATTTTTGAGGGGGAAGGGGCCGAAAAAATGACGGGTTGTGTCTTACCGATTCGTTGATAGGTTATATCCAGAGATATAATGCAAAGCGGGCTGCCAGGCCTGTTGCGCTGAGCATGATGAATGAAGAACCCGTAACAGGTCGATCCTCACCAGGAACCCTGCCTCTCTGTTAAAAAATGGTCTCTCCACAATCGCTTTTCGCCAGGAGCGGACCTTATTATTACCCCCATCATTTATTTTGTGTCGGCCAGCCGCAAGCCCGTATCAGGAGGCATAGATGAAGCCGCGACTAAGCGAATGTCAGCGTTGTGCTCGAAACAGACATACCGCACTCCATTTTACCTGTCGCAAGAATTACTGCGGGATCAGTTAAAATAAGGTTTTAAAATCTCTTCAGTCCACTGCATAAACGCCCTGACACGACGCGACAGATTTCGCCGGTGCGCGACGACAAAAGAGGCGTTGAGCGGCCTGGGACGCAGGTCGGGAAGGACTTCAATCAGCCTGCCAGACTGGATATCGGGCGCGAGTGTGGAATAACCGCCCTGAATTAAGCCCAGACCGGCCAGCCCGGCTTCATGGTAAGCCGGTACGCTATTGACCCGCATGGCACCGGGTAGCATCAGCGATGTGTAGCCATCACCGGCCGGATACTCCCACCCCTCCGGCTTTGCACCAAAAGCCGGCGTGTAATGAACCATCCTGTGTCCCTGATTCAGCAGATCGTCAATAGAGTGAGGTACGCCAAAGCGCGCCAGATAGTCCGGACTGGCAGCGTTGATCATGCGTAGCTGCCCCAGTGGACGGGCAATCAGCGTCTCATCAACGATTGGTCCCAGGCGGATCACCGCATCAAATCCTTCCTGAACCAAATCGACCCGGCGATCGGTACTTGAAAGCTCGATCTCCAGTTCCGGATGTGCAGCCAGCAGCTGTGGCAGCGCGGGAATTATCACGCTTTGCGCCAGTACCGCTGGCATATCAATGCGTATCCGTCCCCGCAGTGACATCTCGCCATGAGAAAACATTGAATGTAAATCTTCAGCTTCTGAAAGCAGGTCGCAGGCACGCGTATAAAAAGCCCGCCCATCTTCAGTCAGCTGTACCGTCCGCGTTGTCCGGTGCAGCAGCGTTGCGCCAATTTCCTGTTCGAGTTCACGAATCACCAAAGATGCCCGCCCTTTCTGGATACCCAGACTTTCTGCCGCCTGAGTAAAGCTCTTCATTTCCGCTACGCGCGCAAAGATGATTAACGCCTCCAGATTTTTCATTGTTTTCTCTCAGAGTAACAGTACGTTATTTTTTCGATTATTTATCACCCTGTAAAGAGTTAATAAACTGTTTTCACACCGCGTATCCCGCCTGGCTGATCATTGCGGCTGTCAGCCATCACTCGCGACAGCGCATCGATTAACAAGCGCGCTGGCTGAAGATGCACAAACAAAACACGGTGGAACGTGACGCTGAATTTCTCAATCTTCTGATTAAGAAGATAATTTCACCGTCTCTGCCCCATTACCGTCAGGTTCACACCTGAATGAAACAGATTGCTGTTAACCCAGGAGAAAGAGAGATGAATAAAGGTTATTTAATTGCACACGTCACGGTAACGGACCCGGTTGCCTATGCTGAATATGCCAGCGCTGCCGGTGAAGCTATGCAGGACTTTAATCCAAAGATCATCGCCTGGTCCGGGCAGTATGAAAACCTTGAAGGAGAGACTCATGAACGGCATGTGGTTTTTGAGTTCGCTTCTTTTGCCGAAGCCAGACGTTTTTACGAAAGCCCAGGTTATCAGGCAGCCCGATTATTACGCGCAGGTGCCGCGACCGGAACCTTCGTGCTGGTTGAAGGGGCTGGCCTTTAAAGAGCCGTTCCTGAATTCATCGCGGGCCAACGCCCTCCGAATCCCGGCGCAACTGATGAACGTGCCGGGCCTTACGGTCAAAACGTGACTGAAATCTGCTAGCCTGTGCTTTCCGATCAACCGGTGTGGTGCCGGACCTCAATATATATCTGATGCCCGGCATTCTTATCATCGCGACGTCACAGGGCATCACGTTGTTTTCACAGCCCGGGCCGCTGCTGCACTTAACGCGCGTCAGGCTCAATCAATTCTCCATCCTTCCGGCCTGTTGGCCATACGCCGACGCTATCGCTCAGGAAGGCAGACGAAGACCAAAAATATTGTCTCCTTGCTCGTGTCGGTAGTACGCACTGCCGCCATGTAAGGTGGCGATTGCGCGCACTAATGAGAGTCCCAGCCCGCTTCCGGCGGTATGACGGACGTTATCGCCTCGCCAGAATCGCTCGAATAACTTTTCTGGCTCTGCAAGCTCTTCACCGGCGTTTGACACCTCAATCTCTACGTAGTCAGGCTGATGGGACGTGCTGACCCGAATCACTCTGTTTTCAGGCGAGTAGCGTATGGCATTGATCAGCAGGTTACTTATCGCACGCTGGAAAAGCATTCTGTCCGCACTAATATTTCCTGCGGCGTGAAGCTCGATGACCTTCTGCTGTTCTTCCGCAACCGGTTCAAGAAAGTCGATCAGGATTTCCAGCGCGTCCGGCAGCAGGAAGACCTCTTTATCGAGTTTGATGTTGTGGTGAGTCGCGCGCGCTAGGAAGAGAATGTTTTCAGTCAGTCGGGACAGGCTCTCCAGCTCTTCAATGTTCCCTTCGAGCAGCGTCTGGTACTCAGCGGCTGAGCGTTGATGCCCCAGCGCGACCTGATTCTGGCCCAGTAACACATTAATGGGCGTGCGGATTTCATGAGCCAGATCGTCGGCAAACTGAGTCAGACGGATAAAGTCTGTCGATAGACGCTGGCGCATCGCGTTAAGCGCGTTGCCAATCGGCAGCAGCTCCTGCGGAATAGCCTGAAGCGGCACGGGCTGGTTTAACCGATCACTGGCCGTTTCTGCCACAATCTCACTTAACCGGCCGATCGCCCGTAATCCCCGGCGAATAAGCAACGGACTGACGGCAGCGCAAAGCAAAATGGCCGCCAGTGAAACCAGAATGCTTTGCTGGCGGTAACGCTCCAGCATCAGCGCTCGCTCGCGCGCGACCCGGGCGAGCGTAATGGTTACCGGCCCGAGCGATGAATTTGCCTGCAGGCTTAACGCCGACGCTTCCGTATTGTCCGCATTGATCCAGCGGTGCAACTGTTTCTCACTGGGTGGACTGTTGACCGGCGTGGGCGAGAGGTCGGGCAAGGTAATCCCGGTATGATTAATGCTGACATTTTGCTCATGCTGCGAACGGATACTGAGAATGTCCTGACGGATATCGACCATCCGATTGAAGTAGAGCGGCAGCGAACTGGGATGCGCGCCATCTTCAAGCAGTTGCCTTAACTGAGCCGCCCGGTTAATCAGCGTTTGGTCGTCCCGCCAGACCAGTTCGCTGCGCAAGGCTTTATACAGAATCAGGCTGATGCCGCCGCAGGCCATCGCCATGATCAGCGTAAAAATCGCCGTCAGCCGGAGCGTCAGAGAAGGGCTATACACCATCAACCGCCTTTTCTGACAGGCAATATCCCATGCCCCTTACCGTGGTAATGAGTTTTTGAGGGAAAGGGTCATCGACTTTACGACGCAGGCGGCGGATAGCGACATCGACAATGTTGGTTTCGCTGTCGAAATTGACGCCCCAGATTTCGCTGGCCAGCAGCGTGCGGGGCAGAATTTCACCGTGACGGCTGGCGAGCAGCCAGAGCAGCATGAATTCTTTACGCGTTAGTGCAATAGTGACACCGCCACGTGTCACCTGAAAGCGCGCGGCGTCCATCACCAAATCACCTTCCCGCAGTACACTGCTGTGCGGTTGCTGCTGCCTGAGCTGATTCCTTACCCGAGCCAGAAGCTCAGCAAACGAAAAGGGTTTGACCAGATAATCATTTGCACCCAGCTCCAGCCCTTTCACCCGGTCATCTACCGAGTCTCTGGCGGTCAGACAAATCACCGGAACAGGAGAGGCGGTTCGCAGGGTTTTTAGCACCTGCCACCCGTCCATACCCGGCAACATGATATCCAGTATCACCAGGCTATAGGGATGCGACAGCCCCAGATGCAGACCATCCCGCCCGTCTGCGGCGTAATCCACGATATAGCCCGCCTCTTCCAGCCCCTTACGCACCCAGGCGCTGGCCTTCGGGTTGTCTTCAATCAGTAATAATTTCATCGGCGCAGTTTGCCATGAAACTTATGACCGCCCCAGCGTTTCAGCCCCAGATGACAATATGGTCATCTTCCTGACAGGCAGAAGGAACAACCGTGCCGGTATAACAGCAGTGTGATTAACACCGGAGTATTAAAAAATGAAAAAGAGTTTCACTGCCCTGGCCCTCGCCACGCTGCTTGCCGTTCCCGCGGTTACCCTCGCTGCCAGTTCGGTTATTCCTCCTATCGCGGGAGCTGAAAATAAATGAAACGTCTGATTATTGCACTGATGCTGACTACCGCGCCTGCCGTGGTGCTCTCGGCTGAGCCCGCCGCCGTCTATGACATGACGCAGGCGCTGAGCAATCAGCTGGCAACCGAGGCCTTGTCTGCCTGCCATAGCATGAATCGTCAGGGCGTGGTGGCAGTCGTGGATCGTGGCGGAAATCTGGTCACGCTGATGCGGGATAATAACGTGGGGCCTCACAATACCCAGGCCGCCTGGCGTAAAGCGTTTACGGCGCTCTCAACCAAAACCCCGACCAGGCAACTTGCCATCAAAGCACAATCATCACCGGAAAGCGTCAACCTGAACACGGTCAATGATCTCTTGCTGCTTGGCGGCGGCGTACCCGTGCAATATCGCGGTCAGTGGATCGGGGCTGTTGGCATGGCAGGCACCGGCGGCGCGGAGTCAGACGACCAATGTGGCACCGAAGCGATTCATAAAGTGCTGGGTAACAGCAAATAAGAGTAATGATGATGAAAGCGCGGCGGCTGTTTCACCCTGTCAGGCGCGAGTAGGAAACGGTTCCCCGCGCGGTTTTGATAAATAGGCAGCAGCCAGCACGTCTGCTTTGTGCAATAAGCGGACCTTTCCTCCATAATAGTGAATTAATCGCACTACACCTGACCGACAGTTTGAACTGCAGCCTGAAGTCACCGTTTTGGATCTGCTCATCACGCTTCACGCGGTGTGTTGCTGCGGCTATGCAAGTTGTCGATGTCGATGTCGATGTCGAAACAGTTTTGCACTGAGGATGCCAAGATGTCCCCCTTTCATCAGCTTACTGCCATCAGTCTGCGTGGTCAGCCCATCTCAATGGCCGCTTATGCTGGCAAGGTGGTATTGGTGGTCAATACCGCCAGTCATTGTGGATTCACGCCACAATATGCGGGTCTTGAAGCGCTCTACAAGAAATACGCTGACCAGGGTCTGGTGGTGCTTGGATTTCCCTGCAACCAGTTCGGTAAGCAGGAACCCGGTGGAGCTGACGACATCGCCCAAACCTGCCACATCAACTACGGTGTGAGCTTTCCGATGTTCGGGAAAGTGGAGGTCAACGGTGCCGCAACGCATCCGGTGTTTCGTTACCTGAAAGAGGAGTTGCCCGGCGTGCTGGGCGGGCGGATAAAGTGGAACTTCACTAAGTTTCTGATCGGACGCAACGGCAAACCGCTCAGGCGTTTTGCACCGATCTCCACCCCAGAAAAAATGGAAGCCGCAATCCTTGCTGCACTTGCAATCGAAGCCCCCTTTAATTCACACCTGTAAGGCGCTTCTGGCAAACTGATAATTCAGGTGGGGTTAACGTTGGCACCACGCTTACAGCGGGTATGGGACACGGTGATCTCATAACCTCATCACGAGTCCAAAGTTTTTGTGGATAAAGATCTAACATAGCGCCATTCGTCATTTTAAATCTACTTCTGATATACGGCCGGGAGGGTGTATTAAATATACCTTTCCAGCCTGGCAGAAGCACTGATATGTGGGGTGCTGATGCCCATTAAACCTACTGATACCAGCCTTGAAATCACCGCTCCTGTCTCATAGCGCGCTAAGTACAGCTGATACCTTTCACTCATAGCCCACCTGAAACTTCAGGGATCCCAGACGCTGTAGAATTTGTATCTCTTTAATTAATATCGTTTTGCAGGCTTAGATCCCATAACACCAACAGCGCTTTGACGGGACCGTAACTACATGCTTTGAGCCAGGAGCAGAAGTTAACAACTCTCCATGCATCACGTGAATTTTTTGCTTCAGATTCCCTTCAGCATGAGCGGGCTGATGCCCGCCCGCAGAGATACCCGACGTCAGACGTAACCCATCATTTTCAGCAGCGATTGCACCTGGTTCATCGCTTCAGACCGATGCGATACGCCCAGCTTCTGATAGAGGTTGCGGATATGGGTCTTGATGGTGGTGGACGCCACCGCCAGTTCACCGGCGATTTGATCATTGCTGTAGCCCGAATAGATTAATCCCAGCACCTGCCACTCACGCTGCGTCAGCGGACTGGTGCGGATCAGTTCCGGTACATCAGGATGGTTGAGTAACCGGCTGACAAACCCCTCATCAAAATGGGCGAACTTGTGACGGTGGTATTTGTTGATCTCCAGCAGAATCCGCCGGGCACGATGATTGTCCAGCTCATTCAGGGTATTCAGCTGAATCAGCTGGCGCAGCTGCTGCGCCATCATCTCGCCTTCAATCACAAAATGGCTGATAAAGCCGGTACTGCGCGCCAGTTTCAGCGCCTCGATCAGCGTGCGCTGCGCGTCTGCTTTGCGATCGGTTTGCCAGTAAATCTGATTAAGCAGCAGCAGATTACGATTCAAATCACTCATCAGCCGCAGATCACGGGCATTTTCGTTCAGCTCCTCCAGCACCACTTCCGCCTGACTGACATCACCCAGTAAAATCTGCGCCCGGGCGATGTTGCGCCACTGTCCCTGCAGGAAATGATTATTGGCAAAAGCCGGTTTCGGCGTTTGCCGCATCCAGTTGCTGGCGCTATCCCTGTCGCCGGTCATCTGCCAGTAGATCACCCGCACTTTATCGGCGTTAGCGATCCAATCGCTGTGCCAGCTGCCATTATTCAGCAGGTTTTCCAGCCGATTCAGATAGCTGCGGGCGTTATCTAAATTGCCACGTGCCAGCGAGCACTGCACCAGTAGCCCCAGACACTGAATCTGTTGCTGCGGCTGAAAGCCGGTCAGTACTTTGATGCCTTCGCGTGCCGCCTGCTCTGCTTCCTCCAGCCGTCCCCACGCCCACAGCAGCTGAGCACGGATACGAAGCAAAAACTCATGCAGCGGAAACTGCGCCAGATGCTGCTCGTCGACCAGCACAAAGGCCCGACTCTGGATTTCATAGGCCGCCTGCAAAAAGCCCTGAGCAAACAGGATCTCACTCTGCTGAATCAGGCTCCAGAGCGCGTAATGCCAGACTTCATCACGGCGTGCCATCTGTTCAGTCTGACGCATCAGGCTGAGTGAGTTGTCTAAATCGCCTTTGCAGTGCATCACCTCGCCGTGTACCGAGGTTGCCACGATGCGGCTGTAGTGACGGCTGGCGGGTAGGATATCCAGCGCCACTTTCGCCAGTCGCTCGGCCTCATCGGTGTTGCCATCGTTGATCGCCACCTGAGCGCGCAGCGCATTAAATTCGCCACGCAACGCATCATCAATTTCGCAGCGGCTGGCCTGTTCAAACCGGGCCAGCAGACTGTCCACTTCGGAAAAGCGATGCTGACTCTGCATCAGCCACGCCTGCAGCAGCACCAGCATCGGGTTTTCCAGCATCATTTCCCACGGCAGCGACTTAAGGGAGTTCTCCAGCAGCGGCAGTTCGCTCTGATTAAACAGCGTCCAGGCGTGCTTCAGCAGCACATCGCGCAGCATACTGGCATCGCCGGAGGCCAGCGCATGATGGATCGCCTCGCCAGGAAAGCCCTGCGCCATCCAGCTTTCCGCTGCGGCACGATGCAGTGCTGGCAGCTCCGCCGCCAGCTCCCACTGACAGCGCTGGCGCAGAAAATTACCAAACAGCGGATGGTAACTAAACCAGCAGCCGGAATCGTCCATGCGCTGCAAAAACAGCCCCTGGCGCTCAATCTCTTCCAGCCGCATCTGGCCGTTCTCTTCGCGGGTGACACCGGCGATCAGCTCATCGTTCATTGAGCGCAGCAGCGCGGTTTTCAGTAAAAAATGGCGGGTCGGCAGGTCGACATTATCCAGCACCTCTTCCACCAGATAATCAGAGAGATGACTGGCGTTAATGCCGGAAAGGCGGCGCGCTGAGTCCTGCGCCGCACTGGCACCCTGGCGCGCCGACAGCACGATCAGCTGCAGCGCGGTGGCCCAGCCCGCGACGTCATCGCACAGCTTGCCGCTCTCATCGCTTTCCAGTGGCGCGTCCAGCCGGCAGTCGAAAAACTGCCGGGCCTCCTGATGGGTAAAGGCCAGTTGCTGGCTGCCGAGTTCGATCAGCTGCTCACGTACCCGCAGGTTAGCGATGCCGAGTTGTGGCAGGTTACGTGATAGCAGGATCAGGGTCAGGTTTTCAGGCTGGTGACGCAGGAAAAAACGCATCGCGTCGTGAATAACCGGATTAGTGATCAGATGGTAGTCGTCAACGATCAGCCACAGTGGCTGCTGCCACTCCACCAGCTCAATAAACAGCTGCGAAAACAGGGCGTTGAGATTAACGTATTGTCGTTTCTGCGCCAGTAACTCACTGCGCGGACAGCCTCCGTTGCTGGCCTGTTGCAGTGCCGCAATCAGGTAGTCGGCGAACCGCTCCGGCTGATTGTCACCCTCGTCTAACGAATACCAGCCAAGATGCGTTTTACCCGCCGCCCACTGCGACACCAGCGTGGTTTTGCCGTAGCCCGCCGGACTGGTGATCAGCACCAGTCGGTAATTGCCGGCAGCGGTCAGTTTTTGCAGCAATCTTTCACGGATGACGGTGCCTTCAAGGCGAACCGGGCGGCTGAGTTTTGAGGGTATTAACATGGGCGCACGTTTCTCCATTCACGTCCAGCGCATCATTATTTTACGCTTCGTAATTATTCCTTACACGTTCAGCCATTCGCCTTGCGAATGCAAGTAAACCCATCAAGTTAACTTTACAAAAGCGCGCGCAATCACACTCCTGGCGTGCTTTCAGATTAGCCTCAGCCTCTCCACCCTCCTTCTCCTCCTGGTCTGATTCACTTCAGGAGGAGGAGCCTTTCCTGTCGCACGGGCACACTGATGCCACATTGACCCATCGACTGTTCTGACAGGACACTAACCATGACACAGCCCGAATTTAACCCTGAACATTTTACTGCTGCCCTGACGCGTCAGTGGCAACGTTTTGGCTTGCGCGATGCGCGGGACATGACCCATGCCCAGTGGTGGCAGGCGCTGAGCGGCGCACTGGCTGATCTGCTGGCGGCACAGCCTGCGGTTGCGTCGGACAGTTCGCTGCGCCATGTCAACTACCTGTCGATGGAGTTTCTGATTGGCCGGCTGACCGGCAACAATCTGCTGAATCTCGGCTGGTATAACGCAGTCAATGAGGCGCTGGCGGGCTGGGATATTTCACTGACTGAAGTGCTGGAAAATGAAACCGACCCAGCACTGGGTAACGGCGGCCTCGGACGACTGGCTGCCTGTTTTCTCGACTCGATGGCAACGGTCGGCCAGCCCGCTATCGGCTATGGCCTGAACTACCAGTACGGTTTGTTCCGCCAGCGCTTCGAAGATGGCGCACAGCACGAAACCCCTGATGACTGGCAGCGCGATCGCTATCCGTGGTTTAACCATAACGCGGCGCTGAATGTTGAGGTGGGTCTGGGCGGCAAAGTCACCACCCTCGACGGACATCCGCACTGGCAACCGGCATTCGTGCTGCAGGGCGAAGCCTGGGATTTGCCGGTAGTGGGATACCAGAACGGCGTAAGTCAGCCGTTACGCTTGTGGCAGGCTAAGCACGCGCAGCCGTTCAATCTTAACCGGTTTAACGACGGCGATTTCCTGCGTGCTGAACAGCAGGGTATCGACGCCGAAAAACTGACTAAAGTGCTCTACCCGAATGACAATCATCAGAACGGTAAAAAACTGCGTCTGATGCAGCAATATTTCCAGTGCGCCTGTGCGCTGGCCGACATTCTGCGCCGCCATCATCAGGCCGGACGTAGCATTGAGTCGCTGGCCGATCACGAAGTGATTCAGCTTAACGACACACACCCGACGCTGGCGATCCCTGAACTGATGCGCCTGCTGCTGGATGAGCATCAGCTCAGCTGGGATCGCGCCTGGCAGATTACTCAACAGACCTTTGCTTACACCAACCACACCCTGATGCCGGAAGCGCTGGAGTGCTGGGATGTGCGCCTGGTGCGCAGCCTGCTGCCGCGCCATATGATGATCATCAACACGCTCAATGCCCAGCTGAAAACGCGGGTTGAAGCACGCTGGCCGGGCGATCAGGCAAAATGGGCGAAGCTGGCGCTGGTGCATAACAACCAGCTGCGCATGGCGAACCTGTGCGTCACCAGCGGCTTTGCGGTGAACGGCGTGGCGGCACTGCACTCGAAACTGGTGGTGCAGGATCTGTTTCCGGAATATCACCAGCTGTGGCCGGAAAAATTCCATAACGTTACCAACGGCATCACGCCGCGTCGCTGGATCAATCAGTGCAACCCGGCGCTGAGTGCGTTAATCGACAAAACGCTGCAAAAACCCTGGCTGAACGATCTTGATGCGCTACAGGGACTGGAGGCGTTTGCCGACGATGCGGCGTTCCGCGCGGAATATCGCGCCATCAAGCAGCAGAACAAAGAGGCACTGGCGAAATGGATCGCGGCGCGTACCAGGATTGAGATCGATCCTGAGGCGCTGTTCGACGTGCAGATTAAACGCCTGCATGAGTACAAACGTCAGCATCTGAGCCTGCTGCACATTATTGCGCTGTGGCAAACGCTGGTCACCGATCCGCAGGCTAATCGGGTGCCGCGCGTGGTGCTGTTCGGAGCCAAAGCAGCCCCAGGCTACGCACTGGCGAAGAACATCATTTATGCCATCAACAAAGTCGCGGAAACCATTAACCAGGACCCACGGGTCGGCAACCGTCTGAAAGTGGTGTTTGTGCCTGACTACAACGTTTCGGTGGCCGAGCGGCTAATTCCGGCGGCCGATCTCTCCGAGCAGATTTCCACCGCCGGTAAAGAAGCCTCCGGCACCGGCAACATGAAGCTGGCGCTCAACGGCGCACTGACCATCGGCACGCTGGATGGCGCTAACGTTGAAATCGCCGAGCAGGTTGGCAGCGAGAATATCTTTATTTTCGGTCATACCGTGGATCAGGTAGTGGCGTTAAAGGCCGATGGTTATGCCCCGGCACAGTGGCGTAAAAAAGATCATCAGCTCAATCAGGTGTTGCAGGCGCTGGAAGATGGCACCTTCAGTCAGGGCGACTGCACGGCGTTTGACGCAATGCTGCACAGCCTCGGCCCGGAAGGCGGCGACCCGTATCTGGTGCTGGCCGATTTCCAGCCCTATCTTGATGCGCAGGCCCAGGTGGAAGCGCTGTGGAGCGATCAGGATGCCTGGACACGCGCCACCATCCTGAATACCGCGCGTTGCGGCATGTTCAGTTCAGATCGTGCCATTCGCGACTATCAACAGCGTATCTGGCAAGCCACGCGCTAAGGAACGCCATGAAAACCGAACAGGTACTGGATCCGTTTTCTCAGGCAGGCATTGCCGCCGAGTATATTAATGCCCACGGCCAGCCGCAGGCGATCCCGGCCGCCACCCGCCAGCGTTTGCTGGCGGTGATGCAGCCGCCGCGCCCTTCCACCACCCCGTTACCACCGGTGCTGATTTTCCGCAGTAACGAGGTGCTGAGCCTCTCTCCGCAACTCAGTACAGAAGCGCACTGGCAACTCACCCGCGAGTCGGGTGAAATCACCGCGGGCCGCTGCCAGCCGGGACAGCCTCTGCGTCTGCCGCCGCTGGCTGAAGGTTATCATCAGCTGACGTTGCAGCAGGCGCATCAGCAGTGGACCTGTCAGGTAATTATCGCGCCGTCGCGCTGTTATGAGCCGCCTGCGCTGGTGGCGGGTCACGCTTTATGGGGTGCCTGCGTCCAGCTTTATACGCTGCGTTCAGCAGAGAACTGGGGCATCGGTGATTTCGGTGATTTACGCCGGATGCTGCCGGAGGTGGCGGCACGCGGCGGCGCATTTATCGGTCTGAACCCGATCCATGCGCTGTTCCCGGCCTCGCCCGACAGCGCCAGCCCTTACAGTCCCTCGTCACGCCGCTGGCTGAATGTGATATACATCGATGTGAGCGCGGTCGCGGATTTTCAGCGTTCGCCAGCGGCACAGGCGTGGTGGCAGCAGGCTGCAACGCAGCAGGCGCTGGAACAGGCACGTGCGGCAGAGTGGGTGGATTATGCGGCCGTTACCCGGCTAAAAATGGCTGCGCTCCGCTTAGCCTGGCCGCAGTTTACGCAGCGTGAGGCCGATGATGCCGACGTGCGGGCGTTTAACGCCTTTATTCAGCAAGGCGGCGAAAGCCTGTTACATCAGGCGCTGTTTGATGCGCTGCATGCCGACCAGATGGCGCAGGATAGCCAGCGCTGGGGCTGGCCGGTGTGGCCAGAGGCGTTACAGCAACCTGACAGTCCGGCAGTGCAGCAATTCCTTCACCAGCAAGGCGATCAGGTGCGTTTCTGGCTGTGGTTACAATGGCTGGCTACAGAGCAGTTTGCCGCCTGTTGGCACTGCAGTCAGCAGCAGCAGATGCCGATTGGACTCTATCGCGATCTGGCGGTCGGCGTGGCGCAAGGCGGGGCCGAAACCTGGAGCGAGCGTCATCTCTACTGCCTGGATGCCAGCGTCGGCGCGCCACCCGATATTCTGGGCCCACGCGGCCAGGACTGGGGATTACCGCCGATGGACCCACAGGTGATGCAGCAGCGAGCCTGGCAGCCGTGGATTGCTCTGTTGCGCGCCAATATGCGCGACTGTGGCGCGTTGCGTATCGATCATGTGATGGCGTTACTGCGCCTGTGGTGGATCCCTGCTGGTCAGGGCGCAGCGAACGGCGCTTATGTCCACTATCCGATCGATGATTTACTGGCGATCCTGGCGCTGGAAAGTCAGCGTAACCGCTGCATGGTGATCGGTGAGGATCTGGGCACCGTTCCGGCAGAAATTGTCGATAAGCTGCGCGACGGCGGGGTTTATTCCTACAAAGTGCTCTATTTTGAACAGGCCACTGCGCAGGGTTTTCGTCCACCGGCCGAGTGGCCGCGTCAGGCGATGGCCGTCGCCACCACGCATGATTTACCGACGCTGCGCGGCTGGTGGCAAAGCGACGATCTCACCCTCGGGGCCAGGCTCGGTCTCTATCCTGACAAAGTGGTGCTGGCGGGGTTATATCAGGATCGGTTGCGGGCGAAACAGGCGTTGCTGAACAGCCTGCACCGGGTCGGCGCGCTGCCTAAACGTGCTGGCCGCGATGCACGCCGTACCCAGATGAGCAATGCGCTGAACCGGGCGATGCAGCGTTACCTGGCTGACAGCCACAGTGCATTGCTGGGTCTGCAACCGGAGGACTGGCTGGATATGGCGGCACCGGTTAATATTCCCGGCACCAGCGACGAGTATCCGAACTGGCGACGCAAACTCAGCGCCACGCTGGAGACGTTGTTCAGCGATCCCGCCACCGACACGCTGCTGCGTGATCTGACGGCTCGCCGGAAAACCTTGTTAAGAGATAAGGGATGAAGCACTGAACTACAGTTAAAAACCAGGCGGTCAGTGATGAGCCTGGTTTTTAACTCAACCTCTGCCGGTGGGCGGGTTGTGCAAAACCGCAGGATCAGGGTTCAGGAGGAGAGAGATAGACGGCGTAAAACAGCAGCAACCTGATCGGGCGTAACAGCGCCGGTCGCGGCCGAGACGGTTAATTCCTCAAGTTCGTCATCTTCATCCCGAATAGCAATTCCGTTACGGTTTAAAAAAACCATCGCAACGAAAAAGGCTGTTCGCTTATTGCCATCATTGAAAATATGCCCACGGGCGATCGCAACCAGATAAATTGCGGCCAGCGCATAAATATCTGTCACATTTTCATAATACAGCTGATTTTGTACCCGATGAATAATCGCCTCGGCCCTTTCGGGATCAGGCATCCCCGGGATGCCCGGCAGCAGAGTCAACAAGCGATCATGGAAGCCTATCACCTCCTGCGCACTGACCCATTTCATCGATCAGCCAGCGCCTTAATGGTTCGGCCATGTCGCCCCATAATGGTGGCAAATTCAGCATCCAGTTTCGCCTCTTGCCACGCGTTGAAGTCATTGCGGCTAATCAGCACGGCGGAAGAACCATCACGCCGGGTGATCTCTACCGGCTCGCCAGCGGTGGCTTTTTCCATAACCTCAGCAATATTTTGCCGGGCCTGAGTTGTGGTATAGCTGCGCATAAAACCTCCATCAATGTTATTCTGAAATGTACATAACAAACGTACAACTCACAAGGTATATTGTCTCCCTTTGGCAGCACAAAATCAGAAACCTTACGTTTTTTGCACGACGTGGAATGGGTTGCGGGTATCTCATAGATGGGCAGAGTAGCCGCCCGGGATGACAGATGGAACCGTTCTCAGATAGGGAATTTCTGCCGCATAAAAAAGGTGCGCCGCAGCGCACCAGGTGGGACAACATCAGTATTGTCGGGGCCGCTTCACCCCTTGCCTTTAACACTACTGATAAAGGTCTGCCGGGCAGAGGTCGATCCCAGCCGCTCGGCTTCATCCAGCAGCTTCAGCGCTTTATCGATATTGCCGCTATCAACCGCCTGTTTAATCTTCTGATTAAAGTAACCCTCTGTGTCACTCATGATCGGTTCCGCTTTTGCCGCAGGCGCTGTGGCCGCTGCCGGTGCAGCACGATAGGCCGATGCCGGAGCCGTGTTGCCAACGGTAACCGAACCCGGACCGGAAGAGCCAAACAGCGGGCCGACCAGAATTGATGATCCGGAACTGGTCTGTAACTTCAGCTTCAGCGTGCCTTGACTGATGTGGCGCGCAATCGGATCGGGAATATCCGGCACCGCGTGACCCGTGCCCTGCGCGTAAGCCTTGGCCGGATCAAGCAGCGTGGTGGTCTGTGTCAGATCCTGTTCGGTGGTAAACACCAGCAGGTAAATTTTTTGCTGGCCCAGCGCGGGCGTCAGCTTCATCACCCCTTCCAGCCGGTCCGCCGCCATCACACCCGGTTTCTGGTAGGTAAAATAGCGGCTCGGGAACCAGGCGGCGGGCCGCATATTTTCATCCAGCACCAGTACGTTCGGGGCGAAAACCTGATTGTTCGCCACTTCGCTGCTCAGCGTCACCGTCAGTTCACCGATGTTGGCTGGCAGACTAAAGGCCGCCACCGGTCCGGCGATGTGCGGGGCATTCAGCGACTGTCCGCTGTTCGCCAGCTGGATAGTCTGGGACTGTGAAGCACTCACCGGCTGCCAGCTCAGGTGTTGCAGCTGGTCCGGTGCAACCTGCGGGGCAGAGGAGAGATCCTGCGGCACCAGATTGATGTCCGCCAGGGCTGGCAGACTGTGTCCGGCCAGTAACGCCGCGCTCAGGCAGAGCGCCGTCAGAGTTTTTGTCATTTTCATTATGCCTACCTTATTGCAGGCCACGGCGCGAACCAGGCAATGGCGCACCGTGACCCAAAAGACCTGTCAGGCGCGCAGCCGCGCCTGTGCTGGAGAGCGTCGGCTTACCACCAGATTTCCATCTGCGCACCGAAGGTAATCTCGTCGTTATCGCCACGGCTGTTAGTCAGGATGCCGTTACCGGTACTGTCAGCAGAGGCGAAGGTGGTGAGATCGCCAGAGCTGTCTTTGCTGTAGCCCCACTTCTCATCCCATTTGGCGTAAGTTGCGAACACGCGCAGTGCCGGACGGGACCAGATGCTGTCACCGGCCTGCCACTGCTGTGCCAGCGTCACTTTATACTGGCCGTTGCGCTCGTTAGCCTGCTGCGACTTCACATTGTCGTAGCCCAGCTCCAGCAGGGTACTCATGATCGGTGTCCATTTGTACATCGGGCGCACACCCACGGTGTACCATTCGGTTCCGCGGTTATTATCCAGATCGATATTCTGATACATCGCCACGTACATCAGATCCCAGCGTTCCGCCAGCGAGATCGCGCCGTGATCGAGGATACGATACATGTCGCCGTTGTTGTTGAGGCTGGTACCCTGCGGCACGCCTTTGCCCTGCGAGGTCAGCGCATCGGTGGCATACTGCAGCACAAATTTATTGTAGCCCTTCAGCATGCTCTGGGTATGTTCAGCCGTGAACATCCAGCCATCTTTGGAGGCGCCATCTTCCAGACGGTAGTCGTCACGGGCATTGGCGCGACCGTAGTCGACCCCCAGTTCCAGTACGCCGTTGGTGTTGGTTTCCAGCCCGGCCAGTCGCACGTCAAACACATCGTTGGCGGTGCTGGTGGCGAAGTCACGAATACGATCGCTGGAGAAGGTATATGAACCGCCCGCTTCTGACGAGCGGGTGGCGGCGAATGACAGCTTACCGAAACCGAGATCCACATCTTCCAGACCGGCGCCCGGACCGGAGATATCCCAGTAGTAGAAGTCAATCATGTGAACGTCATGGCGCTGATAGAAACGCTTACCGGCCCAGATGGTGGAACCTGGCAGCGCATCGATCAGGTTTTTTCCCTTCACGTTGGCTTCACGGAAAGCCGGTGACGTCGCTTCCCAGTCATTCTGCTGCGCCACGGAGTAGGCCACGTTGGTGTCGAAATAGAAGCTCTTGTCGCCTTCTTTCCACACTTCCTGGCCTAATTTTAATTCGGCGTAGGTTTCGCATTCGTTACCCAGACGGTATTTACTTTGAGCACCGGTGGCCTGAAAGCATTGCTGTTCACCACCACTGCCGGTCCAGCCAATGCCGGAACGGGCGTACCCGGTAAAATCGACCGCCATCGTCGGGGCGGAGAGGGTTCCCACCGCGACGGCAACGGCGAGGGGAAGTTTGCGCATAGTTAACATTTTCTATCTCCTGAGGTCATTGCTTTTATTGTTTTGGCAGGGCTATACACCCGGCTCCTGATACAGCCTGCGACAGGCGCTCCCGTCCTCACGGAACAGGTGACAACGCTCGGGCGGCAGGCCGATACCGAGGATGGCGCCCTCTTTTACCAGCACGACGTCCTCCTGGCGGTAGACCAGGTTTTGACGAATGGCGGGAATCTGGATGTGGATCTGGGTTTCGTGTCCCAGTTGCTCCACCACCTGCACTTCACCCTCAAGGGTAACGTCAGCGATATCGCTGGAGAGCAGATGTTCAGGGCGGATGCCCAGTGACATGTTGCTGCCGATCTGCACGCCTGCGCTGTCGACCGGCAGCCAGACCAGCTGCTGATTGGGCAGCCGGACCTGCACCTGATCGATGGCGGTAGCGGTCACTTTGACCGGCAGAAAATTCATTTTCGGTGAGCCGATAAAGCCGGCAACGAAGCGATTGGCGGGATAGTGGTAGAGCTCCAGTGGCTTACCCACCTGCGCGATATGCCCGGCATCGAGCACCACAATCTTATCGGCCAGCGTCATCGCTTCGATCTGATCGTGCGTGACGTAAATCATGGTGCGTTTCAGTCGCTTATGCAGACGGGAGATCTCAATCCGCATCTGGACACGCAGCGCCGCATCGAGGTTTGAGAGCGGTTCATCCAGCAGGAAAACCCGCGGTTCCGCCACCAGCGTCCGGCCAATCGCCACGCGCTGACGCTGCCCGCCGGATAGCGCTTTGGGGCGACGGTCCAGCAGATGCGCCAGTTGCAGGATCTCCGCCACCTGATTCACCCGCTGATGAATTTCGGCTTTTTTTACCCCGGCCAGCTTCAGGCCAAAAGACATGTTTTCCGCTACCGACAGGTGCGGATAGAGCGCATAGGATTGAAACACCATGCCGATACCGCGCTCGGCGGGCGGCACCTCATTCATGCGGCGGTCACCAATCAGCAGCTCCCCGCTGGTGATGGTTTCCAGTCCGGCAATCATGCGCAGCAGTGTTGATTTTCCACAGCCTGATGGGCCAACAAAAACGACAAATTCCCCTTCACGAATAGTGAGATCGATATCTTTCGATACCACCGTATCGCCCCAGGCTTTTGTGACATTGCGTAGCACAACGCTCGCCATGATCCCTTCCCTCTTAGCTGCTCATTCGTGTCTGCTCTCGGCAAACGGGTTCCGGGGCTTACTATGCGCAACGATGGCGGGGCTAACATCCTCCGCCGTAGCGCAACCTGCTGGGGGAGGAGACGGGAGGAGGAGAAAGCGGGGCTGACGCGGCGGCGGGCGGCGGGCGGCTGTTTTTTGTGATCGCTAACGCAGACCTGCCGGTTTTTTTAGCCCGTATCCGGCCGGTTCGCCCACTTTTTGCCAGCGCGATCACACCCCTCAGCCACAGGGCGTAGAGCGAAGGAGGATGAGAAGCGGTGACGGATGCGCACAATGTTGCCGGTAGAGTAATCACCGCTTCCGCAAACAGGATGGACTTATGACGATGAAAACCGGTGCACGAATTCTGGCCCTCTCTGCCCTCTCTGCCGTGCTGTTTTCAGCATCCGCAGTGGCGAAAATTGAGGAAGGCAAGTTGGTCATCTGGATCAACGGCGACAAGGGCTATAACGGCCTTGCCGAGGTCGGTAAGAAGTTTGAACAGGAGACCGGCATTAAAGTGACGGTGGAGCATCCTGACAAGATGGAAGAAAAATATCCGCAGGTTGCCGCCACCGGCGATGGCCCGGATATCATCTTCTGGGCGCATGACCGCTTTGGCGGCTACGCCCAATCCGGCCTGCTGGCTGAGATCAGCCCGGACGCCAGCTTCCAGCAAAAAATCTTCCCTTTCACCTGGGATGCGGTGCGCTTCGACGGCAAGCTGATCGGTTATCCGATTTCGGTTGAATCCCTGTCGCTGATTTACAACAAAAAGCTGCTGCCACAACCACCGAAAACCTGGGAAGAGATTGCCGGGCTCGACAAGCAACTGCGCGCCAAAGGCAAAAGCGCCCTCATGTTTAACCTGCAGGAACCCTACTTCACCTGGCCGCTGCTGGCCGCCGGTGGCGCTTATGCCTTTAAGCTGAATGAGGGACGCTATGACGTGAAAGATGTCGGCGTGGATAACGCCGGTGCCAAAGCGGGTATGCAGTTCCTGGTCGATCAGGTTAAAGCCAAAACCCTGAATGCCGACACCGACTATTCGATTGCTGAAGCCGCCTTCAATAAAGGGGAAACCGCCATGACCATTAACGGTCCCTGGGCGTGGAGCAACATCGATAAAAGCGGCATCGACTATGGCGTAGCTGAGTTACCGACCCTGAACGGTAAACCGTCGAAAGCCTTTGTCGGGGTGCTGAGTGCCGGGATCAACGCCGCCAGCCCTAACAAAGAGCTGGCAAAAGAGTTCCTGGAAAACTACCTGCTGACCGATGCCGGACTGGATGCGGTTAACAAGGACAAGCCGCTGGGTGCCGTGGCGCTGAAATCATTCCAGCAGACGCTGGAAAAAGATTCCCGCATTGCCGCCACTATGAGCAACGCCCGCCACGGCGATATTATGCCGAACGTTCCGCAAATGGCCGCGTTCTGGTACGCGATGCGCACCGCTACCCTGAATGCGCTGGGTGGTCGTCAGAGCGTGGACGCCGCACTGAAAGATGCACAGGCGCGCCTGAAAAAGTAATCCTCCCTTTATAGCCGGGGCAACCCGGCTTGAGTGACCGTTAAGGAAAACCGCATCATGTCAGGAAAACCGAAAACGCCAAGTCTGTTGATTAAAAGCGTTCTCATCGGGATCTGCTGTCTGCTGGTCGGCTATCTGCTGGTGCTGATGTACGCACAGGGCGAGTATCTGTTTGCGCTGCTAACGCTGATTCTCAGTGCGCTCGGCCTGTGGATTTACGCTAATCGTCGCGCCTACGCCTGGCGCTATGTCTATCCCGGCGTGGCGGGAATGGCGCTGTTTGTGCTATTTCCCCTCGCCTGTACCATTGCTATCGCCTTCACCAACTACAGCAGCACCAACCAGCTTACCTTTGAACGGGCGCAGCAGGTGCTGATGAGCCGTTCTTTCCAGTCGGGCGAAGCGGTTAATTTCTCGCTTTATCCGGCGGGCGACCGCTGGCAGCTGGTGCTGAGCGAAGGCGAACAGCATTATGTTTCTCCGCCGTTTCGCTTTGGTGACGAACAACAGCTGAAAATGCAGCCCGCCGCGCAACCGGCTGGCGATCGCGCCACGCTGAGAGTCATCACCGGCAATCGCCAGGCGCTGAGCCAGATCAGTGCGGTGCTGCCGGATGGCCGCCAGTTACGCATGAGCTCGCTGCGCCAGTTCTCCGGTACTCAGCCGCTGTATCAGGTTGGCGCGCAGGATGAACTGACCAATCAACAGAGCGGCGTGCATTATCGCGCTAACCCGCAAACCGGTTTCTATCAGGCGATTAACGCCGACGGCAGCTGGGCAAATGAAACATTGAGTCCTGGTTTCACCGTCAATACCGGCTGGAAGAATTTCCTGCGGGTCTTTACCGATGAGGGCATACAGAAGCCGTTCCTGGCAATCTTTGGCTGGACGATGTTGTTCTCGTTGATCACTGTGGTGCTGACCGTGGCGGTCGGCATGGTGCTGGCCTGTCTGGTGCAGTGGGAGGCGCTGCGCGGCAAAGCGGTTTATCGGGTGATGCTGATCCTGCCTTATGCGGTGCCGGCGTTTATCTCGATCCTGATCTTTAAGGGACTGTTCAACCAAAGCTTTGGCGAGATCAACGTGATGCTCAGCGCACTGTTTGGTGTCAAACCGGCCTGGTTCAGCGATCCGACGCTGGCGCGCACCATGCTGATTATCGTCAACACCTGGCTCGGTTATCCCTACATGATGATTCTCTGCATGGGGCTGCTGAAAGCGATTCCTGACGATCTCTATGAAGCTTCGGCGATGGACGGTGCCGGGCCGTTGCAGAACTTCTTCCTGATTACGTTGCCGCTGCTGCTCAAGCCGTTGATGCCGCTGATGATCGCCAGCTTCGCCTTTAACTTTAATAACTTTGTGCTGGTGCAGTTGCTGACCAACGGCGGACCGGATCGCATCGGGACCACCACCCCAGCGGGCTATACCGATTTGCTGGTCAACTACACCTGGCGCATCGCTTTTGAAGGCGGCGGCGGACAGGACTTTGGACTGGCGGCGGCGATCGCTACCCTGATCTTCCTGCTGGTGGGTGCGCTGGCGGTGATTAACCTCAAAGCGTCGCGAATGAAATTCGACTAAGAGTCTGGCCCAACTGGCGTCATTGTTGCAGGCCGTCCGGAGACGGACAGCGCGGAACAAGCAGGCGTACACCTGGTACGTGAGGATGATGAGCACTGCCCAGGTTCAGACTGACAAATAAAATAGCCTGATGGACCAGGTTCTAAGGAGTTGTTATGGCTATGGTACAACCTAAATCGCAACGGCTGCGTCTGCTGATGACGCACCTGCTGCTGCTGTTATTTATTGCCGCAATCCTGTTTCCACTGCTGATGGTGATCGCTATTTCGCTGCGTGCCGGCAACTTCGCCACCGGCAGCCTGATCCCGGAGCAGATCTCCTGGGAGCACTGGCGGCTGGCGCTGGGCTTCAGCGTTGAACACGCGGATGGACGGATTACGCCGCCGCCTTTCCCGGTGCTGCTGTGGTTGTGGAACTCGGTCAAGATTGCCGCCATCAGTGCGCTGGGCATTGTGGCGCTCTCCACCACCTGCGCCTATGCGTTTGCACGTATGCGCTTCGCCGGTCGCGCCAGCCTGCTGAAAGGGATGCTGATTTTCCAGATGTTCCCGGCGGTACTGTCGCTGGTGGCGCTGTATGCCTTGTTTGATCGGCTTGGCCAGTATCTGCCCTTTATCGGACTGAATACGCATGGTGGGGTGATCTTCGCCTATCTGGGCGGCATCGCGCTGCATGTCTGGACCATCAAGGGCTATTTCGAAACCATCGACGGTTCGCTGGAAGAAGCCGCCGCGCTGGACGGTGCTACGCCCTGGCAGGCGTTCCGGCTGGTGCTGCTGCCGCTGTCAGTGCCGATTCTGGCGGTGGTGTTTATTCTGGCGTTTATTGCGGCGGTCACTGAGGTACCGGTCGCGTCGCTGCTGCTGCGTGATGTTAACAGTTACACCCTGGCGGTGGGGATGCAGCAATACCTGAATCCGCAAAACTATCTGTGGGGCGATTTTGCCGCGGCTGCGGTGCTCTCCGCCATTCCGATCACGCTGGTGTTCCTGCTGGCGCAGCGCTGGCTGGTCAGCGGTTTAACCGCTGGCGGCGTGAAAGGGTAAACGATCATCATTGTACGTTGCCACTGCTTACACAACATCTGTTGTGGTTGAGGATTCGGCGGCCTGCGGGCCGCCATTTTTATGCTGTCAGCGTCCGGCTACCGGCCACCAGTGCCAGGATTATCGCGGTTAACGTCTGCTGACCTTCTGCCTGACTGATATCGCCGCGCACCACCGCGCCGGCTATCGCATCTGCGGCCCCCAGCATCCCCCACATCCCGGCCTCAGCAATCCCGTTTTCGCCACTAAAAGGCGCAAACCAGTGCTGACAGCGGGCGATAAAGTCGAGCTGATAATGGCGTTTAACGGCGGCAAGTTCAGGCGAGGTGCTGAGCGCTGAAAGCAATTCAGGGATTTCACGCCCCTCCGTCATCACGCAATCCACATAACAGGCGGCGAGCACCTCCGCTTTCTGTTGTAGCACTACGGGCGCGGCACGCATGGCCGCCTCCATCAGGTCAGTCTGGCGGCGATCAAAGTCGGCATAGAGCGCCGCCAGCAGACCATGTCGGGTGATGAAGTGATCGTACACTACCGGCTTACTGACTCCCGCGGCTTCGCCAACCCGGGCCAGCGTCAAAGCCTCACTGCCTTCGGCCTGCATCAACTGCCATGCAACGTCTAACAACTGTCTGCGTCGGGCTTCACGCGACAGACGCGGCCTGGCGGACTTTTCACTGATCATAAGGTCTCCGATCGGCAAACAAACGCTGACCCAACTGCTGGGCCTGTTGAAAGTGCGACTCAGGATAGCCCTCATCGCCGGTCAGCAACAGTTCGCTGGTCACCACCGGCGCGCCACAGTAATCAAAGATGCCGTGATCAATCTGATTCCGCATGCTGGCGAAGTAGCCGTGCCGCAGGTAGGTTCGGGTATCGGCAGCCCCCAATGCAATCAGATGAACAGGAAGATGGCCGAGACGTTTCACTATCCGCCCGTCCTGCTCCTGATAAGCCCAGCCCTGAGTGAAGACCCGATCAATCCAGCCTTTCAGCTGCGCCGGAAAGGACCACCAGTAGACCGGATAGACCAGCACCAGCGCATCGGCGCGATCCACGCGTTGCTGTTCTGCCAGCACATCCGGCGGCGAAGCAGCCAGCCCTTTGAACTGTGCGACATCACCGGGATTGAAACGCGGATCAAATCCTTCTGCTGCCAGGTCTGCCCGTTCAACCGTATGGTGGCCTGTGGCGATTATCCCCTGCTGCAGTTGGTCTGCAACGCGGTGAGTATGAGCATCCCGATCGGGATGGGCTGTCACTATTAATGCGTGCATCGTCGTCACCTGGCTTGAGTTACCGTTAAGTTACTAAAGGTAGGTTACGGCTAGTAGGTTAGCAAGCACTGTTTTACACCGGTGGCGCAGACCGCATTGACGGTTTAAACGCCGCGGTCGCCCGTAGCGCCTGTTCAAGCCGGAGTGGGTCAATAGTAAAGGGCAGATCAACCAGGCTGGCGGCGGGGAAATGAATATCCTGGGCGATCTGCCGCAGCGCCGCATCAGGAAGAGTAGCGGGCAGCGTCAGCGGACTGTAGAAACGCCGCAGCAGTGATAACAGTGTCGGCTCCACCTGACCGTTATCCTGCTCGATCAATGAATGCACCAGCAGGCTGAAGCCCACCTTTTCACCGTGCAGCCAGTGATGAAGTTCAGGCTGATGCGTCAGCCGGTCGTGAATCACATGCGCAAAGCCGGGAGTCGCCATGCTGTCCTGAATGCTGTTCGCCAGTCCGGCCAGCACAATATTGGCTTCGATAATTTTTTCCAGCGCGGGGGTCACCTGCTGCGCGATGTTGGCCGCCACGGCCGCTTCGCCCCAGCGTTCACACCATTCCAGTGCCTGCCTGGCGGCGTTGACTTTCAAATCCAGCGCCAGCCGGTGCGGCGTCTGCCGCTGATAGGGTTCAAACTCAATCCATTTCGCCAGCGCATCTACCATGCCGGCGCGCAGATAGCGTATATCGCTGTTGGCAATCACCTCGCTATCCACCAGAATCCACTCCGGCATACAACTGAGCGGCTGGCTGCGCAGATGACCACCCTGTTGATTGTAAATAATCGCCAGCGGTGACCAGGCCGCGCAGGTCGCTGCCACCGTCGCCATATTAACCAGCCGTACCTGCGGCAGCGCATCATTGATCGCTTTGGCGCAGTCCAGCACCCGGCCGCCGCCGATCGCCAGAATCAGCGATGCGCCATGCGTCTGCACCTGTTGCTGGAGATCGGCAATCGCCGCATCGGTGCATTCACCGGGCAAATAGTCGAGCTGCCAGCGTATGCCGGCCTGCTCCAGACTGATACTGAGCTGCGGGTTGACCGCTTGCCAGGCGCGCGGCGAGGTCAGGATATGAATATGCGTGGCCAGCGGCCGGATGATTTCACCCACCTCCGCCCGCAGGCCGGGACGTTGCAGATAGCCTTTCGGCGACATCACACGAAACATCAGCGCCCCTTAGCGACGATAGGCCAGCGAACGGACCAGCCGATCGCCCAGTTTTTGAATCAGCATCACCAGCGCCAGCAGCACCACGATGGTGGCCGCCATAATCTGGTTATCAAAACGCTGATAACCGTAACGGATCGCCAGATCGCCCAATCCCCCTCCGCCGACTACACCGGCCATCGCTGAGAAGCCAATCAGCATCACAATGGTCAGGGTAATGCCCGCCACCAGCGCCGGTAACGCTTCCGGTAGCAGGACGCGACTGACGATATGCCACAGGGTGCCGCCCATCGACACCACCGCTTCAATCCGTCCGCGATCCACCTCATCCAGCGCGTTCTCGACGATGCGGGCAAAAAAGGGAAAAGCGCCCAGGGTGATCGGCACGATCGCGGCGGTACTGCCCAGCGTGGTGCCCACCAGTAAGCGGGTAAACGGAATCAGCGCGATCAACAGCACCACAAACGGCAGCGCCCGGCCCGTATTCACCAGCGCATTCAGCAGCCATGACACTCCCCGGTTAGGCAGAATGCCCTGCGGGCGGGTCAGAAACAGTAAGACGCCAACCGGCAAACCGATCGCCACGGTAAACAGGGCCGCCAGCAGCACCATGTAAAGCGTTTCTCCGGTGGCGTTCAGCAGCAGTTGCTGAAAACGTTCGCTGGTCAGGCTACGCATCGTGTCAGGGCTCCACGCTGATATTTTTCGATAAAGGCCCGGTCCGCTTCGCCATCTTTCAGCAAAAGCTGCCGCAGACGTCCCTCTTCACGTGCCATGATCTGACTCAGTGACCCGCTCTCCACCAGCCGGCCCTGTTCAAGCAGCGCGGCACCGTCGCAGATCCGTTTCACCACCGTCATCTCATGGGTGATGAGCACGATAGTAATATTCAGCTGCTGCTGAATATCCGCCAGTAAATCCAGAATCGATGCGGTGGTTTCAGGGTCAAGCGCGCTGGTTGCTTCATCACACAGCAAATAACGCGGCCTGGCCGCCAGCGCGCGGGCGATACCGACCCGCTGTTTTTGCCCGCCGGAGAGCTGCGACGGCCGCGCCGCTGCAAAAGGGGTCAGCCCAACCAGTTGCAGCAGTTCGCTGACCCGCTGACGCCGCGCGGCGGGCGGTACGCCAGCGATCTCCAGTGGCAGGTCGATGTTGTCATGCACATTGCGCGAGTGCAGCAGATTGAAGTGCTGAAAGATCATCCCCATCTGCTGCCGCTGCTGGCGCAACTGCGCCAGGCTCATGGCGGCAATGTCCGCTCCATCAATCTCAATCTGGCCACTGGACGGAGTCTCCAGCCGGTTCAGGCAACGCAGCAGGGTACTTTTCCCGGCGCCGCTGCGGCCTAAAATGCCAAAAATTGTCCCCTCTTCGATGGTCAGCGACAGGTCATCCAGGGCGGGGGTTGCCGCGCCAGGATAGTGTTTGCTGAGATGTGAAAGTTTAATCATGCTGCGGGTCCGCTACCGGGATCACCGAGCCGTGATAATTTTTGCGGATAAAGTCGGCCACCTGCGGCGAGCGCAGATCTTTCGCCAGCTGCAGAATACGCGGATCTTTAACCAGCCCGGGCGTGGTCACCAGCAGGTTGGCATACGGATTGTGATTCGCTGACTCCAGTCCCAGCGCATCTTTCGCTGGCGTCAGCCCCGCCTCCAGCGCGTAGTTGCCATTGATCACCGCCGCATCCACATCATCCAGCGCCCGTGGCAGCTGCGGTGACTCAATCTCAATGATTTTGATCTGTTTCGGGTTGTCGCTGATATCTTTTGGCGTCACCAGCGTTGAACCCGTTTCGCCCTGGGCGCCCAGTTTAATCAGCCCTTTGTCCTGCAACAGCCACAGCGCCCGGCTCAGGTTGGTGGAGTTGTTCGGCACCGCGATGCTGGCACCCTGCGGCAGGGCCGCCAGGCTTTTCACTTTATGAGAGTAAATGCCCAGCGGCTCTATGTGCACACTGGCCGCCACCGCGAAGGTTTTCCCCAGCGCTTTTTCCTGATCTTTCAGATAAGGCAGATGCTGGAAATAGTTGGCGTCGACATCACCTGATGCCAGCAGCTCGTTGGCATTCACGCCGCCGCTCAGCTCGACGATTTTAAAATCGAGTGTCGGATCGAGGGTTTTGACATATTCCAGAATTTCCGCGTGTGGCACCGGATCGGCTGCGACACGTAATGGCGCTGCCTGCAAACTCTGAGCAATCAGCAAAGTGAGCCCGGCAAGGGCTAAGACGCGCTTTTTAATCATCATTTATCTCTTATTATCAGTGTTGAGCTTGTTCAGGGTAGAAACGCTGGGCGACTTCCGGATGGGAACGTAACCGGCCTTTGAGGTAGTTCCAGCCCACTTCACGTAACAGCGGATTAAGCGGATCGCTGCTCGGTCCCTGCGCCAGCCGGGCCAGCGACGGCGGCAACTGATAGATCGGCACCACGGCATCCAGCTGCGCCCCCAGGAAGAAGGCGATAGAGAGCCGTTCACTGGCCTGCTGAGGCGACACCACCCGATGCACGGTGGCGCGCAGGTAGCCGTTGGTCGCCAGCTCCAGCAGTTCGCCGATATTCACCACAAAAGCGCCGGGCAGCGGCGATGCGTCAACCCAGTGGTCAGGCGTAACCTCCACCTGCAAGCCTGGCTGATCGTCCTGCAGCAGCAGCGTCAGAAAGCCTGAGTCTTTATGCGCACCCACGCCCTGACGCGATTCGCTGTCGGTACGACCCGGGTAGCGGATCAGCTTAATGTGTTCGTTGGGGTAGTCGCCATACAGGTTGTCGAAGGCGTGACGCGGCAGATCCAGCGCCTCGGCAAAGGCCCGCAGCAGCTCCAGCGCCACCGAGGTCATCTCCTGCTGCCAGCGGGTCACCACCGTTTGCAGCTCAGGCAGCGCGGCGGGCCACTGGTTCGGACCCTGCATCCGCTGCCAGGCGGGAGACTCAGCGGTGACCGGCAACGCCTCGCGTTCAGCGCCAATATCAAACTGTTCACGGAAATCAGGCTGGCTGCGGGTAATTTCAACACCGGCAAGGTTATAGCCGCGGAAATGGGGCGAATTGGCCATTCTGACCGATAATTTATCCTGCTCGGGTAAAGCAAAAAAATCCCGGGAGACGCGCTGAACCGCATTTAATAAATCAGTATCAATGCCGTGATTAATTAAATAAAAGAAACCGACATCGCGCGCTGCCTGGCCTAATTTTTCAAGGCACTGCTGCTGCTGTTGTTTATTACCGGACAATAACGCGAAATCAATGATCGGTAATGATGATGACGTTAACTCACTCATTATTGACACCCTGTTGGCATGGAATGAATTAACCTTGCCAGTTCACCGGGTGTTTAACTACCAACTAATCCTGCAATCGATATTCAGACGGCGGGAATAACGCGATTATTCTTAACCGCCTCATTATTCAGTGCTTATTCAGTGGGCCACCGGACAAATTCCGGCGGCTGCCAGGCGGTGATAGCGGGTAACGGCGCGTCATAGCGCACGATATCGACAAAGCAGGTCTGGGCGCTGCATCCCTGCCCCAGTCGCGAGCTGCCGCAATCGCGGGTCAGCACGTTAGGGTTACCGTGTTTATCCAGCGGCAGGTCGCCATCCTGATCCAGCGGGTCATACCGAGCGCCGGTCGACATCTGTACCACGCCAGGCCGGATATCCTGCGTCAGATGAACACCCGCCAGCACCGCCCCGCGCCCATTAAACACCTTCACAATGCTGTTTTCGCTGATGCCGCGCGGTACCGCGTCATCCGGGTGCATCCAGAGCGGCTCGCGTCCGGCAATTTTGGTTTGCTGGCTGATACGCCCGTGATCGTACTGACTGTGCAGCCGGGTACGCGGCTGGCTGGAGAGCAGATGCAACGGCCACTGCTGCTTCTCCTGCTGCTGCGCCTGATATTCGTCCGGGTCCCACCAGGCAAATCCTGGCGCTTCGGCGTAGCCAAAACCGGCGACCGTCTGCGAAAACAGCTCAATCCGGCCAGAAGGTGTCGTCAGCGGTGCGGCATCAGGATCGTCACGAAATGCCTGCAACAGGATCTGCGACGTATCGGGCAGCGGATATTCCAGCTTGCCGGCGGCCCGGAACGTATCGAAGTCGGGCAGCACAATGCCCTGCTCCGCGGCGCGTGGGCGTGATGCATCGTAGATTGCCGCTAACCACTGGCGTACATCACGTCCTTCAGTGAAGCGCTCAGCGAAGCCAAGCCGTTCTGCCAGTGCAGCAAAAATCGCATAGTCAGACTGCGATCCGGCAAACGGCGGCAGATGCTGCGGCATGGCGATCATAAAACCATCATTGCTGGCACTGCCGATATCTTCGCGCTCAAGCGAGGTGCTGGCGGGCAGCACGATATCGGCAAACTTCGCCTGGGCAGTCCAGAACTGCTCATGCACGATAATGGTATCCGGCTGCTGCCAGGCGCGGATCAGCTTGTTGAGGTCCTGATGATGATGGAAAACGTTACCGCCCGCCCAGTAGACCAGCCGGATATCAGGGTAAGTCCGCTGCTGCCCATCAAATGCATAGCTGCCACCAGGGTTCAGCAGCATGTCAGCAATACGCGCCACCGGAATGTTTTGCTGCACCGGGTTGTGATCGGCAGGCAGTCGGGGACCGGAAAACTGACGCCGGGCAGCACCCGCCAGGTTGGTCGAGGCATAGCCAAAACCCAGCCCGCCACCCGGCGTGCCAATCTGGCCCAGCAGCGCCGTGGTGGCAACCGCCGCCCAGAACGCCTGTTCGCCCTGCCGCGCACGCTGCACCGACCAGGCAATATTGACCATGGTTTTGCTTTCCGCCATCTGCCGCGCCAGCTGGCGGATCTGCGCCGCCGCTAATCCGGTCAGTGGCGCGGCCCATTCCGGGGTTTTCACCACGCCGTCCCGTTCGCCGGTCAGATAAGCGGCATATTCATCGAACCCCACCGTGTAGCGGGCCACAAAGTCGGCGTCGTAGCGGGATTCCGCAATCAGCACCTGACCGATTGCCAGCAGCAGCGCGGTATCAGAGCCGGGCTGAATCGCCAGCCATTCCGCATCCGGCACCGCCGACAGATCGTTTCTGACCGGGCTGACATTAATAAAGCGGGTGCCGTTCTGGCGCAGCGTCGTCAGCCAGTGCGCCAGTGCATGATCGCTGGCCCCGCCGCCATTGACCTGGGCATTGCGGAGCGGCAAGCCACCGATCGCGACAAACAGCTCGCAATGCTGCGCCAGTACCGGCCAGTGGGTGTGCTGACGCTGCAACGTGTCGAGATCGCCGAGGATATGCGGTAAGGTGCGTTCACCGGCGGCAATACTGTAGGTGTTGGTGCTGCCGGTATAGCCGCCAAAACCGTTGAAGAAGCGGTGCAGCTGACTCTGCGCATGGTGAAAGCGTCCGGCACTCGACCAGCCGTAAGAGCCGGCATAAATGGCCTGAGTGCCGTGCTGCCGCCGCACCCGCGCCAGCTCATCCGACACCAGCTGTAACGCGTGTTCCCAGCTCACCTCAACAAACGGCTCTTTGCCGCGTGACTGGCGCGATGCGGGCTTACCCTGCAGGTAACCCAGCCGCACCGCCGGGTACTTCACCCGCGTGTCACTGTGTATCGCGTCCGGCAGCGACTGACCAATCAGAGAAGGATTGCGATCCCACGCCACCGGCGTTACCGCTGTCAGCCGCCCCTCCTCGGTGGTGACGTGATAAGTCCCCCAGTGCATCACGGCTAAATCACTGTTTTTCATTGGTTACTCGCGGCGAATACGACGCGACAGGCGCGTCCCCAGGGTTTGTAACAGCTGAACGATGACGATCAGCACCAGTGCGGTGGTGAGGGTGGCAAAGGCATCAAAACGTTGGTAGCCGTAGGTGATCGCCAGATCCCCTATCCCGCCGCCGCCTACCGTGCCGGCCATAGCAGTCGCACCCAACAAGCCGATGGTGGCCGTGGTCAGGGCGAGAACCAGCGACGAGGCGGCTTCCGGTAACATGAAGTACCAGATGGTCTGAAAGGTCGTGGCCCCCATGGCATTGGCAGATTCAAGAATGCCCTCATCGACCTCCAGCAGCGCACTCTCCACCAGCCGGGAAATGTAGGGCGCAATAAAAATCACCAGCGGGACGATGGCACCGGCGGTGCCGATAGTGGTGTTCACCAGCAGACGGGTCAGCGGCAGAATAGTAATCAGCAGAATAATAAACGGCAGCGAACGGATAATGTTCACCACCGGATTGAGGATTTGATGCACCAGCCGGTTCGGCATGATGCCGCCAGGACGGCAAATCACCAGAATCACGCCCAGCGGCAGGCCAAGCAGCGAACCAAACCCCAGCGATACGCTCACCATCACCAGCGTGTCCTGCAAGGCGATTAAAAACTGGTCGCCGGTAACCGCAGTATCAAACAGATCAGACATCACTGATTTTCACTCCTGTTGCCGTCAGAAAATCCTTTGCCGCCGCGATTTGTGCCGGCTCCCCGCTGAGCTGAACGATCATGAAGCCAAGAATGGTGCGCTGCACTTCCGACATATTGGCGAACAGGATATTGACCTCGACGGCAAAATTGCGGATCAGATGATGGATAATCGGCTGCTGGGCGGTGCTGCCGACGAATTCCAGCCGCAGTGACTGCAGGTTCGGCTGCTGGCTCAGCAGCGCCATCGTCTGCTGTGGCAGCCGATCATGGATCACCGATTGCACAAAGCTGGCGCTGACCGACTGTTGCGGATCGGCAAACAACGCCAGCACGTCACCCTGTTCAGCAATCCGGCCTTGCGCCATCACCGCCACTTTGTTGCAGATTTTTTGCACCACCGACATCTCATGCGTGATCAGAACGATGGTGATGCCGTAGCGCTGGTTAATCTCCTGCAGCAGCAACAAAATCTGCACCGTGGTTTGTGGGTCCAGCGCCGACGTCGCCTCGTCACACAGCAGAATGGCGGGGTTGGTTGCCAGCGCCCGGGCAATCCCGACGCGCTGTTTCTGGCCGCCGGAGAGTTCATCCGGATAACTGTGGGCCTTGTCGCTCAGGTTGACGAACGCCAGCAGCTCTTCAACCCGTGCAGTAATAAAAGCCTTATCCCGCCCCTGTAAAATCAGCGGGATCGCCACGTTATGAAAAACCGTCCGGGCATTCAGTAAATTGAAGTGCTGGAAAATCATGCCGATCTGCTTTTTGACCTGATTCAGGCGCGCTTTGCTGACGCCCTGTAACGCTTCGCCCTGCACCTCAACCGTGCCCGCCGTCGGCGTTTCCAGATGATTGATCAGCCGCAGCAGAGTACTTTTTCCGGCCCCGCTGGTGCCGATGACGCCGAAAATGTCGCCCTGATTAATGGTCAGGTTAACGTTATCCAGCGCCTTAACCTCAACGCCATTACGCGAGAAGGTTTTACTCACCTGGCGAAAGACGATAGTTGGCTGGCTCATTTGAAATAATCTGGCAGCAGATAGCCGCTATATTGCGGATCACTGACGATATACTGTCTGAATTCCGCTGAGTGATAGCCGGCAATAATATCGCGGGCAAACGCCGCCTGTTTATTCTTTCCGGCGACGGTAACCACGTTAATAAACTGACTGGTCGGTGCTTCCAGCTTCAGCGCTGAACTCAGTTTTATGCCGCTTGATACCGCGAAATTGCCCTGAATTACGCCAAAATCGACATCCGGCAACGCCCGCACCTGCTGCGCGTTATCCATCTCCTTCAGCACGATTTTGTACGGGTTTTCGCTGATGTTTTTCTGTGAAAATGTCGCTGCGTCACTGTCAGGATTGATCTTCAGCCAGCCGATGCTCTGTAACAGTAGCGCGGCGCGATATTCATTAGAGGGCTGATTCGGTACCGAAACCGTTGTACCCGGCGCTGGCGTAGGCAGTTGTCTGACGCGCTCAGAATAAAGCCCCATCGGCGGTGTCGGCACCTGAACAATGCCGACATTATCGATACCGAGCCGGTCATTAACCGATTTGAGATAGACCGGATGCTGCATGATATTGGCGTCAATAGTGCCACGGTGTACCGCGTCATTAACCTGAATACCATCGCTGAAATCTTTATATTCGATTTTATATCCCTGCTTAATTAGCCAGGGTGCAACCCCTTTTTCAAACTGCTCTTTATAGGGGCCGGGATTAAAGCCAATACGAATCACTTTTTCTTCCGCAGCATGGGCGGTGGAAATGAGCGTTGCGGCGGCGGCCATCAGATACCACGTTCCCTTAAAACTGATGCGCATAAAAAACCTTATTCATTATTGTGAGAAAAATTGATTTAATCACAGCCGCTGTAATCAGGAATAGTTAAAACCCGCCCGTCGCTTTGGCTTTTTTATGCTAACGATAGTTGTCTGCTGGAAATTCATTTAACGGCAATCGATAGTGTTATTTCTGCTAAAAAGGAATCACCAGGCTGTGTCATGCTCTGCCGCTTAGCAGACACTTTTCGGGGATATTATGGCGGAGTTTGCAGCATCGGAAATGGTGGCAGGGCTGGAGGAGAACCTCTTCAGTCTGTTAGAAAAGCAGGCGGCGCAGTTCGATGACCCGCACCTGCCGTTAATCGATCTCTCTTCGGGCAGTCCGCGCCAGCCGACACCGCCCGGCATTATTGCTTCCCTGCAGGCAGCCGCGGCGCAGCCTGAAAATCATGAATATCCCTCTTTCTGGGGCAAACCTGCGTTGCGCCGGGCTATTGCTGACTTTTATCAACGGCAGTACGGCGTGACACTCGATCCTGACAGCGAAATTGCGGTGTTTCAGGGAGCGCATATTGCGGTTAACGGCCTGCCGCGCGCGCTGCTCAACCCAGGCCAGGTGCTGATTTCCACCGATCTCTGCTATCCACTTTATCGCTCAGCGGCCCGCCAGGCGAATGCGGATTTTTACGGCATTCCGCTGGAGGCGAGTAACGCTTTCCTGCCGGACTTTAACGCGATCCCGGCGCCGATAGCAGCACGTGCCGGACTGCTGTTGCTGAATTATCCACATAACCCGACCGGCGCACTGGCGACGCCCGCGCTGTTTGCCGCCGCGCTGGCCTTTGCCCGTCAGCACCATGTGCCGCTGGTGCACGACTTTGCCTATGCCACTCTCGGCAGCCAGCGCGGCGAACAGCCGATCAGCCTGCTCGCTCAGCCTGACGCCAAAGCATGGGGAGTGGAAATTTATACTCTGTCGAAGAGCTTTCTGATGGCCGGCTGGCGGATCGGCTTTGCCGTTGGCAATGCCTCGATCATCGCGGCGTTTAAAAAGTTGCATACCCACAGTTACAGCACGGTCTATGGTGCCGTGCAGGATGCCGCCATCACCGCGCTGGGATTGCCGTCTGAACAGATCGCGCAGCTGACCGAATGCTGGCATCAGCGACGGGTGCAGGTGCTGGCTAAGCTGGCCAGGCTGCGCTGGCCGGTACCATCCCGTCAGGGCACCTTTTTTCTCTGGCTTGCCACGCCATCTGGCATGACTGGCAAGCAGTTTGCCGCCCTGTTACTGGAGCAGGCACATCTGCTGGTCGCGCCTGGCGAAGGTTTCGGTCCGGCGGGTCAGCACTATATTCGCATCAGCCTCACCGCAGAGACGGATTTAATTATGCGCGCCCTTGATCGCGTTGCAGCGCTGAAATTATTTGGTTGATGCGGCCAGTATTATTAAATTATCAGCCCCAGCCATTCCGATAATAAAATCTGTAATTCGGTTACAAAATATTGATAAGCGTAAGCAGGGATGAATAAACAGACCCTGCTGCGTTTGTCAGGAACTGCGGTTATTTACTCCAAAAACTTGCAATAACTTACAATAATGGTCTAAGGTTTGGCGGCTGCGGTTACCAGCCGCTTCGCTTAACTATTATTCGGCTTCTTATAGCTTTCATTTCCACGGTTTCTTCTGAACATTATTTTGCGGCTGCGAAAGCTATAAGACTCCTTTATTTGAAGCATTTGAGGGGAATATGGACACCAGAAACTTATCGTCTGAACATCCAAAGAAACACTTCTGGAACAGGAAGCAAAAAGAGCTGACTGTTGATGACATTACCGTGATCGATAACGACATGCTGAAGCGTGCCGTGGGCGCTGCCGCACTGGGTAATGCGATGGAGTGGTTTGATTTCGGCGTGTACAGCTATCTCGCCGTGATTATCGGCAAAGTTTTCTTTCCGGATGCCAATAACGCGGTTCAGTTGATTGCCACTTTTGGTACTTTTGCTGCGGCCTTCCTGGTGCGTCCGATTGGCGGCCTGGTGTTTGGCCCGCTCGGCGACCGTATCGGCCGGCAGAAAGTGCTGGCGATGACCATGATCATGATGTCGATCGGTACCTTCTGTATCGGGCTGATCCCGGCATATTCATCGATAGGCATCATGGCACCGATCCTGTTGCTGGTGGCGCGTCTGATTCAGGGTTTCTCAACCGGCGGTGAATATGGTGGTGCGGCGACCTTTATCGCTGAATACTCTACCGATAAACGTCGTGGTTTTATGGGCAGCTTCCTGGAGTTTGGCACCATCGGCGGTTACCTGCTGGGCGCCAGCCTGGTGACGGTGATGACCACCCTGATGTCGAATGAAGCGATGATGACATGGGGCTGGCGCGTACCGTTCTTTATCGCCGCGCCGCTGGGTCTGTTCGGACTCTATGTGCGTCTGAAACTGGAAGAGACACCGGCATTCCAGCAGCATATGGAAAAACAAGAGGCGCTGGAGCAGAGCAAGCCGCGTCTGACGCTGATGCAGATGCTGAGCAAATACCGCGCACCGATGCTGAAATGTATCGGACTGGTGCTGCTGTTTAACGTTTCGAACTACATGCTGACCTCCTACATGCCGAGCTATCTGACTGGCGTTCTGGGTCTGCCCGAACTGAGCGGTCTGCTGCTGGTGATGGTGGCGATGTTTGTGATGATGCCGCTGACGCTGCTGTGGGGACGCTGGACCGACCGCATTGGTCGTCGCCCGGTGATTGGTTTTGGTGCGGTGGGTCTGATCCTGCTGGCAATTCCCAGCTTTATGCTGATCGGTTCCGGTAATATGTGGGCGGTGTTTGGCGGGCTGCTGATTCTGGGCGTACTGCACACCTGCTTTAGCGGCACCATGCCCTCTACGCTGCCCGCGCTGTTCACCACTGACATTCGCTATAGCGCACTGGCGATCGGTTTTAACCTGTCAGTATCGCTGTTCGGTGGCACCACGCCGCTGATCACCGCCTGGCTGGTGGATACCACCAAAAACAACATGATGCCCGCCTACTACATGATGGGTGCCGGTGTGATTGGTCTGATCACTATCCTTACGGTGCATGAAACCGCCCGTCAACCGCTGACCGGCTCATCGCCTGCGGTGGCCACCAAAGCCGAAGCGCAGCGCCTGATTGATAAGCTGCGCAAACGCCCTAAGCCCACGGCAGCGCCGGCAAAATAGCCTGACCGACGACACCCTGCATTTGCAGGGTGTCTTTTTATCAGCCGTCGGTTATTTCCCTGCCGGATTCAACTGCCTGAAGCGCGCGACTTTAGCCCGATTGCCGCACAGCGCCATACTGCACCAGCGACGACGATGTGCTTTGGTGCGATCGTAAAACCACAGGGTACAGGCCGGGTGTTCGCAGGCCCGCAGCCGGCTGACATCCTCCTGCGTCAGTAACGTCGCCGCCTGTTCTGCAACCCGCCCCAGCTGCTGCGTCGCAGTGTGATCCGGATAAACCCGCCGGAGCTGCAGCCCACCTTCACCGTCATTATCGAGCTGCAAATGACTCTCTGCCACCTGCAGATAAGCATTAAGCGCCTGCGGATCAACCGCCGCGCCCGCTTTCAGCTGCTGTACCGCGTCACGAATGATCTGCCGGAGCTGTCGCGCTGCCTGTAACAATACACCTGGCTGGTACTGAACCGGCGTGGTGTTTGTCACCAGATCGGCCTGCTGTAGCCAGGCCTCGACATCCCGATCGCTTTGCCAGAAATCGTGCGGCTGGCCGTCGACCCTGGCTATCGTGTTGATGAAATCCAGTGCCGGATGATCCGCCAGAAACCACGGTCCCTGCGGGTTAATTGTGTGCTTCTCCGCCATCTCTTTATCCTGTATCGCCAGTATCCGCTGCGGCCAATGTAACCGATGAAAACACTTTTGAACAGTTACAGTGGCGTCAGGCAACCATTAAAAGTATCTTTACAGGTTACAAAGAGGGTGCATAATGACTTTTCGTAACCCCTTAAACATAGCTTTAACAGTTACAGGAAGCGCCCATGTCGATTCAACCGGTACCGATCGCCTACCGCTATCAGCAAGCTGACGGCGTAAATATTTTTTATCGTGAAGCGGGCAATACTGCGCTGCCTGCGCTGCTGTTGCTGCACGGCTTTCCCACCTCGTCTCATCAATTCCGCGATTTAATTCCGCTGCTGGCCGATAAATTCCACATTATTGCCCCCGACCTGCCCGGTTTCGGCTTTACTGAGGTGCCTGCGGAACGCAACTATCCGTATACCTTCGATGCCTTTGGTCAGACGCTGACCGCCTTTGTGGATGCATTAGGGCTTAAGCGCTATGCGATGTATGTTTTCGATTATGGTGCGCCTGCCGGGCTGCGGCTGGCGCTGGCTTATCCCGAGCGCGTCAGCGGATTGATCTCTCAAAATGGCAATGCTTATCTGGAGGGGCTCGGTGATGCCTGGGCGCCGGTGCGGGCTTACTGGGACGATCCGACCGAAGCAAATGGAGAGGTGATCCGCGACGCCATCCTGACGCCGGAAGGCGTTAAGTGGCAGTATTTGCATGGCGTCAGCGATCCGCAGCAGATCGCGCCGGAGAGTTATACCCTCGACACGCTGTTAATGGATCGCCCCGGCAATAAAGAGATTCAGCTCGCGCTGTTTCTGGATTACGCCAGCAATCTGCGGCTCTATCCGGCCTTTCAGGCCTTCTTCCGCCAGCAGCAGCTGCCGACCCTGGTGATCTGGGGCAAACACGATCCGTTCTTTATTCCGCCTGGCGCGGCGGCCTGGCAGCGCGATAATCCGCTGGCGGTGGTGGAGATGCTGGAGAGTGGCCATTTTGCGCTGGAAACCCATACCGCTTACATCGCCCAGCGTATCCGCGAAATGTTCAGCGGCGACTAACCGTCTCTGCTGCCGTAAAGTCACTCACCTTACGGCAGGCTGTTCACGCAGGATTACTCGTTACTGAAGCGGCCCACGGTACTGGCCGCGCCAATCGCGTGACCTTTAAGCTGGCTCAGCAGCTCCGTCTGGGTTAACCCCGCTTTGAGCTGGCCTGCCGGCAGATCGGTCGCAATCAGCACGAAGTTATAATGATGCAGACCGCTGCCCGCTGGTGGACAGGGTCCGTAATAGTGTTGAGTGCCAGGGGTATTTTTGCCGCCGGTATACCCTTTGCCCTGAGTCAGTTCGCCCTGAGCAAAGGCGCTGCGATCCGGCGCAATGTTATAGGCTACCATATGCGTCACGCCCTGCCCTTTAGCGCCCACCGGATCGGTCATCAGCAGGGCCAGACTGCGGGTGCCGGCGGGAACGGCAGACCAGTTAAGTTCTGGTGAAATGTTCTCGCCAGTGCAGGACGGATTACTTTTATTCGCACCGGCAAACTTTTTATCCAGCAGCGCATTATCGCTGAAATCTTTTGACTGCAAGGTAAATACTGACGCTGCCAGGGTGGTCGCAGGCAGCGTAGCCAGCATCATTGCACAGAGTAATTTCTTCACCAGTCACTCCTTTACAGGGTTTTATCAGGGTAAATTGCGGCAGGCTAGCGGGTTGTTGCCGGTTGCTGCTGCTTAAATATAACGGTTTTGTAAGATTTAGCGGCTTTATGCCGGGATCAGCCTGATAAGCGATGCGGAGCGCGACGCCGTTGTCCTTTGGCAATTTAATCGATATAAGTTAACGCTTCTGAATAATAAACAAGACAATGCTCAGCCTTGTCACCCGGAAGCAGAATTAATGCAGATCGAAGACCTCCGGATCTACGTCGCCGTCATTCATGCAGGCAACTTTACCGCAGCGGCGGACCAGTTAATGTTATCGAAGCAGTATGTGAGTCGTCGTATGGCCGCGCTTGAAGCCTCGCTTGGCGCACGCCTGCTGATTCGAAATACCCGCAAACTGTCAGTAACTGATGCCGGTCTGCTGTTCGCGCAGCACGCCCAGCGCATTCTTGATGACATTCAGGAAGCGGAGCTGGCGGTATCGGAACAGCGTCAGACTCTGCGCGGCAGCTTTCGCATCAATCTGCCGATGTCATTTGGCATGAACCATCTTTCGCCGCTGATCGCGGAGTTTCTCAGCCAGCATCCGGCACTGCAGTTTCAGATTGAGCTGGCCGACCGCTATGTCGATGTGATTGGTGAAGGCGTTGATATGGCAATCCGCATTGGCGCACTGGCCGATTCCACACTGATTGCCCGTCCGTTAGGCGAGCTGAAACGGGTGATTTGTGGCAGTCCCGCCTATCTGGCCCGGGCCGGCACGCCACAACAGCCGGAAGAACTGCTGCAACACGCCTGCCTGCGCTATGGTCGGGAGGGTCAGAATGGCTGGGAGTTACAGGTCAGCGGCAAACCTAAATGGCTGGCTGTCCAGGGGCCGATGGTCAGCAACAACGGTGAAGTGCTACTGGATGCGGCGCTGGCGGGCCTGGGGCTGGTCCTGCTGCCCGAGTTCATTGTCGGTCCAGCGTTACAGCGGGGCGAGCTGGTGACGGTGCTGGAACCGTTTCATCCAACGTCGCTGGCGCTGAATGCGGTTTACCCCCAGCACCGTCAGCGCAGTGAGGTAAACCGTCAGTTACTGGCCTTTTTACAGGCGCGACTACTCTCCTAACCGCGCCGTCAGCGTTAACCTTTATTCAGGGCGGCAAACACCCGCGCCACCGCCACCGCACCGGGATCGGGTACGCCATTGAGATTATCGCTGTTGAGGTAGGATGAGCGTCCCGCTTTGGCTTTACCCATGGTGGCGGTGGCGTCGCTGCCCTGCTGCGCCGCAGCGGCCACCTCCGCCAGCGATTTGCCTGCGACCATCGCCTCAATCGCCGGTTGCAGCGCATCGATCAGGGTACGATCACCCTGTTGCGCGCCGCCATACTGCTTCATTTTTTCCAGCCCCTGCTGCAGCGCGGCGGGCAAGGCATCGCCTTCAGCCAGTTGCTGAGCAGCTGCGGTAAAGAAAATGGCCATCAGCACGCCGCTGGAACCCCCCATCACCGTGGCCAGCCGTTCTCCGGTGACCGCGAGCAGATCAGGTAACGCGTTGAGCGGCAGCTGGTTGTCCGCACATTCGCGCTGGATCTGGCGAGCACCGGCAGCGAAGGTCGAGCCGGTGTCACCATCGCCCACCTGCGCATCCAGCTGGTTCAGTTCACTTTCACTGGCGATCAGGGTTTCGCATATGCTGTTCACTATACGGGCGACAGCCGGATTTTCCGAAGGCGTGGCGGTATGTTCAGTCACCTGCTGCTCCGCACTAACCGGCTGTAATTCACTCAGCTTAATCGCTTTCACCCAACCCGTAACCTCTACCGGCGCACAAAGCGCCTGTTCAAACAGGGGTGTCAGCGTCATGCTGGTAACCGAAAAACCTTTCATATCCAGCGCCGTCATCAGCGGCGCGGGTCCAATCAGATAGCTGACCTGCTGGCTAAGTGACGAAGCAATCAGGTCACGGGTGACCAGACTCATCTCCAGCGCCGACATGCCGCCCAGATTATTGACCAGCAGCGCCCGCGGCTGTTGCGGATCGCCCTTCTGCATCACTTTCTCCAGCAGATGCTGCACAATTTGCTCGCTGTTCTGCGTTTTCAGCACGTCCACGCCCGGCTCACCATGGATACCCAGCCCCATCTCAACGCTGCCCTCCGGCACGCGTTGACCGCTCTGTTCATCAGGCAGATGGCAGCTCGATAGCGCCACACCCATGCTCGCGATGGCCTGGCTGGCTGACTCTGCTGCCGCGGTCACTGCCGCCAGATCGTCACCACGTTCGGCGACAAAACCCGCCACTTTATGCACCAGCAGCGTACCGGCTACCCCACGCGGCTGAGGATTATCGGGCAAAGCGACATCATCACCCACAATCACCATGTTGACCTTAAAGCCCGCTTTGCGCGCTTTCTCCGCCGCCAGACCAAAATTGAGCCGGTCACCGGTGTAATTTTTGACGATCAACAGGCAGCCCGCGTCACCGGTCAGATTGATAATGGCGTTATACACCGCATCGACGCTGGGCGAGGCAAACAGATCGCCGCACACCGCGGCCGTCAGCATCCCTTTACCAATAAATCCGACGTGCGCCGGTTCATGCCCCGATCCGCCACCGGAAATCAGCGCAACCTGCTGTTTCTGCCACTCTTTACGCATCACGATACGGATGCGAGGCGCGACCGCCAGCCGCACCAGATTGCCCCACGGGCTGGCGTAAATCATGCCGTCTAACGCGCTATCAACAAGGTCATCCTTTTTGTTCATTACGAACCGGGTCATGGCTTTTCCTCTTATGAAAGTGTCAGTTGCTCCTGACGAAGTGTTACATAGCAAAAGAAGACGTGGGGAAATTCACGCCGCTAAGCGCAGAAATCAGACTGTTCGGCACGCGTCACCGCCGGGCGGTCTGCGGCACGTCTGCCTCCAGTCGATACACTTCTCGTTAATTGATTGATTTTTATCAAATGCCTTTACCTTTTTCTGAGAGCTTATGCGCAGAACGTCACTGATTAAACGCGGAAGGTAAATATTCATTTGTTAACAGAGGATGTTTTGATGACCCAACGTATGATTCTGAATGAGACCGCCTGGTTTGGCGCGGGTGCGTTACGCCATTTACCGGAAGAGGTTCAGCGTCGTGGAATGCGTAAAGCGCTGATCGTCACTGATAAAGCACTGGTGGCAGCCGGTGCTCTGAAGCGGGTGACAGATTTACTGGCACAATATCAGCTCAACTGGGCACTCTATGATGAGGTTGTCCCGAACCCTACCATTCGGGTGGTGCAGGCAGGGGTTGAATGTTTTAAACGATCGGGTGCTGACTATCTGATCGCCATTGGCGGCGGGTCACCGCAGGACACCAGCAAAGCGATCGGCATTATTATCAATAATCCTGAGTTTGAAGATGTGCGCAGCCTTGAAGGCGTCTCCCCCACCCGCCATCCCTGCGTGCCCATCATTGCCATTCCGACCACCGCCGGTACGGCGGCGGAAGTGACCATTAACTACGTCATCACCGACGAAGAGAACCGCCGCAAATTCGTCTGCGTTGATCCGCATGACATTCCTAAAGTGGCAATAATTGATGCCGAAATGATGGCCAGTATGCCCGCCTCGCTCAAAGCCGCGACCGGTATTGATGCCCTGACCCACGCGATAGAAGGATACATTACCCGTGGTGCCTGGGCGTTAACCGATATGCTGCACCTCAAGGCGATTGAGATGATCAGCCACTCGCTGCGTGACGCGGTGGCGGGAAACATCGATGCGGTGGAGCAGATGGCGCTGGGCCAATATGTGGCGGGCATGGGGTTCTCCAACGTCGGACTGGGGCTGGTTCACGGCATGGCCCATCCGCTGGGTGCGTTTTATAACGTGCCGCACGGCGTGGCTAACGCGATTTTACTGCCGCAGGTGATGGCGTGGAATGCGCCCGCCACCGGCGAAAAATATCGCGATATTGCTCATGCGATGGGCGTGAAGCAGGTGGATACCCTGTCGCTCGATCAGGCGCGACAGGCGGCTGTGGAAGCGGTCAGACAGCTCTGCCAGGATGTAGGCATTCCGCGATCCCTGCGGGAAGTCGGCCTGCAGGATAAGGATATTGCTGCGCTGGCCCAGGCGGCGCTGGATGATGTCTGTACCGGCGGTAACCCTCGTGAACCCAATCTCGATGAGGTAATGGCGTTGTATCTGCAGAGCTAACGCCTGTAATTGCAGCACGCGCTGCGCGCTGCAGGCAAACCGGTCCGCCTGCTCCGGCCGGCCGGTTTCTTAACCTCTGCTTCGCCAGCGCGCTTTCTCGTCAGTCAACGGCAGCCGGCAACGGCTCAACCGCTTTTTAGCCGCCCGGTTTCAGCCTGAAATCGCCCGTTCCTCTCTCAACTTATCACCGCGTACAGCGTGCAGTTTCTTTAGATTTTTAACGGCGTTTGACTTGATCTGGATCACAAAAATCCGCATTATGCGCTGCGAAAACCTTAATGACGCTGCGGAGATATCAATGACACTGTACCAGGGTATGCTAATTTTTTATGCCGTTGTTGCATTGGTCGCTACGCTGATCACCTTCTTTATCGCTAAAGATAAACTGAGCATTAAACTGCTGAGCGCATTTTTAGTCGGGGCAACCTGGCCGATGAGTTTCCCGGTCGCATTGATGTTTGCCCTGTTTTAATTGACAATTTACGCTTTCCCACCACACTGAGGTATATACGCCTCTGGCCGGATATCACCTGGCCACCGACGTTTGTTTGCTCAAGATAATCTCAATAAGGAGCGGATATGCGTTTTCTCAGACTGATGATGGTAGTTACTGCCCTGACCGCCTGTAGTGCCCAACCGGGTAATAAAAAACCGGTGACTGTTGGTGAAACCCGTCAGCAAACCTGCCCGCCGGGTACCAATCCTAATCAAAACGATTGTGGTCATTTTCCGGAACCCGAATTTCACTGACACAGTAAGCTATCCCTGCAGCCTGACTCGTTCTCGCAGTCACTGGCAGAGGGGTGAAAGTGTGACGACACAAATATCAACGGATAACAAGGCTTTACAGCGGTAATAGCGGTCAGTAAAGTAGCGTCCAGACATCACTTGTGATGCGTAAGCGTTAACGTCAATCAACGCCCCCGCAGCGCTGCTGCCTGTGACGATTATCCTGATGACCCCAGTTAAACACGTTTCTACCTCTCAACCGCGGTTTTCCAGCGCCGCTTTTTTTCTGTTCGTTCTGCTACTCACTGCCGCTAACCTGCGTGCCCCGATCACGGCTGTTGGCCCGGTGTTGCAGGATATCCGCCTGACGTTTGGCCTGACCGCCGGTGAAGCAGGGCTGTTTAACTTTATCCCGCTGATGCTGTTTGCCCTGCTGGCGCCGGTGGCGGCCTGGCTGGGCAACCGTATCGGGCTGGAACGCAGTTTGTGGGGCGCGCTCTGCCTGATTACTGTGGGTTCACTGATGCGCTGGCTGCCTGCCGAAGCGGCATTATGGGGCGGCACCCTGCTGCTGAGTGCCGGTATCGCGGCGGCAAATGTACTGCTTCCGCCGTTGATAAAGCGCGACTTCACCGCCCATACCGCCAGATATATCGGCCTCTACGCCGCCACCATGTCGATTACCGCCAGTCTGGCATCGGGCGTGGCAGTGCCGCTGAGTCAGTTATCGCCAGCGGGCTGGCGGCTGTCGCTGGTAGTCTGGGCGCTGCCCGGGCTGGTGGCGCTGATTGCCTGGCTGCCGCTGTTACGTCGTCACGCCACTACCCTGCCGCCCTCCTCAGAAATGGTGGCACCTCGTCATCCCTGGCGGTCGCCCGGAGGCTGGCAGATTGCGCTGTTTATGGCGCTGCAGTCGCTGGCGTTTTATACCCTGATTGACTGGTTCGCGCTGTATGCCCAGGCCAATGGCTTTAGTCAGGCTGCTGCGGGCTGGCTGCTGTTCTGGTATCAGGCGATAGCGATCGTCGCCAATCTTGGCTGCATGGTGGCGCTGAAGCGGGTAAAAGATGCCCGGCTCACCGCCTTTGTTGCCTCCACCGCCATTTTTCTGGGGATGCTGGGCCTGCTGTTACTGCCGCAGGCGGCGCTGGCCTGGCTGACGCTGGCCGGACTCGGCGCGGGCGCGTCGCTGGTGCTTTGCCTGTCGTTATTTAATCTGCGGGCCAGTAATCATCGCCAGGCCTCACAGCTGTCGGGTATGGCTCAGTGCGTCGGTTATGCACTGGCGGCGCTCGGGCCGCTGTTTTTTGGCGTGCTGCATGACTACAGCGGCAACTGGACCTTACCGTTCACCTTGTTGACCGGCCTGAGCCTGCTGCAGATGCTGCTGGCTCCGCTGGCCGCCCAGTCAAAGCCCATCGGCTGACTCTGCGCTTCGGTATGGCTGACAACGGCAGAAAATTAGCCTTGATTCGCTGGCCGCTGACACTCATCATCCCGGCCAGTAATTATCGACGGGAGAAGAGTGCGTGTCCGATCTGAGTAATGATCTGCTACAGGAAGTGCTGGACCAGGTGCGTCCACTGGTCCACCAGGGAAAAGTGGCCAATTACATTCCGGCGCTGGCGGACGTTGCCGCTGACCATTTAGGGATTGCCGTCTGTCTGCGTGACGGCACGCTCTATCAGGCGGGCGATGCGGAAACACGTTTTTCGATTCAGTCGATCTCCAAAGCGCTGTCGCTGACCGTCGCGCTGACCCGCTATGACGACGGTGAAATCTGGCAGCGGGTCGGCAAGGAGCCGTCGGGCCAGCCGTTTAATTCGCTGGTGCAGCTGGAGCTGGAACAGGGCAAGCCCCGCAATCCGTTTATCAACGCCGGTGCGCTGGTAATTTGCGACCTGCTGGAGACCCGCCTGACCGCGCCGCGTCAGCGAATGCTGGAGATCGTGCGTCAGCTAAGTCAGCAGCCAGATATCAATTACGATCGCCATGTCGCCCGCTCCGAGTTCGAGCATTCCGCGCGCAATGCCGCCATCGCCTGGCTGATGAAATCGTTCGGGAATTTTGATAACGACGTCACCAGCGTAATGCAAACCTATTTCCACTACTGCTCGCTATCGATGAACTCTATCGAACTGGCGCGCAGTTTTGTCTATCTGGCAAATCAGGGGGTGACACTGGATGGCAGCCGGATGATTACCCCTCGCCAGGCGCGGCAGATTAACGCCCTGATGATCACCAGCGGCATGTATGATGGCGCGGGCGAGTTTGCCTGGCGCGTCGGCATGCCCGCCAAGTCAGGCGTTGGTGGCGGGATCATTGCGGTCATTCCGGGAGAGATGAGCATCGCGGTCTGGTCACCAGGGCTCGATAGCGCGGGCAATTCGCTGGCCGGAACCGCCGCGCTGGAGTGTCTGACCGATAAACTGGGCCGTTCGATTTTCTGAATCAGCTCACCACATTGATCGGCTGACCCTGACTAAAGGCGATAAGATTGGCGGTAATACCCTGCAGCAGATTATGTACCCCGCTCTCACTGGCCCAGGCGATGTGCGGCGTAAGCAGCAGATTAGCCAAACCAGGTTGCAGCAGCGGATTATCGGTGTCAGGCGGTTCGCTGCTCAGCACATCGAGCGCTGCCCCCCTAATCCGGCCCTGTTGCAGCGCCTCAGCCAGATCCCCCTCGTTGATCAGCCCGCCGCGCGCGGTGTTGATCAACAGCGCCTGCGGCTTCATTTTACTCAGCGCCTCGCGGTCAATCAGCTGTCGGGTCTGTTCGCTCAGGGGACAATGCAGCGAGAGGATATCGCTGGTCGCCAGCACCTGTTCAAAACTGACATAGCCGTCACGCAGCGACCTGCTGCCTTTGCGATCGGCGTACTGAACCTTCATGCCCAACGCCTGCGCCAGTTTACCGGTGGCCTGACCAATCTCGCCTTTGCCGATAATACCCAGCGTCGCACCGCCTATATCCTGAATCGGCTGGCGGTGCAGACAAAAATGCTGCGCATCAGGCCACGCCGTGCGCGTGCTGGTAGCGTAATCCAGTAACTGACGACGCAGGGCAAAAATAGCGGCAATCACCCCTTCCGACACGCTCTGTGTCGAGTAGCCCGGCACATTGCTTACCACGATGCCACGCGCGCGACAGGCATCAATGTCGATACAGTCATAGCCGGTCGCGGCAACGCAGATAAACCGCAGCGACGGGAGTTGCTCTAGCGTGGCGGCACGCAGCGGCACTTTATTGGTGATCGCCACCGTGGCATCCTGCAGTGCCGTTACGATGGCGTCTTCTGCGGTATGACCCTGTACCTGCCAGTCACTGCAGCCTGGCGGTGCGGTTAAAGGCAGCGGTAACGTTTCCCCATCCAGCATCACGATTTTCATATTTCATCCTTTGTTGACAACAATAAGCGCGTCCGACCATCGTCTGGTTGCGCAGTAATGTTAGTCTTATGTATTTCATGAGTAACGAACAAGTTAAATGACAGCAGAATTAAAGTGAATATGTTCAAACTGTGCGGATTTTTTCAGGATTATCGCCACTTTATTTAACCCTTTTTCCCCCTTCACGTTACACTGCCGCCCTCAATTGTGACCCATGACCCTGATGTAAATCATGCATACAACTGCCTTCAGACAACGACTCACAGCCGGTATTGCGATCCTGGCCGTGTTGCTGTTGTTTGTTGCGCCGATGGTGTCTGAAAATCTGGCAGAGCATCGCGCCAGTCAGCCGCGCCTGTCAGTCATAAGCGACGAGATGCCGATGGAGCATCATCACAGTGATATAGCGATGATGGCGCATCACAGCGACATGTCGATGCCAGGTCACGACATGATGATGGAGCCGGGTTTCGCCTGTGGCTACTGCGATTTACTGATTCATGTCCCGCTGATGCTGTGGGTGTTTACCCCGCTTATCTGGTGGATGTGTCTGATCTGCCGGACGCCACCGCCGCCTGCTATCAACCCACCGCGGCGGCGACGGTTTCTGCGCACCCATCGTCCCCGGGCGCCTCCGTTGGTGACGCTGAACCTCACTGTTTTTTGACCCCGACTTCTTACGCGTTACGGCGTCAGAAGCTCTGTTCTGTCTTTTGAAAAGTGTGGAATCTATGTCCTCAACTCAGGAAGTAACACCTGCACCGCACGGTACGGTGTTGAATCTGTTTCGCCGCCTGCATTTCTATATTGGCCTGTTCATTGCGCCCTTCATTTTTGTCGCCGCGCTGACCGGCACGCTTTACGTTCTGACGCCGCAGCTTGAGCAGGCGATCTATCATGACGCCTTAACCACGGATGCGCAGGGCGTGGCAAAACCGCTGTCGGCACAAATCGCCGCTGCCCGCCAGCGCGCCGGTGAAAATGCGCGCATTTACGCCGTTCGTCCGGCACCGGGTCCGCAGGATACCACCCGGGTACAGTTCTCCGGACGCGACCTCGGCCCGTCGGAATCCCGCTCGCTGTTTATCGATCCCTATACGTTGCAGGTTAAGGGTGACATGACGGTGTATGGTACCAGCGGTGTGTTGCCGCTGCGCATGTGGCTCGATCAGCTGCATCGCGGGTTACTGCTGGGCGACGCAGGCCGCAACTACAGCGAACTGGCCGCCTCCTGGCTGTGGGTCGCGGCTCTCGGGGGTATCGTGTTGTGGCTGGGAACCCGGCCACGTCGTGCCGCCAGAAAACCCCGTCGCGGTTTCGCCGCCACCCGTCACTGGCACGTTATGCTGGGACTGGTGCTGGCGGTCGGACTGGTGTTCTTCTCTGTCACCGGACTGACCTGGTCACAGTGGGCGGGCAACAATATTGAAAAAATGCGTAGCGATCTGGGCTGGATGACCCCGCAGGTCACCACCGCGCTGAACGGTGCTGCGCCTGAGACCGCTGCCGATCCCCATGCTGACCACCGCGGAAACATGGAAGGTATGACAATGGCGGATATGGCGATGCCGGCCAGAAAAGCCGCGCCCGTGGTGCCAAATCAGCCGGATGGCAACTGGGATCGCGCTCTGGACGCCGCGCGGGACGCCGGTCTGCACGCCAGCAAGCTGGAGTTACGTCAGCCGAAAGCGCCTGATCAGGCGTGGACCGTCTCTGAGATTGATCGCAGCTGGCCGAGCCAGGTCGATGCGGTCTCGATCAATCCCAATGATTTTAGTCTGGTCGATCGGGTGGAGTTTGCTCACTTCCCGCTGGTGGCAAAACTGACCCGCTGGGGCGTGGATGCGCACATGGGCGTGCTGTTTGGCCTGCCCAACCAGCTGATTCTGGCGCTGTTCGGTTTCGGACTCTGTGCGATGATTGTGCTGGGCTACCGTATGTGGTGGATACGTCGTCCGGCCGTGCCGCAGATCAGCCCGTCGCAGACACTCCTGTCAGCCTGGCTGTCGCTGCCGCGCTACGCTCAGGGTGCCAGCCTTATTCTGGTACTGGCACTGGGCTACGCGCTGCCGCTGATGGGGATCAGTCTTCTGGTCATGATGCTGATCGATATTCAGCGCTGGCGTCGTGCGCAGCGCGCAACGGAACAACGTATCGATACCGCGCCGGATAAGCAGTCACCGCTGGCGATTATTCAGGCGCGCTTTGCGAATAAACGCAAGGAGATGCGCTATTTTCTGCGCAGCGTGACGGTACTGGCGTTGATTGTCATTACCGTGATGGCGAACGCGATGATTGGCGGTGTGATCGATCAGTATCAGATCCCGTTCAGCAGCTGGTCGCTGACCATGTACATCACCCAGGCGATGATGATCCTGCTTTATTCCACGGTTTTCACCGGCCTGTTATCGATTCCGCTGTGGTATTTCTTTTTGGGCGAAAGCGACGAGCAAGGCAAATAGACGATCTGCCCGCCTCTACGGCGGGCAGATCGTTATTCAAATTAACTGACGAGGCCCGGCAAATCTGCCGGCTTCTCATTCCCTGCGTAACCGCTATCATCATTGTCATTGACCCCATTATAAAAGAGCCAATCATGAACATCGTGCGAGCTAATCCTGAACAACTGTTTGAGTACGGACCTTTTACCGTACGCCGCCAGCGACCCGGCGAGGCGTTAAGCCCACTGGTCAGCGTTGACCTGATGACGCTAAAACTCGATGCCCGTATTCCGATGCAGCTGCATCGCGATGAAGAGGTGTTTACCTATCTGTGGCGCGGATCGATGCGCCATCAGGACAGTAACGGTGAAAGCACCTCGCTCTCTGCAAAGCGGGTGATGCTGGTCAACGCCGGTGATGGCGTACAGTATGAAGAGTCAGTTCCACTGTATGAGGCGGAACTGTTACAGGCGGTGATCCGACCGGCTGAGCGCGGCGGCGAAGGCATGACGCAGGTGCTGGAGCGTGATCAGGGCATTATGGCCAACGGCTGGACCGAACTGGCAGGGCCGGAAACCTCTGACGCCCCGCTGGAACTTCGGCAGGATGCGTACATCTACGATGCGCTGCTGGAGCGTGGTCATACGCTTGAGGTGCCGTCGCTGCCTGGTTTCGTCGCTTACATAACGGTGCTGGAAGGCGTGATTCGGATCGGTGAAGAGCGGCTGTCTCGCGGTGATGCCATCAGCGGAGTCGATGACTCGCTGGAAATTGTCGGTGACCGTGACGCCAATCTGATCTGCTTTCTGGTTAAACCTGATAGCGCGGCATAACACTGCGCGGGAAACTTTCCCGCGCGAATGACCTTTGGTTCTGATCGCTGCGTTACTGCGGCCGTTGCTGCTGCATCGCCTGAACCCGCCTGAACATGTGGTTGAACTGCCGCACATCGTCACGCAGCCAGTGACGCTGGGTCAGGGGCGCGTCATCCATCGCCTGTGGCAGCGGCACGCCGGCCAGCGATCCGCGACAACAAAACGCACGCGCCAGCGTCGGTGTTTCGATGCCAATATAACGGGCAAATTCAGGTAATGTCATTAATGCTGTACTCATCTCTCACCTCCTGAACAGATTATCAGCCTGCATTTTCGATCCATGTCTTAAATGCTTTTATTGATCTGAAACAGAGATGTGTTACTAATCTTCAGCCTGTTACTGAAATTTCCAGCCAGCCGACCGCAAAACGACGAAGAAGTGAGGATACCGTGCGCCGTTATGGATTGATAAGTCTGCTATTTGTTTCAGCTTTGAGTTGCGCACATACTCTGGTTCCCGGTCAGCCGGTGCCCCCGGTTTACATTGCCGATAAAGGCGAGATGGTGATCGAGCATGACGAGGTTAATTACCAGCGCTGGAATAGCCAGACCCTGACCGGTAAAGTCAGATTACTTATTCATGTCGCGGGTCGCCTGTCGGCAAAAGAGCAGAGCGCAGGGTTAATTGAGGCGATTCAGCAGGCGAATTTGCCGCGTCAGGGTTTCCAGACCACCACCATTGTGAATACCGACGATGCCCTGCCCGGCAGCGGTCTGTTTGTGGTACGCAGTATCGCCTCAAGCAAGAAAGCCGCACCGTGGCAGCAGTTTATTATTGATAACAGCGGCGTGACAGCGCACAGCTGGCAACTCAAACCAGGCAACGCAGCGGTAGCGGTGATTGACCGTCAGGGCAAAGTTCGCTTCGCTAAAGATGGCGCATTAAGCGCTGAAGAAGTCGCTGGAATAATCAGCCAGCTGCGTCGTTTACTCGGATAATCCGGCTCCGGCTCACGGTAAAATTCAGGTAAAGAAACGCTGAATGCCGCTGAATTTCCCAACTTTTTCGTGATCCTCTACTACTATTGTTTGGATGGATTTACCCGCCGTTCTTTGAAAACCTGCCAACTATGCTATGGCAGCCGGGGACGATTATTAAAGATGGCATCGAATCATTTCGACCTGCTGTGAATTCCTCTGTAGATAAGGACAGCCTTAATGACGGTCTGCGCAGAAAAACACGTCAATTCCACACACAGCGATGCAGCAAATCTGTTGAACGATATTGAGCAACGGCTCGACACCTTGTTGCCGGTCGAAGGTGAACGTGATTTTGTCGGTGCGGCAATGCGCGAAGGCGCACTGGCACCGGGTAAACGTATTCGTCCGATGCTGCTGCTGCTGGTGGCACGCGATCTCGGCTGTAAAGCCAGCCCGACCGGCCTGCTGGATCTCGCCTGTGCGGTTGAGATGGTCCATGCCGCTTCGCTTATTCTGGATGACATGCCCTGTATGGATGACGCGCAGATGCGGCGTGGACGCCCTACCATTCATTGCCAGTATGGTGAACATGTGGCGATTCTGGCGGCGGTCGCCTTGCTGAGCAAAGCCTTTGGCGTGATTGCGACGGCAGAAAGTCTCTCGGCCAGCGCCAGAACGCAGGCGGTCAGCGAACTCTCCCATGCAATCGGGATGCAGGGGCTGGTGCAGGGGCAGTTTAAAGACCTCTCCGAAGGGGATAAACCGCGCAGCGCTGATGCCATTCTGATGACCAATCATTTTAAAACCAGCACCCTGTTTTGCGCCTCCATGCAGATGGCCTCGATTGCCGCCGGTGCGTCAGATGATGTACGCGAGCAGCTTCATCGGTTCTCACTCAATCTTGGACAGGCATTTCAACTGCTGGATGACTTGACCGATGGTATGAGCGATACCGGTAAAGATATTAATCAGGATGCGGGCAAATCGACCCTGGTCAACCTGCTGGGCACCCAGGCGGTCGAAAACCGCCTGCGCGATCATTTGCGTTGCGCCAGCGAACATCTTCTGCTGGCCTGCCATGACGGTTACGCCACGCAACATTTCATTCAGGCCTGGTTTGAGAAAAAACTCGCTGCCGTCAGTTAAGGATGCTGCATGAGCCACTTTGCGGTGATTGCGCCGCCTTTCTTCAGCCACGTTCGGGCGCTTCAGCATCTCAGCCAGGCCCTGATTGCACGCGGTCATCGCGTGACGTTCATCCAGCAAATCGATGTTAAGGCGTTACTCAATGACAGTAATATCGCTTTTTTCCCGCTGGGATTATCCACTCATCCTGCGGGCAGCCTGACGCATACGTTGCAACTGGCGGCGCATCCGCTGGGCCCGTCTATGCTGAAACTGATCAACGAGATGGCCCGCACCAGCGATATGCTTTGTCGTGAGCTGCCGGTGGTGCTAAATACGCTGGCCGTCGACGGGGTGATTGTCGATCAGATGGAGCCTGCCGGCGCGCTGGCGGCGGAAGCGCTGGATCTGCCTTATGTGTCGGTGGCCTGCGCGCTGCCGCTCAACCGTGAAGCTGACTTTCCGCTGGCGGTGATGCCGTTTGACTATGGCACCAGCGATGCGGCACGTGAACGTTATCGCACCAGTGAAAAAATTTATGACTGGCTGATGCGCCGTCACGATCGGGTTATCGCCCGCAATGCCCATGCGCTGGGATTAGCGCCGCGGGAAAAACTGCACCACTGTTTTTCACCGCTGGCCCAGATCAGCCAGCTGATTCCGGAATTTGATTTTCCGCGCCAGGCGCTGCCGGGCCATTTTCATGCGGTCGGACCGCTGCGCGCCACTATGCCATCTTCATCACCTGCCCCACGCTACTTTCCGCATGGCGACAAACCCCGGATTTTCGCCTCACTCGGCACGCTGCAGGGACACCGTTACGGCTTATTCAAAACCATCGTCCGGGCCTGCCAGGAGCTGGATGCGCAGTTGCTGCTGGCGCACTGCGGTCGCCTGACACCGTTTCAGGCCGAGAAACTGGCGCGTAGCAGTCAGACAGAGGTGGTGGATTTTGCCGACCAGGCTGCCGCCCTATCCCAGGCGGATCTGGCAATTACCCACGGCGGTATGAATACCGTACTCGATGCTATTCATCATCTGACGCCGTTGCTGGCGATCCCACTGGCTTTTGATCAGCCGGGCGTTGCCGCGCGCATTGTTTATCATGGCGTCGGACGTCGCGTTTCCCGTTTTGCCACCAGCCATGCACTGGCCCGGCAACTGCAGGCGCTGCTCGACGACGACAGTTACCGGCAGCAGATGACCCGGATGCGCAACGCTGTCACCGCGGCGGGCGGCACTGCGCTGGCGGCAGACATTGTCGAGCAGGCGATGCGCACCCGACGGCCCGTTGTGACCAGGAGGGACTATGCCGTCGTATGATCTGATTCTGGTCGGCGGCGGGCTGGCCAATGGCTTAATCGCGTTACGCCTGCGCCAGCAACATCCGTCACTGCGTATTCTGCTGATTGAGGCTGAGAGTCAGCCTGGTGCTAATCATACCTGGTCGTTTCACGCCGAGGATCTCAGCGAAACCCAGCACCGCTGGGTCGCCCCGCTGGTGGTTCATCACTGGCCTGGCTATCAGGTGCGTTTCCCCCAGCGTCACCGCAACCTTAACAGCGGTTATTTTTGCGTGACGGCTGAACGTTTCGCGGAGGTGATGCATGATCGTTTTGAACAGCATCTGTTGCTGAACACCGCAGTTGAAAGCGTGGCTTCACGCTCGGTAACCCTGGCTGATGGTCGTGTGCTGGCGGCCAGCGCCGTGATTGATGGCCGGGGTTATCAGCCGGATACGGCGTTACGCATGGGGTTTCAGGCGTTTGTCGGGCAGGAGTGGCAACTGAGCCAGCCGCACGGTCTGACCACACCGATCATTATGGATGCAACGGTCGATCAACAGGCAGGTTACCGCTTTGTCTACAGCCTGCCCTTCTCAGCCGACACCCTGTTGATTGAAGATACTCACTACATTGATGACGCTACGCTGAGCGCCGATCGCGCCCGGCAGAATATTCGCGACTATGCCGCTCGCCAGGGCTGGCAGTTAACGCGGCTGTTGCGTGAAGAACAGGGTGCGCTGCCAATTACCCTGACCGGCGACATTGACGTCTTCTGGCAGACCCGCGATCTGCCGTGCAGCGGATTGCGCGCCGGGCTGTTTCATCCCACCACCGGCTACTCTCTGCCGCTGGCGGTGGCGCTGGCCGATCGGCTGGCGCAGATGACTACCTTTAATTCGGATACGCTGCACGCCACTATTCAGCACTTCGCCAGCGAGGCCTGGCAGCAGCAGCGATTTTTTCGCATGCTGAACCGGATGCTGTTTCTGGCCGGTCCAGCCGACCAGCGCTGGCAGGTGATGCAGCGTTTTTACGGCCTGCCGGAAGGCCTGATTGCCCGCTTTTATGCGGGAAAACTTACTTTGCCTGATCGGCTGCGCATTTTAAGCGGCAAGCCGCCGGTTCCCGTACTGGCAGCGCTACAGGCTGTTATGACTCCTCACCGTCAACAGGCGATGCAATGAAAAGAACCACAGTAATTGGTGCAGGCTTTGGTGGCCTGGCGCTGGCAATCCGCCTTCAGGCTGCCGGTATCCCTACCCGACTGCTGGAGCAGCGCGATAAGCCGGGCGGTCGGGCTTATGTTTATCAGGATCAGGGTTATACCTTTGATGCTGGCCCAACGGTCATTACCGATCCCAGCGCCATCGAAGAGCTGTTCGTGCTGGCCGGTAAGCAGCTGTCCGATTATGTCGAATTGCTGCCGGTAAAACCGTTTTATCGCCTGTGCTGGGAGTCTGGCAAAGTGTTCAGCTACGACAATGACCAGCCGGCACTGGAGACACAAATTGCCGCTTTCAATCCGCGTGACGTAGAAGGCTATCGCCGTTTCCTCGCCTATTCGCGTGCGGTGTTTGCCGAGGGCTATCTGAAGCTCGGTACCGTGCCGTTTTTATCCTTCCGCGATATGCTGCGCGCTGCCCCACAGCTGGCTAAACTGCAGGCGTGGCGCAGTGTTTATAGCAAGGTGGCGAGCTACATCGAAGATGAGCACCTGCGCCAAGCGTTCTCCTTCCACTCGCTACTGGTGGGCGGTAATCCGTTTGCCACTTCGTCGATTTATACCCTGATTCATGCGCTGGAGCGCGAATGGGGTGTCTGGTTCCCGCGCGGTGGCACCGGCGCACTGGTGCAGGGTATGGTGAAACTGTTTGAAGATCTGGGTGGTGAAGTTGAACTGAATGCCAAAGTCGCCCAGCTGGAAACCGCGGGAGACAAGATCACTGCCGTTCATCTTCAGGACGGACGGGTGTTGCCGACCACCGCTGTTGCCTCGAATGCCGACGTGGTCCATACCTACCGCGATCTGCTGAGTCAGCATCCGGCATCGGTCGCGCAGGGACAAACCCTGCAGGGCAAGCGGATGAGTAACTCACTGTTTGTGCTCTATTTTGGTCTTAATCATCATCACGATCAACTCGCGCACCATACCGTTTGCTTCGGACCGCGCTATCGCGAATTAATCGATGAAATTTTTAATCGCGATGGACTGGCGGAGGACTTTTCACTCTACCTTCATGCCCCGTGCGTCACCGATCCGTCGCTTGCTCCGCCGGGATGCGGCAGCTATTACGTTCTGGCACCGGTGCCTCATCTCGGTACCGCCGATCTTGACTGGTCCGTCGAAGGCCCACGACTGCGCGATCGTATCTTTGACTATCTTGAGCAGCACTACATGCCAGGCCTGCGCAGCCAGCTGGTAACGCATCGGATGTTCACGCCGTTTGATTTCCGCGATGAACTGAATGCATATCAGGGATCCGCCTTCTCGGTGGAACCTATTCTGACGCAGAGTGCCTGGTTCCGGCCGCACAACCGCGATAAGCATATCAATAATCTCTATCTGGTTGGCGCAGGTACCCATCCTGGTGCGGGCATTCCCGGCGTGATTGGATCAGCGAAAGCGACGGCAGGATTAATGCTGGAGGATCTGGCTTGAATAATGCGTCATTACTCGATCATGCCGTTGAAACCATGGAGGTGGGATCGAAAAGTTTTGCCACCGCCTCGAAGTTGTTTGATGCCAAAACCCGACGCAGCGTGCTGATGCTCTACGCCTGGTGCCGCCACTGTGATGACGTGATCGACGATCAGGTTCTGGGTTTCAGCAATGATGCGCCTTCACTGCAATCACCTGAACAGCGGCTGGCGCAGCTGGAGATGAAAACGCGCCAGGCCTACGCCGGTTCGCAGATGCATGAACCGGCATTTGCCGCGTTTCAGGAAGTGGCAATGGCACACGACATCCTGCCCGCCTACGCCTTTGATCATCTGGCCGGTTTTGCGATGGACGTGCGCGGTGCTCGTTATCAGACGCTGGATGACACCCTGCGTTACTGCTATCACGTAGCGGGCGTGGTGGGTCTGATGATGGCGCAGATCATGGGCGTGCGCGATAACGCGACTTTAGATCGTGCCTGCGATTTGGGTCTCGCCTTTCAGCTGACCAATATTGCGCGCGACATCGTCGACGATGCGCAAGCGGGCCGCTGCTATCTGCCTGCGGCATGGCTGGCTGAAGAAGGATTAACCACCGAAAACCTGGCTGCGCCTGAACATCGTCAGGCACTGAGCCGGATTGCGCGGCGGCTGGTGCAGCACGCGGAACCCTATTATCACTCGGCCACGGCGGGTTTAGCTGGCTTACCGTTGCGCTCGGCATGGGCGATCGCTACGGCAAAGCAGGTGTATCGTAAGATTGGGACGAAGGTCGATGAGGCGGGTCAGCAGGCGTGGGATCAACGCCAGTCCACCAGCACACCCGAGAAACTGGTGCTGCTGGTGACGGCTTCAGGCCAGGCGATTACTTCCCGGCTGGCGCGTCATGCTCCTCGTCCGGCATATCTCTGGCAGCGCCCGCTTTAGCGCCGTGACGTTCCCGTAGCGTCGCCTGCAGCTTTGACAGCGGCGGCGCGTACAGGAAGCCAAACGACACGCAGCCTTCTTTACCGCGCACAGCATGATGCATCCGATGCGCCATATAGAGACGGCGGAAATAACCGCGACGCGGAATGTAGCGGAACGGCCAGCGCTGATGCACCAGCCCGTCATGCACCATGAAATAGAGCAGGCCATAAACCGTCATTCCTGCACCAATCCACTGCAGTGGCCAGACGCCGGTGCTACCGAGATAAATCAGCAGAATCGCCAGTCCGGCGAATAAGACCGCGTACATATCGTTGAGTTCAAACCAGCCTTTGTGCGGCTCGTGATGTGAAAGATGCCAGCCCCAACCCCAGCCATGCATAATATATCTGTGTGCCAGCGCAGCCGTTATCTCCATGCCAATAACGGTGGCCAGAACAATCAGGGCATTCCAAATCCACAACATAGTTTCTCCCGAGCATGCATCCTGCAAAGTGGCATAAAGGTCAATTTTAACAGAGTTCAGGAAAAACAGCGGTGCCTGAACGAAGCAGCCACTAATTCAGGCGTCAGAATCAAAAATCCGCCTTCATGACGATGCGATAATGGGCTTTCCCCGCGCGTAAATGGTCGAGCGCCTGATTGATCTGCGACATCGGAAAATATTCCACTATCGGCGCGATATTGGCGCGGGTCGCCAGTTTTAACAGCGCCCGGAGCTGAACCGGTGATCCGGTCGAGGAACCGCTCAGGCTGCGATCGCCGACAATCAGGTTAAAGGCTGGCACGCTGAACGGTGTCATCACCGCACCCAGCGTATGAAATTTTCCATGCGGCGCCAGGGCGGTGAAATAAGGCTGCCAGTCAAGATCGACCGCAACGGTATTAATAATTAAATCAAACTGCCCCGCCAGTGCAGTAAGCGCCTGAAGATCGCGACTGTCGACAACCTGATTTGCCCCCAGCGCCAGTAAGGAGGGTGTCTTTTCGCTTGTCGAGGTGAATGCGGTGACGTCGGCCCCCAGCGCGCGCAGAATTTTGATCGCCATGTGACCCAACCCGCCGATACCAATTACCCCGACATGGCTAAGGGCTGAGATGTTGTGCATCAGCAACGGTTTGAACACCGTCATGCCGCCGCACAACAGCGGGCCTGCGGTGGCGGCATCCAGCCCGTCAGGTAGCGGAATCACCCATTGCCAGTCCGCCCGCAATCGCTCGGCAAATCCGCCGTGATTATTAATGGTGGAGACTTTGCCCCGACGACAATTAACCTGATCGCCGCTCAGGCAGGCATCGCAATAGTGGCAACTTTTAGCCGTCCAGCCGATGCCGACTCGCTGACCAATATGCAGCCCTTTGTACTGCGCACCGTCGCCCAATGCCGCGATGCGGCCAATCACCTCATGTCCCGCCACCAGCGGATAGGTCGATCCACCCCAGGCATTATCAATCATTGAGAGATCGGAGTGACAGATGCCACAGTATTCTACAGCGACTTCAACCTCTTCTGACTGCAGCGGTCCGGGATGGTATTCATAGGGCTGTAGCGCTTCGCCGGGATGAAGAGCGGCATAACTTTTGATACTCATTCTCTTTCCTCAATCAACGGATGAATGCATCGCCGGGTGATAACGGTGGCAACTCAATGGTCAGCATAGCAACAGGCAGCCGTCATAAGCTGCTGATAATGCGGATTTTTCATCGGTTAAATGCGGAATTTTACTGCCGCACAGCTAATGCTGCGCGAGAGCAATCAGAGTGGGTCGTGATTGAGGGGAGTGCGGAAAGCATGACGCGCCGCGGACATCAGCTGGCTGGCCGTCACGGTGGCCGGTAAACGCATCAGAATTTTGCTCGCCTGCCAGTAACACAATACCATCATCTCATCTTCTTCCTTTTCAGCCAGTTCGCGTAACCTGGCACGCAGCGACAAGACGTTAATCGACTGATGTTCATCCAGCATGTCAGAGATAGTCTGATTGATGATGTGGTGAAGAGTTTTCCAGGAGAGATCTGTCTGCAAAATTAACCTCTTTTAACGCTTATTGGCTCCGGGCAAATGAACAGCGGAATGTATCGCAGCATCGGGTCTGCAAGTTATTGGCTCTGAAGTCTGGTGATAACTATAGCTGTTTCTTAACGCTTGCGCCGGACCAGGTCGTCAGAATTCCAAAAGCTGATGAGTTTAAATCTTTTTGTCGAAGATTGTCTCGTTTTCCGCCACCAGTCTGGTTCAAGCGGTGATTTTTTTAACAATCCTGGAGACCACGTAACTTAATGATGTGTCGGGTATTTTGCCTCATTCTCTACTTAAGATGACAGGTTCGCGTCAGATCGCAGCCAGATGGTGCATCAGACGGAAAATTCAGTGTTTTCTGACCGCCAGCACGCGTGCGTATCTCATCAATCCTGGCGGGCGTCATCATCTGAAAAGCATCCCTTTCCCTGCCTCAAATTCAGACCACCTGACGCCGGGCTATATTTCGCAATAATTTCCCGCTTGCCTGTCGATGTTTCAGTTCCGATAATCGCTATCTACTTTTTTATATAACGAGAAACGACATGGCTTTTTTACGCTATTCGGCGCTGATACTGGGAATGGGTTTAACCGCATCGGCCAGCGCCGGTAACGATATTCACGTTACCTATGCGGGCTCAATGGGCAAAGTAATGGATGAAGGTCTTGGGCCAGCCTTCGCCCATCAGCAGAACAGTAATTATCAGGGTCAGGGACAGGGCGCTTACGGGATGGCACATCTGCTGGCCAGTAAGAAACTGACCGCCGATGTGTTTGTCTCGATTACGCCGGGTCCGATGCGCATTCTGAAACAGGCCGGACTGATCGATAACGCGGTGCCGGTTGCCAGCACCAGCATGGTGATTGCCTATAACCCGAAAGGAAAATATGCCCAACAGTTTGCCGCGTTAAACGGCAGCGATAGCCGCTGGCTGGATCTGCTGGCGACGCCGGGGCTTAAATTTGGACGCACCGATCCGGTCAACGATCCTAAAGGTCAGAATATTGTTTTTACCCTGCTGCTGGCAGAGAAGTTTTACCAGAAGCCGGGTATGGCAGAGAAGATTATGGGCGGGGTGCAAAATCCGGCACAGGTTAACCTTGAAGGCGGCTTGCTGACGCGGCTGGAAAGCGGTCAGGTGGATGCGGCAGCGGGTTATGAAAGTGAAGTGCGTTCCGCGCACCTGCCTTATCTGGCACTGCCGGACGCCATCAACCTCAGTAATCCGGCCAGGGCGAAACAGGGGTACGACACCGTGAGTTTCACGCTGAAAGACAGTCAGGGCCATGACAAAACGCTGCATACTCAACCGCTGGTCTATTACGCAGCGGTGCTGAAAAACGCACCACATGGCGTACAGACCGGTCAGGCATTTATCGATTTTATGCGCAGCCCACAGGGTAAGCAGCTGTTTCAGCAATATGGTTACGCCACCGCGAAAGGTGATGCGATCTGGCCATGAGACGTCCGCCTGCCACTGCTCTGTGGCTCTCTCTGCCCGCATTGCTGATGCTGGCCGTCCCGTTTGTCACGCTGATCGGCCTGACCCACTGGACTCACTTCCGTCTGGCGTGGGGTGACAGCAATGCCATTGCCACTTCGCTGGGTCTCGGTGCCCTTTCCCTGATGCTGGTGATCTTCAGTGGCCTGCCGCTGGCCTGGTGGCTGGCGCAGGCGCGCGGTAAATCCCGGCTGGTGGCTGAAATGCTGGTGCTGATCCCGCTGCTGACGCCACCGCTGGCGATGGGCATCTTACTGGTCAGCGCCTGGGGACCTTACAGCCCGGCCGGGTCACTGCTGGCGCGGGCCGGTATTGCGCTGACCAACAATCCTGCCGCCTTTGTGCTGGCACAGTGGTACGGCGCCCTGCCCTATTTTGTGATGGCGGCACGCGCCGCCTTTGCCGACGTGCCGGTGGTGATTCTGGAGGCAGGCCGGACGCTGGGCGCCTCGCCGTGGCAACGCTTCTGGCGGTTATCCTTACCGCTGGCATCGTCAGGCTTAGCCACCGCAGTGGCGCTGGCCTGGGTTCGGGCAATGGGTGAATTTGGTATCGTGATGATTTTTGCCTATTTTCCACAGGGAATGCCGGTTAAGCTGTACAACAATTTGCAGAATGATGGTGTGGACGCGGTTTATGTCCTGCTGTGGTTACTGCTGCTGTTTACTTTACCGGTGCCGCTGGCCTGCTTCGCGCTTACCCGTCGTAATGCGCAAAACCGTCGCCAGATGCTGCCCTGAATCGAGAATTTCCTGATGGCAATGACGCTGGAACAACTGCAAGACAAATATCCGGATGCAAACGCGGCATCGTTCGGCGACTCGCCTGAACTTGCCAGCCAGCTGGCAACGCTGGTAATTGCCGGTAAAAAAGTGGCCAGCTGTGGTTCATTGCACAGCTGGCAGGATAATGAAGATAAACCTGAACCAGGCCGTCACAGCATCATTCTCAATGGTGAGCAGCGGCCAGTCTGTGTGATTCGCACTACCGGTCTGTTCCTGACCCGCTTTGACCGCGTCACGCCTGAGATGGCGATGCTGGAAGGCGAAGGCGATCTCAGCCTGGAATACTGGCAGCAGGAGCATCAGCGCTTTTTTCAGCAGGAAGGCTATTTCCATCCCGAAATGGAACTGGTGTTTGAAACCTTCCAGCTGGTTGAAGTGCTCTGATTCACTTCGGCTAATATGCGCTACAGGCTGTTGGCCGCCATCAGTGCCAGGCGCGGGAAACCGCGTTTTTGTAATCGCTCCGCCGCCTGTGCCGCACGCATCCCGCTGGCGCACACCAGCACGATGCGTTGATCCGCGGGCGGCTGCCAGTCCGCAATCTGCTGCGGCAGAATTCGCTGCACCCCTTCTGCCACACTCACCGGCGCTTCCTCCCGGCTGCGCAATTCGACAATACAGTCATCGGCGGTCAGCATTGGCAGATCGATAAAAGGTATGCCAGGCACTTCTGGTTCCGGCGCATCATCAAAACGAAACTGCCGCAGATGCCAGTTGATGAAATCACAGTGGATCATGCAACCCAGCGGAGACGGCGTCAGCTTCAGCAACAGGCTCAGCGCCATCTGGGCCTGCAAGGCGCCCAGCATCGCCACCGCCGGTCCCATTACGCCCGCCGTGTTGCAGTTACCTGCCGTTGTCGGCAGTTGCGGAAACAACGCACGATAGCCTGGCGCACCGCCGCAGAAACCGCCGACGTACCCTTTACGGCCCAGCACCGACGCACAGACCAGCGGCAGGCTTCGCAGCAGACAGGCATCCGACAGCTGATAGGTAATAGCAAAGTTGTCAGCCGCATCAATGACCAGATCGATCGAATCGAGCGCCTCCGGCAGCAGGCTGGCACTTAACACCTGCGCACGTGCGTCTATCTCACAGTCAGGATTGCGCTGAATCAGCGCCCGCCGGGCAGCTGATACTTTTGGTTCACCGATATCCGCCATGTCAAACAGCGTCTGGCGATGCAGATTATGCAGTTCAACCCGATCGCCATCGTAGAGACGGATAAATCCCACGCCCGCACCGACCAGCAGCGGCAGCACGGTTGAACCGAGTCCGCCCGCGCCGACCACCAGCACCCGTGCCGCGCGTAAATCCTGCTGCCCCGCTTCGCCGATCTCCGGCAACATCGTTTGTCGCTGATAACGATCCATCACGGCTCCTTAGCTGAACTGTGCCAGCCCGAAAATCGGGGTTGATGCAGCGGCCATATCCCGCTGCTCCATCAATCCGGCCTGATATGCCTGATGCCCGGCCGCGATGGCGGCGGAGAAAGCCGCCGACATCCGCACCGGATCGCGCGCTTTCGCCACCGCAGTGTTCAGCAGAACACCATCGAAACCCATCTCCATCGCCTGCGCCGCCTGCGAAGGCGCACCGATGCCCGCATCAATAATCAGCGGCACATCCTTAAACCAGGCGCGCATCGTTTTCAGCCCTTCGATATTACGCAGCCCCTGCCCCGAGCCAATCGGCGCGCCCCACGGCATCAGTATTTCACAGCCCGCTTCAAGCAGTTTTTCGCCGACAATCAGATCTTCAGTGGTGTAGGGAAAGACCTGAAAACCCTCGGCACAGAGAATGCGTGCCGCCTCAACCAGCGCAAAGGGATCGGGTTGCAACGTGTCGGCGTGGCCAATCACTTCCAGCTTAATCCACGACGTGCCAAACAGTTCACGCGCCATCCGCGCAGTGGTCACCGCCTCTTTGACAGTGTGGCAACCGGCGGTATTGGGCAGAATGCGGGTGTTGAGCTGTTGCAACAACTCACGGAAAGCGCCGCCCGCACTGCCTTCGCGCCGTAAACTCACAGTGATGATCTCTGTGCCGGAGGTCTCAATCGCCTGTTGCAGAATAGCGGGCGAGGGATAGCCTGCCGTGCCCAGTAAAAACCGCGATGATGGCGTATGTTGATAAAACATGATTACCCTCCCTGCATCGGTGACAGCACTTCCAGCTGGTTACCGGCTTCAAGACGCTGGCTGGCGTAACGGGCGCGCGGCACAAATTCACCGTTCAGCGCCGTGGCGACCGTGGCGGGATCGATCTGCTGCTCCTGCAACAGTTCGGCTAATGTGCGCGCCGCGGTTTCGATGCCGCGTCCATTAAGTTCAATTCGCATGAGTCATCTCCTGAGTCAGTTGCTGGATGAGTTGTTCAGCCATCATCGGCGCCAGCAGGAAGCCGTGGCGATAAAGGCCGTTGATCGAGAAAACACCGTTTTCATAGCGGACTTCGGGCAGGTTGTGGCAGTAAGCGGGACGCAGGCCGGTGCCGCTCTCCAGCACGCGCGCTTCGGCCAGGGCCGGATGCAGGGTATAGGCGGCGCTGAGCAGCTCCATCATGGCACGCGCACTGATTGGACTGCTGTCATGGCTCTCCACCATGGTTGCGCCCAGCATAAAGATCCCACCGGCACGCGGCACCAGATAACAGGGAAAGCGCGGGTGCAACAGGCGAACGGGTCGGGAAAGAGAAAGGTCAGGCGCGTGCAGGATCAGCATTTCGCCGCGCACCGCACGCAGCGCGGGTTGCGTCCCGCCGGCGTGGATGCCCCGACAGTCAATAATCTGACCACCGGGCGCGCCGGAATGAAATGGCACGTTGGCCGCCAGCAAACGCTGCTGCAGTTGCTGCAACGCACTGCGCGGATCGAGATGGGCTTCGGCAGAAAAAAATAGCCCGCGGGCAAAACGATTTTCCAGCGCCGGCTCAATCTCACCGGGCGCGACCCATTGGTGCTGCTGAGTCAGGCTGGCGAAGCGGGTCAGTTCGCGGCTGTCGCGCGGCGGCGCAACCACCAGCGTGCCGTGCTGCTCAACGCCCTCAATCCGCTTCGCCCACCAGGCCGCGGCGTGCTGGCCCCACTCAATCACCTGCGGCGGTGCACTCTCCGCTTCGCACCAGGGCGCCAGCATTCCACCGGCCCAGTATGAGGCCGCACGACGTTCAGGGCGGGTAATGACTTCAACCGTTTCGCCGCGCTCCGCCAGCAGCGTGGCGATGCACAACCCGGCCACACCACTGCCGAGTACCGACCAACGGCTCATGCTGTCCGCCCAGGGGACGTCACGTTATTCAGGATAAGATGATTCATAGTGGCCTCGTCGTAACTACGCGAAGACCCGGGATACCAGAAGGGAAAAAAGCGAGAGCATTGCTGAAAGCTCTTGCGGCAAGCATCTGCGGCGATCAGATGCCCGTCTTCCTACGCCAGTATCAACTGGGTCAGGTTCGAAGGGTCGCTAAGCCGCGCGGTGCGCTATTAGCCTCTCAGTCTCTCTGGCGAGACTCCCCTGACGGGTTCTAGTTTTAAGTTAAGCGGGCAGGTTCGTCAAGTGAAGGGCCGATGATCGATCACAACCGCTGCAAGTATGTCAGCAGTCGGCGGTCAGCCCGATAACGCCGGGTAGAAATAACGATCGTTTCTGAGTCAAACCATTACGCAGCCAGCTGGCAGGCTCACTGCGCCAGTTGTTTATCAGCAGGGGATAAGAGTTTGACGCCAGAGAGATCAACCCACTCGCGCGCCCGGTTAAGATCGTAGGATGCCTGCATCGCCAGCCAGAGCCGGGCCGCAATGCCCAAACCAGCTTCAAGCCGGAGCGCCATTTCGGGGCTGATCGCGGTTTTACCGGCTGCCACCTTACTCAGCGCCGATGGTGAGACGCCAATATGGCGGGCCAGACTGCGCAGACTCATCTGATGATCGTCGAGGTATTCCGTAATCAATCCTCCCGGATGGGGTGGGTTAATCATTGTCATTAGTGATAATCCTCAAGGTTCAGAATATAGACTTCACCGTCGAAAAATTCGAAAGTGATGCGCCAGTTAGCACGCACGGTTATCGCGTAGAGATGGCATTTGTCACCTTTCAGTGTATGAAAGTTGAACCCCTGAAAGTACCTGAATTCATTTATTGTCATGGCATTATCCAGCACCATCAGCATGATCCGATCAATATCCTTTGCCTGCAGATCGCTCGTGTCACCTTTTTCGTATAGCCTTTGCAATCCCTTATGCTTCCAGCTTTTGATCACGTTGATCACTCCTGTTTCTCAACGGGAAACAATATAGCAAGGTGTTTCCCTTCAGGCAACAAAATTCCCCGGCCAGCCCAGCGATGAGCGGTCCGAAAAGAGTATCAATAGCTGAAACGGTGTCGTCCAGATAGGTTTGTGATGGCCTGCAGGAATTCAGAGCGGCCTCTGAAAGAGGCCTGACGCAATGTCTGCTACTTTATGAGGCCCAAAGGCTTAACCTGCATTACGCTCAAAGTGGCTGTTAACAAACGCGCGGCAGCGCGGTGAAATCGGATCGAGGAATACCTGCTCCGGCGCGCCGGACTCTTCAATCATGCCCTGATGCAGGAAAATGGCTTTGTTGGACACTTCCCGCGCAAAGCCCATCTCATGAGTGACGATAATCATGGTGCGTCCCTCTTCTGCCAGGCTACGGATCACCCGCAACACTTCACCCACCAGCTCCGGATCGAGCGCCGACGTGGGCTCATCAAACAGGATCGCTTTTGGCTGCTGCGCCAGCGCACGGGCAATCGCCACACGTTGCTGCTGTCCGCCGGAAAGCTGTGAAGGCCAGGCGTCGCGCTTCGCATACAACCCCACTTTATGCAGCAATGCCTCTGCCTCTTCCAGCGCCTCTTTATGGCTGCGCTTCTGGACGTGAATCGGCGCTTCGATGATGTTCTGCATTACCGTTTTATGCGGCCACAGGTTGAAACTCTGGAAGACAAAGCCGAGCTGCATCCGCATCAGTTTGATGCGACGACGCTGCTCGCGGTTCAGTTTTTCATCAGCATTATCCAGCGTGACCGTCACCTCACCCACTGCGATCTCGCCGGCCTGCGGCACTTCAAGAAACGGGATGCAGCGTAACAGGGTACTTTTGCCAGAGCCGCTGGCACCGATCAGCGAAATCACATCGCCATCCTGCGCCGTCAGGCTGATGTCGTGCAGCACTTCATGTCCCGCATAACTCTTTCTGAGATGACTCAGCATGATAGTCGGTGCCGTCATGAACGCGCTCCAAAATAGTAAGGTGATAAACGACGTTCCAGCATCGATACGCCTTTGCTGACCAGCATGGTCAGTATCAGGTAGATAACCGCAGCACTGAGGAACACTTCCAGCGCCCGAAAGGTTGAAGAGACAATCGAATCGGCAATCCCGGTCATCTCCATCAGGCTGATGGTGCTGACCAGCGAGGTGGCTTTGATCATCGAGATTATTTCGTTGCTGTAGGCCGGTAATGCCTGGCGAATGGCGATCGGTAAGGTAATCCGGGTGAAGATTTTGTATGACCCCATACCCGAAACCTTTGCCGCTTCCAGCGACTGCTGGCTGACGGCGCGCAGTCCACCGCGCAGAATTTCAGAGGTGTAGGCCGCATCGTTGAGGATCAACGCCAGTAACCCGCACCAGTAGGGATCACGCAGCAGCGGCCAGAACAGACTTTCCCGCACCGCCGGTAAGCTGCCGAGTCCGTAATAGACCATGAAAATCTGAATCAACAGTGGCGTACCACGAAACAGCCAGACATAGAAACGGCAGAACAGACTACCGACACGCGTTATGCGCAACAGATTGAGCAGCAGCGCCAGCAGGCCGCCGCCCAGCAGCGACAACAGGGCGAGGTTAATCGTCAGCGGTAGCCCTTTCAGCAGTGCCAGTAGCGTTTGCTGTAAAAAAGTGATATCCACGTGGACTCCTTATTCCTTTACGCGCTGTTGACCGCGCATCGCAAATTTTTCCACGTAGCGGAAAACCATGTCAGAACAGGTGGTGATGATCAGGTAGATCACCGCGCCGACGCTGTAGAAGAAAAACGACATCTGAGTGGAGTTGGCGGCGGTTGACACCTGATTCATGGTTTCCACCAGCCCGGTCACCGACACCAGCGCCGACTCTTTGATCACCGATTGCCACTGGTTACCCATTCCCGGCAGTGCGGTACGCAACGCCTGCGGGACGATAATGCGGCGGAACATCATTAAGCGCCCCATCCCGGTGACCGTTGCCGCTTCCAGCGTGCCTTTCGGGATGGCGTAAAATGCGCCACGAAAGACACCGCTCTGATAGGCGCCGGAGATCAGCCCGATGGCAATCGCGCCTGCCACAAAGCCGTTCACGTCAAACGGCCCCTGGAAGCCCAGCGCGGTGCCGACGGTCGACACCACCTGTCGTCCGCCAAAATAGAACAGGTAGATCACCAGCAATTCAGGCACGCCACGAAACAGGGTGATGTAGCTGGCCGCCAGCCGTTGCTGCCAGCGCGAGCCGGCAATCTGCATCCAGCACAGTATGCTGCCAAGCACCGCACCCAGCAGCCAGGCACAGAGCGAAACGCTGACCGTGACGGTGGCGGCATTAAGCAACACGCCGCCCCACCCTTCGTCGCCAAAACCCAGTATCTGCCAGTCAATATTCATTAACATCAGCGGTTACGCTTTGGGTGCGACGTCTTCGCCAAACCACTTAATCGACAGTTTGCTCAGCGTGCCGTCTTTAATCATTGATTGCAGCGCCTGATTCAGCACCTGCTGCAGTTCAGTGTTGCCTTTGCGCAGGCCAATCGCTGAGCCGGCACCCAGCACGCCGCCAGAGAAGCCATAGCCGCTGCTGCTGATCGCCTCAGCATGTTTTTTCACAAAGGCGTTGAGGTTGGTGCGTGAGGCCATCACCGCATCAACCCGGCCATTCATCAGGTCAGCGAAGGTCTCCGGGCCCGCCTGATAGGTACGGATAGTGGCAACATCGCCGAGATATTTTTGCAGGAAGTCGGCCTGAATGGTGGCGACCTGCACCGCGATAGTTTTACCCTTGAAGCTGGTTTTCAGATCCTCAATCGCTTTTTTCATGCCGGCTTCATCATCGGCAGAAACCACCGTGCCGCTGCCTGGCAGGGTTGCCAGCGGTGAGGTTTTAGAGGTGACAAAGCTGGAGACGCTGACGGTGTACTGATGGGTAAAATCGATCGCTTCGGCGCGCTTGGGTGTGACGGTAACGGCATCAATCACCGCATCATATTTACCGTCGATCAGGCCAGGGATCATGCCAGACCATTTCTGGGCAATGATTTCATATTTGAAACCGGCACGCTTAGCCAGCTCCGCCACCATGTCCGGCTCATAACCAACGATTTTACCGCTCGGCGTGGTCTGGTTAAACGGCGGGTAAGCCGCCTCAGTGGCGAATTTCAGGGTGCCAGAATCTTTTGCCTGACTGACAGCGGACGTCGCCAGTAATGCCACGGTCAGGGAAGCCGCAAACAGGCGGTTGTGCATCATCATAGGAACCTCATTTTATTATTAAGAGAGCAGATCGATTGCAAGGCGGCTCAGCGCCTGCGTCCCGGCGGCAATGCTGCGTTCGTCCGGCTGATAATCAGAGTTATGCAGATGATCGTCGCGGCCCGGCGTGGCAGACCCGATGTGGATCTGACATCCTGGCGCCAGCTCGGTAAACAGCGAAAAATCTTCGGCCCCAAAGCTGTCGCTGGGCTGCGCAATAATTGGCTTATCAAACTGATGCGACAGAATCTGTTCAAGCGCATCGATCAGCCGATTGTCATTCATCAGCGGCGGTACGCCACGCTGGAAGTTAACTTCCACGCGCACATTTTGCGCCAGCGCCACGCCATCACACATCCGCCTGAAGGCCGCTTCCATGTCGGCACGCACCGCAGGCGATTTGGTGCGGATAGTGCCCTGAAACAGGCAGCTGTCGGGGATAATATTATGGGTGGTGCCGCCCTGAATATGGCCGATGGTTAATACCGCCGAGTGGGCCGGATCGCGTTCGCGCGAGATGATCGTCTGTAGCTGACTGATGAGATGCACAGTGGCAATAATCGGATCACTGCCCATGTGCGGGCGCGCGGCATGGGTCGAAATGCCATGCACCGTTACGTCAAATTCGTCACTGGAAGCGGTACTGGCGCCGCGGGTTAACGCCACTTCACCGGCAGCCAGTTCAGGCTTATTGTGCAGGGTAATCGCCCAGTCGATGCCATCCGCCGCACCGTCGGCGATCATCGCCTGCGCGCCACTGTCAGGGGTCTCTTCAGCGGGCTGGAAAATCAGCCTGACTTTCCCTTTCAGCTGCTGACGATAATGCGGCAGGATAGCTGCCACGCCCAGCAGAATGGCGGTGTGAATGTCATGCCCGCAGGCGTGCATTTTGCCGGGCCAGACGCTGGCAAAAGGCAGCCCGGTCTGTTCGTGGATCGGTAACGCGTCCATATCGGCGCGGAGCAGCAGGGTTTTTCCCGGCTCAGCGCCATCGATATCCACCATCACGCCGCTGCGGCCGATGCCGGTTTGTGGCGTCAGCCCCAGCGCCTGCAACTGCTGTGTCACCAGGCTGGCGGTACGTAGCGTATCGAAACCTAATTCCGGGTGGGCATGAATATCGCGTCGAATCGCCACTAAATGCGATTCCAGTTGTTCCGTTCTGGCTTTTATTTCTCTGGCCAGCAGTGCTTTATCCTGATTCATAGCAGCCCCGGCAATATTGGGTCGGCATCGTAATGCAGACTCTTTTTTATGTGATCATGATTTCTGGTGTTTGCGACCGTTTATTTATCCACAGCATGGCGCAGAAAGCAACGCGCAAAAGCCGGTCGTAGTCGCTTTAAAATCAATGAGATAGAAATAACCATAGGAAGATTGAATGAGAATCGGGCGGATCAGCAATAATATTAATAATCCGCCAGATGAAATTACTTTCACTACTTATTAAGAGGCCAATACAGCCGATGACTGGCCTGACGATTGAAAAAAATCCGTTAATATTTCAGCCAGTTTTTCCGGCTGTTCGTCAGGAATAAAATGCCCGCATTCCCCGATAATCGCACCGCTGACCTGCTCAGCCACTGCACGCAGCGGTGTCGCCATATCCGGGATCGAGCCCTGATCGGCACTCACCGCCAGCAGCGGCAGCGCCAGCTTTCCAGCCTGGGCGCGCTGGCGGTTCTGACGGGCTGACTGATCGACTGCGCGGTAATAGGCCAGAGCGGCACGCAACGCACCCGGCTGCTGGTAAAGTCGCAGGTATTCCGCCCGCGCAGCCGCGTCGATCTGGCGGGGATTGGCCGCTTTACGATTAAAGAACCAATCCAGGTAAATCCCTTCCCGGCCGGCAATCAGTGCTTCCGGCAGATCGCTGACGCAGTGAAAGGCGAAATGCCAGGTTTTCCAGGCGTTATCGTCTGCTAACGGCAGCGACTCAGGCAGCGTAATGCCCGGAATGCCACCGTCCAGCAACGCCAGCTGGCTGACGTGATGCGGAAACTGCGACGCCAGCGACCAGGCGACCCAGGCACCGATATCGTGCCCTACCAGATGAAAGCGGGTGATGCCGAGCTGCTGCAACAGCGCCATCACCCGCTGCGCTATGCTGTCAGTATCGTATCCGTCTGCCGGAAAGTCAGAGTCCCCCTGTCCTGGCAGGTCAGGCGCAATGATATGAAAGTGGTTAGCCAGCCCAGGAATCACCTCTCGCCATGCATAGCTGCTTTGCGGAAAACCGGCGAGCAGCACCACAACATTCGCGTTTTCGCGCCCGGCCCTCAGATAGTGAAAACGGAAGTCATCCACGCTGGCAAAGTGATGCTGATAAAGTTGAGGATATTGCATTGTGACGCTCCATAATTTAGGAAACGTTCGTTTCCATATTAGCTAAAAAATTTAGTCGAGGATTTTCAGGGCCAGCGGGATAACGCTCTCATCGGGTCGGGTGGCAGCCACTTTTCCGGCCACCCGCATCCCCAGCACAATGCATAACAGCAGCGAGGCGGTAGGTTCAGCACTCAGCGCCGGATTGATCGAGCCATCCTGCTGTCCCTGCAGGATGAGCTGACGCAGATTTTGCTGATTGCGCATCAGGGCGTGACTGACCGCGTCGGCCAACTCTTCATCCAGCGTCTGCAGTTCAACGGCACTGCCAGCAACCAGACAACCTCGCTCGCCTTCAATATCACGCACTGACTCCACATAAAATTGCAGCAGTGCCGCCAGCTTTGCGCGTCCGTTTTCACGCTGCGCCAGTCGATCGCCCAGCGCGGCATTGCGTAACGCGAGGTAACGTGCAAACACCTGCGTAAACAGCGAGCGTTTATCGGTGAACGCTTTATAGATACTGCCGGTGGTGAGCTGCATCGCGCGGCTGAGATCGCCTATCGAGGTGGCGTGATACCCTTTTTCGCGAAAGATCTGCATCGCGCTGTCCAGCACGGCGTCAGTCTGAAATTCTCGCGGCCGGCCCCGCTCTTTCACCGGATGATGATGGCCCATCGCCCCACCTTTAGGAAACGTTCATTTCCTTAATGATAACCCTATATCACCGGGAAAAAAAGAGGCTGACTTCAGGAACTTATCAACCATCAGAACGAAACCCGTAACGCTTGCCGGATACCCTGCCATCTGACCTGACGCAAAGAACCCTCTTCTGTCGCTCATCTATACTGCAAACTATCCTCAATCGTGGAGCGCCCTCATGGAACTGAGCTGGTTCACTCTCTGGCCGCCTCTGGCACGTGTGCTGTTTATCCTCACCTCACTAACCATTATTCTGTGCGGCTTGTATCTGGCCGCGCCGTGGATCAATCAGGTGCTGCTGGCGATGCTGTTATCGATCATGCTCGATCCGCTGATTAGCTGGCTGGAGAAGAAACGTATACCGCGTATTCTGTCGACTTTGCTGGTGATTATTCTGATGCTGATGGTGGTGATCTTTACCATCATTAAACTCACGGTGCTGACCCCCGATTTGATGCAGCTCAGTCGTCAGGCACCGCTTCTGCTGGCAGCCCGGCTGGAGCAACTCACGCTGGCGTTTGCCCGGCTGGATATCGGCATCACTCCCGACCAGCTATTGGCCTTTATTGATGCCGGGGCCGTGGTGCGGCTTGTCACCACCTTCCTGACGCAGATCCCCGGCGTGATCTCCTGGTGGATCATGGTCTTCCTGATGCTGCTATTTATGTTGTATGAATTACCGCTGCTGAAACGTACGCTGCAGCAGCGTGTTGCCGGTAAACATCAGGCCTTTTATCTGGCGCTGCAGGAAGGGATTCAGAGTGTGATTGTTTATGCCCGCGTCAAAACCCTGACCAGCCTGCTGGGGGCGCTTATCGTCGGAACCGGCGCGCAGTTGATGGGTCTCAAATTTGCCTTTTTCTGGGGCGTACTGATGTTTGTCTTTAACTATGTGCCGGTGCTGGGCTCGTTTCTGGCGGCGATTCCCCCGGTGATACAGAGTTATATTTTGTTTGACCTGCAGATAGCGCTGGCGGTTGCCGGCTTCTTTATGGTGCTGAATCTCTGTCTGAGTTCGGTGATTGAACCGCTACTGATTGGAAAGCGGCTTAATATGGCACTGACCAGCCAGCTGCTGGCGTTTCTGTTCTGGCAGGCACTGCTGGGAATAACCGGGGCAATACTGGCAATTCCATTAACCTATCTGATCAAAAAAGTCCTGCTGGCGGGCTATCCGCAACAGCAGGACCAGGAGTCAACATTAACGCAATGAGGCGGTTTTATTGCGCCATGAGCGGGTCAGGCGTTTTTCAATCTCTACCACGATGAAGATCGCCACACTGACAATCAGGGAGATCAGCCAGTAGTTGATCGGCAGCGGACGGGTACCAAACAGGGTATTCATCAGCGGCACATAGATAATGATCGCCTGCAGTACTATCAGCACCAGCGTCACCAGCCAGATACCGCGGTTTTTCAGCAGACCGCGATCCAGTGAGAAGCCATTACCGTTACGGCAGTTGAGCATATAGGCCCACTGTGCGGTCACCAGCATCTGCAGCAATACAGTGCGGATAAATTCCGCACTGTAGCCACGCGGTTGCAGCCAGGCTTCCAGCACGAAGGCGCTGATGGAGATCAGCAGCCCGACAAACACCACCCGCCAGATGGCGTAACCATCCATGACGTGCGCTTTCACATTCCGCGGCGGACGCCGCATGGCATTCGCTTCCGCAGGTTCAAATGCCAGACCAAACGACAGTGTGGCGGACGTCGCCATGTTCATCCATAAAATCTGTACCGGGGTTAACGGCAGCAGGTTCCCCATCAGGATGGCGATAATAATCAGCAGTCCCTGTGCCAGGTTGGTGGGCATGATGAACAGAATGGTCTTCTTGAGGTTGTCATACACCCGACGTCCCTCTTTTACCGCAGCGGCAATGGTGGCGAAGTTGTCGTCGGCAAGGATCATATCTGCCGCTTCTTTCGTCACCTCGGTGCCTTTAATCCCCATCGCGATACCGACGTTAGCCTGTTTCAGCGCAGGTGCATCGTTGACGCCATCGCCGGTCATCCCGACGATTTCGCCACTGGCTTCCAGCGCTTTTACCAGTCGCAGTTTATGTTCCGGACTGGTTCGGGCGAAGATATCGTAGGTTTTCGCCGCTTCAGCCAGTTCGGCATCGCTCATGTGTTCCAGCTGGTAGCCGGTGATGGCCGCGTGACTGTTGCCAATCCCCAGCATCTGACCAATCGCCATCGCGGTTTCCTGATGGTCACCGGTGATCATCTTGACGCGGATTCCCGCCTGCTGGCACTCATCAATGGCCGTGATCGCCTCTGGGCGCGGTGGATCCATCATGCAGGCGAGACCCAGCAGCACCATGTCATGCTTCAGCTCATCATGATCGAGCGAGGTGACCGGTGCAGTGGTTTTCTTCCAGGCCGCCGCCACGGTGCGTAATCCTTCACTGGCATAGGTGGTGATGGCGGCATCCCAGTAAGCCCGGTCGATCGGCTCGACGCCCTCCGGGGTTTGCTGCAGCTGGCATAAATTCAGTAATACATCTGGCGCGCCCGTCAGCAGCACATAGGATTCGCTCCCGGCCACGCAGCTGACCGACATATATTTATAAAGAGAATCGAACGGCAGTTTGCTGACCACCTCAACCGGCTGTGGGGCGCTCTGCCCTTTTGCCGCCAGCACTTTTAGTGCGCCTTCGGTCGGACCACCGACAATGGTCCAGTGTCCCTGATTATCCTGACGAAGCTGACTCTCATTACAGGTATCGACCGCATGCAGAAACTGCTGAAACAGCGGGTCCTGCGCCGCATTCCCGCCGTCGGCTGTAGCCTGCTCGGCCACAATCTCGCCTTTAGGTTCATAACTGTTGCCGCTAACGCGCCAGCGACTTTTCGCCAGCACCACCGCTTTGACCGTCATCTCATTCATGGTCAGCGTGCCGGTTTTATCGGAACAGATGACTGACATAGCGCCCAGGGTTTCGACGGTCGGCAGCTTGCGGATAATCGCCTGGGTCCGCGCCATCGACTGCACGCCCAGCGACAGGATGATCGAAATAATGGCTGGCAGCCCTTCCGGTACCGCCGCGACCGCCAGGCTGATCACCGACAGCGACAGCTCACCCAGCGGAATATCGCGCAGCAGATAGCCAAAAATGAACAGCGCCACCATCATCAACAGGATGATGAAGAAGATTGCTTTACCCAGCTTATCGATCTGCACCAGTAGCGGGGTTTTCACCTCTTTGATGCCGCTGATCATCTCATTGATATGGCCGAGTTCGGTATCGCCACCGCTGGCGATGACCACGCCAGCAGCGGTGCCTGAGCTGACAGTGGTGCCTGAAAAGGCCAGATTAAGCCGATCGCCCAGCGACTTTTCGCCGCTCAGCGTATCGACGCTTTTTGAGACCACCGTCGATTCACCGGTCAGAATCGCCTCTTCGACCCGCAGATTGTTCACTTCAAACAGCCGCAGGTCAGCCGGGATTTTGTCGCCGGGACGCAGCATCACCACGTCACCGACCACGATCTCACGCGTCGGCACGGTGACCTGTTTACCATCGCGCACCAGCATTGCTTCATTTGCCAGCATATTCTGGATGCTTTTCAAAGACTTCTCGGCGTTGCTTTCCTGAATAAATCCGATGAGTGCGTTGATGACAGCAACGCCGAGAATGACAAAGGTATCGACCCAGTGGCCCATAATGGCTGTAATCACCGCGGCAGCCAGCAGGATATAAATCAGTACATCTTTGAAATGTGAAATAAATTTAAGCAGCGCAGACTTTTCTGCTTTTTGCGGTAAGGCATTTGGCCCATATTTCTGCAGACGGTCATGTGCCGTGGCCGAACTTAATCCCGCTGACGAACTTTGTAAGTCAGAAAATATCTCGGCCACACTACGCTGATACCAGGGACGATCGGATAAAGCGGGCGCTTTACCCTGTTTTTCGTTGTTTAGCATATATACCCCGTGCCATTAAGCGATAAATTAAAGGCGGAAATTAAAAAAAACGCATTTTGCGGGATGCAAAACCCGCAGGTAATGACCGACATCATTTTTCTGCAAAAAAAGTTCTGCTGAGTGACAGGAATGGCTAAATTAAATTTAACCTATATTATCAGAATGACAACGTTGTTTTTGTTTAGCTAATGTTTACCCTGGCTCATGCAGTGTGCATCGGATCATCTCGTGGTCTGAAAAAGGAAACTCTGATGAAAAAACAGAGCATTATCGCGCTTTGCGGTTTCGTTATTCTCGCGGTTGCCGCGACAACGCTGGTGGGGTTACTCACCTGGCTGGTTGTTTCACAAATGGCAATCTGAAAGGTAACAGACGAAGCGGCAATGCCGTCTGGCTAAAAAATATTTTGAGCACGTTAAACTTAATTTTAAATCGGTGGCAATAAGCATCAGGCGACGTTATTCCTCAACGCTTATTAAACCGCGGCTAAAATAGCGGAAGTTAAGGCGAAGATAATGATAAAACACAAAATCATCTCGATTTTTTTCTGTTGTGTATTTATGACAGCGTGCGACGAGAAAAAAGAGCCGGATGCGCCGCCGCCGCGTGTAATTAAAACTTTCACTATTGAATCGGATTTTGCTAAAAATATCCGTATTTTTCCTGCACGTATTCAGGCCGGTGACAATACCGATCTGGCGTTTAAGCGTGCAGGACAGCTGATCACACTGAATATACGCGACGGAACAGCGGTTAAGGCGGGTCAGACCCTCGCCACGCTCAACGACGCCGAAGCGCAATTACGGGTACGTGATCGTCAGACCAGCCTGCAACTCGCCGAACGGCAATATCAACGATTCAGCACCCTGGCAAAGCGCAGCGCCGTCTCGCAGTCGGAGATGGATGTGCAAAAAGCCAATCGCGATGCGGCGGCGACGGCGTTGAAACTCGCCAGAGAGGAGTTGCAGTTCCTGACGCTGCGCGCTCCTTTTGATGGTGTTATCGCTCAGGTTCAGGTGCGTAATCATCAGGTCGTCGCTGCCGGACAGCCGGTGGCCCTGCTGACCCGCCCAGACTTACTGGATGTGATTTTTACGCTGCCTGAAACCCTGTTTTCCAGTCTCGATATTCAGAACATCAATTATCAACCCGAGGTGCAGTTTAATGCGCTGCCGGGCCGGGTATTTAAGGCCCGGTACAAAGAACATACCAGCCAGACCGATGCCGCCACCCTCACCTATCAGGTGGTGCTGACTATGCCGCGTCCGGCAGATTTACCCGGCGTTGCAGGACTGAGCGGCTCGGTGCGGGTCCAGTTGCATAATTTGCCCAATGCCCCGGCGCTGCCGCGTCTGGTGGTGCCCGCCGCCGCGGTATTTAATCCCAATCACAGCCCGACTAGTCAGCCACACGTCTGGCTGGTGGAGCAACAAGGTGATGTGTTGCGGGTGAAAGATCGTCAGGTTGAGGTCGGCAGTCTGAGTGCGCAAGGTGTTGAGATTGTTAGCGGACTGCAACCGGGTGACCGGATTGTCGCCGCCGGAGTTGGCGAACTGCGTGACGGAGAAGCGGTACGGATCTGGCAGCGTGAGCGGGGGTTATAATGCGTATTCAGCAGCATTTCCTCGATAAACCGATCCGCTACTGGATGGTCATTCTGCTGCTGGGCGTGGGCGGAATTTATGCCCTGCTCAATATCGGACGACTGGAAGACCCGCTATTTACTATCAAATCCGCCGTGATTGTGACCGCCTATCCCGGTGCCTCGGCGCAGCAGGTGGAGGAAGAGGTCACCCTGCCGCTGGAAAATGCCTTACAGCGCCTGCCGTCGCTGGATAACGTCAGTTCTATTTCGGCCAATGGCCTGTCGCAAATCACCGTCAACATTCATACCCGCTACCTTGCCGATCAGCTGCCGCAGATCTGGGATGAACTGCGGCGGCGCGTTGATGATGCTGCCCGCCAGTTTCCGCCAGGCGTTCAGACGCCGCTGGTAAACGACGATTTCGGCGATGTCTATGGCTACTTTTTTGTCATCCACGGCAAAGATTTCACCAATAGCGAACTGCGTAACTATGCCGATCAGCTGCGGCGCGATCTGGTACTGGTGCCCGGCGTGGCTAAAGTCGCGGTAGCGGGCGTTGAGCAGGAAGAGATAAGGATTGCCCTCTCCGCCAGTAAAATGACCGCCTATGGCCTGACACCACAGCGGGTGGCCGATCTACTCAGCCGCAACAACAGCGTAGCCAATGCCGGTAGCGTGCGGGTGGACAGTGAATCAATCCGGTTCCATTCAACTGGCGAGTTGCAGACGCTGGACGACCTGGCCAGCCTGCCCATTCTGCCGGCTGGCAGTCCGCAAAATGTCCATCTGCGCGATATCGCTACCCTGACGCGCGGCGTGACTGACAATCCGGCAAATCTCTATTTTGCTGATGGCGAGGCCGCGCTGGCGATGGGTGTCTCTTTTGCGCCAGGCGTTAATGTGATTGACGTCGGCGATGCGCTCTCCAGCAGGCTGGCACGCTATCAACAGGATACGCCAGCGGGGATCAGCCTGAAGGTGTTCTATAACCAGGCGCACGAGGTCAAACAGTCGGTTGATGGCTTTATCCTTAATTTCCTGATGGCTCTGGCCATTGTAGTGGGTACGCTGCTGCTGTTTATGGGCTTACGCAGCGGTCTGGTGATTGCCGCCTCGCTGGCGCTCAATGTGCTGGGTACTCTGCTGATCATGAATTTGTTTAGCCTGGAGCTGCAACGGATATCGCTGGGAGCATTAATTATTTCGCTGAGTATGCTGGTCGATAACGCCATTGTGGTGGTTGAAGGGGTCAAAATTGACCACCAGCGTGGCCAGTCATTACAGCAGGCAATGAATCGGATGATACGCCGTAGCGCATTGCCGTTGCTGGGTGCGACCGTGATCGCCATCATCGCCTTTGCCCCGATCGGCCTCTCCCAGGACTCCACCGGCGAGTATTGTAAATCGCTGTTCCAGGTCTTGCTGATTTCCCTGATGCTGAGCTGGGTCACCGCGCTGACCTTAACCCCGGTGTTTATTCGCTGGAGCGAGAAGCGCCAGCCGGCCCGCCAGCCGGAACAGCAAACCGCGCCTCATCAGGGCGTGGTTTTCCGCCTTTACCGCCAGATGCTCAGTGGCTTGCTGCGTTTTCGCCTGATTACCCTGACCGTGATGGTGGCGCTGTTAGCCCTGTCGCTGTACGGCTTTGGTCTGGTTAAGCAGAATTTCTTTCCCTCCTCCAGCACGCCGATCTTCTTTACCGACCTGTGGCTGCCCTATGGCACCGATATCCACTACACCGCCGAGACGGCGGCATCGATTGCACGGTTTATCAATCAGGACCCGGCGGTAGAGGCCACGGTCACGACTGTCGGTCAGGGCGCGCTGCGCTTTACGCTGACCTATGATGGCGCACGCCAGTACAGCAACTTTGCGCAAATCATGGTGCGGGTCAAAGATGCCCGTCAGCTGGATGCGTTAGCGCTGCAAGCTGAACACTTTATTCAGCAGCACTACCCACAGGTTAATGAGCGGATTAAACGCATTCAGTTTGGCAGCGCCAGTGACAGCGCAATCGCCCTGCGCGTCATCGGTCCTGATCCGGAAAAATTGCGCCACATTGCCAGCCAGCTGGACGCTATCTTCCTCGCTGACGGCACCACCTTCCCGGTCCGCAATGACTGGCAGGAACGCAGCAAAGTGATCCGGCCGCTCTATTCTGCGCTACGCGGTCAGGAGCTGGGGATTGATAAACGCGATATCGATCAGGCACTGCGAATGAATTTCAGCGGCGATGCGGTGGGAATTTTCCGTGACGGCTCGCGACTGATGCCGGTAATGCTCTATCCAGCGGAAGAGGAGCGTCAGGATATCGATCATATCGTCAATATTCAGCTGTGGAGCGCCGCTTTACAGCGCTTTGTTCCGCTCAGCAATGTGATAGCGGACTTCCGGCTGGAGTGGGAAAATCCGCTGATCATGCGCCGTGATCGGATGCGGGTGTTGACCGTGCAGACCGATCCGGATCCCGCTTCTGGCTTGACCGCTGCGCAGATTGTCGCGCGGGTGAAGCCGCAAATTGATCGGCTTGCCTTACCGACAGGCTACCGGCTTGAATGGGGCGGCGAGCTGGAGAGTTCGCGCGAAGCGCAGAGTGGCTTGCTGAGTTCGCTCCCGGTGGGATTTCTGGCCATGTTCATGATTACCATTCTGATGTTCAATTCACTACGCGACGCGCTGGCGATCTGGATCACCGTGCCACTGGCACTGATCGGCGTTACCTTTGGCTTCTTACTTACCGGCATTCCGTTTGGATTTATGGCACTGATCGGGTTGCTCAGCCTGTCAGGTATGCTGATCCGTAACGGCATCGTGCTGGTGGAGGAGATTCGTCTGTTGCAGCAGGAAAAACCGCTGCAGCTGGCGATCATTGATGCCGCAACCTCTCGTCTGCGTCCTATTCTGCTTACCGCCTTTACCACCGTGCTGGGCTTGCTGCCGCTGCTGCGCGATATCTTCTTCCAGAGCATGGCGGTGGTGATTATCTTTGGTCTGGGCTTCGCCACCGTTTTAACCTTGCTGGTGCTGCCGGTGATCTATAGCTGCTTCCACGGGCGGGAGGCAAAAAATGAATAAAAGCGGGCTGGCGATGCTGAAGATGCTGGCCTGCATCACTGCCGTCTCCTTTTTTACCTTTTATCAGAGCTACGACAGCTACCACTACGACTCCGGTCTGGCGCTGAACGTGCTGAGCTTCGTCTCAACCATTGCCACGCCGCTCTATTTTTTACTGAGCGGCTATATGGATGCGGGCGAGCAGCATACGCCAGCCTGGCAGCTGGGCAAAATCCGCCGTATTTTGCTGATTTTCCTCTTCTGGTTTAGCTTTTTCTGGTTTGCCGGGCTGCATAAAAAGGGCTATTTAATCCAGCCGTGGTTTGTAATTGCTTTAATCGCGATTTATGTGTCACATCCACTGATCGACCGGCTGATCCGCACGCCAGGCAAGATGGCGCTGGGGATCCTGTTGCTGCTGATCTTTGCCTTTGTCTACGATCTGCTGGCCAGTCTCTACCCTAATCAGCGGGCATTTTCACTGTTGCCGCAATACCGTATCTGGACCTGGGTGCTCTATTACCTGTCGGGCCGGCTGATGGCTGCGCCGCAGGTGATCCGCCTGCTGATGTTGCCTCGAATGATCAAAAGCAGCCTGCTATTGCTGCCTGCGGTCTGGCTGTTTACCTGGCTGTATGAGCGTTACTACTTTATCGCCCGCTTTTTTGCCACCAGCAATGAAATGGTTCTCACCGGCTCGCAGGTTTACCTGCTGGTGCTGCTGATAGTGATCAGCATTAATGCCATCAGGCTGCCGGACAATAAGCCCTGGATTACCACCTTCCTGACCACACTGGGCAAGACCATGACCGGCGTTTACATCCTGCACTATCTGATCTTCAATCTGCTGGCACTGGCCATCAGGATTCAGACGCTGGGCGATAAGCTGCTGGTGATTGCCCTGACGCTGCTGTTTTCAATGGCAATCTCACTGTTGATGCTGCGTATTCCCGGCGTCAGTAAACTGATCAGCCTGTAACCGGGCCGCCGCCTGTTCGGTAGCCTGACGACGCCTGGCGATGAAGGCTGCCATGCCCGTTCTTGCCTGTTCCACCTCTTCGGCCGTCGCGGTACGGGGCGAACCACTGTTGAAGGGCGGCGCCGGATCGTATTCCATCTGTAGCTGAATTGCCCTGGCAACGGCATCGCCACACAGTTCTGCCACCAACGTCAGGGCAAAGTCGATGCCCGAGGTCACACCCGCGCCGGTAATACGGTTCCGATCGCGTACCACCCGCTGGCTGACCGGTTCGGCACCCAGTAAGGCCAGCTGATCAATTGAACTCCAGTGCGACGTGGCCCGATAACCCTGCAATAGCCCGGCTGCGCCCAGTACCAGCGAGCCGGTGCAAACCGAAGACACGCGCTGAGCATGTCTGGCCTGCTGGCGCAGAAAGTTCAGGGTTTCACTGTCTGACATCAGCGCAATTTGTCCCGGACCGCCGGGCACGAAGATGACATCCAGCGGCGGACAGGCTTCGAACGTGATAGTAGGCAGAATCGATAAGCCGCGATCGGAGCGAACCGGCTGCGGGTCCTTCCACACCAGATGACAGGCGAACTGCGGCGTGCGGGCAAAGACTTCCCACGGACCGGTCAGGTCCAGCTGGGTGACATCAGGAAACAGCAACAGACCAATCTGTAGTGGACGGCGCATAAAAGGCTCCCTCTGAGCGTAAACAACTATCATGCGCGGGTTAGCCTGCGGTGATCAATCTTTTGAACCGGAGATTATCTTTAACGTATCCGCCAGCGAGGAGGAGAGGATCTGACCGTGGTTTTGCCCGGTATAGTGGGTCAGATGCAGCGTAGCGTCGGTCTGGCGCAGGATAGGTATCAGCTCAGCCTCTTCCTGTTGCAGGTCATCAGAATGTCCGGCACGCCGCTCAGTGACGCCATCGCTCTCCATCAGGTAGAGTGACAATCGCTTCAGCGGGCCGGGATCGGCACGCCGTGCCAGTTCGATGATGCGTTGCTCGTTCCAGCCCAGCGACGGGGCGGCCGCAAAGTAATGGCTGAACCAGGCAGCCTGATAAAAGGTATCCAGCACGAACAGACCACCGTAAGAGTGGCCCCACAAGCCACGCTGATGGGGATCGCTGGCTGCCTGTGCTTCAACCCACGGCACGATGCTGTTCAGCATCAGCTGTCGAAACGGGTGACTGCCGCCGCCCTTTCGGCCGTGCGGCATGTCGACTATCGGATCTGGCGCATCGTCAGGTGGGGTGTAATCGTAGCTGCGTGCCACTACGTCAAACGGCAGGTTGCTGTCATAACCCACCGCCACCAGCACCGGGGACGAGCCACTGCGTAATTGTTTCAGCTGGTTTTCCGTCAGCTGCGCCATCGCCGCGTTACCGTCCAGCATATACAGCACCGGATAGCCTGAGGACGGCGCTGCCATTTTCGGAATTCCAAGCCAGACCCGGTAGTGTCGCTTACCATCCTGCGAGTCAAAGGTTCTGCTCCCGAAGCGATACCATGCCGAGCCTTTGTCGGCAATATTTTCGCCCAATGGTCGCAGGTCTGGTTGGGCACTGGCGTGATTCACCGTGAAAACGCACGCCATCGCGAGCAGCAGCGGCAGGACATAACGACGGGAGGTTCGGGCAGTATTCATTCAGCAATGCCTGTTCAGTGTTCAGTAAAACTTAACTGAACGGCATCCTAACAAATATCCACCGCGAAAAAATCCCGCATTTGATAGGGTTATCTCTGGCTAGGGTACACCGAAGTAGCGCAGCAGCGCCGTCATCAGCGCCGCACCGAGAATAATGATAATGAGAGGCGCACGACGCCACGCCAGCAGCAGCGCAAAGCCAACGCCGATGATCCGCGCCATGCCGGAAAAATGCTGACCTTCAAACAAGGTAGTGGTGGCAGCAACGGCTAACAGCAATACCGTGGCGGCGTCCGACAGCATCTGCTGACTACGTTCACTGAGCGGTAAACGATTCCCCAGCCTGACACCGGCGAACCGCATCAGCCAGGTGCCGGCCGCCAGCAGGCCAATACCGGCGATGATCATCGTCTGGTGGCTCATTTGCGTGATCTCCATGCCAGCAGACCCAGCAGCGAAAACAGCACTGGCATGCCAGCCGGCACCAGCGGCGTCGCCAGCAGCGACAAAGAAGCGCCGAGCAGGGCGGGAACCCGGGTTCGCCGCTGACGCAGAGCCGGAAAAATCAGCGCAATCAGGATGGCAGGAAACACCGCATCCAGTCCGATAACCGAGGTATCGGGAATGAACTGGCCGATGGCTGCCCCGGTCATCACGCTGATCGGCCAAATCAGGCCAATGCCGATGCCACACAGCCAGTAGGCGCTGCGACGCTGCGCCAGTTGCGGCTGGGAGAGTCCAAATACCACGCTTTCATCATTCATGATATGACAACCCAGCCAGCCAGCCGGACCGCGTCCTACCAGATCTTTTACGGCAATACCAAAGGGCAAATGACGCGCATTGACCAGCAGGCCTGCCGCTGCAGCAGTAAACGGACTGCCACCGCCCGCTACAACTCCGATAAATAAAAATTCTGATGCGCCCGCCAGTACCAGAGTGGAGAGCGCCAGTGGCACCCAAAGCGGAAAACCGTCGGCGGTTGCCAGTGAACCATAGGATAAACCGACAATGCCATCAGCCAGACAGACCAGGAAAATGGCCTTTACCACACCTGTATCCAGCAGCTTTGTTTGTAAAAACGGCATAACCTGATCTCATAATGAACGAATTACCCATTATAATGAACACCGCTGGCCTGATTTACAAGTCGAACGTAATGTTCGTTATAAAAAACGAAAACACTGCAGGAGTCACTTTGAATACCCCTATCAGCATCATCGCTAACGCATTAGTCCGTGAACGTCAGCGGGCCGGCTTATCGCTGGCAGAAGTGGCTCGCCGCGCGGGTATCGCCAAATCCACCCTGTCGCAGCTGGAGGCGGGCAATGGTAATCCCGGCATCGAAACGCTGTGGTCGCTTTGCGTCGCCCTGAATATTCCGTTTTCACGCTTAATGGAACCGGAAGCCCGTCGTATGCAGGTGATTCGCCGGGGTGAAGGGCCAACGGTGACCGCCGATTTAGCCGATTATCAGGCGGTGTTGCTGGCGACCTGCCCGCCAGGCGCACGGCGGGACATCTATCTGTTGCAGGTTCAGCCTGGCAGCGATCGCTGTTCTCAGCCGCACTCCCCCAACACCATCGAGCACATCATCCTGTCCAGAGGACGTGCGCTGGCTGGCCCGGTCGATTCACCGGTCGAACTGGATGTGGGCGACTACATCACCTACCCCGGCGATGAGCCGCATATTTTCCGGGCGCTGGAGGTGGATACCCTCGCTGTTCTGGTGATGGAGCACGTTTGAGCCCGGTTCAATCTTCTGCCATTTTTTGCCGCGACGCCTCAGGGGTGAGGTGATGCACCAGCTGGACCACACTGTTAAGCTCAATCGCCGGATAGTGTTCACGCATTCCGGCCAGCAGTACGTCATCCGGCCACTCTGCTTGTTTTCCCAGTCTCTCCGCTGCCGCACAAAGCGGCAGCGTCTCAACGCTCGTCACCCATACCACCAGCGTGTCAGCAGGGTTTTGCTGATTACAGTAGCGAAGCGGGCCGGGATGAATATCGCCTTCCTGCCAGCGCAGCGTATGGGTTTTCTCACCGCGTCGGACGGCGGGCAACAGACGCGGAACGATGGATAAGTGTTGCATTTTTAACTCCCGGATAAGGGTTTCTCATTTCCCGACACCAGGCTGTGCCGAAAAGCAATATTAAAAAGCGGGATTAAATGATATGTTATAACATTACAATTATCGTTTTACTGCAGGAGTCATTATGCCACGCTCTCACTTTTCCTCTCAGGATAACCGCCTGCCGGTTGCTGTTCTGTCCGGTTTTCCTGGTGCCGGAAAAACCACACTGCTTAACCCTATTCTCAATAACCGTGAAGGACGGCGGATAGCCGTGATCGTCAATGATATGTCAGAAATTAATATCGACGCGGCGCTGGTGCGCGATGGTAATGCGCAACTGTGGGAAAGGATGATGAGCGCTCAGTAGTCGATCTGCTGGTCGATCAACGCGAGTTTTGTGACTAGCTGGTGCTGAATAAAACCGACCTGCTGAGCGCTGAACAGTTACGCCTGTTGCAGGGCATACTCAGGACGCTGAATCCGCGCGCGCGGCTGGTGACCAGTCAGTTCGGCCTGCTGCCGTTAGATCTGCGACTGAATACCGGCCGCTTTGACTTTGATCAGACCGCTCTGGCGCCCGACTGGCTGCAAATCTTACGGGGTGAACATCAACCGGAGTCGGAAGAGTACGGCATCCGGAACTTCGTCTATCGGGCCCGTCGTCCTTTTCATCCGCAGCGTTTCTGGCAGGTGGTGAATCATCAGATGGCAGGTGTATTACGCTCCAGGGGTTACTTCTGGCTCGCCACTCGCCCGGAATTTGCCGGGGTCTGGTCACAGGCTGGCGCGCTGGCACGTCAGGGCTATGCGGGTCGCTGGTGGGTCAGCGTTCCACGGGAACAGTGGCCTCAGGATGCCGACTCGCTCAATGTGATTGCTGAACAATGGCAGGAGGGAACCGGTGATGCGCGTCAGGAGCTGGTGTTTATCGGTATTGAGATGAATGAAAATGGGCTACGCACCGCACTGAATGAGGCCTTACTGACGCCACAGGAGATGGCTGCGGGTGCGGGAGAGTGGCTGACGTTTGCCGATCCGGTACCAGGCTGGTTTGAATAACCGTCACTCTGAAGCCTTGTTGACGTCGTGACGCCACTCCCTGATAGTAAAACCGGCTGGCGAAAGAGGCACGGACGGCGATTCGCCGTGTTTAATGCAGGTTGATTACTCTGGAGAGGTCCGATATGCCACAACGTATTGCCGTTATCGGTGCCGGCGTGCTGGGCTTAGCGGTTGCGCGATCGCTGGCCAGCCAGGGCGCGCAGGTCACGGTTTTTGACAAACGCTACCCCGGAAGCGGCACCAGCCAGATCAGCTACGGCTGGGTCAATGCTAACGGCAAAGATCCCGCCAGTTATCACCGTCTCAACGCGGCGGCGATTGACGAGCATAAGCGCTGGCAGGCAGAGCATCCTTCGCCTGCGCCCTGGCTGCTGGAAACCGGCACGCTGGAGTGGGCGACACATCCAGTCATTCATCGCCAGCTGGAGCAGCGCGTGGCTAAGCTCAGGGCGCTCGGCTACCCGGCAGAAAGCTGGGATCGCGCCAGGTTGCAGGCTGCTTTGCCGGAGCTGCGGCCCGATCCCCGGGTGCAGAAAGCCTGGTTCTTCTCCTCTGAATGCCTGCTCTATCCCAGCCTGTTCATTGCCCGGATGCTGGCCGCTCTGCGGACGCTGAACGGTAAACTGGTCTGCCATGACGAAGTGACTACGCTGTCCACCACCGATCAGGGTGTTGATCTGACGCTCGCCAGTGGCGAGCGCTGGCAGGGCGATCAGCTGGTGCTGGCGACTGGTCGATGGTCCGCTGAACTGCTGGCGCAGTGCGGGTTTGAACTGGCGATGACCGAGGCTAACCATGCCAACCCGGCCGCTTGTAGCTTTCTGGCTCATACACAGCCGCTGCCAATTCAACTCAGCAGCAATATTATTACACCGGAACTGAATGTCCGGCCCGATGGCGGTGGCCGCCTGATGCTGCAGGCGCTGGATCTGGATCAGCATGCCGATCCGGCGCGTCCGGTGGCGGTGGATGGAATGATCGGTAACGAGATGCTGCGGCGACTGCGGCGGTTGTTCGCTAACAGTCAGGATGCGCGCATCGAGCGGATTGAGGTGGGACAGCGATCCCGTCCGGCGGATGGCTTGCCAGCGATAGGATATGTCAGCGGGCTGGCGCGGGTTTATCTGATGGTCAGTCACAGCGGCATGACGCTGGCACCGCTACTTGGCAGGCTGGTCGCCGGGGAGATGCTAAGCGGCGCACGTCCGGCGATGCTGATTGACTTTGCACCGGATCGGTTAGTGCGCCCGCTTATTGAGGATGATAAAACCGCTGCGCCCGCTTATCTTCCGGCGGCGCAGTAAAACTTAGCGGCGATTTTTCCAGACGGTCTGAACGTTACAGAATTCGTGCACGCCAAAGTGTGACAGTTCACGACCGTAGCCACTTTTCTTCACACCACCGATCGTCACTCGTGGATCGGAAGCGCCGTTGCCGTTGATAAATACGGCACCAACCTCCAGCTGCAACGCCAGCTGATCGGCGATCTCTCCATTGGCGGTCCACACCGTTGCGCTTAATCCAAACTCACTGTCGTTGGCGATTGCCAGCGCATGTTGCGGGTCCCGCGCCACGGCGATGGCCGCCACCGGTCCGAACAGCTCCTGCTGAAAAGCGGTCATCTCAGAGGTCACATCTGACAGGATGGTCGGCGCGTAAAAATTACCCTGCCCCGCCACTTTTTCGCCGCCCAGCACCAGACGAGCGCCTTCGCGCAGCGTGGCCTGTACCTGTTGATCCAGTTCATCACGCAGATCGGTACGAGCCATCGGCCCCAGGAAAGTCTTTTCATTCAGCGGATCGCCCATCGTCAAGGCCTGAACGGCTTCGGTGAAGCGCTTTTCGAACGCTTCTGCAACCGGTGCTTCCACGATAAAACGTTTCGCCGCCATGCAGACCTGTCCGGTATTCTGAAAACGCCCAACCACTGCTGATTTGACAGCTTCATCCAGATCGGCATCCGCCAGCACGATAAAGGGATCGGAGCCGCCCAGTTCTAATACGGTTTTCTTGAGTGCTGCACCCGCCTGCGCAGCGATAGCCGCTCCGGCTCGTACGCTACCGGTTACCGCGACAGCCGCGATACGATCGTCTTTTATGGCGGCGGAGACGCCGTCGTTGTCGACATTGATCAGGTTAAACCCACCCGCCGGCAGATCGGTGGCGTCAAACAGCTCAGCCATCAGCGTTGCGCTTCCCATGACGTTAGGCGCGTGTTTAAGCAGATAGGTATTGCCTGCAAGCAGCATACTCACAGCGCCCCGCAGAACCTGCCACAGAGGGAAATTCCACGGCATGACTGCCAGTATCACGCCGAGCGGACGGAAACGCTGCCAGGCATCAGCAACCTGAGTGGGTTGATCAGCCAGCATTGCCGGACCGTTTTCCGCATACCAGTCACACAGACTGGCACATTTAAGTACTTCAGCCCGCGCCTGAACGATCGGTTTACCCATCTCGAGAGTGATCATGCGCGACAGTTCCGTTTCGCGCAGACGGATCTGCTCGCTCAGTTGACGCAATACCTTAACCCGAAGATCCATCGCGCTGTATCGCCATTGTGAAAAAGCGTCTGCACTGCGGCGCAACGCATTTTCCAGTTCGCCGCTGTTCAGCAGTGGATAGCGTGCAATTTCTTCGCCATTGGTGGGGTTACGAGAGATAGCATAATCAGTCATGGCACCCTTTTCCTTATTCAGTAGACAGTCACATCACCATACGCCCGGTAATTAATGATGAAAAATGAATAATAGTGAGGAAGTTCTTTAGTAATTGAGAATGACAGAGGGTTTATTGCGGCCGGTATGATTTATGAGATCGTGGGTCTGGAAGTAATCGTGATAACGATCCCGACAATGTCTTCTGACGGGCATAATGCTAAGAACATTGAGATGTTATCCACTTATACAGTGATTAGTTCCTATATAACGATCCTAAAGAGATCATATAGAGATCCTAAGAGATCCCCGATCGTCGCAGGCCGCACCCAGCAAGGGCTGAAAGGGTGATCGCGTTCACTATAATCAGTAAAGTGTTCACTGTAATCAGTACTTTATTCACTATACCAGGTAGAATGTTCACTATAAACAGTGCTAATGTTCACTGTAGTCAGAAAACGATCCCTTTCATCCACAGAATGAAGATCTCAAGCT
>NZ_JBQBMA010000003.1:0-188238 GCF_053474785.1 Pantoea sp. PGP6
ATGCCGAAAAAAGAACCAGATATCCTGAACATAGCTGAAGCGTTTAGCGAAACCGACAAACGTACCGGTGAAGTTGTTACCCTGACGCCCAACAGTAATAACACGGTGCAGCCGGTTGCTCTGATGAGGCTGGGCCTGTTTGTTCCTACGCTAAAATCCACCGCGCGCAGTCAGAAAAACCAGATGAATGCGATGGACGTTACGCAGGATCTTAAACAATTGTCTCTGGTCCGATCGGAGGGGTATGACAATATCAAGATCCTCGGTGCCCGGCTGGATATGGATAACGATTTCAAAACGTGGGTGGGGATCATCCGTGCTTTTGCCACGCACGAGTGTCTGGGAGACACGGTAACGCTTTCTTTTGTCGAATTCGCCAAACTGTGTGGCATTCCCTCTGTTCGTCTCTCGTCGAAGCTCAGGAACCGTCTGGACGCTTCCCTGACGCGTATCGCCTCCAATACCTTAACCTTCACCAGCAAGGGCGGCGAAAACTACACGACGCACCTGGTGCAGTCCGCCAAATACAGTATTAAAAAAGATACCGTGACGTTGCAGGCCGATCCCAAGATCTTTGAGTTGTATCAGTTCGACCGTAAAGTGTTGTTGCAGCTCAAAGCCATCAATGAACTGGCGCGAAAAGAGTCCGCCCAGGCGTTATATACCTTCATCGAAAGTCTGCCGCCGAAGCCTGCGCCAATATCAATGGCCCGGCTGCGCGCCAGACTTAACCTGACCTCTCGCGTGATCACGCAAAATGCGACCGTCAGAAAAGCGATGGAGCAGTTGAAAGAGATCGGCTACCTCGACTACACCGAAACCAAGCGCGGCTCGTCAGTCTACTTCTGGGTCCACTATCGTCATCCGAAACTGCGGCCGGCAGAACTGCCGCTCAGTCAGTCAGGTTTAATTGACGATGATATGGATGATTATGACGATATCGACAGCGATACGGAGCTCATGGATATGAGTCTGCCGGATATCATTCCGGAAGAGGAGGAGAGCAGTGAGCTGGTGATGGTGTCGCGTGAAGAGAAAGAGCTCCTGAATAAAATCCGTAAAGAAAAAAAAGGCTAACTGCCTTGCGACACCAGCCGCGAGAATGTGAGCAATGTCGCAAACTAACCACTGTAGCGAGAAGGCTACCGTTTCAGGTAACCGCTGTAGTGAGTACTAACCACTATGGTGAGATAGATCACTCGCTATAGTGGTTATTCATTTCCTCCCTGGTGCCTGCTTACCTGCTAAGCCTTGCCATGTCTGCTGTTAGTGATCACTGACACGGTTCTCCCCGCTATGCTGCTCTCGTTCAGCCTGCTGCTACCAGCCAGCGCGTTTGCGATGCTCATCACAGTGGTTATCCGTAGTGGTACCACATACGCTGAAAAGGGAGCCTTGCCTGTGGTTCTGCTCCTGTGCAGCTTCCCACGCCGCTCGTCAGTCTTAACGTTCTCGCTATAGTGGTTGTCAGCCACATCTGCCTTGTCTAAATCCTCTTTTAACTGCCTGAAAACAGCGATTTCCTTGCCGGTTTACACTTCACAGTGGTTAATTGCTGGCTTTTAAGCCAGATTAGCTACTTTTTTGTTCGGATAATGTTCAGTTACGCTGTTACTTTCTCGCTACAGTGGTTATCAAATGGGAAAAAGCAGCGCTGGGCAGACGCAATACTCGCTATAGTGGTTATCAAACACAGCTGGCTTCAAATGATCTCTCCCAACAGGCTGATAACCCGACTGAAAGCGGATTTTTACTCGCTACAGTGGTTAGCAAAAATATGCGAGGCTTCTCGCTATAGTGGATATTGCGCGGTCAGGATGGTGCTGCCTGAGACCGACAACTAAAAAAGGCTGCAAACCGGGCAGGGAATCACTCGCTATAGTGGTTAGCATGCAACGAATGCAGACGATCACCCTGCAGAGCGGGCTGAAAGGGCACGCTGCCGTGTTGAATGAAGGTGTCAATGCGCGTTATAACGCCGAGGTTAGCGGCTTCCCGCTTTCAGGCTACTCGCTACAGTGGTTGGCTGAGCGCGAAAAGCCGCGAGGAGGCATAAACCATTGCGATAAGTTGTTGTGTGAGTCAGTGCTCAGCGCTGAGTAAGAGAGTGATAGCGGAGAGAGAAGGACTTCTCGCTACAGTGGTTATGGGTGGCGATGTTGCGGTAGGCGGGCACTCACTATAGTGGTTATCCGCTGAAGAATTGATCGGCTAAGCCTCTTTCGCCGGAAACCCGGATATTTATTGCGCAAAATTACTCGCTACAGTGGTTGTTGATGATCTTTGCAGGCTATTTTTACTCGCTATAGTCGATATCTTTGCCGCAGGTGCTGAGGTTTATCAAAGCGAAACAGCGTCTCAGAAGTGATACGGTCACTCGCTACAGTGGTTAGTCTGGCTTTTTACTCGCTACAGTGGTTATGCAAATTAAAGCGTCTTTGCTGTCCCCTGAATCGAGGTCGCCCGGCAAGCATTGCTTCTCCCTGAGAATAACACCGGATCGCCTATCTTCAGCCTGAACACCATGACGACTGTTTGATCATCCGGATATCCTTCTCTGCCGCTGCTTCACCCGCCGTAATCCATCCTCTGTGACGATAGAATCCTGCGGCGCGGTTCGCTTCACCGGTTTCCAGCCAGATGAGGTCATGATGAAGAAACAGCTGGTTTTCAGCTTCCTCTGCCAGCCGTTTGCCAATGCCTGCGCCTTCATAAGCCGGAAGGACGAAAGCGGCAAACAGACAGCCTTCTTCCGGCAGGATCATAGAGAACCCCACCGCTTTGCAGCCAGACACTGCGATCCATGCGCAGGTTGAGGTATTAATCATCGCTTCAATCGCGGCCGGGGTAATGCCCAGCACCTGAAGATCCTCGTGAGACAGCACATTTTCAGTCACGGAAGTCCGGATATGAAACAGATCGGCTGTATCGGCGGCGGTCGCGGCTCTGACGTGAAGGTTCAATGTGGTACGCACTCCCGGCAAGGTTGTCGTCTGCGCGCGATCAATAGCAGAACAGGTGCCGCGGATCACGATAAAAAAAGGCCCGCCATACGGCGAGCCCCGTTCAGGTGTTGTCCCGCTGTGCGGCGATTACATCGCTTCGCGGTATTCCGGCCAGGCCACCGACTCTGGATCATAACGTCCAGCAGCGGCAAACAGCGTCCCCTGAAAGTTAATTACGCCCGCCGCTTCCAGCCACATCCACTCTTCAGCCTGCACAATACCGGCTGCGATCACCGTAATTTCCAGCGCTGAGCAGCATTTAATAATCGCCTGTACCACCGCTTGCTTTGGTCCGCTGCGGTGAACATCGCGGGTGATGCCGGCATCGATGCGGATACGATCTGGCTGAATATGGGTCAGTAATGACAAGCCAGCTGAGCCGTCACCAAAGTTGTCGACAGATAAGCTGATCCCCACCGCTTTAAGCTCGCGCACGGCTTGTGAAAATGCATCAAGCTGTGAGATGACAGCAGTTTCGCTGACCCCGATAACCACCTGCTCGGGCACCAGACCCGCTTGCTCAATCGCCGCCACAATCAGCTTCACCGCATCCGGCACCACCACCAGCGTCATCGGCAGCAGGCTGACGTAAAGCGTCATGCCTTCCGGGCAGACCAGGCCGGCATGGGCAAAGGTCTTTTTCACCGTTTCAAGATCGTCAAAATAGAGCTGCTGGCTGGCTGAATCTTCAGACAGCGATCCTGCCGGACGGGTCGTGGTCGCTTCGATAGCGGTGACCTGACGGGCCAGCGGATCGACGACCGGGCGAAAGCTGACCCCTTCGGTGACGGGTCTGGAATCCGGCACATCGCTGCGTTCAGAAATAAACTCCCAGTAGCCTGGCGGGAGAACTTCGTAGTAGTTTTCTTTCTCGCGTGACTCAACGAAGGTACGCAGAAATTGCAGCGCCCGATCGTCATAGGTCAGGCGATATTTTGACGTGCCTTTATCGAGCACCGCCTGCAGTACGGAAGAACGATCGTGCTCGCGCAGATCGAACAGTTCCATGCCGGCGTTACCAAAACGGCGTGAAGGCGCATAGTCGCGCATCAACTCCACCACATTGTGATGGCGTTTATCAGCGCAAATCCGCCGGTAAACGGCGAGTATTCCCGCTTCAGGGCCTTCCAGCAGCTGAAAGAAATGGGTGCCGTTGAACAGTAAAATACCGGTCACATCGTGAGCCGCATTAATTTTGCTGGCATTTACGACCATTTCGGGCACCGTTTTGATCGGAAAGTCATCCGAAATATGGCTGCGATATATTATTGTGGTCAGCATGTGCAGCTCCGATTTAATGTGATTGTCGGGCACACGCTAACATTGTTCAAATAATGTTGCATCTAACCTTATTCACTGTCGCACACACTGCACCATCACAGGTGGCAGTAAGCGAAACGGCAAATTTGCCGTTAACCTGTTTTTAACCGTAGCGGCTAAACGCTGACCCGATGCGGCCCGTCTGAACCGGCAGTAATGAGGTTTAAGACGGAGTGTGAAAAGGGGGCACAGGCTGAGCGTGGTAAAAGCAGCAGGCAAAAAAAAAGCCGCCTTGCAGGCAGCCTTTATACAGAACAGATGCGCTTATTTAATCAGCTCAGCCGACACATAGGCGCGGTTGTCGACGCGGGCACCGGTAATTTTGTATGACGCGCCAGCATCTTTCGCCTGTGCAGCGACTTTTGCTTCAGCCGCGTCCAGAGTAGAGGCGGTAGCCGTGATGCTCTGGGCAAAACCAGCGAAAGAGATCAGGGAAAGTGCAGTAACAGCAACGAAAGTTTTGATGGTTTTCATGGTCATTTCCTCAGTTCATTTTAATTCGGAAGAGGCGTTCTGCCTCGATGGAATGAATAGTAGGCGCAATGACGGTAAAGAAAAATAGCCTTATTTTGCTGTTAAAGGTCAATTATTTTGAATGACTATCGTGGCGCCTGATTTCCCCCGCCTGATCGCCGACAATAAAAAAGCGCTGTCTGTTACAGACAACGCTTTGGCTATTCCCGGCCGGACCTGTGCCGTGCCAGCCTCAACGGCATTCGCCGCGTAGCTTCCAGTGCAGCCAGTGATTGAGAGCTTCTTCGGTTAACGGTTTCGAGTAGAAGTAGCCCTGTGCCTGATCGCAGCCATATTCAGTCAGCGAGGTCACAGCATCCGGGCACTCGACACCTTCTGCCAGCACCACATAGTCCAGCTCTTTCAGCATGGCGATAATGCTACGGGCGATGATACGGGAAGCGGTATCTGAAGAGAGCTCACTGATCAGTGAACGATCCAGCTTAATCACATCAAGCGGCAACCGTCGCAGATAACTGATATTGCTGTAGCCCGATCCGAAATCATCGAGTGAAATGCCAAAACCACCTTGTTTGAGCATTTCCAGCCCGCGTAACGCCGTGGGACTTTCAATAATGCGTTCGGTTTCGAGACACTCGATACCCAGCAGCGACGTCGGCAATTTTGCCTTCAGCATTTTATTTTCAAGCGCAGCGGCAAAGCCCTCGCGTGAGAAGTCGCGCACGCTGACATTGACGGTTAAAGGCAGCTGGATACAGTTATTCCGCAGTCGCCGCAGACGATCTACCGCCTGATCGATCACCCAGGCCGTCAGCGTCGACAGCAGGTCGGTTTGCTCCGCCAGCGGGAGAAAACTCGCCGGGGAGAGTTCGCCGCGCGTGGGGTGATGCCAGCGGACCAGCGCTTCCAGCCCGACCGGCTTACCGCTGTGCAGACAAATTTTTGGCTGATAGACCAGATAGAGCCCGATATTGTCACGCAGCGCTATTTTGAGATCGGTCATCAGAACGAAATCTTCGGTGCGCTGCATTTCGGTGGTGGCGTCAAAGCGTTGCGATGGCACTCCCCGGCCCACAGCTTCGTTGAGCGCACTGACGGCGCGACGGAGCACTTCCGGCGCCGGCACGCTGCCCGCAGTAAAGTCGGCTTCGCCGGTATGCGTAGTGAGCGCCACCGATAATCCTTCGTCCATATCGGCACTGATCCCTTCCAGACGCCCGGCGACCCACGCCGCACTCAGGCGGCTGTCCGCCCGGGTCAGGATAGCGAACCGGCCGGTGGCAACCGTATAGATCATTTCACCGACCGCCGGGCGCAGGCGCAGCGGCAGCAGGGTCGCCATATCTTTGAGCAGATTTTCAACCGGCCCCATACCCATGGTGCGAGCCAGTTCGTAAGCGCGTGACATATCGATGCAATCAATCAGCACCAGACGGCGCGGCGTGGTATCGCCCGCCACGGCCAGATATTGCAGATCGCGGATCAGCCGCTGACGGTTTGGCAGGCCGGTGACCGGATCGGCAAAGCCAGCGGAATGCCACGCCTCCAGAAACGACATGACCAGCGTTGAAAGTAATTTCAGCGTAGTGACCTGATCGGCACCAAAAGGGTGGGGATGGGTATCGGTGACGCATAAGGTCCCCAGAATAATACCTTCGCGGTTTTTTAACGGCACGCCAGCATAAAAACGAATAAAGGGAGCGCCGGTAATTAACGGATGAGTAACAAAGCGTGCATCAAGATAAGTATCAGGAACGATAACGGCGCTATCACTGTCGACCACGTGACGGCATAAGGAGTCCTGGCGTGATGAACGCTCAAGGGCAAAATTGTGTGCTGCACGTACCGTCTGATATTCATCATCCAGCACGGAAATAAAACTGCCCGGAATACTCAGCGCCTGGCTGGCTAACCTGACAAATTTCCTGAGGACATCGTCGCGACTTTCGTCAGGCCGGCTGAGCGCCTGCAAAGCACGGGTACGGCGTTCATCGTCGCCGTTTAAATTTTTTAGCATCTGTGTGTGTCCTTCGTACTGTCTGGTGACGGCACGAAATAAAAAGAGAAATTGTACGGTAACTGACCGGAACCAGGTGCGGTTCGGGCGAAAGGAAATAACGCATATTTATTGTTTTCACAGTGATGATAAGTGACTCGACGGCGGGTGTCTCTTACTATTTTCTTTAACGCATTTCATGCCTGTTTACGATTCGGTAATTTTATCGACAGCCGTTTTTATTTTCACAGTCAGGGCGCAATACTCTGTAAAGGGGCTTAACGATTATTAGCCGACTGATAATCAATTATCATTCATTCTGCAGACAATTAATTTGGGATTATATTAATGGTTAAAAAGTAAACTCAGCGAATAAACCGTCAGCGCCCTGACGGACCAGGGCGGGTAACATCCTAAATTAACTTATAAAACCCCAGCAGGGCAGCCAGACTGACCTCAATTATCCCTCTCAGCCGTCCTCACTGCGGGGCCGTAAACCGCAGGAAGAACGACGCTGACGTTGACGCTCCGGCGGCCATCCGTTTAACGCTTGCCAGCCGTTTTTGGCTGCTGCGGCTGTCGCGGCGGCGGATTTTTCTCCAGCCAGTCACGCACGTGGTCAGCCTGCGGACCCGTCTCCCGGATGGCGCGTGTCAGCCGCTCCTGGGTAGTTTTCAGTTCCTGAGTCCAGTAAGTGATTTGCCATTGCTCTCGTATCTCCACCCGCAACAGATCTTCAGGTACGCGCCGCTGAATAGGGTTTTTCATCGCTTTATTCTCCTCTGCTTTGTTTGGTTATCGGTCCTGAAAATTATCCTCAGGTTAAACCGACCATCCTGATGAATGATGGGAAGGAAGAGTAGCGGAATAATCCCTGATTTAACGCACGCGAAAATATCAGGAAAATTCCTGGTGTTGGAAATAACACATTCTAAAAAACTGAAAAATGACGATTTACTGGCAGATTAAGCCGCTTCGCTTATTCACTGAATGCACATAAAAGATAAGCCTGACATTTGACATTTAATTAAAATGGTCAATTATTCTCATGTCAAAACATCCGGGCCGCGTCCGTAACGCTTCGCTTTCGATAAAAAGCGGCGTTGAATTTTTTGCGCGGGTCACTCATTTCAAAGGAGTTTTTTTTGGTTAATCGTCCTTCCCAGCAGCCTGTAGTGGTTCAGAATAATGTCCGTGAACTTCGTCTTGCTGCGGGACTCTCTCAGCAGAGCGCCGCTGAGCGCTTCGACCTCAGCCTGCGCGTCTGGCAAACCAAAGAAGCCGCAGTAAACCCGACGCTGTTAAGTCAGGGCGAATATGAATTGCTGCTGCTGCTGGCCGGCCGACATCCGCACTTTTGCCTCGCTCCCCATTCAAAGAAATAGCGCTTCATCACGGGCGATATTATTTAATAAACGATTGCTTTTATTAGGATAAAAAATTTATTTACGGGACTTGAAAGCGCAGAGAAAGGCATTATTTATACCAGTGACCGGCGATTGATAACCGGTCAGATGAGCTTTTGGATGAACATTATTCAGGAGGTTGTCACCATGTCTTTACATCAGATCTCTGTCTTCCCATCGCTGGCCGATTCCGCGTTATCAGATCGCTTCAGCCGCATTGACAAACTGTTCAGCCAGCTTACCGGCGACCGTCAGGTCGCGTCTGTACCGGCTTACGATCTGCAGCGGCTTGACGATGCCCGCTACGCACTGACGGTGAGCGTGCCCGGCTGGAAAGAGCACGAGCTTGAAATCGAACTGAGCGGCGGACGCCTTTCGGTCGCCGGTAAGAAAGAAACCACGGCATCCAACGGGGCTGAGGAGGCGAAAGATGAGAAAAGCGGCTGGATCTACCGGGGCATCGCGCGTCACGATTTCCGGCTGAGCTTCTCGATCCCTGAACACATGAAAGTGACCGGCGCCAGCCTGGCAGATGGCCTGCTGAACGTAGGATTACTGCAGGAAATTCCGGAAAGCGAGAAACCTCGCCGTATTCCGATTGAGGTTGGCGGGGCACCCCGGACGCTGGAACATCAGGAATAAGCGGTGGGAGCTAAACAGTATGGCGGAAGGCGGCTCAGGAGGCCTTCCGCCTTTTTTGATCGTCAGATCCGGCCGGAGGTTTATCCGACGACGCTGCCGCAGCGGGCGAGGATCAGGCGCTGGCAGCCAGCAGGGTTGTTTCTGCTTCTGCTTTGAGCCGGGTGTCGGTTCCGGTCAGCATCACCGGTTTGCCTGCCTCCAGCATCGATTGATACGCCGCGTTCATCAGCGGAGTGATCCCATCACTGCACCACATCAGGTGGTGCTCAAACCGGTGATGCGCCACGGCGGGTTCGCCAGACGCAATTGCAGCCACCTCAACCCGAAATCCCTGTCCATTCAGTCGAATGGCTTCCATCCAGATCTCAGTTTCATCGGTGACGCTCACCGCCTCAAGAAACAGCGGCACGGTGCTACGCCGCTGGGCAGCCAGCGCCAGATGTTGCCACTGGGTGACAATCGCAGAATGGAAGCGTTGCTGACGTGCTGCTGCCCCTTCACTGGCGTCGCTACGTAGCCAGAGGTTTAGCGGTCGCAGATAGCGATTCACATAATCATCGCCACTGTAGTTCGCGCCCATCGTGAGTAATTCACGTGTGATGTCGTCATCGGCGTCATGCCGTAATAGCTGCAACAACTCTTCTTCCCGACAGGCCCAGCCTCCCTGCAGCTTAAGTGCAGGCCAGCGAAGCGAGGCGTGAATATCAAAAAGCGTATGCCCATCCGAGGTCATGTCGCGCACACACAGCGCACGCGTTAGCTGGCTGTCGGAATAACCGGCCGGGCCAGGAGGCGTCATGAGTCCGGCACGTCGCCAGCGGCGCAGCGTCTCAGGCAGAACACCGACGAGGCCGCAGACCGTGTCGGTAGAGTGTTGGGGCATGATAAATTTCCGGAGGGGATTCAGATCCCGCTGAAAGGGATGACGCCGGCAGTATGCGCGCCGCAACCGAATAAAGAAACAATCATTTCCATAAGAATTGCAGACAGATTGAGCGACTATCGGATAAAGGCAGAATGAAGAAAAAAGCGTGCAGCAGGTGGGGGAAGATGACGTGCCGGGCGCGACGTGGCCCGGCGAGAACAGCTATTACCAGCGGTATTTGTTCGAATCTTCCCACTCTTTTACTTCTTTTTCGGCCCGATCTTTCTCGTAACCGTAGCGTTCCTGAATTTTACCGACCAGCTGATCGCGCTTCCCTTCAACAACGGTCATATCGTCATCCGTCAGATCGCCCCATTTTTCCTTAACTTTACCTTTGAACTGCTTCCAGTTACCGCCAATGCGATCTTCGTTCATGGTGAACCTCCACTTTAAGGCTGTTATCCAGGGGACTAAATCATTACCGGTCAGGCGTTATGCCTGCGGGTGGATTAAGCCTGGCACAGCCTTTGCTGTTTGCAGCGAAGCGGTGTGAGCCAGGTCAAAGTTCGGAAAAAGAGTCGATTATCCCGGAAGACGCCGCTCAGGCCAGCTTACCGGCGGAATGGCATTAAGCGCTGGCCGGGCAAACAGGAAGCCCTGATAATAGCGAACGCCGGCGCTTTCCAGCCACAGCCACTCTTCAATCTTCTCTACGCCTTCTGCAATGACGGTGATTTCCAGCGCGTTGCAGCATTTAAGGATCGCCAGCACGATGGCCTGACGGGGACCACTGCGGTGAATATCCATAATCAGCTTGCGATCGATTTTGACCTTATCCGGCTGAAAATCCGCTAACAGCGACAGGCCGGCAAAGCCCGCGCCAAAATCATCCAGCGCCAGGCTGATCCCGGCGGCTTTCAGCTGCTGAACGGCAAACTGAAACTCATCAAAGCGCGAAATAACTTCATCTTCAGTCACCTCGACCACCACCTGCTCAGGACGTAAACCCTGTCGGGTGATCTGCCGGATTAGTCGATCAACTGCATGCTCAATCACCACCAGCGACATCGGCAGCAGGTTGACCGACAGGGTCTGATGCTGCATGCCCACGTGGCGAGCCAGCTGAAACGCATAGTTTTTTGAATCGAGATCGGCCTGGTAGATCATCTCTTCAGGCAGCGTGGCAAAGTAGTCTGCTGGCGACGCACCCTGCGGGCCGCGGATCAGCGCTTCACAGGAGACAATCCGGCGACTGGCGACATCGACAATCGGCTGTAACGCAAACTCACATGGCTGGCCGGGGGCAGGGCGATAAGTTAACGGTACCTCCGCTGATGGCGGAGTGATCAGTTGCCAGGCATCTGCCGGGTCAATCGCAATAAACGTCTCTTTATCGCGCCCTTCAACAAACGAACGTAAAAATTTCACCACCCGATCGCCTTTCACCCGCTCGGCATTCAGCGTGACACGACTAAGCAGCGCATCAACCACGGTGCTGTCCTGGTAGTCGCGCAGATCAAACAGCTCCATACCGGCGTGGCCAAAGCGGCGGGCTGGCGCGTAATCCCGCATTAATTCAATCAGGTTGAAATGCCGATCGTCCTGACTGATGCGCTGGTAGACAGTGAGAACCGCCTCCATGGTGCCTTCCAGCACCTGAAAAAAATGCTGACCATCAAATAACAGGATCCCGGTCACCTGAATGGCCGCATTTTTCGAACCGGCATGATCGACCAGCGCCTGCAATCTCTCAGACGAGACGCAGGACGTCAGCTGGCTGCGGTAAATGATGGTGGAAAGCATAGGCGGACTCACATGGCTGGTGTTGGCTTTGCAACCATAGCACAGCGTCGTTAGCGGTTAGCGGTACAACAGCGGGGTATTCATGCCTCTGCTGGGCGCATGGTTTGCGTCAGTATCGGGGCAGAGGTTCACTATCCACACAGGCAACGGTAGTTTTGTTGGCAGAGCGTCAGCGGGAGGCGGCGGGAACACCGTGAAAAATAAAAGCCCCTGCCAGACAGGCAGGGGCAAGAAAACGGGCAGAACATTTTTTATTGGTTGACGGCTTCCCTGGTGAGGCGCCGGTTAATAGGGTGTTAACGGGATTATTACGCTTTTTTATCGACAGTTTCCACGCCATAACTGACTAATTTTTAGACGCCAAAAAACTGCCGAAACGGTATTAAGGAAAAATTGCATTACTTTCAACGTAATATCATCCGTGATTTCGGCAATAACTCAGATTGTTGAATTATAACGTTACAAATAAATAACCGTTCCTAACTATATCGATCGTTAAATGCGCATTTGACTTGATTCTGCACGTGCTAATCCCCGCAATCAGGCGACGATTCAGCACGTTTCAGCGGATAGCGAAGCGGGAGATAAGGCCTGTATTGTGGAATAACATCTGAGCCAGCGGAAATAACCGGCGAGCAAAAAAGAGCCCCCGGTAAAAGGGGGCAAGGGTAGGAGTTAGATCACTCTGTAAATGAAGTGGATTTCGTTACAGAGCCATTTAAAGATAGGGCAAAACCGCCAGCTTTGCCGTTACGTTTACTCAGTTTTTTAATTAGATATCAAATGATTAAAAAGCGAAGGGTGGGTGATGTTGTTGCTTATCAATGCGTTACGCTTATATGAAAACGTTTTCTAAGATTTGGCTTAAAGTCACCGCTGCAGAAAGGCAAGCGGAGAACAGCGGGCGGAATGTGCTCAGCGGAGAATTAATTAAAAATCAATAAAATTAAAGGATTATAAAATTAATCGCTCGGGGCAGGCGCACCCCTTTTCCCGATCAGGCGCGTCAGGCAGGGGTCTGGCGTCCCAGCAGAGGCTGGAGTGTTACAGAGGCAGGAAAAGACCTTTCAGAACCAGCAATAAAGCAGCGAAAAAGAGAAGCCGCTTGATCAGATTGGCGATCGGTAATACTGTTTATCTATACAGTCTCTGTGAGAAAAGAAGAATGCCACAGTCAGATGAGATTCATAGCGCGTTCCATCAGGTCATGCGCCGCGGCGGCAATGGCAGGTGGACGGTAAGTACCCGTGATTTTGTCGCTGAACTGGAACGGCGTAACCGGCCGCATACTCTGCGGGCCGCTAATCAGTGGATAGAGATCCACATTACGTTGTTTCGTGACATCTCGATTGAGTCAGGTGACTATCGGCTGTTCGAGCTGCCGGAAACAGCGCTAACGCCAGGCTTTGCAGCAACAGCGATTCAGGTGTCTGACCAGCCTGACCGCTAGCGATCAGGCTGAAGAGACGGCCGCCGCCGTGATCAGAGCTGGCGACTGGCTGAGTGAGCGGCCGGACGATTCAGGCTGGCGGGATAACTCTTTTCACAATTGATGCGTGCAAGGTTCACCGCCACTTTGCGTTTTTTAAGCCGCAGTTTAGGTAACCACTCTTTAAACTGGGCGGTCAGCGATTCTGCCTGCTGTTCATTCAGTACGCGGCAGATGAACAGCTTACTCTTGGTCTGACGGCTGACATCAATGGCATAAATCTCGACACGATCGCCGCACACTTCATATTCCACATCGGTAAATTGCATATGTGGCCAAAGGCCGGTTCTTGCTTCAAAAGTGGCTAAATCCATAATGACTCCTTTTTTTATTGTAAACGCTATTGCTGTGGACCTGGACTGAGCCTGGTCGGGCCAGTGAGCATAGACCACTATTCTGTTAATGCCAGCCCAATCACAGGTTTAATTTGGCCCTGACAGAATCAGCCCTGATTACCGGCTTGTTGTTCAGAGTGACTAAAAGAATCTCCCATTTTTTGATCAGATATTCTGATGTAAATCAGCCGCCATCCTCCGTGAGTTTTTTATGCCTTGTGGCGCGAAAGCTGAAAATCACCCTCAAATGCAGGGCTGCTGACTGCACTGGCAGACAATATTGTTTCGCTGTGAGAAATTCCGCACACCGCTAACTCAAATTAAAATTGCACAATAAGCGGGCTAATCATCAGGGGCCAGAAAGTTACTGCTGCACAGATTCTCACGCCCGGCAGATTAATTGTGGCGCTGAGAAAAAAATCAATAATCGCAGATGTAAAATAATGTATCCCATCCGGTATAAATAACGGTTAAATCATCTCCGTTGCATCGTTCAGAATGCGCAGCTTGCGAGTAATAATTAAAATATATAGTGCCGGAGATTAATTAAAGTCAGATTAAACAGCGCAGATAAGATCGATTCAGCTAATCACCTTGTTCTTTTTTTAATCTATTACACAGAGAGCACCTATGACTATTACACAGCGACTGGTATCGCTATTTTCACTGCTTGCCATGTCCCTGATCGTGCAGGTGATTATTTCTTTATCAGTGATATCGGGCTTCCAGTCTCGTTTTGAATATGTGCAGGTGAACGCGATTCCCAGCATCCGTGATTTAAACAAATCGATCAGTGCCACCAATCAGCTCGGCATTGCGTTGTATCGTCATCAAAGCATGATGGATAGCGCAAAGCAGCCGGCGGCGGAGCAGCGAATCGATCAGCTGATGCTTGATATCTTTGCGACGTCAGAAGAGCAAAGCAGTGGCACTGCGCAAATCAACATTGCGGTTAACCAGATGGACCAGGCAACGCAGCAAAATGCGGTACTGCTTGAACAGTCTGCTTCCTCGGCGAATGAACTGCCCGCTGTTTATCCCGGTTCTGCGGTTACTCGTCGCGGTCCTGCAGACAGTCCAGATAGATTTGCCCCGATCGCATCACCTTCTCTTTCGCCTGCTGGCGAATATCCTGACCTTCGAATGCGCCGTAAACCTGCCCGAACGTCACGCCCGCCAGCCGTTGCATTATACGCTGCACCGCGGCAGCCGAGAGCGGCAACATATTCGGGTAACTCCACATAAATGAAACGCCATGCGCCCCGGGCGTGACCTGCAGAATATCGCCCGCCAGGAGCACGCCGTCACCTTCGGCCCAATGCAGCACGCAGCCGCCGGGAAAATGGCCGCCCAGCCGCAACAGCGTCAGTGAAGGCAGCAGCGGCAATGAGTCGCCCTGCCACAGTTTGAGATGCGGGCTGTCACGCACAATCCATTCGCGATCGCGATCGTGCAGATATATCGGTGCGTTAAATGCGGCGGCCCACTCCTGCATCGTGGTGTAGTAGTGCGGATGGGAAATGGCGATGGCGTGCAGGCCACCCAGCGCGTTCACCAGCGCCAGGGTCGCCTGGTCAAGATTGGCAATGCAGTCCCACAATACGTTCCCGTGCGGCGTGCGCAGCAGAAACGCCCGTTGATCGATAGCAAATTTCGGCACAGTTTTGATACTTAGCAGTGCCTCGCCGTGCGCCGTCCATTTATTGGCGTGGCGCGCGGTCAGCTGATCGAAATCGATCCAGCTCTGTCCGCCTGCAGGCACGTACTGACGCGGGTCGTCGCAGATTTTACAGCGATCTGTCGGGCTGTGCGGTGGCTGATACGCGGTGCCACAGGCGGTACATAGCCTGATCATGCTGAACTCCTTCTCTCCCGGCTGGGAATGGGTGAATTATGATGCGAATCGGCCACGCCACGCCTGCATCAGTCGCGCGCCATACAGGCCGATCGTCAGACCGCTGACAATAATTAGCAGTGCAGCCAGTTTCAGCGCTGACAGCTGCTCGTCGAAAATCCAGAACGATCCCAGTAAGCCAAACACCGGCACCAGCAACGAAAGCGGCGCGACGGTCGAAACCGGATAGCGTTTCAGTAAGGCGTTCCAGACCCAATAGCCGAACAGGGTGTTGGGATAGACCTGGAAAAGGATCGACAGCAGCGTTGTCCCATGGGCGTGAGTCAGTAAACCGTGAAAGCCACTCAGCCCATTAACAGCATAAGACAGAATGAATAACGGGATCGGGGCGAACAGGCTCGACCAGATTAAAAAAGCGAATACCTGATGACTGTTCGCTTTCTTATACAGGATATTGGCCACGCTCCAGGCGATAGCGCCGAACAACACGCAACCCAGCCCGAGCACTGAAACAGAGCCATCGGTCAGAAAAATGATGCACGACAAACCGGTGAGCGCAATGGCGATACCTGCCGACTGAAAGCGCGACAGCGGTTCGCGAAACGCCCAGCTTCCCAGTAACAGGGTAAACAGCGCGCTGAATTGCAGCACCAGCGAGGCGACGCCGGCAGACAATCCGAGCCGGATGCCCAGATTGACCATGCCCCATAAGCCGACGCCGAATACCAGCCCATAGCCGATCAGCCAGCGCCATTTCACCGCGGGTTTAGCGATAAAAAACAGCGCGGGCAGGGCGCACAACAGAAAGCGAATGCCAGCAAGGACAAAGGGATCAACTTCCTTCAGCCCCAGTTTAATCACTGAAAAGTTAATTCCCCAGATTGCGGTGATCACTACCGCCAGAAGCAGATGGTGCATTTTCATTTTATCGATCCTGCAGGAGAGTGAGCGTCAGCAGAAGAGGGACGTAAAGTCGCCCACCAGAACAGCAGTGCCGCCAGGCTGATGGCGCTGCCGAGCAGACAGACTCCCGGCCACTGCCAGCCGGCATAGACCCGGGTGGCGGCGCTGGCCCCGAGGGCGCTACCGACAGAGTAGAAACACATATAGGCAGCGATCAGCCGGTGATTTGCGTCGGGCCGGCCATGAAGCAGCAGGCTCTGACTGCTGACGTGTACCGCCTGCACCGCAAAATCGAGCAGGATCACCCCGGCGATAAACAGCCAGATTGAGTGATGTAGCCACGCAAGCGGCAGCCATGAGAGCGTCAGCAGCAGCAGGCCGATGCCGGTGGTACGTTGGCCATATCCCTGATCCGCCCAGCGTCCGGCCCGGATGGCGGCCAGCGCCCCTGCGATACCCGCCAGGCCAAACAATCCGGTTTCGGTATGGCTAAAGTGAAGCTGGCTTAACGGCAGCACCATGGCGGTCCAGAACACGCTGAAAGCCGCAAAAATCAGCATGGCGAGGATTCCGCGCACCCGTAATAGCGGCTCATCCAAAAATAGCCGGAAGAAGGCACGCATCAGCGTTCGCCAGGCGGGCCTTTTCATCGGCACGCTCTGGCCGGGCGCGGTTCGCCAGAGGATCGCGGCCAGCAGTACCAGCAGCGCGGCAGAAGAGAGATAAACCGCCCGCCAGCCAGCGAGATCGGCGATTGCGCCAGCGGTCAGTCGGGCTAAAAGTATTCCCAGCACCACTCCGCCGGTAACCATACCGACCACCTGACCGCGTTGCGCCGCAGAAGAGAGTGAGGCGGCGTAAGCCACTACCACCTGAACCACCACCGCCATCAGGCCGACCAGGCTCATGGCGATCAGCAAAGCATAAAAGTCCGGGGCAAGGCTGACCAGCAGTACGGCCAGTGCCAGCATCAGCAGCTGGCAGACAATCAGCAGCCTGCCATTAAAAAGGTCGCCCAGCGGCACGACAAACAGCAGCCCCAGCCCATAGCCGACCTGGGTGGCGGTTACCACCACGCCTGTCGAACCGGCGGAGACGGCAAAGGTCTGCGCCATGGCGGTCAGCAGCGGTTGCGCAAAATAGACGTTGCCCACCGCCAGCGCGCAGGTTACGCCCAGCAGCATCACCAGTTTCAGCGGCACCGGTTTGCTGCGGGTTGATGAGACCAGACGGTCACCGTCTGATACCAGCGAACGGGGTGTGCTGTCGGGCTGAGCCATTTTTACCTCCTGCGGATTTGGTTTCAAATTAAAACCAGGTTGGCCATTATTAACGGTTTTGGTTTTTTTTAGCAACCAGATTACCGCACTAAGGTATACTCAGACGTAAGCAGAACAGAGCAGGAGAGAAGATGGCGAAGCAAACCGCATTGTTAAACAGTGAATGCCCGGTAGCCCGCACTCTGGAAGCCGTGGGTGAGCGCTGGTGTTTGCTGATCGTTCGCGAGGCGTTCGACAACGTCCGCCGCTTCAGCGAGTTTCAGAAAAACCTCGGGCTGGCGAAAAATATCCTGGCCGCACGTCTGAAATTGCTGGTGGAGCTGGGCGTGTTTGATCTGCGTCCCGCTTCTGACGGCAGCGCCTACAGCGAATACGTGCTGACAGCACGCGGACGCGCGCTGTTCCCGATTATCGTGGCGATGCGTCAGTGGGGTGAGCAGAATATGTTCACCCCAGGCGAGACCCATTCGGTACTGAGGGATAACCGTGAACAACAGCCGTTGCAGCCGCTGGCCGTGGTATCCGCCAGCGGAGAGCCGCTGGGGCCGGAAGATTGCCACCGTGTGCGGGTGGTGAAGGGCGGCTAATCACTCTTGCCGGGCCTGCTGCGGCTGTGTCCCGCAGCAGGCCCGACCGGGTGAATCAGGGTTGCCGTCTGAGCGTAATGCGGGTCAGCTCTGACGGGCGGCCCAGCCGAACCGCCATGCCCGGCCAGAGCGCGGTGCCGTTATTGACATAGAGCTGCATTCCGTCCACCTGATAGAGACCGGAAACAAAGCCGCCGTTGGGTTTCGCAAACAGCCGGTCCAGTCCGACGATCAGACCGCCGTGAGTATGGCCCGACAGCTGCAGATCAACGCCCATCGCGGCGTTATGGCGGGCATTACGGGGCTGGTGATCCAGCAGGATCACCGGCGCATTGGCGGGCGCATGCTCCAGCGCTTTGGCCAGATCGGGCCCCTGTGCCTGCCTGGCCGGTGCGGATGCGTCGGGCAAACCGGCCACCACCAGCTTCGCCGTGCCGCGCTCGATCACCGTATGACTGTTGAGCAGTGGCTGAAGTCCCAGTGAAGCCAGATGTTCAGTCCAGATCGCCTGATGAAAGAAATACTCATGATTACCGGTGATCGCCCATACCCCATCAGGCGCCTGCAGGCCGCGCAGCGGAGCGACGTCGGCGCGCCGATGCTCAAGGCTGCCATCAATCACATCCCCGGTCACCACGATCAGGTCAACCCCCAGCGTCATCGCCTTCGCCACCGTGGCCTCACTCCACGCCGCATTAAACAGCCGCGTGATATGTAAATCTGTCAGCTGTAACAGCTGATAGCCATCAAATTCTGCCGGCAGGTCAGGGATCACCAGCGTCAGGTCTTTGACCGGCGGCACCCGTATCGCCTGGTAAACGCCGACGGTGGCCAGTCCCATGGCGAACAGCACCGCCAGATAGCGTACGCCGGGCACCAGTTCCAGCGGATGGCGCAGCAGCAGGGCCACCAGCGTCACCGCATCAATCAGCATCTGGGTCAGCGCCAGCAACAGAACGGTGCTGTAAGCCCAGTTAAACAGAATAATAACGATCCGCGGCATCTCAGCCGAGAAAATGCCGCCCGAGGTGAAACGGCTGATCAGCAGATACTGGGAAGCCAGCAGCACCAGCATGGACAACAGAATTTTGACGACCAGCGGCAGGGATAAGGGAACAATGACGCGCGCAATAACGTACCAGCTGGGTAAGCTGAAAATCAGGTGAAACATAGCAATCTTCCCTTTGAGCGCTGAAGGTCAGCACAAGAAATAAGACCAGAATGTGCGTTATAAACCGCGAACTTTCACGGAATGCGCCGCTGTGTAGTGTATACGACTCTGGCGCTGCGGTGGCTTCACGACGAATGCTTTATGCAGAGATAACCGCGGGCAGCGGCAGGCGGGCAGAAGGGTTAAAGGAGACGCTGGTACGGGTTACCACAAGACGCCGTTGATAATGGCCGGAAAGCCGGCCATTGCGTTTAGCCGATGACCGGGCGTTTACTCTGCGACAGAGCTGCCATAAAGCTATCGTCCAGATGCAGATGCTGCTTAACCAGTTCCGGTGGCGTACTGGCCAGCCACTGATTGAGCGAGATATCGGCGTAATAGTCGCTCTTAAACAGCTCAAGGAAGCGTAACGGACCCTTGCCGGTATTTTCGATGTAATGACCCATGGCAAACGGCACGTAGCCGACATCACCAGCGCGATAATCAAAGGTGCGGGCCTGGCCTGACGAGGCGAATACGCCCATCCGGCCCTCGCCTTCCAGATAGTATTGCCATTCGTCGTTATTGGGATGCCAGTGCAGCTCGCGCAGCCCGCCGGGTTCGATTTCGACCAGCGCCGCGGCCACCTGCCGGGCTATCGGGAAGTTAGAGCTGTCAGTAATCCGCACCGTTCCGCCAGGTGCCTTTAACGGATCCTGAGCCAGCATCCGGTGGGTAAAACGCAGAGTGGATCGGGTGCCGCCCTGAACGCTGTCGGAGGCGGCGCGGTCAGGTGGCGTAGCGGCGAAAATATATTCGTCTGAGGGCGACGGCAGCTGAGAGAAGACAGAAACCGGGAGCTGAAAGTTTTTGGCGAGGATCTCTGGCGGAATGTGTTTAAACCAGTCTGAGAGCAGAAAGGTGCTGTCCTCATCAAATCCGCCATCGTCAAAGGCCAGCAAAAATTCACAGCCATCCGGTCCCAGCCCCTGAATGGAGTGCGGCACGCCGGGCGGGAAGTACCACAAATCGCCGACGCCGATATCATCGACAAACCAGCCGCCATGAGTATCGAAGGCGGTCACCCGCGCCGTTCCGTAGGTCATGTAGGCCCATTCCGCTTGTTTGTGCCAGTGGAGTTCGCGGATGCCGCCAGCGTTGAGGCGCATATCGACCCCGGCAATGGTGGTGGAGATACCTAACTCGCGTTGTGTCACCTGCCGCGTCCAGCCGCCGCTGCCTTTACGCACGTGCGCATCGCTGAAGCTGTAACGCAGGTTAGGTAAGGTGCCGCTGTCGGTTGCGGGCGGATCAACCAGGTCGGGATTTTCTGCTTCGCGCATCGGGTCATGCGGGCCGGGATCGCGCCCGCCGGGTTTAGCACCGGCCGGGTAGGCTGTGACCTGATTATCATGGGCATGAACCTGACCCGCGGCCAGCGCCACGGTGCCACCGGCGGCAAAGGCCATAAAGCGTCGTCTGCTTAACGTTGTCATCGGCAATCTTCCTTCCGCTGTGAATAGAGTAGAGACGGTAATAGGTGCTGCCTATCCGTTATAAACAGAGAAGAAAGACGGCGTTTAACAAACTTGTAACGCGATCGGCGGTGGAGCAAACCAGTAAGCCCGGTTGATACATTTCCGAAGCGTCGGAAGAATGGTACATGTTGATTCAGGGTATAATTTCAGCCGGCCAGCCAGCGGGAAAAAGGCACGGAATGCCTAAATGTCAGGCGTACGTTTAACATCGGTTGAAGAAGCAGCAAGCGTTGCAGATGAAATAAAATGTTACGCATAAGGTTAGTGAAACTTATATCTTAGCCTGCTGATCGTGTTGTACCCCCGGCAGGGAGACGGTGAAATTATGCTCATAAAAAAGGTTGCCTGAGTCTCAGGCAACCTTTGCAGTGACGGCGCGGCCTCAATCCACAGCGTTAACGCAGTATGCCTGAGGTGGTTGTCGTCTCGTCGGTTACCCTGGTCATGGTTACCGGGATACTTTTATAGGCAGGAATACCGCTCTGCGTATCATGGCTGTCGAGCGGCACCATCACGTTAGCCTCGGGATAGTAAGCGCCGACCGAACCGGGAGCCATGTCGATGATTACAATCGTCAGGTTTTTCATCTGGCGTGAGGTCGGATTACCGTCCGGATCGAGCGCCATTAAATCGACCCGATCGCCGACGCGCAGCTGACGTTTCTCCGCCTCTTCGGCATTGATAAACAGCACGTCGCGGCGACCGGTGACGCCACGATAGCGGTCGTTGAGGCCGTATAACGTGGTGTTGTACTGGTCGTGGCTGCGTAGCGTAGTCAGCACCAGATCATGGCACTTCAGCGAACGCGGATCTTCATTAATCCCCTGCATCACCTTGAATTGCGCCCGACCGGATGGCGTATTCCACACGCGCTCAGAAGCGGCATTATAGAGCCGGAAGCCGCCCGGTTTTTTCACCCGCTCATTGAAGTTTTCAAACGCCGGGAAGACGGCTTCAATCGCATCACGGATGCGGTTGTAATCGGCCGCCATGGCGCGCCAGTCAACCACGCTGTCCGGCAGCGTGGCCTGAGCCAGCGCGGCCACCAGCGCCGGTTCAGATTTCAGGTGCGGTGAAGCCGGCTCCAGCGAGCCGCGCGAGGCATGCACCATCGACATGGAATCTTCCACCGTCACGCTTTGCGCGCCGGTAGCCTGAACATCGGTTTCGGTGCGGCCAAGAACCGGCAGCAGGTAGTTATGTTTGCCCAGCAGCAGGTGCGAGCGGTTGAGCTTGGTGGCCATATGTACCACCAGATCCAGCTTACGCATCGCCGGGAAGGTCACCTGAGGATCGGAAATGGCCTCCGCCAGGTTACCGCCCAGACAGAGCAGCGCTTTGGCTTTGCCATCACGCATCGCCTGTATCGCCTGAATAGCGCCGTGGCCGTGTTTCTGCGGCGGACGGAAGCCAAAAACGCGTTCCAGACTGTCGAGCAGCGACTGCGGCGGGATCTCGGTGATACCCACGGTGCGGTCGCCCTGCACATTAGAGTGGCCCCGCAGCGGACAGATGCCGGCACCGGGTTTACCGATGTTGCCGCGTAGCAGCAGCAGGTTGGCAATCTGCTGCACATTCTGGGTGCCATATTGATGCTGGGTAATGCCCATGCCATAACAGATGATGGTCCGCTCAGCGCTGGCATAGAGTCGGGCGATGTGCTGGATCTCTTCACGTGCCATGCCCGACACCTTCAGGATGTGCTGCCAGTCGGTGCTCTCCAGATCGGCCTTCAGCGCCTCGAACCCTTCGGTATGTTCATTAATAAAGGCTTCATCGATGACGCCGGGCTCGCCTTTACTCAGCGCCTCCTGATGCATCGACAGCAGGATCTTCATGACGCCTTTCAGCATCGCTGCATCGCCGCCGACCCGCACTTTGTAATAGGTCGATGCCAGCTCGGTCGAGCTGAGGGAGAGCATTTCAATCGGACTCTGGGGCGAGGTAAAGCGCTCGAGGCCACGTTCCCGCAGCGGGTTGATCGCAACGATGGTCGCGCCGCGTTTAGAGACTTCACGTAAGGTACCCAGCATGCGGGGATGGTTAGTGCCAGGGTTATGACCGATGCATAACACCAGATCGCAATGGTCAAAATCTTCCAGCTCTACCGTGCCTTTGCCGACGCCGATCGATTCCGGCAACCCGACGCTGGTCGGTTCGTGGCACATGTTGGAACAGTCGGGAAAATTATTGGTGCCATATTCGCGGGCGAATAGCTGCCACAGAAAAGCCGCTTCGTTGGAGGCGCGGCCCGAGGTGTAAAACTCTACGCTGTCGGGATCGTCATAACTGCGCAGATGTTCGCCGATCTCTTTAAACGCAGTCTCCCACTCGATTGGCTGGTAGGTGTCGGTGGCCGCATCATACTTCATCGGGTGCGTCAGTCGCCCTTCGCCTTCAAGGTGCAATGCGCTGCGCTGCCATAATTCAGTGACCGTATGCGCGGCAAAGAACGCCGGCGTGGTGCGTTTGCTGGTCGCTTCCCACGACACCGCTTTCGCGCCGTTTTCACAAAATTCAAACGAAGAGGCATGCTGAGGGTCGGGCCAGGCGCATCCCGGGCAGTCAAAGCCCTGTGGCTGGTTCACTTTGAACAGGGCAATCACATCCTGTTTGACTGACATCTGACCGCGAATGGCATCGGCAACCGCTTTCAGTGCGCCCCAGCCGCCTGCAGCGCCACCATAAGGGGCAATCCCGGTTGTGCGATTTTGCTCTTTCATAATGCTCCACATGGTCTGTATTGTTATTTTTGTAAGTCTGGTACACAAATAACCAACCCAGGGTGGATTCAGCGCATTATTTACTGAAATTTTTTCTCAAAATGTTTCTGGTATCACGATGTCGATTGCTGAGGTGTTGTTTGCGGATCAATAAAGCTGGCGCAGAATTGCGCCAGCAGAGAAATAAACGCAGCGAGGGAGCGAAACGTATTTACGCGGTTATCGCTACGCTATTATCGGCTCGCAGCAACAGCACGATTTCAGCTTACCGAAACCAGCGCTTTCGCCGGCTTCGCTTTCAGGCCAAAAAGTGTCGACAGGAAACTATTACGCTTGATGAGCATATAGCACAATGCACTCAATCCTGAAGCAATTGCCGTAACTATCAGCACATAGCTGACCGGATAATTATCCGGCAGGTAATCGTCCAGCAGCCAGGCAAAGCCAATCGCGATAGGGTAGTGAAGAATATAAACCACCAGCGCAGAATCAACCACCGTGTTCACGATGCGGCTTTCTTTCATCCGTAGCTTTTCAAAAAAGAAGATCACCCAATAAGAGAAGATCACCGAGAAGACGCTGCTGAGCAGTACCGGAATATATTTCGCTACCCCCTGCAGATTAAATTTCATCGTCAGGAAGAAAGCGCTATAACAGATTATCGCCAGCAGCGTGACAAAGGCGGTATTCAGCAGTGGATGTTTCGCTAATTGCGGAATCGCATCACGATTAAGATAAAGCGCATAGCCGGCTGCGTAATAAACGCAGAAACGTGCGGTCACTGGAATTAAGGTGATCAGCTCGCCCAGATCTTTAACTGCGAACTTCACCACAAACAGACTATTGGCGGCGATTATCAGGGCTGCCAGCCACAGCGGAAAGGGCAGGCGGCGGGCAAATGTCGCCAGCGTCTGGTACAGGCGGGCGGGCACAAAAAAGGAGATGGCCGACAGCGAGACCAGGAACCACAGATGGTGCAACTGCATGTAGGCTGCCAGCAGTCCACTGGCCGAAGTATCGACCCCTTTTATCGTCGAGCTCAGCCAGTACATGATGCCGGGAATGAAAGCAAAGGCAGCAAGCAGCGGCACCAGCACGCGTTTGCGACGGTTCTCAAAGAAAAAGGACTGGCCTTTGCGTAAAAAAACCATGGCGGAGAACATGCCGGAGAGAAAGAAAAACGCCTCCATCCGGAAAGTATGGATGAATTCAATCAGTGAACTAAAAATCAGCGACGGGTTTTTATCCGCGACGTAATACCAGCTATTGCCACCAGGCAGGCTGCGGGCGGCATGATATAAAACACCTTCCAGAATAAGGATAGCACGCAGAAAATCGAGGCCGATATTCCGGCTCGATAAAAAAGCGGGTGTAGTCATTTTTATTACCTTAATAAATGACGAAGCGATAGTGTATGAAGTGACAGCGGCAGAATATCACTCTGAAGGTTAATTAACATATTTCGCCACACTTTTCAGAATTCCGCCAGTATGCCCTTTTTGTTGATCGTTAAATTATGATAAACCGGCCTGGCCGTTTTTTAGCGTCACTTTTTTATCAGAATAGCACGCACTGCTGCTGCTTTTAATCGCCCATTCTGGCGCAGCCCTTGCGGGACGGGCAACCGGATGCGGGTTAAACCGCGAACCGGGTAAAGCCTCGCTTAACATAGGGTTAAAAAATGTGCAGTGAGTAAGCGTTTTACTGATGTTTATTCGTCGCCGAATCGGCTTTTTTTTCGCGGGCGGACATCGGAAGAGATAATCAATAAGCGCCACGGGTTTCGCTTATTGGCGATTTTTTCTGCGCAATACCGATTTAACCCGCATAACGCAGCGGCGACACGGCAAAATAATTTTGCAGCGGGTGAACTCTGGCTGATAATCTTTTTCAATTCGCCCTGCCAGAGTTATGCTCAATGAAGAATATTTTTTGTCATCTGCTTGTTTTCATCGCGTTCTGTTTATCTGCGGGCGTTGCGCTTGCCAGTCAGCAGGAGGATAAATTTATTATTGAAGCCTATGGCGGTTCCAGCACCAAAGGCGCGATGGCAGTCAGAAAAGACGGTAAATTGCGGGCGACCCTCACACCCAATAATGAAATTGCACAGTTAAACCAGATGCTGAAGGCCAGATATGGCACTGAGGTAGAGATTATCAATAAAGGTGCGCTGTCGGCGCAGTCGAAGGATCTGCTGAACGGGCGCAATTTTTACCGCAATAACAAAACCTGGCGTGAAGAGATGGCCGCCTCGCCGGCAGATCTTATCCTGCTCAACTTCGCCACCAATGACGCCCGCCACTATCACTTCAAAGATACTGAATCTGACTATATCGTCAGTCCGTTGCAATATCGGGCGATCATGTCTGAGCTGATCCGCGTGGCGCAGCAGTACGGGAAAGCGGTGATTGTTCAGGAGCCTCATCCATTGTGCGGCCGGGCGGAAAAGTGGAACGTTGCGCCTTATGTTGCGCAAATCGACCGCCTGACGCGGGACGAAAATGTGCCGCTGGTTTCTCAGTATCAGCGCATTCAGCAAATTAAAAACTGGCAAACGCTGATGTCGCCGGATTGTATTCATCCCTCCGACGCGCTCTATCAGATTAAAGCGCAGGAGACCTTCAGAGTGTTAGAGAGTTATTATGACCAGCAGATTAAGGCCGCGGTAAATGCCTCGCCTGCCGCTGTCCCGCCACGTTCCCAGGCGGGCTCACTCAGCCGGACCGGCAAGCAGGCGGGATAGAAAGCAGCGTGAAGCGGCAATGCGCCGGATAATTGAAAAAATCCGGCTTGCTTTTTCAGCGTGATCAGTCAGCTAGCTAAGCTGATTAGCCTATTTGCCGCTTTGCTTAGACCGCTGGATCAGATGTAGTGCCGGATACCGTAAATCGCCCAGAATATGGCGTTAGCACCGAGGTAAGCCCAACATCCCCAATAGGCAATAGGCTCGCGTTTGGTTCTGAGTTTAGGCAGGAATGCCAATAAATAGAGCGCTGAAGCAATAAGCGAAACGAAGTAGAAAAATTTCATCATTCTCTCCTGTTTAATTTCCTTTATTTTCAGGATAGCCAGGCCTCGCTATTTTGCTTAATCCGTTCCACAGGGTTTCAGACTGAAACGATTTTACCGTGGCGGCGGATTATTGCGTCACGCTGCAACAGCCTGCCGGAACCGGCTGGATTTGCGCTGGATTAACAAATGATAGCGTCAGGATGTTTAGCGGGAAGGTTACAAACTATAATCAGCGCTGCACCGCTGTTACACAACCTGCAGGAATGCAGGCTTTGCGCCCGCCCTAAAAGGAAGAGACCCCGCTGATGTTTTCTCGTTTTTTTATTTATCGCCCCGTCTTCGCATGGGTCGTTGCCATTTTAATCATGCTGCTTGGCGCGCTCTCCATCACCTTGTTGCCGGTTGAGCAATATCCAGATGTGGCACCGCCGTCAGTGAATATCAGTGCCACCTATACCGGCGCCTCCGCTGAGACACTGGAAAACAGCGTCACCCAGGTGATTGAGCAGCAGCTGACCGGGCTGGATCATCTGCTCTACTTCACCTCCAGCAGCAGTTCGCAGGGCAATGTGACGGTTACGGTGACGTTCAGTCAGGGAACCGATCCCGACACGGCCCAGGTGCAGGTGCAGAACAAGGTGCAGCAGGCGCTGACCCGTCTGCCGAGCGAGGTGCAGCAGCTCGGCGTTACCGTGACCAAGTCCCAGTCCAACTTTTTGCTGGTGATGGGGCTGTATGACACCACCGGCAAAAGTAACAGCACCGACATCGGTGACTGGCTGGTGAGTAACATGCAGGAGCCGCTGGCAAGGATCGAAGGCGTCGGGGATATCCAGGTATTCGGCGGGCAATACGCGATGCGTATCTGGCTCGATCCGTTCAAACTCAACGCCTACGCACTGCAGCCTTCCGACGTGACGGCAGCGATTCGTTCGCAGAACATTCAGGTCTCCGCCGGTAAAATTGGCGGGCTGCCCTCGCCGCAGAATCAGCAGCTCACCGCCACGGTCAGGGCCCAGTCGCGGCTGCAGACGCCGGAACAGTTCCGCAACATCATCGTTAAAAGCGATACCCGCGGCGCCATTGTGCGGGTCGGTGATGTGGCGCGGGTCGAGCTGGGTGGTGAATCTTATGACATGACCACCCGGCTTAATGGTCATCCGGCGGCCGGTATCGGGGTGATGCTTGCCCCAGGCGCCAACGCGCTGGATACCGCCACTCTGGTGAAAAACAAAGTGGAAGAGTATCGCCACTCGATGCCGCAAGGTTACGAGGTGGCGTATGCGCTGGACAGCACCGACTTCATCAAAATCTCGGTGGAGGATGTGGTGATCACCCTGATCGAAGCGATAGCGCTGGTGGTGGTGGTGATGTACCTGTTCCTGCAAAACATCCGCGCCACGCTGATCCCGGCGCTGGCGGTGCCGGTGGTGCTGCTCGGGACCTTTGGCGTGCTGGCACTTTGCGGTTATACCATCAACACCCTGACCCTGTTTGCCATGGTGCTGGCGATCGGGCTGCTGGTGGATGACGCGATTGTGGTGGTCGAAAACGTCGAACGCATCATGCATGACGAAGGCTTGCCGGCCCGCGAGGCCACGGAAAAATCGATGAAAGAGATTTCCGGTGCGCTGATTGCTATCGCGCTGGTGTTGTCGGCGGTGTTTCTGCCGATGGCCTTTTTCGCTGGCTCGACCGGGGTGATCTATCGGCAATTCTCAGTCACCATCATCGCGGCGATGACCTTCTCGGTGCTGGTAGCGCTGACCCTGACGCCGGCGCTGTGCGGCATGTTGCTCCGCCCCGGCACGCCGCATCGCAAAGGATTCTTTGGCGGATTTAATCGCTTCTACGCCGCCACCGAGCGCCAGTATCGTCACAAGGTTGTCAGCACTCTGCGTCGTCCGCTGATTATGGTGTCGCTGTATGCCGCGATGGGCGTGGTGCTGTTTGTGATGTTTACCCGCTTACCAGGCAGCTTTCTGCCAACCGAGGATCAGGGCAGCATTATGCTGCAGGCAACGCTGCCAGCGGGCGCCACTGCCAGTCGGACGGAAGCGGTCAATAAGCAGATCGTCGACTGGTTTCTTACTGAAGAGAAAGAGAACATCGACGTGGTGTTTACCATCAACGGCTTTAACTTCAGCGGCGCAGCGCAGAATGCCGGCATGGCGTTTATCAAGCTGAAAAACTGGGATCAGCGTCCCGGTAAGGAAAACTCGGCAGAGGCGATTGCCGGCCGCGCGACGTATGCGCTTTCCGCTATTCGTGATGCCCAGATATTTGCCCTGACGCCGCCGTCGGTGCCGGGCCTCGGACAGAATAATGGCTTTACCTATGAACTGCTGGCCAGTGGCGGCACCACCCGCGATGAGCTGGGCAAACTGCGCGATCGGCTGCTGCAAAACGCGGCGCAAAGCCCGGAACTGATCGGCGTACGGGCCAATATTCTGCCGCAGACGCCGCAGTTGCAGGTTGATATTGATACTAATAAGGCGGTCGCGCTCGGGCTGCAGCTGGATGACGTTACCGATACCCTGACCAGCGCCTGGGGCGGGGCCTATATCAATGACTTTATCGATCGCGGCCGCGTCAAACGGGTGTACGTGCAGGGCGACGGCCAGTACCGCTCGGCACCGTCCGATCTGGATAAATGGTTTATTCGCAACAGTGAAGGCAGCATGACGCCGTTCTCTGCCTTCGCCTCAACCCGCTGGACTATGGGGCCGGAAAGCCTTAATCGCTATAACGGTTCTGCTTCCTATGAAATCCAGGGGCAGAATGCGGAAGGCTACAGTTCCGGCGATGCGATGAACACCATTGAACGGCTGGCCGATCAGCTTCCGGCCGGGACGACCGGCGCGTGGAGTGGACTGTCACTGCAGGAGAAGCAGGCAGGCGGGCAGTCCACCACGCTGTATGCGATCTCTATTCTGGTGGTGTTCCTCTGTCTGGCGGCGCTGTATGAGAGCTGGTCAGTGCCGTTTTCGGTGCTGCTGGCGGTACCGCTCGGCGTGCTGGGGACGGTAGTAGCGGTTGCGTTACGCGGATTAAGCAACGACATCTATTTCCAGGTCGCGCTGCTTACCACCGTCGGCCTGACCTCTAAAAACGCCATCCTGATTATTGAGTTCGCCGAGGAGGCGGTGCGTCAGGGCAGCTCGCTGAGCGCGGCGGCACTGCAGGCGGCGCGGACCCGTTTACGGCCGATCATGATGACCTCACTGGCGTTTATCGCCGGGGTGATCCCGCTGGCGGTGGCGACGGGGGCGGGTGCCAACAGCCGTATCGCCATCGGTACCGGCATCATCGGCGGAACGCTGGCTGGCACGGTGCTGGCGCTGTTCTTTGTGCCGCTGTTCTTCGTGCTGGTGAAGCACTACCTCACCCGACATCGCGCGGCGAAATAACCACAGGCACGTCTGCCGGCTCGCCCACAGACGTGCTGATTTTTACCCACAGGCGTGATGAACCGGTTTACCGGCACGGCACGGCGGGTTTTCGCAATAAAATCGGGGAACGGGCTGTCCGCCGCTTAAGATGAGATGCCATTCCATGGCGTAAAACGTCCTAAGGCGCCTTATTCAGAATTACTGGCAGGACGCCGACTGATCCTGCCCCCTTTCCGGCCGGCTTCCCTGGCTTTTTCATGATCGTTTTTGAAATTGCCCCCACTGACTTTGCCTCCTGCACTGCCAGCTTCGCTCGCACGGCCCGGATCGTTGGCAAAATTGCCAGCACCACCTCGGTATTTCTGTTGTGTCATAGAGAGACCTCCTATCAACGTTCCATTAGATAAAAAGGACTAGCTAGTCACACCACGAAGCATAGATGACCGCTTCGTTTATGCCAATAAAACCCCGGGAAAATGTTGTTTTCAGGCTGATTATCAGCGCGCACCGGGCGGGAAACGGCAGCGAGCCTGCGATCCCCAGGCTACCCTTATAAGCTCAACGAAAAAGGAGAACGCGATGACTGATGCAACCTTAATCGATACGCTTGAGTTTGGTTCTGACTCCCGGAAGCAAAAATATGAAATTTATGGCGTTGATGCTCAGACACCGACCCATGCGGTGATTTATCGTCAACAGGACGGCGAATGGCAGGCGCTGGATGAGACACTGAGCTTTGCTGCCCAGGATGAGCAGGAAGAAGTGACCGGCTCAATGGGCTATGGCGCCGGCGACAGTCTGCCTGACCTGCGCGACTTACCGGCCGAGGCCCGGGAGCGCTGTGAGCAGCACTGGCATGAAAGTCGCGACGAGTAAGCAGTAACGTTGCCGGGATCGCTTCCCGGCTTATTTTATGCTGCTTAAACGCGCTGTTTTCATCGTTTTCACCACCTACAGTAATTGTTAAAGCTTTTCCCGCTATTGGCGATAACGAACAGGCGTTGAGCGTGCCGATCAATGATGATTCCGGCCCTCAGCCATGAGTTCTGAACGCGTACGGACCTGCTTTTAGCCCTCCTTTTAAACACACCAGAAAGCGCTTTCTTTAGCGCAAAATCATTCTTATCACAGCGAAAACAATAATATGTCGATTATTAAGGCGATAAAAAAACGCCTGCCTGCTGCCCGTTTTGGGCGTAGCAGCCAGCCTGCGAATGGCACTTTTGATTGTCGTGCGTTGCCGGCGTCGCTCAGCGCGGCGGGATTAAGCCAGCGCGCAGGCGGTCTGCTGATGACTTTTGTGCCGCCTGAAGCGGATTTTCAGCGGGCCAGTCAGGCCTGGCAACGCTTTACGTCCGCTGACCTGACGGTCCTGACGCTTTCCTCTAATGGCGCGCTAAGCAGCAGCGGCCGCCAGAGCACCTATTGCGACGGTGCCGGTCAGGAAGGAAGCTGGCTCTGGTTGCCTGACAGCCTGATTGCGCGGCATGAGACGCACATTATTGACCTGCACGTGCAGGATACCCACACCGCCAGCCAGCGGATCACAGCGATACAGCAGGAGCTGGAGCGGTTGCAGTTGCGGATGCCGCTCTCTGCCGATCGGACCTTCGCGATGATCTACTGCGACGGTCTTTCTGCCTCGGAAGGTTTCCTGATGCAGGCCTGGTACAACAGCGGACGTTTCCCCTGTCTGGCGATAGGCGGATCGGCCGGCGGTAAAATCAGCTTTGACGGCACCTGGATTGGGGTTGGCGGCAAGATACTACAGGGCAAAGCGGTAATTATTTTTTGCCAGATGGCAGCGGGAAAATCGTTTGCCCCGTTCAAAAGCCAGAACTTTACGCCACTCGACAACAGCTGGTTGATCGCCGAGGCCGATCCGATCGCGCGCACCGTCAGTTCGGTATTTAACCGTCAGGGCCAGCAGCAATTGCTGGTTTCCGCGCTATGCACCCACCTGAACTGCAAACAGACCCAGCTGACAGAACGGCTACAGGGGCTGACCTTTGGCGTCAGGGTCGGGGATGAATACTTTATTCGTTCGGTGGCCAAAATTGAGTCTGACAGCGTGCAGTTTTTCTGCGATCTGGAGTTTGGCGACCGGCTGTTCCTGATGCAGGAAAAGGACTTCAAACAGGCGACGCAGCTGGAGTGGCAGGCGTTTGCCCGTCAGCACGGCAAACCGGCGGCGATACTGATGAACGACTGTATTCTGCGTCGCGTCGGAAATGCCGGTCAGTTACACAACGCCCACTTTTTCAAAGGCATCCCGGCGGCGGGCTTCTCCAGCTTTGGCGAGATCCTTGGCGTGCCGATCAACCAGACGCTGTCGGCGCTGGTGTTCTTTAATCATGAGGTGAAAGCGATGAGTCAGTTTCCGGTGGAGTACGCCGGGTACGCGGCACACTATGCGCAACGGGCATTACGTCGCTGGGAAGCGCTGAACAGCGTACAGACGGGGGTGCTTGATCGGGTGATCAGCTATCAGCAGGCGCTGACGCCGCTGATGGAGGCACTGCCGGTATTAGAGCGCGCCACCCAAAGTCAGGGCGAAACCCTGAGCCTGGCGGAAAACAGCATTCGCGCCATCAGCGACATCGCCACCAAGAGCCAGCAGGCGCAGGGCCGGCTGGATGACGGGCTGGACGATCTGGAGAAAATTTCGCACGGGATTAACGAGATAACCCACGGCATCAGTAACATCGCTTTCCAGACCAATATTCTGGCACTGAACGCGGCAGTGGAAGCCGCCCGTGCCGGTGAAGCGGGCCGGGGTTTTGCGGTGGTGGCTGGCGAAGTGCGTCGGCTGGCACACTCCTCCAAAGAGCAGGCTGAGGCTACCGCCAGTAACATCAGTGAGGCGGTGAGCACCATCGCACGCATCCGGCTGGTGGCCAGTGACAGTGCGCAGACCGCGACCCAAATGGCCGCACGCAGCATCAGTGCCGCTGACACCCTGGCGACCATGAATCAGCAGACCCGTCATGAGCGCGCCGATATTGCTAAACACCTCGGCAGCCTGCGTGAATTAACCCAGGGTATGGATGCGATGCAGGATGCGGTGGCGCAGCTAAAAGTGTTACAGGTTCTGTCTGGCGGGCAGGTTAAGGGCTGATTTTTCAGCAAAAAAGACAACAAAGTGCGGTGCAGGCGTATCGGCCAGGCAAGCCGCGCCTGCAGTTGTTACACTTGACGGTGATTAACCACGCAGAGGTACCAATGAAAATTAAAAGTTATGCAGCCATGCAGGCTGGTCAGGCGCTTGAACTTTATGAATATGATGTTGCTGAACTTGCAGCAGAAGAGGTTGAAGTAGAGGTTGAGTATTGTGGCGTCTGCCACTCTGACCTGTCGATGATCGACAACGAGTGGGGCATTTCACAGTTTCCCGTTATTGCCGGACATGAAGTGATTGGACGGGTTTCTGCGCTGGGCGACGCGGCAAAAAACAAAGGCCTGTCGATTGGTCAGCGGGTGGGCATTGGCTGGACCGCGAAAAGCTGTCAGCACTGCGACGCCTGTATCAATGGTGAGCAGGTTAACTGCCAGCAGGGCAGCATTCCGACCATCATGAACAAGGGTGGTTTTGCTGAGAAACTGCGTGCCGACTGGCAATGGGTGATCCCGCTGCCGGAGAAACTGGACGTTACCACCGCCGGTCCGCTGCTGTGTGGCGGTATCACCGTCTTCAAACCGCTGCTGATGAGCAACATCACCGCTACCAGCCGGGTTGGCGTGATCGGTATCGGTGGTCTCGGCCACATCGCCATTAAAATTCTGCATGCAATGGGTGCGGAAGTGGTGGCATTCAGCTCAACGCCAGACAAGAAACAATCGATTCTGGACATGGGCGCAGATGAAGTGGTTAACAGCCGTGACGCTGAAGCGCTGAAACAGCAGGCGGGTCGTTTCGATCTGATCCTCAGCACTGTCGCGGTCGATCTGGACTGGAAACCGTATTTCGCGGCGCTGGCACCTAAAGGTAAATTCCATACCGTCGGTGCAGTGATGAAGCCGTTCCAGGTGGGTGCGTTTGACCTGATCATGGGTGACAAAGCGGTAACCGGTTCTTCGACCGGCTCGCCGGGTCAGCTGCGTTCGTTACTGAAGCTGGCTTCGCGTGCTGATATTGCGCCGCAGGTTGAGTTCTTCCCGATGTCAGACATCAATAAAGCGCTGGAACACGTGCGCGCCGGTAAAGCTAATTACCGTGTGGTGTTGAAAGCCGATTTCTGATAATCGTCTTATGAAAACCGATGCCGCAGATTTCTGCGGCATTTTTTTTGCTTTCAGCGGGTTACCAGCCCGCAGTGGAGCCCGGCGGCGATCACTTCTTCCGCCGTCACGTTAAGCCATTTTTCCGGCGTTAAGACCGGAAGCTGATCGCGCCACGCGGCTACCAGCTGATAGCCCAGCGTGTAACCGTACCAGCGGGGATAGGTTCCGCTGCCAAAGAACCAGGCAGCATGATCGTAATGAGGGTTATTCAACGCCACCAGCGTGACCGGATTGTCCAGCAGCCACTGCCGTTCAGATGCCCGCTCCCACCGTTCGGGTGGTGAGTCCAGTAACCAGCAAACAAACTGTCCAGCCAGCCCTTCACTTACCAGCGCGTCGCCTGGCGTCCAGCCGTATCCGGGACCCGCCATGCGCAAACAGTGATGTACTTCGTGCAGGATAGTGCGCATCAGCGCACCGCTGCTAAGTGTCTGCGCCAGTTGAGGATTAGCCGGATCGATTGTCAGACCAAACAGCGTCGCACTATAGGCGTAGCCGCCGGTACCGGTTTCCGGAATCACCGCCGCTGGCGCGCACTGAACCAGAATATCGAGGCGCGGTGGCGGCATAACCGCTGACAGGATCTGGCATGCCGCATCAGCCTGGTGGGTAATCTCCGTTTGATAATCCTGTAAATCGCCTGACGCTTCCAGCCAGTGCAGTTTCCATTGTTCAGCCATTATTCACTCCTGCAGCGGATCAGATTGAGCCGGAAAAGCGGTCAGGTTTCGCTGCCCGGCCTGAACCTCACCGACGCGGATATCCAAATGCGTCAGCCGATCGGTTTTGCCTTCGTGTCATCCAGCTTAGCTGCGACATGACGACACTGTCATCTCCGACGCGCGCGAATTTTGCCGATTGCGACGAGGGATTTGGCTGAGCCAGCAGGTTGGCCCGATTTCATCGATCACTGTCCATCGAGCCTGTCACGCCAGCGTTCGCAACCGGGTAAAGTCACTCCATCGCAGCAATGACGTCGCCGACGCTGGCTGCACTCGACTGAACACAGACCGGAGCCTGATTATGAAATTGACCCAAGTCCGTAACGCCACGCTGGTGCTGCACTATGCCGGCAAGAAATTCCTGATTGACCCGATGCTGGCTGAAAAAGAAGCCTGGCCGGGCTTTGTCGGCAACGCCCGTCCGCACCTGAGAAATCCGATGGTGGAACTGCCGATGCCGATTTCGCAGCTGCTGGATGTCGATGCGGTTATCCTTACCCACACCCATACCGATCACTGGGACGAGGCCGCGCAGCAGCTGGTGCCAAAGACGATGATGATTTATACCCAGAATCACAGCGATGCTGACCTGATTCGCTCTCAGGGTTTCCTCAACGTTCAGGTGCTGCAGGAAGAAAATGCGTTTGTCGACGGCCTGACGATCTATAAAACTGACGGCCAGCATGGCAGCAACGCGCTGTATGCCGACAAAGTCATGGCAGATCTGCTGGGCGATGCCTGCGGACTGGTGTTTACTCATCCGGCGGAAAAAACGCTCTATGTTGCGGGCGATACTGTCTGGGTTAAGCCATATGTAAGAAGCCTGCAACGTTTTCAGCCGGACGTAGTGGTGCTGAATATCGGTAATGCGACTAACGATCTCTATGGCCCGATTATTATGGGAAAAGAGGATACACTGCACACGCTGGAGATCGTGCCTGAAGCAACGCTGGTCGCGTCGCACATGGAAGCGATCAACCACTGTCTGCTGACCCGTGCCGAGCTGCGGGCCTATACCGATCAGCAGGGGATAACCGATAAAGTGCTTATCCCACAGGACGGTGAAACTATAACGTTCTGACCGGCACGCCGGATCAGAGCACTTTTCTCCTGCTCGCCAGCTGGGGGAGCCGACGATTAAGGGGGCGAGATGACAGCGTTGAATGTTGCAGTGGTAGCGACGGCTGGATTCAGTCCGTTCCACTTTTCGGTTCCCTGCATCCTGTTTGGATCAGCGATGCCGCAGCCGGATCTTTTCCGTGTCACAATCTGCGCCGAAAAGCCCGGCACGGTTCTGTCGGAGATCGGCCTGTCGATTAATGTGGAACATGGGCTTGAACAGCTGGATACGGCGGATATTATCATTCTGCCGTACTGGCACAATCCGGCTGAAAAGCCCGATCAGCGGCTGCTCGATAAGCTGGCCGCTGCCTGGCAGCGCGGCGCTGAAGTGGTCGGGCTGTGTCTGGGTACCTACGTGCTGGCCTATGCTGGTCTGCTCGACCAGCATCGTGCCGCGACCCACTGGGAATTTGAACGTGACTTCAGCCAGCGCTTTCCGCAGGTTCATCTCGACAGTAATGCGCTCTATACCCGCGACGATCGCCTGATTACCTCGGCAGGAACCGCCGCCGGCATCGACTGCTGTCTGGATATCATCCGTCAGCACTACGGCAGCGCTGTGGCTAATCGGGTGGCCAGAAGAATGGTGGTGCCGCCGTATCGTGAAGGGGGGCAGGCGCAGTTTATTGAGCGCCCGGTACCGGAGAATACCCGTGACGGCAAAATCAATACGCTGCTGGAGTCGCTGCGGCGCAACCTGCATCAGCCGCACGATCTGGATTCACTGGCGCGTTCGGCTGGTATGAGCCGGCGAACGCTGACGCGCCATTTTTTCAAGGCGACCGGGATGACGCTGGGCGACTGGCTGACGGCGGAGCGACTGCAACGCAGCCAGGAACTGCTGGAAACTACCGATATCAGTATTGAGAGCGTGGCCGAAAAAGTGGGCTTCACCTCACCTATCTCTTTTCGTCAGCGTTTCAAACATCGATTTGGCGTCGCCCCCAGCGAATGGCGGCGAACTTTCCGCGGGCCGTTGCCGGTCACCACCGCAGAACACGGCTCGTTATGACCAGACGCTCGCCATAACATCGACGGCGGATAAAAAAAGCGTGCCGGAAAATTCAGCGTGCAGGCGCGGCCAAATTTTCCGGAACGGAATCAGCCAGGATTAAAGCAGAAAATCATCCAGTGACTGGCCGTTTTCGAGAGCGGTTTTAATCGGTGATGGCGTACGGCCCTGACCGGTCCAGTATTTCAGCTCGCCATTTTCATCGCGGTACTGATATTTTGCCGGGCGCCTGGTGCGCTTTTTACCGCTGCGGGTGGCAGAGGACAGGCCCGCTAACAGTTCAGTCGGGTCGATTCCGTCTTCCTTTAGCAGTTCACGGTACATCGCCAGTTTTTCAGCTTTTTCGCGCGCTTCGGCCGCCTGGGCTTCCTCTGCTTCGCGTCGTTCTCTGACCACTGTCTCTAATTTCTGCACCATCTCGCCCAGCACATCTAACGTTATATTGCGCGACTGCGCGCGCAGGGTGCGGATATTATTCAGGCTGCTCAGGTTTTCACTCATAAAAAAGGTCCTTCAGTACTCACATTAATTTACAGCGCACATTCACTGTAAGCGGTAAGGATACCATTCATCCCACTGATTTTTGAAGGGTTGCGGCCGATTCGGGGATGAGATCAAGGCAGACTGAATCAGGGCAGGCGGCTTTATGCACCAGGGTTTAGAATGCGGGCGCAAAAATGAAACACTCTGCATAACACAACAATGATATTTGTAATTTTGCCCTCCATTAACTGTGCTTAACTCAGTGAAAGGGTTTGAATAAGGATGGGCATGAAGTTTCGCAGCAAAAATGCGGCACCCGCGCCAAAGATTTCGCCGCTACTCAAAAGCATTACGTTATCAGGTCTGGTACTCACCGTGGTGGTCATCGGTATCAATCTGTGGACGCTGCGTGAAGACTGGCGTGACGCCGTTAACCAGACTGAAGAGATGGCGGTCAATCTGTCCCTGTCACAGGCGCGACAGGCAGAAGATACCTTTCTGCAGACGGAACTGTCGCTGCGCGAAGTACAGCGCGACCTGCAGAGCCAGATAGTGAACAATCGTGTCGATGGTGATGCGCTGAGTCAGACTATGCGCCTGTTGCAAAATCGGCTGCCGCAGCTGCACGGATTGTTCTATTACGATGCCCAGGGCCGCTGGATCGCTACCTCGATGAGCCGGACGCCGATCGGTATCAATAATTCCGATCGAGAGTATTTCAGTTATCACCGCGCCAGTCTGCGTAGCAGCGTGCATGTCGGGCCGGTGCTCCGCAGCCGTACCACCGGCGATCTGGTGATTCCGGTGTCGCTGCGCGTCAATGATGGCTCAAATGGTTTTGATGGTGTCCTGCTCGCGACCATAAAAGTGGACTACTTTCGCCACTTCTACAGCTATTACGAGCTGGGCGCGCGCGACGTACTGGTGCTGATGCTGGCAGACAGCACGGTACTTTATGCCCGGCCGAAGCCGGACAGCTATATTGGCAAAAACCTCTCCTCAAGCCCTCTGTTCCGCAAAATGCTGGCCGATGCCGATCAGGGCAGCGGGCAGTGGAAGGCCGCGCTTGATGGCGAAAAACGTATCTTCGGCTTTGCACGATCTCAACGTTATCCACTGATTGTCGCCGCCGGCTACGACAAATCTGCGCTGTTTAGCCGCTGGATTAACGAGCGGGTACAGGATGTGATGCTGAGCCTCGCACTGCTGGCGGTGATCCTTTCGCTCAGTGCTTTTTTGCTGCGTCAGGCGCGACATACACTGCGCTACCAGCGGGAACTGACCCGACTGCGTGACGAGCTGACTGCGGCAAATCTTTCTCTGCAGAGCCTGGCAAATAGCGATGGCTTAACCGGCGTCGCTAACCGCCGCTACTTTGATCGGAGACTGTATGAAAGTCTGCAACAGGCCAGAGTTCAGGGCTGGCCGGTCTCTCTGATTCTGATCGATATCGACTATTTTAAACATTACAACGATACCTACGGACACGTAGCGGGCGATGAGTGCCTGAAAACGGTCGCGTCGATTCTGAAAAACTTTGCACTGCGTAAAAATGATCTGCCGGCCCGTTATGGCGGTGAAGAGTTTGCGATTATTCTGCCGCGCTACAGCTCCGAAGAGGCGTCAAAACTGGCCAGGGCGATAGTTGAGGCGGTTTACCGGCTGAATATTCCGCATCTAACCAGCGGACTGCCGGCAAAACGGATCACGCTCAGCGCCGGCTGTGCAACCCAGCGCGGCATTGCCGGACAGCAGGCATTGTCAGACCTGATTGAACGGGCGGATGAAGCCCTGTACCGCGCTAAGCGGAAAGGGCGCAATCGTGCAGAATGTGAAAAGCCAGACGGTTAAGCACCGTTGATCACTTGCGCCGGTGCCGCTGTGGCATGGTAGTCGCTCAACCAACTCAGGGAGTGACTATGTCAAACGATACGGGGTTAAGCCATCTTGCTCTGCAGGTCCGCGATCTGGAAAAAAGTGTGGATTTTTACCAGCGTTATGCCGGAATGCAGGTTATTCATCATCGCGAGCCTGGCATTGCGGAAGCGCAGAAAGTGGCGTGGCTGTCAGATTTAACCCGGCCATTTGCACTGGTGCTGGTGCAGTCGGCTCACCTGGAGGATACGCCGCTGGGGCCGTTTGGTCATATTGGCGTCGCCTGTGCCACTCGTGAGGAAATTGATGCCAAAGTAGCGCTGGCGCAGCAGGAAGGTGTATTACGTCGGCCCGCGCAGCAGTCCGGCGCACCGGTGGGTTACTGGGCTTTCTTCGCCGATCCTGACGGGAATACGCTTGAGCTTTCTTATGGTCAACAAATTGGCCTGGAAATTATCATGGCGCGCAACGCCACCTCGCAACAGAACGATTAATTATTGTCCGATGTTGTTTAGCGCTATGGCCGGTTGGGTCACAGAGTAAGGCAAGAGCGTCGTCGGAATAGGAGAACAGGCATTCGGGGAGGGCTGACGGCTGGAATTACTGCGTAATCAGATTTGTGTGAGGATAAGCTCCTGATTTTCAGCCCGGCAGAATAATAGAAGCCGGATGTTACCGCGTCACTGCGGGTGAGGATAAATCCGCCCGATATCTATCGGGCGGATTTACTGCAAGGGATGCACTGCAATCAGATCAGGAAATCATCCAGTGATTTACCGTTTTCAATCGCAGATTTAATCGCTGAAGGCGTACGTCCCTGACCGGTCCACTGCTTAACTTCACCGTTTTCGTCAGTGTACTGATATTTGGCAGGGCGAGGCGCACGCTTTTTCTTCTCAACCGGCGCCGACTGCATACCACTTAACAGTTCGTTAGGATCGATACCTTCCTGCAGCAGTAATTCGCGATATTTAGCCAGTTTTTCCGCTTTCTCACGATTAGCGGCTTCAGAAGCCTGCGCTTCTTCACGACGCTCACTAACAACAACAGAAAGTTTTTCCAGCATTTCTTCCAGGGCAGCAAGATCAAGTTCGCGTGCGTTTGCGCGAAGCGTACGGATATTATTCAAGCTGCTGAGAGTGTCACTCATCAAAGTCACCATAGTCTTGTTCAGATAATAAAATACAGAGCGGGTTCACGCTGATGCTTTTCGTCAGACCTGCTTTTTAAAATGCTTGCCTTCGAAGAATCTCAATACTGAACCAATAGTTCAACTCTGACATATTAATCGTTTTTTAAGAGAGTTGAAACTGTAATTAACGTGCAATAACACCGCAAAGGTAAAAGAACTTAAACCTGGTGGTAAGGTCGCTCAAAATGACAAAAACACCGCCTGTTTTATCCATGAGTTAAATCGGCCTGTGGCGGCATTATTCCTGCTGAGGCCGCGCTTTTTAGCAATCTATCCACTTAGGCTGTGCCGGATATCACCCGGCTGGCAGTTAAAAATCCGCAACATATTATATCAGGTGAAACAGTAAACGCGGCGTTGTTAAGTGTGATAATGACGCATTGGAGTATCGCAGCGGGTAACGGTTGAATTTATCTTACCGATAGTTTTCATTCGGTAAAAATAACTTATCTTTATGATTCGTCTATTTTTTTAAGGAGAGCCTTCTGCTAAAAACCGGCGGCACTTTGGTCATACTCTGCTGCAGATGCTGTGCAGTCGCGGGCGGTGACGGCGCAACGGAGGAGCGACAAAAGGGATTATTGCTGCTTAAGGGAAACGCAGGCGGGTCGCGATGCAATTGAAACTGGTTAATCAGGGTAATAATAACCCTTAGTTCGGTTTTCAGGCAGGCTTATATATGCGCGATAAAGCAGCTAAAGGGGGATTATTGACAGGATACGATAACATTATTGCGTTATACGCATTAAACCGGTTTCCCCGGCCCGCCGTTGAACCGATAAGCTGCCAGCAATGGGGCTAATTCGCCGGACTTTATCCGACGTTAACCCGACTCAGCAGGCGATAAACAGGCAGAGAGGGATAAAAAACAGGGCGGATAATGCTTTTTGTGATGCAAATGCGGTTTTACCATTATGGTGCAACAGGATGTTGTCATCGGTTATTAAAATCTCATGGCGAAAAGATTAATCGCTGCAGTGCTGGCGTCCTGAAAGATCGGTTTCGCGCTGAGCAGGTATAACGCGCATGGACGGCATGCGGGTTATTCTGTCAAAAATGCCGCGCTGGCCCGGCAACTGAGCGCAATGGAACAGCAGTGAGGCGGCGGCTGAGTCTGAACTCTGTGCCTTCATCCACTCAGACTGATGTCCTGATACCGTTTCAGTCCCCTTTGATGAGGTAACCCTGATGACTTTTAAAGGAAATAAAAAATCACTGCCGGTCCGCTATTGCCAGACCTGCAATAAACCGATGACCTGGCGTAAGAAATGGGAAAACTGCTGGGATGAAGTGAAGTACTGCTCCGAACGCTGCCGGCGTGAGCGGCGTCAGCTGACCGTCGGGCGGGCGGACAGTGATAATCGCGAGTAAAGCGAGGGTGGGCGAGGCACATTATCAGGCGCGGTTTGAGTGACTGACGCAAACCGCGCGATTTTTACTGCTGGACTTTAATCTGCTGCCAGCCTTTTTTGAACATGCAGTCCTTCACCAGAATCGCCCGCTGCGTTTCATTTGCGTCACGGGTGGAGTAATCCGTGTCGGTCGTTTTGTACTTGCTGTCTTTAGCGGTGTATTTACCGCTGACCACGTTGTCCGGGGGGTAAATCGCGTAATGCCTGAGCCTGACAGGCGATCTCAGCTCTGTTTTCCTGCTGGTCTGAAGCATCAGGTTTGACCCATTTATATTCTACGCAGCCGCTCAGGCTGAGCGTAAAGATCAGCAGTAATAACGCTTTCATCATTGGTTTCTCAGCGAGTTTACTCTGAAATCAGGCCGGCAGACCTTGCAGCGTACCGGCCAGTTGACAGAAAAAAGAGGGAGCAGGGTAAGCCGATCAGAAGGTAACACCGCCACCAATGAAGGGACCGTCAATCAGCGTATGACCGGGACGTCCATCTTTGCCATCCACGCCCGCATAGCGATAACCCGCTTTCAGCGTCAGTGGCAACATCGGTGTCCAGCTGATTCCGCCATCGGCCTCAACGAAATTTTTAACGCTGTTAGCGAAGGATTCGGGAGCCGAATATCCCTCTCCGTAGAGGGCAAAGTTAGCGGGCAGATTCAGCCTTACACCGCCACCGACCGGGAAGGCGACGCCGTTATCGCCTTTCTTACCGCCGATATAGGTGGCTTTGATGCCAGCGGACAGCATTACCGGGCCTAATTCCAGGCTATAACCGGTGCCTGCCTGTCCAATCTGCACGCCGTCATCGGTGTTTTTAACCCACTGGCTATCCAGATAAAGTCCGCCTTAAGATCGCCCGATTTCTGCGTCGAGGGCAGTAAAGTTTTTACCCTGCTCTGCGCTCAGGCCGATGGCCATAGCCGATGACGAAGCACACAGCAGCAGGCTGATGCCAATCACAGTTGTTTTCATTTTTAGTAATCCTTGGTGTAACAGTGGCTGCTTTGCAGTCTCGTTTTAAGTCAATAAATCGCTATTTTTCAACAATCTCTTTTACATCCTGCTGCTGCAGTTGATGCGTATTACCGTCGGTATCTTGATAGGAGATCAGACCGGTTTCTTTATCTTTGGCGGGTTTGCCGTGGGTGGAAATCATATGTCCGTCGCGGGTCGAGATGACGTAATTGCTTGAGCATCCTGCGACCAGTATCACCGCAGTGAGCAAGCCAAGGGGAAATAACGTTTTTTTAACGGTTGCTGAGAATTTCATTTTTACTTCCTGATACAGTCTGTTAATGACGCCCGGTATTGTCGGGACGATGCATTTTCACCCTCGTTTATTAAACCGGTCGTTAACGTTAAGGCCTGAGTTTGTTTTAATAAGCCTGTAATGATCCAGATCATTGTTGATCAATGAAGCCCTTTACTTACCGGCAGAGATGCACTTCCGCTACCGTATTAATGCTGGCGCACCCGCCGAGAAACAAGGCGGCTGAATTACAGTAGTGACAGCTGATGCTGTCAGAACATCACTAAATCGCGCCCATTATTTGCTTCGGTCCAGCAGCCCCTAATCCGGCGATAAAGAGCCGCGGAATAATCCCGGCTCGGGCAAATTTTCCTGCCTGAGCAGGCCAGTTTCTGAACAGCGGCACGGTGAAATAGCGCAGCGTGAACGATTCGGCCAGCCGGTAATCGCTTTGAAAAGGGTATCTGCACGGGTTCGGTTAAATCTGTTGGAAAGAGAAATATATTACGGCCATTTTTTTCCGGAAAAATTCGACCAGACAAACGCTTTTGCCGGCGGGCTCAGCCTATTACATCGCCACCTTCTCCGCTTTCTCCGCTTTCTGCGGGTCGGCAAGCGAGGCAGTGACGTTAATTAGCCGAACCGGCTGCCGTAATGGTTACATTAAAAACCGGGTTTTAAGATTTCTGCCAGCATCAATCCGCTGTCCGGCTGCCTAAAATAGCGCTCGTTTAACGCTTCGGTTAATCCCCGAAGACGATTGGCGATAAATTTAACCGGCGGTGTAGCCGACTATGTTGGCTGGCAGATGTGACCCGTGAGCTGCGATACAGCGGCAGAAAACCGGCTGCGATCGTTCGCCTGGCGGGTCAGCATCAGAGAATCGCCCTTTAGCATCCGGGACAGCTTTCTTCTGCTGCTAACGGTTAAGGACAGGTATGAACAGTTCGGATCAGACAGTTATCAGCGCCACTTCATTCACGCAAGCCGCAACGCTACTGGAACAGGGCAGCCGGGCGCGCATCCGGCTTAGCTGGAATATTTCAGGCGATGAGTTTTTTCGTCTGGTTAATCTGGTTAAACAGGGCAGCGAGATGTCGATTGAAAAAGAAGAAGATGGTTTCTGGCTGACGCAGAAATAAGCCGCCGATTTCGTTTAGATTAAATGGCATAGCCGAAGCAGGCCGGGCGGGGCCTGCGCTACAGATGGCGTATCGCGTTTGCGAACAACCGCCAGTGACAGGCAAGGCGGTTACCGCTAATAGTTACATCATCCAGTAATAAGATTTTTATTTTGGTAGCCCGGCGTTACCGCTGAGCCCCTCCATACAGAGTCCGCTGCGATGTGAAAGTACGGCGATCGAGCTGATCGTTGTCGGGTGCAAACCTCAGACATGCGTCCGGAATGACCTCCTGACGAGGCGCGCCGCCGGGCCGCAGGCCCGATATGTTTATATTACCGTATTGAATGATGTAACTAAGTAGCTAGTAGTTAACTACCTGATCGGCAGCCAACCGCAAGTCCCCGGAAATCCCCTATTTCATGTCGCCAGCGCCATAAAATCAGCTCACCGGGGCGTTGGGCTTAGTGATTGTCTGGTGTGGCGGTAAATCCGTCATGTCTGGCAGGGCACGGTTTTAAGCGGCGGCCGGCACGGCTTGCGGGTATCTGACTACCCGCGAGCCTGTCAGATGCTGACGTTACGGACTCAATCTGCTGTTAGTTGAAACAGAGTTGACGTTTCCTGACATTAATCCGCTTCGCCTGATCTTAGATCAAATTCCGGAATGCTTATCATTTATATAATCACTGCCTCTTACCACCAACCAGATGGTTATATGTCGATGAACATGCACAGTACCTATCGAATCCTCGGCTATCAGCCCGCGGTGGATCCGGCCTGGCGTCAGAAATTACTCACCATGGGCATGCTCCCGGGGGCGGTGATTGAGATTATCCGTGTCGCACCAATGGGCGACCCGGTGCAAATCCGTACCCGCCGGGTGAGTCTGGCGGTGCGTCAGCGTGACCTCGATGCCATCGTTCTTGAGGAAATGGTCTCATGAAAAACATAACCATTGGGCTGATCGGTAATCCTAATACCGGTAAAACAACTTTATTCAATCAGCTCACTGGTGCCCGCCAGCGGGTCGGTAACTGGGCCGGTGTGACGGTCGAGCGTAAAGAAGGACAATTTTTTACTGCTCAGTCTGATGTACGGCTTATCGATCTGCCCGGTACCCGGTCTCTCACCACGCTCTCGGCTGAAAGCTCAATCGACGAAAGTATCGCCTGCCAGTATCTGTACAACGATCACGCCGATTTGGTGATTAACGTGGTGGATGCGTCGAACCTTGAAAGCAATCTGTTCCTGACGTTTCAGCTACTCGAACTCGGTGTCCCCTGCATTGTGGCCCTCAATATGCAGGATATAGCCGCCAGCCAGAATATCGTTATTGATGTTGATGCCTTGTCAGCGCGGCTGGGCTGCCCGGTGGTCTCGCTGACTTCGACCCGCGGCGAAGGCATCGCACAGCTCAAGGCGCTGATTGATCATCCGCACCGCTACACCGCACCAGAGCGGGTGCGCTATCCGGAAAATGTTGAAGCCGCGATTACTCAACTTTGCACGCTGATGCCTGCTTCGATATCGCCGCAAAAACGTTACTGGCTGGCATTACAGTTACTGGAAGGCGATATCAACAGTCAGCAGCTCTGCCCGACGCTGGTGCCGCAGTTGCCGGCGATCGTTCAGCAGGCCGGTGGTGATACCGGGGTGCTGATTGCCGATTACCGTTACCGTGCGATCCACGCACTGTGCGCCGCCGTCAGTAACATTCATCACGCCGCGCCCGGCAGCCTGACCAGCCGGATTGATAACATCGTGCTGAACCGCTGGCTGGGTATTCCGATCTTTCTGGCGGTGATGTACGTGATGTTTGTATTGTCGATTAATATCGGTGCCGCGTTACAGCCGCTGTTTGACAGCAGTTCGGTGGCGATATTTATCCACGGTGCGCAGTGGCTGGGCTACGTCTGTCATTTTCCGGCCTGGCTGACCGTTTTTCTGGCGCAGGGGATAGGGGCGGGCATCAACACCGTGCTGCCGATCATCCCACAGATTGGGCTGATGTTCCTTTTCCTCTCGTTTCTGGAAGATTCCGGTTATATGGCACGCGCCGCCTTTGTCATGGATCGCCTGATGCAATCACTGGGGCTGCCCGGTAAATCCTTTGTGCCGCTGATTGTTGGATTTGGCTGCAATGTGCCTTCGGTTATGGGAGCCCGTACTCTGGATACGCCGCGTGAACGGCTGCTCACGGTACTGATTGCGCCCTTTATGTCCTGCGGAGCGCGACTGGCCATCTTTGCAGTATTCGCTGCCACTTTCTTCAGCGCCCATGGCTCCAGCCTGGTCTTTTCACTCTATCTGCTGGGTATTGTGGTGGCGATCGTTACCGGCTTAGTTCTTAAGCACACTTTGCTGGGTGGCGAAGCCTCACCCTTTATCATGGAACTGCCGGTTTACCACCGACCGCATCTGAAGAGTCTGCTGATCCAGACCTGGCAGCGACTGAAGATGTTTGTGGTACGGGCCGGCCGGGTGATTATCCTGGTCAGTATGTTAATCGGCGTGCTGACCAGCTTCTCGTTTAACGGACAGCCGGTCGACGATATCAACCACTCTGCGCTGGCCACCACCAGTAAGCAGATCACCCCCGTTCTGCTGCCTATCGGCGTAATGCCGGATAACTGGCAGGCTACGGTCGGTTTAGTTAGCGGCATCATGGCCAAAGAAGTGGTGGTCGGTACGCTTAACAGCCTTTATACCAGTGAAGCCGTGCAGAGTGGCACCTTTGACCCACAGCAATTCAATCTGATTGACGAGCTGAAGGATTCGCTGGCCGAGACCTGGGCTGGTCTGACAGCCGCATTCAGTATCGATGCGCTGGCCCATCCTATCGATGCCAGCAAAGGTGATGGCGAAATGGCGGCGGGCCAGATGAGCGTGATGTCGGCCAAATTTGGCGACGGCATTGCGGCCTACAGCTATCTGATTTTTGTCCTGCTGTATGTTCCCTGTGTATCGGTGATGGGCGCCATTGCCCGTGAAGCGGGCCGTAACTGGATGCTGTTCTCATTCTTCTGGGGACTCAACATCGCCTATACCACCGCCACTCTGTTTTATCAGAGCGTCACGTTTGCCGAGCATCCTGCGTTCAGCGCCACCTGCCTGATCAGCGTGCTCGCAGTGAATGCGCTGATCCTGCTGGCCATGCACAAATCGGGCAACCGGATAAAACAACATCCGCTTACGCTGCCCGTGGTCACCAGCGGCTCGGGCTGCGGTGGCTGCAAAAGCAGTTGTGGTAAACAGGATAGCTTCGCGCAGTAATCCTGACCTCTCCCGCCGGCGGTGCTGCAAAGGCCGCTGGCGGAGATGGAATCAGCCCCCAGCCGGCTTATTAAGTATGTGCGCACGGCATACCTGAAGTATTTCCTCTGCCAGCGGATCGTCATCCGGACAGGCCCGCGATAACACCATGGCACCGACCATTTGGGCAATGGTGGTGATTAATTCCGCCCGGTCGCTGGCGGCCTGCCCGCTTTCGGTGGTTAACGCGGCCAGTTGATTCTCCAGCCCGGCGGCAAAGGCCTGTTTAACCTCGTCCGGCTGGCGGGCGGTATCCGCGCCCAGCGCCGCCATCATACAACCTGTGGCCATTGAATCACGGTGGCGATGTGACAGGTAATCCGCAATAAACGCCTCCTTGTCTGCCCCTTTCAGCTGCGCGGCTGCCTGAGAAAATCCACCGGCCACCGCCTCCGTCATCAGATCGGCTTTTGACTGAAAGTGTTTGTAAAACCCACCGTGGGTGAATCCCGCCGCTGACATCAGTTCTGCCACGCCAATGCCGTCAAACCCTCGGGCACGAAACAGTTCTGACGCTGTTTTCACGATATGCGCCCGATTTGCCTGTACCTGCTGTTTAGACACTTTCATTGCTGACTACCTCCTGCTTATCGTGACGCCATCATACATTTATGATGATCGTAATCAAAGCGATTGACATTATAGATTATGAACATCATCATTAGTCCAGTTTCTGACCGCTGAATCTCATCATTGACATTATTTAATCAAAGGATCCCGATATGAATGTTAAACCTATGGCGCTGGTTACCGGGGCATCATCCGGTATCGGCAAAGTCACCGCTGACAAACTGATCGCTGCAGGTTACCGGGTATATGGGACCAGCCGGCGCGGCAGGCCAGCAGGCGACCACGCTTTTCCATTGCTGATGCTGGATGTGACCAACGATGATTCGGTTACTGCGGCGATAGAAGAACTCCTGCAATGGGAAGGACGCATCGACCTGCTGGTGAATAACGCCGGATATGGCATTGCGCCGGCAGCCGCTGAAGAGAGTTCAATCGGCCAGGCAAAACATCTGTTCGATACCAATTTCTTCGGGATGGTACGGATGACCTGTGCCGTGATCCCTCAGATGCGCCGCCAGGGCGGGGGACGCATCATCAATATTGGCTCGATTATCGGCCTCATCCCGCTGCCTTATGTCGCGCTGTACGCCGCCAGTAAACATGCGGTTGAAGGCTATTCCGAAGCGCTGGATCACGAATTGCGCACTCAGGGAATACGAGTCTCTGTCATCGAGCCGGCGTATACCCGCACCGATTTTGAGAGCAACAGCCAGCAGGCGGACCTTCCGCTTGAGGAATATGCGGCGATACGCAACAAATTAACCGCCGTTGTCAGTCAGGCGATGGCGAAAGCAGAGCAGCCAGAGAGTGTGGCTGATGTGATTGTAAAAGTGGCGCAAAGCACTCAGCCAAAGCGGCGCTACACGGTCGGCAAATTAGCCGGCAGGCTGGCGTTTCTGCGCCGATTTGCACCCGCCGGCCTGCTTGATAAAGCGGTACGCAATAGCCTTCAGCTCGACGACCGACGGGCCACTGAACCGAAAGGGCAGAGAGCCAATGGAGAATAAAACCCACCGCGCGTTTACCTTTAAACGTTACGGCAAGCAACCTCAGAGCGGTTTTCAGTCGATAACCTTACCGGCGCCGGCGGCAGATCAGTTGCTGGTTGAAGTCTATGCCGCAGGCCTCAATCCCATCGATAATATGATACCTGCCGGTATATTTAAGCTGGTGCTGCCGTTAACCTTACCCGCGGTTATCGGAAGCGATCTGGCCGGGATTGTGGTTGCCACCGGCAGCCAGGTCACGCGATTTAAGCCTGGCGATGCGATCATTGCCAGCACCTTTGACAGTGATTACGGCTCGCTGAGCGAATTTACCCTGGTGAATGAAACTGCGGCCGCGCTGAAGCCGGTCAATCTCGATTTTATTCAGGCCGCTTCGCTGCCGATGGTGAGCCTGACGGCCTGGCAGGCGTTGATCGAACGCGGCGGACTGCAGCCAGGCCAGAAAGTCTTCATCCCCGCCGGTGCAGGCGGCATCGGTTCGTTGGCTATTCAGCTGGCTAAACTGTCAGGTGCTACGGTTGCCACCACGACCAGCAGCGGCAATGTTGAATGGGTATCTCGCCTCGGCGCAGATCGGGTGCTGGACTACACCAGACAGCCGTTTGAGGCGGAACTGCGGGATTATGATCTGGTGCTGGCTACGTTGAGAGGAGACGAGATTGAAAAGTATCCGGATATTCTCAGGCCCGGCGGCAGGATAATCTCTCTGGTTGGTCCGTTAGACGTCGGGTTTGCCCGGGCACGCCGACTCAACGTCATCATTACCGCGATCGTCGGATTACTAAGCCGCCGGATAAAACGATTGGCGAAAAAACGCGGCGTGGCATATTCATTCCTTTTCGTCCGGCCTGATGGCCAGCAACTTCGTCAGATCGTCCAGTCTGTTGAGGCGGGAGATATCAGACCGGTTATCGATAGCGTATTCCCGTTTGATGAGGCGGCCGCGGCGCTGCTCCATTTGCAGCAGGGACATGCAAAAGGAAAAGTAGTGGTGGCCGTAAAGCCCGACCTGCTAAGCCGCGCCTGACAGAGGATGCGCGGGCGTTATTTCTGCTCATCGGCGGGAAACAGCGCCAGTTAGCCGTTATCGGGCTATGTCGCTGATCTGACAAGAACATCAGGATAGTGAGTACCGGCTTACACACAGGCTGTCCACTTTTTCTGTGGATAACTTCTGGCAGCAAAGCGAAAGACTGCGATCCGTTACGTGCGGTCAGTCTGTGTGCTGTTCCATGAAATCCACCATAGCGCCTTTATGGGCATCGACATGGCGAATATAACGCATCAGGGTTTCCGGTTTTTTCCAGGTACCCTCCTGCATAATCTGGGCGATAGAGTAGCCTTTGGCGGCCATATCCTGCGCTGCGCCGACGCGGGCGCTGTGCCCACTCCAGCCGGTGTAGCGGTTTTTATTTGCGTTAACAGGACCGTTATTTCCAGCGGCAGACCAGGCGCGGGAGAAAATCTGTTCCAGTGCCCGGGTACTCATCGGCGCCCCGGCAGTGACCACCCGACCAGAGCGGTGCACTGCACTAAACAGGTAAGCATCAGGCTGGCTGGCAAGACCCGCCGCATCAATCCATGCTTCAAGCCGTTGCGTTGAACGGGAACTCAACGCTTTAACCAGTCCGCCGGTCTGAACAACGGTTTTGGTCCAGCCGACGTCGAGGATCACTCTTCCATCCGTGGCGTGAGAGACATCCCGCACCCGCAGTCGTGCCAGCTCACTGATACGCAGCAGAGTCGCGTACGCCACGTGTAAAAATGCTAAATCACGCAGCTCCTGCAAGCGGAGTGAACGGCTCCACCGCTCATCCAGCGCCAGCAGATCGGTCAGTCTGAACGGTACGGCTTGTCCGGCTCGTTCTCCTTTCATCACCGCAACCCGATTTATCTTCTTCATGGCACGAAAAACCAGCGGCGAGTGATTAGGGGCCGGCAGTCCGGCGTTACGGTGTAACATTGAAATCAGCGCGGCATGTGACGACACGGTTGAGGATGCCCGTCCACTCTCTGCCAGAAACGACAGATAATCTCGCAGATCGTCGGCTGCCATGGGCAGAAAACTGCGCTGATTATCCTCTGCCCACTGGCTACAGATCCGCATTACGCTCAGCAGCTGCCGCCAGGTATTGGGTGAAAAAGCCTCTTTGTCCTGAACAAATTGTTTTAGCTGTTCCGTGATGTCAGCATGCGGCGGGTTACTCAGATTGGCCAGCGGGATTAACTTCGTCATTTCTGCTCGTTTATTGACCTTTTTTGCCGGTGATCGCGCTACGTCAATTCTGTGATACCGGCAGGGGGATAACCGGCCAGAATTCACGTAGCGTTGCCATTTTTTACCCTGAGACTGGCGGGTATCCAGCCTGAGCGCACAGCATTTCATTAATCTGACTTCGTATAAGTACAATTATACGAACTCAGTTGCGTAATGAACAGCGATCATTGATCCATACTGCGACAACCGAAGGAGAGGGCTGCCGAAGCCAGCGGGTAGCCAGCTTCAGGCCATTTTGCGCTACGTCTTACCTGAGTCTATTCTGGCATTGGCATTGGTCTCACACCTGCATACCAGGGGTTGTGCGGCCACAGTTCTGACATGTTATTTTTTATACTTAACAAACTTGGTAATTAAAAAACCAGAGGCTTTGCTGTACCAGTCAGATTAAAAATAGATTAACAGTGCTGCAAATTTTAATATTAATTTTTTTATTAAAGGAACATGCATTTTTCAGAACAGCATTAATCTGATTGATAAGGTGATTCTGCCAGGCAGATTCATCATCGATATTAAACCCGTTAAAATTTATATGATGCACGTTGCCCTAAGCAGGCAAGATGATATTTCAATCGATCATCCTGCTATTTTTAAGATTAAACGTTCTGATAAAAAGGGAAGGCACCCAGTAACAGGCAGGTTAAAAAGAACACGATACTGGTAATAAATGACCAGCGTAACGTGAATCGCTGCGTCTGGGCGTAATCCAGTTTCAGCATGCCCACCAGCAGATAGGTCGATGCGACCAGCGGACTTAATATATGAACCGGCTGGCCCACCAGCGCAGCACGCGCCATCTCTACTGGCGCAATACCATAATGGCTGGCAGCCTGAACCAGAACGGGCAACATACCAAAGTAAAAAACATCATTTGAAACCAGCCAGGTTACCGGAATACTGATCAAGGCGGTAATCACGGCTAAATAAGGTCCTAACGCCGCAGGAATAACGTTCACAATCGCCTGCGCGAGTGCATTTGCCATCCCTGTTTCTGAAAAAATCCCGGTAAATACCGCCGCCGCAAAAATTAAGCTGGCGACAGAAAGAATCGCCGGCGCATGCCGGCCAAGCTGCTCCTGCTGCTGGTCGAGACGAGGAAAATTAACCAGAAACATTATTGCCGTCGCCAGCATAAACAGATAGGCCATTGGCACCAGGTCCAGCACCAGCAGCGTAATGAGTGCAATGGTTAATACCCAGTTTGTCCAGAAGCGCCAGCTTGCACAGGCTTTAGCTTCGAAGACCAGCGGGGGCTTCTCTGCCGAATCGCCGTTCCAGCCAATTCGTTTGCGTTCATGCCGTCCCAGTATAAACGCCATGACAAAAGTCCAGATCACACAAGCCAGTAAGGGCAGCATTAAGGGAACAAACAGCGTGCTGATCTCTGCATGTACGGCTGTTGCAGCACGTGCCGTCGGGCCACCCCAGGGAAACATATTCCCCAGGCCGGTGCACTGTAATAGCAAACACGCTGATTTTAATTTCGACAACCCGATGCGCTCATAGATCGGCAGAAACGCGGAAAGCACAATCATATAAACGGTTGCACCATCGCCGTCCAGTGCGACGATAAAACCCAGCAGCACCGTGCCGAAAAATATTTTCACCGGATCACCATCTACGGCTGAAACAATTTTCTTAATGATCGGATCGAACATACCGGCATCTGTTACGCTCATAAAATAGAGCATGGCGAAAATCAGCATGACGCCGGTTGGCGCAACGGTGCGCAATCCTTTAATTACCATATCGCCCGTCTCTAAACCATTCCCTGCTAATAATGCAAACAGGGTTGGCACCACAATCAATGCCGTCAGGGCAGAGAGCTTTTTGGTCATTAACAGACCAATAAACACGGCTATCATGAGCAGACTGATAATAAGTAACATATTTTATCCTGTTGCAGGGAGATCGCCCGTCCGTCAGCGACAAACAGAAAACGTATCGGATTTTAATTCAATGCGATGTGCACTAACGTTATTATTAATGATTCAGCCATTATCAGAAAAAAAGGATGCTGTTAACAATCAATAAAAAGATTATTCCTGTGCGCTGACTCATGTTTTTAACAAATTTCAAATCACGCAAAGTGATGATGATTAAAGGCGATACTTACGTCTGAGAACGATTAATTACTTTCTGGCTAAAGCCTGATAATTCGGCCCGAATTAACGGGCCTGTCAATTATTGATGATCGCGCGGTGAAGGCGCGACCGGCAAACTCAGCCGATAGAGCTTAACCGGGTACTCCACCACAGAAGGCTTACCGCCGGTTGTCGCCGGAGTCCGGTTAATCTGCGCCGATGGCATCCAGAGTTGCCCCTCAGAGATCCACATCGCATCAATCCAGACCAGTCGGGGATCCTGAATCACCTTGCTCACATCACCCTGCGGGGTAATACGTTTCACCGAACGCGTGTTGATATCCGATGCATAGAGATTGCCGTCAGCATCAATAGCGGTACCACCGGTGCTCCAGGTTTCAACAAACTTCTGTGTGTGACGGGCAACCTCTTCAGCCGTTAGCGTTGCATCATTAAGATAACGGGTCTCTATTCGCGCCATCGGCCCCGGAATAGCCTGGTAATAGAGCCATTTGCCATCAGGAGAGACTTCGAGCTGATCCAGTCCTACCCGCTTTTCACGCCCGTCGCGTAAGAAAAGCTTTTTCCCATCAGCATAGATTGGTTGATGATCGATGGAGAGCGGGTGATTATCCAGCACGCGCCAGCTTTGGCCATTTTTCAGGTTCAGCACCACCAGCCCGACTGCGCCTGGGTCAGTGATATAGGCAAAATCACCATTAAAACGGACATCATCCAGATAGCTGGCGGGCTTCAGCGTGGGAGCCCTGAAGAGATAGCTCGCCACAACTTTGCGCGTCTGAATATTGATGCGTACCAGTTTGGCGCCGCCTTCTACCGCTTTGTCGCCGGTACCGATCCCTTTATTGCCAGCATCCATGACCCACAGATCGCCATCAGGGCCAAATCGCAGCGCATTAACATGTAAAAAATGATGGGACGGGTCCTTGCTATCCCACTGATTCCACGCCTTGTCTGGCCAGGCTTCGAGTTGCCCGTTCTTCACTTCAGCCAGCTGCAAACCGGTGCCTTCAGACTGTGTCAGCGAAGCAAAAATGCGCCCATCCGCGCTGACCGTAACGCCATTCCAGACGCGCGGTGAAGTTTCAACCTGCTGCAAACGACTGTCCTGCTGCGTCGGCAACTGAACCGGCAGCTGATCCTCGGCAGCGACACAGGTTGTTGTCATCATTGCCGACAGCAGTGTCAGCAGGCTGAGCGAGCGGGTATGTTTTTTATTGATCACAGCGGGCACCCCTTAGCACGTAAAATCGCGTTAAAACGTTCCGGATCGGCGGTGCCCTGCCGGTTATTTTCGCGAATGCGCGCTTCGCGCTGCTCATGTTCACGTACCCGGGGCAGTAACGACGCGAGCTGCTGCTGTGGAATCGCAATCACACCATCCGCATCGGCAACGATTAAATCGCCTGGTGCCACCACCAGCCCCGCGCACTGTATGGTGACGTTGATCTCGCCAGGGCCTTCCTTCGAGGGCCCGCGCAGCGTATTTCCCCGGGCCCAGAGAGCGACGCCGCCTTCTGCCCATTCGTTGATGTCCCGAATCGCGCCATCAATGACAAAACCCGCGATACCTTTCGCCAGCGCGGAGGTACGCATCAGCCCACCGATCAGCGCCTGGGTAAGATCGCCCGATCCATCAATGACCAGAACATCGCCCGGCTGGGCCATCTCTATCGCTTTGTGGATCATCAGGTTATCGCCGGGACGGACCTTGACCGTCAGCGCCGGGCCGCAGAGTACATGCTGCGGGTCATTATGATAAGCCTGTAATCCGGATGCGCCGCAGCTGCGTCCCATGCAGTCTCCGATATTCGGCACCGGTAAACGGCGGAAGGCGTCGATGGTGTCAGCATCGGGCAGGGATCCACGTTGCCCAATAAAATAGCCAGCAGGCCAGCGGTTATCGGTTGTCATGAGCGCTCCTTAAGTACAGTTCGGTTAACACAGGTCACTGGATTTACCGCATGACCTGCCAGAAAATCGAGACACTGACGCGCCGCAAAACGCGCCACCGCATCCAGCGCTTCAGGCGTCGAGCCGCCAATGTGCGGCGTCAGCAGCAGATTGTTCAGCGTGCGAAAAGGGTGATCGGCGGGGAGAGGCTCCGAGGCGACGGTATCCAGTCCGGCTGCGAAAAGCTGACCGTTACGCAGCGCCGCATCCAGCGCGGCTTCATCGATCAACTCACCGCGCGCGGTATTGATGATCACTGCGCCGGGCGGTAACAACGCCAGCGTGCGGCTGTTCAGCATCTGACGTGTTGCCGCATTGACCGGGCAGTGCAGGCTGATTACGTGGCTTTGGGTCAGCAGGCTGTCCAGTGAACTGACCTGTTCGCCAGGCAGATTTGTCTGCTGATCGCCAACCGCCGGATCGTAAAAGCAGACGCGCATCCCGATTGCGTGTGCAATACGGGCAACCCGCTGGCCAATTTCACCAAAGCCCACCAGACCCAGCGTCTTGCCGCTGAGTTCAATACCGCCGCCGTTGCGGGTCCAGCGACCCGCCTCGATTTCCTGTTGATACCAGCTTATGCGGCGTGCCGCGTTCAGCATCAAGCCGATGGTCAGTTCAGCCACCGACTGCGCATTGGTGCCGGGCGTGGTAAATACCGGAATGTGCTGTTCGGTAGCCGCCTCGACGTCAATATTGGTGACGCCAACGCCGTGTTTACAAATCACCTTCAGGCTCGGGCAGGCGGTGATGGCGCGACGGGAAAGGGCAACCGTGCGGGAAATAACCGCATCAAAAGGGATGCGCGCCATCACTCTCTCAACCTCGGCCTCATCCTGGCTGTCATGCAGGTAATGTACTTCGCATCCTGCCTCGGCCAGTGCGTGTTGTCCTCCGGCCCCTAACGTCGGGGCGGTCATCAGGATTCTCCAGCTCATGTGTTACTCCAGTGTTAATTTTCATTTAGCCTGGCAGGTTGAATTGATAAATAATATTCTCTGTTCTTTATGATTTGATTCCTGCGAGGAATGAATGGAGCTTAAAGACCTGCGTTACCTGGTGGTGGTACGTGAAACCGCTCACCTTGGCAAAGCGGCGCAAGCCCTTGGTATTACTCAGCCGGCGCTGACAAAGTGCATTCAGCGCATGGAAAAATCATGCTCAACGCGGCTGATTCTGAAGGTGGGACGCGGGATACAATTGACGGAAGCAGGGTTACTACTTTGTGAACGCGCTCAAAAAGTTCTGCACCTGATGCAGGTGACGCAGCAGGATTTAAATGCCCTCGGCGCGGGAACCGCCGGGGTGATCCGCCTCGGTGTTGCAGCTACCGCAGCCGAATTTATGCTGCCGCATTTAACCCGTGAATTACTGCAGCATGCGCCTACCGTGGTGCTTGAAGTGCAGGTAGGGCTGAACGATCTGCTGCAGTCACGGCTGCGGGAAAACAAACTGGATTTGATCCTGGGATTTTTACCGGATAAGAGCGATGAATTTATTACCCGCCCGTTGATGGAAGATCCAGTGGTGGTGGCTGCCAGCTGCTTTCATCCACTGGCGGGTTTGCATCCCACGCCTGAACAACTGAACCGCTTTCAGTGGTTATTACCCTCGCCGCAGGTTGCGACCCGGCAGTGGCTTGAACAACGCCTGCTGAGCGGCGGCTATGCCGCGCCAAAAGTGCAGATGGAGAGTAATACTTTATCGCCGCTTCGCCAGGTATTGGCGCAGACTCAGCTGTTGAGTTTTCTTTCGCGCCGCCTGTTGCAGGAGGAGATGACTCCACCGTCGCTGGTAGAAATCACACTGCCGCTGGTGATCATGCCGCGGACTTTTGGCTGGCAATACCGATCGCTGAGCGAACTGACACCAGCCGCACGATTGCTGGTTGAGCTGGCTGAAAAACGCTGGCAGTGGTGAAACCTTTTTGAGCGCGATGGCGATGCGGTGAAATGACTCACCGCACAAAAAGTCAAAAAAAATTTATTGATTGAGGCCTATTTTAAAAATAACAACGCTTACCTCAAGCTAATAAAAAATGAAAAATTATAAAATGTTTATCTGGGCTTTATCGCGCCTGCTCGCTGTCGCACTTTTTTTCACATCCGGCATCGATAAAATAATTCATTACGATGAGAACTTAATTTTGATGCGTCAAAACGGCGTGTCAGATTATTTTCTACCGTGGGTTATTTTGCTGGAAGTTGCAGGCAGTCTCGCCATAACGTTCGGATTTTTAACCCGTTTTGTTTGCATTTTCATGGTCATCTTTTCTCTGCTTTCCGCGTTTATTTTTTATCCCGGTTATTCGCACGCCCATCTGATGGTGTGGTTGAAAAATATATCCTGCTGTGCCGGATTCCTGATGCTAATAATTCACGGTGCCGGCCCCTGGAGCATCGATAAATGGCTGAACCAGCGGATTCAAAATAAAAAATACGCCGTTTAATCCGCATTATTTCTTACCCTACCTACACCTGGAGGAAAAATGAACAGGCGTACATTCCTGCGCATGATGATTTCATCAAGCGTCATTATCAGCGTGCCCGCTATCATGCCTGCTGCGCTGGCCGGTCCCGGCAGTGAAGAGACATTACTTTTTGTCAGCCAGACCTTAACGGGTCGACAGGGACTGGATCCGGCCATCAGTCAGCGTCTCTATCTGTTGCTATCCCGCCAGACGCACGATTTTGACCAGCAACTTACGCGGCTGGCTGAACGCTTACGTCGCCATATCCACCTGTCGCCGGAAGAGCGTCTCGCGCAGCTCTCTGAAGAGGAGGTTACAACCGCGCTGTCCATTATCACGCCGTGGTATCTGGGCTATACCGGTAATCCTGCCACTACCCGCGCCACTGACGACGCGCAGTTTGTCACGTTCCTCTCGGCATTGATGTATGAGCCAACGGCCAGTATTACGCCACGCCCCTCCTATTCGCAGCGCGGACATGATTACTGGCAGGCGGTGCCAGAGGGTGTAACTGCGCCCCCGATGCCGGAAAACATCACCGCCTGGGGCACCGACTCACCGCGTGCAGCCCGCGTTATCACCGAGCCGCAGCCCGAATGGCTGGCGATGGTGGAAGGGCGAGCCAGAACCCATGCCGATGCGGTGCGTCTGCTGAGCCATGCAGAGGACGTAAATCATGACGCAGTATGATGCCGACGTGGTGATTATTGGCTCTGGCGCACTGGGCGCCAACGCAGCCTGTCAACTGGCCAGAGCCGGCAAGTCGGTGATTATGCTGGAGGCGGGACCCTACATTCCGCGCTGGAAAGTGGTAGAAAATTACCGCAACAGCGCCAGCAAGCGTAACTGGTGCGCGCCTTATCCGAACCTGCCCTGGGCACCCAATAGTTATACCGATGGCTACATTGAGGCGCACGGCGATGCGGATTTTCAGTATGTCACCAGCTTTCTGAAAGTGGCTGGCGGCAGTACCCGCCACTGGGCATCCGCCTGCTGGCGGCTGCTGCCGAATGATTTCAAACTAAAAAGCGTTTACGGCGTTGGCCGCGACTGGCCGATCGATTATGACGATCTCGAACCCTGGTATCTTCTCGCCGAGCGTGAAATTGGCGTAGTGGGCAGCGCTGATGAGGATCAAAGCGGTCAGGGCCGGACGGCATGGCCACCGCGTTCCGCGCCTTATCCTTTGCCGCCGGAAGCCAAACCCTACATGGTGCAACGGATGCAGGCCAGACTTGGGCCGCTCGGTTACCAGGTGATACATGAACCGCATGCCCGGATTTCGCAGCCTTACGATGGTCGTCCAGCCTGTGCCGGCAACAACAACTGCGAACCGGTTTGTCCCATCGGTGCCATGTATTCCGGTGATATGCATGTCGATAAAGCGGTGGCGCTGGGCGTTGATCTGCGCACTGAATCGGTCGCCTGGCAGCTGGAGAAGGGCGCTAGCAATCAGATCGTCGCGGTGCACTACCGCAAACCTGACGGCCGTAATGTGCGACTCCGCGCGAAAAAATTCATCGTGGCTGCCCATGGGCTGGAAACTGCAAAATTGCTGTTGATGTCGGAGGTGGCGAACAGTTCCGATCAGGTTGGCCGCAATCTGATGGATCACACCGGTTTAAGCATGACGTTTCTGGCGGATGAACCCCTCTGGACAGGCCGTGGTTCCGTTCAGCACGGCAGTATTGCCACCCGACGCGATGAGCCGAGCCGTGCCCAACACTCTGCCATTCGCTATTCGTTGCGCAATCTGGTGCCGAATATTGACGTGACACCGTCACTGCTAAAGCAAGGGCTGATGGGACGTGAACTTGATGCGGCGATTCGCGATCGCGCTTCGCGCATCATGAACATCAGCACCATGAGTGAAACTCTGCCCAGCCCCACCAATCGCGTGATTCCGCACCCGAGCCGGCGTGATGCTATCGGACTACCCATGCTGCAGGTGAACTATCAGCTGGACGGTTATGTCCGCGGCATGCGTGCACAGGCTTACCGGGATTTCGCTAATTTTCTGATGGCCTTTAATGGCGAAATAGTTGAGGCACCCACAGGATGGCGTAATCAGTATCACATCATGGGCACCACGATTATGGGCGACAACCCACGCGACTCGGTGGTCGATGCGCACTGTCGCAGCTGGGATCATTCGAATCTGTTTCTCGCCACCACCGGGGTCATGCCAACCTCAGCCACGGTGAATCCGACGCTGACCGGCATCGCGCTGGCGCTCCGTCTGGCTGACACCCTGATTCGGGAGTTGTAATGATGCGAATGACGCTGGTCTTTCTGTTGCTGCTTCCGGTGCTGGTGCGGGCAACCCCTGATGAGGCGACGCTTAAGCGCGGTGAATATCTGGCGATTGCAGGTGATTGCTCGGCCTGCCACCGCAATCCCGATAACGGCAACCCCTTTTCTGGCGGTTACCGGATCTCATCTCCTCTGGGCGATATCATCGCCACCAATATTTCTCCCTCACGGCTGAATGGCATTGGCCGTTATTCACTGAGCGACTTTCGGCGCGTAATGCGGGAAGGCCGACGACCGGATGGCGGTTATCTCTATCCGGCAATGCCTTACACCGCCTTCGCATCGATGACCGATGCGGACATTGACGCACTCTATAACTACTTGATTTACGGCGTACCGGCGGAAGATCACCGCGTGCCTGAGACGCAGCTTCCATTTCCGTTCTCTGTCAGATCGATGATGTCCGTCTGGAATGCCCTGTTTCTGTCTCAGGAAGCCCTGCCCGCCGGAAGTCCTGATCAAATCAGCACAACGCGCGGTGAATATCTGGTGAAAACGCTGGGGCACTGCGGCAGTTGCCATTCACCACGCAACCTGATGATGGCAGAGAAAAGCGGGAGCTTTTTGCGTGGAGGCGAAGTCGGCAGCTGGAATGCCCCCGATCTGACCCAGGCCCATTTGTATGACTGGTCAGAACAGGCGCTGACCACCTATCTCAAAACCGGCTCGCTGCCGGGCAAAGCCATTGCGGCGGGTGAAATGGGCACTGCCGTAGAGAATTCCTTCTCACGTCTTACTGATAATGACCGTCACTCTATTGCCCGCTATCTGTTAACGCTGGGAGAAGCGCCGGCAAAACCTCAGGCTCTTTCCGCGCCGGACAAGTTTAACGTGGTGTCGGTTGAATCCGGGCCGGCGGCAACGCTTGAGGATGCGATATCCGGCAATCATCTGAGTGGGGCGCAGCTCTACAATGCCGCCTGCGCCAGCTGTCATGGGGCAGAGGGCGAAGGCACTCACGATAATCCGCAATCCTTTCCGCGATTAACCGGCAGCTCTGCAGTGATCGCGGCCGATCCCGCCAATCTGATTATGACCGTTGCTGAAGGGGTCAATCGTACCACCGAGGCCGGGCACGCTTTTATGCCTGCCTTCGCCCATCAGATGAGCCGTGGCGAGCTGACACGCCTGCTGGATTACGTTTCAACCCGATTTGGTAAGCCCGATCAATCTGTCACCGAAGCGCAGGTAGAAAAGGTATTGCTACAGCCTAAAAACAACCCCTGGCTGCAGCGCGCGCCGTGGATCGTTTTGTGTCTGCTGGTGCTGCTGCTTATCTGCCTGCTGCTGAAGCAGTATCGCGCCAAAAAAATGAACCGGTAAAAGGAGAAACAATGAAGAAAACACTTTGTACCTCGCTCTGCATGCTCGCCACGCTCTGGACAGCGACGGCTGATGCCACCCTGACCCAGACGATCCTCAGCGCTGAAGATGCACAGCACATGATTGCCCGGGCTGAAAAGCAGGCGCAAACCCTGAATGCGCAGGTTTGCATCGCGGTGCTGGATCAATCGGGCCAACTGCTGGCGTTTAAGCGAATGGATAATGCGCCAATCGGCTGTATCGACTCTTCGATCCAGAAAGGACGTGCCGCCGCGCTTTATCGCACCTCAACCGATCGCTACATGGCGCGTGCCAATGGCGCTGAACCTGCCATCGCCACGCTGCCGGGAATGGTGCCGCTGGGCGGCGGGTCGGTGGTCACCCTGAATAGTCAGGTCACCGGTGCGGTTGGCGTCAGCGGCTCAGCCAACCCAAATGAAATTGCCATTGCCAAAGCGGCCAGTGAGGCGCTGAATTGAGGTAGCCGAAGCCGGTCAGCTCACCTGGTGCAGTAACGCCACATCCGGGTGAGCGACATCCATTCCGTCACGCTGGCGGTAATTGTGTCGCAGCTCTGGAATAGCGGGATCATCCAGACGCGATCTCGTGCGGCTGGTATCCAGACGCGATGTAGCTTCAGGGTTGGGTTCAGCATCATCCCAGCCGATACGGCGATTTTCAGTGACGATGGTTATCAATTGTCAGGCTTACACGGTTTGCCCGACAGAACAGCTCTGAATAGTGCACCGGTTTGTCGTGCTGGTCGTAAGCGATCTTACTGATGCGAAACAGCGGTTCGCCCAGTTCGCACTGCAGTCTGAGCGCTGCGGCTTTGGTGGCGGTGAAAATATCGATGGTTTTTTTGTCGCTGACCACGCGGCTGTCATATTTTTCATGGAAAAGTTTATAGGTTGACGCACCGACGCGATAAACCTGATCAAAGCCGGGATACCGCGAGAGGGGGATCCACGAACAGTCGATAAACAGCGGCTCGTTATCAAGATACATCACCCGCAGCAGGCGAAACATTTCGCCATTGCCAGCAATATTAAGCCTTTCGCAGAAGGGATCACTGCTGACACGTTCCTGTTCAATCACCTCTTCACGCGTCGGTTTTCCCTGCGAGACGCCGAAATCAGTGAAACCGCTCACCGTAAGCAGCGCGTTCTCAACTTTTTTGCTCTGCACAAAGGTGCCTTTCCCCTGCCAGCGGATCAATACGCCATCGTTAACCAGCTCGGTTATCGCCTTACGAATGGTAATGCGGCTGACGTTATACAAGCTGCATAAGTCGCTTTCGGTCGGGATTTGCTGGCCCGGCAGGTAAGTGCCCTGCGCAATATCATCCAGCAGGCGCTGACGTACCGTGGCATAGAGCAATTGATGTGAATATCGCGCCGTCGCTGGCATGAGTCGACCCTGACAGTTGGAAACAGTGGAGGTGATTATAGGAGGCTTTAGGGCGGAGTCATAGGGGTTGGCGCGCCCAGCGTCACGCCAACGCAGGGATTACCAGGCGCCATGATAGCGCAGTGTGCGGGCGGCACAGCACGATCCCTGCTGCATGGCCTTTACGATCGGCAGGCCGGCAGCAACCGCGCAGAGAAAGCCAGCAATGTAAGAATCACCGGCCCCCATCGTATCCACCACGCTCACCGGTTCAGGCGGCATACGCCAGAACTGCTTACCATCCCAGGCGAGACTGCCATTTTCGCCCAGCGTGGCAATCGCGACGCCCGCGCCGCACTCTACTACGGTTTGCAGTCGGTCACGTAGCCAGGCCGATTCGACATGCGCCGACGCAAACAGGTAGTCAAGATGCGGCGGTAAACTCTGCCACAGCGGGTTTTCCCATTTATCGGCAAAGTCGAAGGAGACGATCCTGCCCGCCGCTTTTAACGCCGGCAGCGCCGATTCCGCATGCCCCCAGACAGCCGAATGGATCATATCAAAGCCGTTAAGCCATGCCAGATCTTCATTAGTCAGCGTAAAATCCGCCATAACGCCTTCGGTGTAATCGCCCAAAATGCGGTCGTTGTCGCGCAGCTCAACCTGGGTCTGCGCGGTCACGCCAGCTTTAGTGTGAAGATGCGAAATATCGACACCCTGTTGCAGCAGGTCGCGCTTCAGCAGCGCGCCATACGCATCGTCACCGACCCAGCTCACGCAGGCAGACTGCATGGCGTAACGTCTGCTGTAGACCGCGACATTCACCGCGTTACCGCCGGAAAAGGCTTTGTTGAGTTGAGGATAGATATCCACGCAGTTATCGCCTACCGTCGCCAACCGCATCATCCCGTCAGGCTGCGCTGTTGCACCTTCAGCTGCATTATCCTTTTTCATTTCGCTTCTCCTGGTCGCTACGCCCGGCCCTCATCAGGCCGGGCAAAAGGATTAATACTCAACCAATCCGCCGTAATAACGGCGATCGTCCGGGTTATGATCTTTATAAATAGAGAGGTAGTAGCAGAGCCACTCCATCGGGACGAACATCAGGAAAGGTGCCAGCCACGGATGCAGTCCCTGAGAAATCTCCGCATAATCAATCACGATCACCTTATCGGTGCGCTCGCGCACGAAGCGAATTGCCCGCTCGGTGGTATGACGACTCTCATCGCTGCCCAGCAAAAACAGGAAAGGTACGCCAGGCTCGACGACTTCAAGCGGCCCGTGACGAAACTCACCGCTCTCAATCACCGAACCGTGCGTCCAGGTAAATTCCATTAAGGTGACAATGCCCTCTTTATAGCCGAGTGGACGCAGCGGACCGGCCGATACGGTATAGATCATCGGCCACTGACTCGCCTGTTCGCCAAACTGACGGCCTTTATCTTCCCATGTGCGCACCAGATGCCCCAGCGCCTGCGGCAACTTACGCAGGTCATTTTTGATTTTGCCGATCTCGGTATGCGGTGAGAGACGGGTAATCATTTCGATCACCACGCTGTAGCAGAGCAGCAGGTGTATCTCCCAGATACAATCCGCTTCATAGGCCAGAACATGGTCAGCCGCCTGGGTAATCGGGCTGTCGTGATGTTTAGTGAAGGCAGCCGTGAACGCACCGCAGGCCGCACCCAACTCCAGCGCCTTAATCACCTCCTCGGTTTTACCGTAATCCGAGACGCCAATAACCGCGCAGCGCGCATCGAGACGATGCGGTGTGTTATCGCAAAATTCCCAGCCGGACAGCGCATAAACCTGCAGGCTGGAGAAGCGATCGGCGAGGTGCTTTGCCGTCTGGGCGGCATTGAGCGGTGACCCGCAGGCAACGAAGTAGATGCGATCGATTCCGCGCTGTACCATCTCATCAACCATGGCGTCAACGCGCGGCACATCCCGTTCCAGAATCTTTTCAACTTCCGGTACCATATTTTCAGTTACCAGAAAATCCACACTGCGTTTATCAATATTCAACATGAAACAACTCTCCAGACAGGGTTAAGAAACGTGAGCCAGACGGCGATTGCGCTTTTCCCAGAAGGCGTAAGCGGGCAGACCGGTAGCGATGACAATCAGGGCGCAGATAAGCCCCGGAACAGGCGCCCATACGAAGGTAGACGCCACAAGAATCAGGCTGGAGGCGATAGCGGCGAAGGTCATCAGACCGAAGGCGGGCGTGCGCCACAGCGGTTTGTAATCGTCGCGTTTGCGACACCAGATGATGGAGCTGAAGGTGAGGGTGTTTTTAAAACACATTACCAGCGTAAAGTAGCCGAGCAGGCTGGTGAGATCGGAAACGAAGATAAAGAAAATACCGAGTGCGCATTGCAAAATGATCGAGACATCCGGCGTGTTGAATCGGGGATGAACGTGAGCAAAGCTTTTGAAAAACAGCTTGTCTTTGGCCATCGCATATTCCAGCCGGGGCTGATACATCACACAGCTGGAGAGCGAGCCGAGGATGACAATAATGGCCGTCACCGCGACAAAAATACCCGCTACGCTACCGAGCGCCGGTATATAGGTGAGAGCATCGGAGAGCGGCGTTTCGGATGCAGCCAGTTTGTCGAACGGCATTAGCCCTGAAATCACCAGCGCTAACAGCGAGTAGAGCACCAGAACCAGCAGGCAGGATCCAATCAAGGCGCGTGGCATCGTTTTGCCCGGATTTTTGATTTCGCCGGTCATGTAACAGATCGACGCCATGCCGGTATAGGACCAGCTGGTGGCTGAAATTCCCGCCAGCAGTGCCATAAAGCCTGCTGTCGCGCTGGTCGTTACCGTACTCTGCGCGACGACAAAGTTGTCACCTTTTAGCCAGAAGATACCGATGCCGATCACGATGACAAAAGGAATGATTTTGGCGATGGTGATCAGCGTCTGAAAGGTGGCTCCGCCTTCTACCGAACGCAGATGCAGCAACATAAAAGCCAGAATCAGCCCGGTCGCTACCAGCTTGCCGCTCAGCGGATCGAGTGGGATCAGAAAGCCCAGATTACTGACAATCGCCAGCGCCATGATCGAGAGTGACGGCGCATCATTCGCCCAGAAGCTGGCCCAGCCAGACAGAAATGCCAGCGGACGACTGCCGGCGTTTTTCAGGTAAATATAATCGGCGCCGTTCTCAGGATAGGCAGTAGAGAGTTCCGCATAGACACACATCTGGGGAATGACGATAAGCCCGCCAATAACAAATGCCAGCACGGTAAGCCACGGCGTGCCCGCCGCTTTTGCAACTTCACCCACCGAAACGAAGATACCGGAACCGACGGTGGTTCCGACGGAAATTGCCAGCACGGCCCAGAAGCCGAGCTTGCGTTGCAGATCCTGGCTTTCCATATCGTTACCTTTTTTAATTTTCAGGGTTGTAGGGTTACGAGCAGCTCGTCGAAATAACGCCAGCAGAAAGCCGCATGTCCCTGAACGGCGCGGGTCATGGATAATCAGCCAAATGATTTAGTAACGAGATGACTCATAACAAATATAACAACACATGATGAATGTGATTGGCGAGGCAGATCACAATTTCATCACAATTGGCGACGATGAAAGCTTATTGGCAATCAATGCATTGATTTATATGAATATAATATTTCTGACGGGTAAAGCCAGGAGCATGCGACTCGTCATTACGCAGCAATGTCGGAATCAGTCGGTAAACCCTGATTTTCGCTGTGGTAGCGATTAAACGTCAAAACCCACCAGCGCCAGGCTGGTACTGTTTTTTGCGCTTTTCAAGGCGGATATTCGCGTTATCTCTACCACTAATCTGTCGGGAGAAAGAAATTCTGGTAAATGATTGGTTAATAATTACAGTAAATTCTGACATCCGATGAAATACCCTCAGCGTAACAATTAATAGTTCACCCAGCGATTCAACAAAGACCAAAAAAGGGCTTTTCAGCAAGAAAACGACTCACACCATCAGCGAAGAGAGTTCAACTGTCGAAAAAGGCTCACAGCTGAGCGGTGATCGGGTGTCGATCATTGCGGGTAATGACCTGACGGTAAAAGGTTCATCGGTGATTGGCGAAAGTGATGTGGGCCTGAAAGCCGGTAACGATCTTACCCTCGCAGCGGCTACTGAGAGCCAGACCCGCTATCGTCTGAGTGAAACCAAAAAGAGTGGCATGCTCAGCAGCGGCGGTATCGGCGTCACGTTTGGCAGCGCCTCGTCGAAACAGCAGTTGAAACTGGATGGTACGACCCAAAGCCAGAGTGCCAGCACAGTAGGAAGCACGGGGGGGAATGTCACTCTGGTTGCCGGACGCGATGCGCATGTGGCGGGTTCAGATGTGATTGCGAAGCAGGATATCAGCCTGGTCGGCGGATCGGTTACTATCGACCCGGGCAATGATACGCTGACACGTCGTCAGAGCTATGAGCAGAAACAGAGCGGCCTGACGCTTCAGCTCACCAGCCCGATTACTGATGCGCTACTCAGTCTGGGCTCGCAGGCAAAGGAGGCGGGTCAGGCAGGTGATGATCGCCTCAAGGCGCTTAATGCCGTGAAAATGCTGGAAAGCGGCTGGGCGATGTCAGGTGCTGCCGGGCAGTCCGCCACCGCGCTGGCTAATGGCAACATGAAAGAGGCTGGCATAAAAATCGCTCTTAGCGTCGGTGCCAGCAAAAGCAAATCCTCATCGGAATATAATAGCAATACCGTCAGCGGCAGTTCGCTCAGCGGGGGCGGTAGCGTCGCGGTGGTAGCCTCCGGTGGCAACGGTACCAGCGGCAATCTGACACTGGCAGGCAGTGGGATCACCGGCAACAACGTCACGCTGGCTGCCGCGCACGACCTTAATCTGGTTGCCGCCAGTAATAATACCGAACAGAAGAGTAGCAATAATTCATCTGGCTGGAGTGCCGGAGTCCATATTGCTATTGGCCAAAGCACCGGTATTGGCGTGCAGGCTAGCGGATTTATGGCCAGCGGTGCGGAAAACGGCAACAGTACGACGTTCGTCAACAGCCGCGTCAATGCCAAAGATAACCTGACCCTCAGCAGTGGTAACGACATGCTGCTCTCTGGTGCCCAGGCACTGGGCGACAGTATCAGCGTTAACGCGGGCAACAACCTTACGCTGGCCAGCCTGCAGGATACCGATAACTATCAGAGCAAGCAGCAGAGCGCCAGCGGCGGCTTCAGCTTTACCTTTGGTAGCATGACCGGCTCTGCTGGCCTGAGCCTCAGCAAATCTAAAATCAACAGCGAGTACGCGAGCGTCGGTGACCAGAGCGGGCTGTTTGCCGGCGACGGCGGTTATGACATCTACGCCGGCAACCATACGCAGTTGAACGGCGCAGTCATCGCTTCCACTGCGGATGCGGCAGATAACCGCCTCTCCACCGGCACGCTGGGCTGGGACAGCATCGGGAATCACGCTGCATACCACGCCAGCAGCACCGCCATCGGCATCAGCGGCGGATATGACAGCAGCATGGCCTCCGGCCAGCAGTTTGGCGGCGGCGCGCTTCCGGCGGTAGTGAACATGAGCGGTAGCGCCTCCGGCACCACGCATTCGGCCGTAGCGGATGGCTCGCTTACCGTGCGCGATACGCAGCGCCAGACGCAGGATGTGGCCGGCCTGAGTCATGACACGGACAATGCCAACGGCCATATCGACAAAATATTCAATAAAGAAAACGTTGCCAGTCAGATGGCGTTTGCCCAGGGCGTACAGGAGCTGGCGGGCAAAGTCGCCGGCGACGTCAGGGCCTGCAAGCTGGACGCGGCAGCGAAGGAGACCTCTGACCGCCTGCTTAAAGAGAATCCGGAAAACGCCAGTCTGTCAAAAGATGCGTTCAGCGCGCTGGTGCAGAAAGATGCAGGCTATAAAGCCGTGGCGGCTCAGTGGGGCACCGGCGGTACTTACTCGATGGTTGCCAGCGCCGTGGCGGGTGCACTGGGTGGACTGAGTGCGAATAACCTTGGTGCAGCCGCGGGCGGGGCGATGGCTCCTTACATCGCCAACGCCATCAAAAAGGCAACCACCACTCAAAACGCTGACGGCACGGAAAACACCAACCTGGTGGCCAACACCATGGCGCACGCGGTGGCGGGCGCAGTGCTGGCACAGATAGCAGGCAGCAATGCCGGCGCCGGCGCAGCCGGTGCCGCAGGCGGTGAGCTGGCCGCACGCGCAATTGTGGCGGCAATGTATCCTGACACCGGCATCAGCAAGCTGACGGAAAGCCAGAAGCAGATCGTCAGTACTCTAAGCCAGATAGCGGCAGGGCTGGCGGGCGGTATAGCGGCAGACTCGTCGGCCGGTGGTGCTGCCGGTGCCGGAGCGGGTAAGAATGCGGTGGAGAATAACTCGTTAAGCCTAGTAGCAAGAGGCTGTGCGATGGCTGCACCTTGCAGGACGAAGGTTGCAGAGCAGTTACTGGAAATCAGCGCAAAAGCCGGGATAGCTGGTCTTGCCGGTGCAGCTATCAAGGACGTGGCGGATAAGATGACCTCAGATGAACTGGATCATCTTGTTACCCTGGAAATGATGGGCAATGACGAGATAACCGGTAAATACCTGAGTTCGTTGCAGGATAAGTATGCGCCTTCGCATACAGGGAATAATGATGCTCAGATTAATGCCGGGCCAAATCATACAGGGAACAATGCTGGTCAGGTTGATGCTGGACCGAATCATACCGGTAATAGTGGCAGTCAGATTATTACCGGACCAAATCACACTGGTGGGGACCAGTCTTTAGAGCAGTTGCCAAACAATACTGGTAACAGGCTTTGTTGAATAAATCGAACTTTTGCTGAGTTGAAGGATCAGATCACGCATCCTCCCGACAACACAGACCATTCCGTGGCAAAGCAAAAGTTCAGAATCACCAACTGGTCCACCTACAACAAAGCTCTCATCAACCGTGGCTCCCTCACTTTCTGGCTGGATGATGAGGCGATTCAGGCCTGGTATGAGTCGGCAACGCCTTCATCACGAGGAAGGCCCCAGCGCTATTCTGATCTCGCCATCACCACCGTTCTGGTGATTAAACGCGTATTCCGGCTGACCCTGCGGGCTGCGCAGGGTTTTATTGATTCCATTTTTGCCCTGATGAACGTTCCGTTGCGCTGCCCGGATTACACCAGTGTCAGTAAGCGGGCAAAGTCGGTTAATGTCAGTTTCAAAACGTCCACCCGGGGTGAAATCGCACACCTGGTGATTGATTCCACCGGGCTGAAGGTCTTTGGTGAAGGCGAATGGAAAGTCAGAAAGCACGGCAAAGAGCGCCGTCGTATCTGGCGAAAGTTGCATCTTGCTGTTGACAGCAACACACATGAAGTTGTCTGTGCAGACCTGTCGCTGAATAACGTCACGGACTCAGAAGCCTTCCCGGGCCTTATCCGGCAGACTCACAGAAAAATCAGGGCAGCCGCGGCAGACGGGGCTTACGATACCCGGCTCTGTCACGATGAACTGCGCCGCAAAAAAATCAGCGCGCTTATTCCTCCCCGAAAAGGAGCAGGTTACTGGCCCGGTGAGTACGCAGACCGCAACCGTGCCGTTGCTAATCAGCGGCTGAGCGGAAGCAATGCACGGTGGAAATGGACAACGGAATATAACCGTCGCTCGATAGCGGAAACGGCAATGTACAGAATGAAGCAGTTGTTGGGAGATTCACTGACGCTGCGTGACTACGATGGTCAGGTAGCGGAAGCTATGGCCATGGTGCGTGCGTTGAACAGGATGACAAAGGCTGGGATGCCAGAAAGCGTGCGTATTGCCTGAAAATCCAGCCAGCTACAGGGTCGTTCGCAAGAAATCTTATTTATTCAACAAAGCCCTGGTAACACTGAAGGTGTTCCTGATTTACCAAATTACATGGAAAGTCAGGGTTATGAACCAAATAAAAACGCTGTTGGAAATATGGGTGAATTCCTGAAACAACCGGGGTTCGGTAGTACAGTTAAGGATAACACCCAAAAAACCAATCAGCAGTATCAGGGGCAAGCCATTTACAAAGCCACTGATAATGTTGGCAATTATATTAAAAAAGGCGACCAGTTTTATCTGGATGGTTTACATAAGGATCATATTGAAGTTTTTGATAAACGAGGAAACTTCAGGGCCGTTCTGAATTTGGATGGTTCTATAAACGAAAGAAAAACCCAAGAAGCCGAAGGACGGAAATTAAAATGATGTCAACTTTAAGCAGGCTTAAAAGTAGTCTGCTCACACTGTGGGCAGAGAAAAAAGTAGCATCTGGTATAAACATTGAGTCGGGTGTCGTAGAAAATTATGAGAACTATGTGGCCGATTTTTTCAAGGCGACTAAGCTGCTTGAAAAAACTATAAAAGAAAAAGATCAGGTGGCCATTAGGTGTGCATTAACAAGGGTAAGAATGGCATCTTTAAATATGTCTAATCTTTACCAAGATATTATTGATGACGTTGTAACGATAAATCAGCAAGAATCTTGGCCCGAAATACCAGAAGGGTACAAACTTCCGGATCGTTATAGTGAACCTGATTGAAAAAGTCAGGCAACAATTGCGTAAGGACAAAAAAGGGTTACCTAAATAACTAAAGATTCCGGCCATTGAGCCGGGATCTTTTTGCCAGTTACTCAGCAGGCCGGATCACCAGTTGCCCCTGTTCAACGGCCACGGTAACCGGCGTATCGGTTCCGAATCCGGCCTCTGCCAGCCAGTCGCCCTTCAGGTGCAGGCTGGGCGTGCGGCTGTAGTATGTGGTCATACCGGTAGCCCGCTTAATATGCCGGACACTGGTGTATCCGATTTTAGTTGAGAATAACTCGCTGAGTGTGCCGCAGATAGATGATTTTGCGGCAAGAGCGAAAGGGTGTGACGCTCGTGGTGACTGCGGTCAGATCGTGAAGGAAATGGAAGATCTGAGCCTAAAACAGCAGCAGAAAATGATCGCGGTCTGCTCTGCCAATCCTTTGGCCTGTAAGGATAAGTACGGTGATATCCCGGCTAATGGAATGCTGGTACGTGAAGCGATAGATCGCGTACTGGGTGCAAATGTGCCGTCAAAAATGAAGAATGATATGTCTTCATTGCTGGCGCAGCAGATTGAGGCAGAAGGCGTTGTCTCCAGTACTGAATTTGCTAATCAACTGAAAACCCGTTACGGAATAGACGATCAGCAGGCTGATATTTTAGCGACTGCTGCTCTTGGTGCTGTTACCGGTGGAATGGGCAAAGGCGGGAAACCTGCCGCTGGAACGGTAGGTAAGAATATTGTTGTTGTTGACTCAGGTAAGAAAGGAGCCTGGAACAAAGCGATGAATAAGCCGGAGCCGAATACGGTTTATAAGGTTGATGGTGATAAAACTTTCCATACGGATGCACAAGGTCGAACCAGTCTTGCTGCAAGCACTTTATCTCCGACGAAAAATGATCGTAATGGGTATCAGCAATGTAAAGCAGGAAAATGCGGAAATACGGGTGATGAAGGTGGCCATTTAATAGCCAGTATATTTAATGGCCCTTGAGAAAAATTAAACCTGTTACCAATGGATGGAAACCTGAATAAGAGGGCCTGGAAGCAGATGAAAAATACCTGGACTAAGGCATTAAATGAAGGAAAAGAGGTAAAAGTCCGTATCCAGCCGTCTTATACTGGTAGCAGCCTCAGGCTGGATAAGTTCTATGTAGAGTATTCTATAAATGGCGGAAGGCCGATATCTGATACGTTTAAAAATGCACCAGTGGTAAGTGATGCGAACTGATCAAGAGATTTATAATGACATTGGTTCAATACTGCTATCTATTGTGCCTGAAGATGCATCTAAAGTTATCATGAGAGCAGAACTGTCTTCTGAAAATGATCATTGTAAATGTGAGTTTGATTATATAAATGCAGACACAGGCGATACTGATTGGTTTTCGGCTGGGGCACAAGCAAACAGTGACTTATTTGATTTTCTTGTGGAGTTAAGAAATTATTTTATAGATAATTTTAAATCTCAAGAAAAGCCGTTCTGGCATGGTTGTGAAGTAACAGTAGATGTAGAAACCTTAAAGATTAATATCGATTTTAAATACGACGATTAATATATAATAGATCCCGGCCAAAAGTCGGGAGCACTTTCCTGTTACTCAGTTACAAGCCGGATCACCAGTTGCCCCTATTCTACGGCCACGTTAACCGGCGTGTCGGTCCCGAATCCGGCCTCATCCAGGCAGTCGCCACTAAAATACAGGGTGAGCGAGCATCTTTAACCTACAATGCTGACGGCACGGAAAACACCAACCTGGCGGCAAACACCATGGCGCACGCCGTGGCGGGCGCAGTGCTGGCACAGATAGCAGGCAGCAATGCCGGCGCTGGCGCCGCCGGTGCCGCAGGCGGTGAGCTGGCCGCACGGGCGATCGTGGCGGCAATGTATCCTGACACCGACATCAGCAAGCTGACGGAAAGCCAGAAGCAGACCGTCAGTACTCTAAGCCAGATAGCGGCGGGGCTGGCGGGCGGTATAGCGGCAGACTCGTCGGCCGGTGGTGCTGCCGGTGCCGGGGCGGGTAAGAATGCGGTTGAGAATAACTATCTGAGTCAGAAACAGCAGGCTCAGAAAGAGAAAGAAATTGCTGAATGCCAGACAGTAGCCTGCAAAGCGGGAGCACAGGCGAAATGGACGGCGATTGACTTGGGTCAGGACGGCAGCTTTGCGGCGGGCATGGTGGCCGGGGTTCCGGCAGGTCTGTATGACGCTGTGGACAGCATTGTGAAAACAGCCAACAGTCCGGTGGAAACCTACGAAGCATTGAAGACGCTGTTTAACAGCGGCGATGTGCTGGGCAATGTCTCGGATGCGGTGAAACAGTCCTACATTGACCGTATCGACCAGATGGAAGCGGAGTATCAGAAGGCCGGAGCCAGCGGCTCGTTTAATGCCGGTGTTGAAGGCGGGAAGCTGGTCACGGATATCGCAGGCCTTCTTGCTGGCGGTGCCGGGTTGTAAAAGGTGGTGCGGTACTGACGGAGAAGGTAGTTGCTAAGGTTGCGGGTAAGGCTGAATCGGCAACTGTAAATGCAGGAAAAGCAACCAGTGGTGCGGAAAACGCAGCTACTTATCCGAAGCTGAAAGAAGATCTGGTACAACAAAATCTGAACAATATTGCAAAGCAGGATCCGCGACTGGATGCGGTTGTTAAAGGTGATAACGGGAAACTTAATTATGGTGTTGGCTCAGGTACTAATGCAGAAGCTGACCGGTTAGGTCAAATCTGGGTTGGTGATGGAGCAAAATCGACCAGTGATGGAGCGGGACTAATGAGTGCTGATGGAATGCGTGTATATCGCTATCCCGCACCAAAGAAAAATAGCCCATATGCAACAACAGGTCTTCAAGCTAACTTTGAATCTTTTAAAATAGATCCTGTTACAGGAGACAAAGTTAAAATCGGCAATGGACATCTAAATGTAAAATAGGTAATGAGCATGAAAGCCACTTTAAAAAGCATCTCAAGTGATAATTATGACTTGGATAAATATTACCCAGAAGATGACGAACCATTCTCTCTTCGTTTGCTGATTCGTATAGGGACTGATGATAATGGCGGGGCAGATAATTTTGATCTTCGTATCTGCACCCCCGAATGGCTTTGCAAACACCAGTGGCTACCGGAACTGATGCGCCATACGCTTCTGGTTCGTAAATATGATCTGGATGAGATCAAAAAGACCATCACTGATTATATTGATCAGTGCGAAGGTAATGACTGGATGGAGATAGCGCAAAAGCTTTCCCGCGTCTTCGCCTGGGAGTATGAAGATTATCAGCCCTGAAATTGAATAAGGACGGCACCACCCAGAGCCAGAGTTTCAGTACCGTGGGGTCGACGGGCGGCAGCGTCAGCATCAGCATCAGCATCAGCGTAGGCGGTGAAATAATAAAAGGGGTCGGCTCAAAGCTTGGAAAAGATGCAGTATCTGATTTAACAGGTGCAGTTCTTGGAGGCTACATCGGTGAGAAAACAGGGAATGCTGTAAAAGATGAACTTGATAAGAAGGATAAAACCGATGCTAAAAAATAATCTTTCTAGTTTGATCAAACTCATATTGAGTTGCCTGATTTTATTTCTTATTGGTGATGTTGTAGCTGAACTACTTGCATCAGTGATTATTTATTTTAAAAAAGGTTTTTTCCCGTTCAGTTGGAGGGATGTTTTTGACTCTTTCTTCAGATCCGGGTATGTCGGCGGCCTCATTTTGGGTGTTGGGATCTGGATAAAAATCTGGTTAAAGGAGAGAAAAAGCCAGACAACTCCGTCTGAATGAATGCTCGATTCCAACCCCAGCGGCTAAGTTTGTTGTTGAGAATAACTATCTGAGCCAGAAACAGCAGGCTCAGAAGGATAAAGATATTGCTGAATGCCAGACAGTAGCCTGCAAAGCGGGAGCGCAGGCGAAATGGACGGCGATTGACATGGGTCAGGATGGCAGCTTTGCGGCGGGTATGGTGGCCGGGGTTCCGGCAGGTCTGTATGACGCTGTGAACAGTATCGTGAAAACAGCCAGCAGTCCGTCGGTGGAAATTTACGAAGCACTGAAGACGCTGTTTAACAGCGGCGATGTGCTGGGTAACGTGTCGGATGCGGTGAAGCAGTCCTACATTGACCGTATCGACCGGATGGAAGCGCAGTATCAGAAGGCCGGAGCCAGCGGCTCGTTAATGAAAAATCTGGACATGATTGTTATTCCACTGACAACAACGAAGCGCAGAATCGATGTTCACTGAGCTAATCACTAAAGTTAAAAAGCAGGCAAATACGATGAATAAAATAACCGTAATTCAGGGTGATATCACTAAAATCGCGGCAGAAGCGATTGTCAATGCCGCCAATTCTTCATTACTGGGTGGCGGCGGCGTTGATGGCGCAATCCACCGCGCAGGCGGGCCGGCGATTCTGGCTGAGTGTCAGGCAATCCGCAATCGTCAGGGTGGCTGCAAAGTCGGTGATGCCGTTATTACCGGCGCAGGCAATCTGCCCGCTGATTACGTCATCCATACCGTTGGCCCGCGCTGGAGTGATGGAAGACATGACGAAGATGCGCTGTTAAGAAGGGCCTACCTGAGTTGTTTTAAACTCGTCGACCAGCATGACATCAAAACGGTTTCGTTTCCCAACATCAGCACAGGAATTTATGGTTTCCCTAAAGAACGTGCCGCGGCGATTGCCTTAGAAGTAATCAAACATTGCATCGCTGAGAACAGCAAAATCGGCAAGGTTAACTTAGTCTGCTTTGATGCGGAAAATTATGATCTGTATCTTAAACTACTGGCCTGAGGATTGGTGCGAGCAGGTCAGAGGATGCGTTTATTAGCCAGGACAAACGTCCTGAAGGTCAGCCGCATTGGCATCCCGCTGAAGAGCAGTGTCTTCGTTGTTGAGAAGGCTCTTCGAGACAGGCCGGCCTGTCGAATGCTGTCTGAATCTTAATCGCCAGGGCAGCTGAAAGGCGCCAGAGCGACAGACAGGGTAAAGGAAATCACCCGTCACGCTTAAGACTGCTCCCTATGCTGAGGACTATTACTGGCTGCGCGTGGATCCTGGTGTGACGGATCTGCCGGAAAAGAGTTTGGCTAAAGCCCGGACATCTCAAAACAGCCTTAATCACCTCCCGCCAACACCAAATCCTCCAAAGCTGAGTAATGCAGTCTCACGCCTGCTAAAGAAGGCTGATCACTGAAGAACGTTTATCTTATGAAGTGATTAATCTAACATGACCTTAGCTAACCTGATGATGTGAGGCTGAGTGTTGCGTTGACAGAGAAAAAGAAAAGTACCATCAAAGAGGTGGCGGCCTTAGCAGAGGTCTCTATCGGTGTGGTTTCTCGGGTATTGAACCCCGGTTCAGGTTCAGTATCTGAACGCACCCGTCAGCGTATTCTGGAGGCAATGCAAACGCTGAATTACACTCCTCAAAGTGCCGCTCGTGAGCTTAAAACCAGTCTGAATAACACTATCGGCCTGGTTGTAGCAGACATCGCAAACGATTTTTTTTCTGAGATCTCCGATCTCATTGTCCGCCGCGCCAGAGAAATGGCGATGAATGTCATTTTGGTGACTACCCAGGAAGACCCGCTGCTGGAGCGGGAAAGCTTGAGTATGTTGATGCAAAAGCGGGTTAAAGCCATCATAGCAACGCCCACCAGCGCAAATAGCGATATGTGGCAATCCATTAGCGAAATGGGTATCGCTATTGTTTTCATCGATCGCTACCTTAGCGAGGTGACACATGCCAGTGTCATCGGCTTTAACAATGAAGCTTCCGCTTGTGAGGCAACCCGTTATCTTGCTCAGCAAGGCCATCGCCGTATTGGCTGGATAAGCGGGCCGCTGAACACCTCGACCTCTTTGCAAAGGCTGAAGGGTTATAAACAAGGATTGAAAGAGTATGGAATTGACTGGGAAAAACAGTATGCGGTAGTGAAGAACTTTCGTGATCCGCTAGCCAGTCAGGCGCTTGATGAGTTGTTATCGCTTGAAGAACCACCGACTGCAGTCATTATTGGAAATACGTCGATTGCACCGATGATTATGTCGCGCATCCGGCAGTTGAAGCTCTCTGTTCCTGAAGACCTCTCGCTGATTGTTTACCATGACAGCCACTGGAGCCGTCTCCTGAGCCCGTCAATAAGCGTTATCAAACATCCTCTTGAAGCGTTGGCCGATAAGGCACTATTAAGTCTCTCCGTTGAGAAGCAGACGACCTGTGAACTAAACAGCACGTTAATCAAACGTGAGAGCGTGGCCCGGGTTAAATAGTCATGCCGTTTAAACGCTGAATTTGCCTGATAATGGCGCAGTGATCTAAGTCGCCATCGCCAGCTTCAATCATCTGGCTGAAAAGCTGGTTCACCGTCTCAGTCAGCGGCAATGTCAGACCAAATTGCTCAGCCAGCGCCACACTACTGCGCGTATCTTTAAGCTGCCACTTTGCCGCGCCGCGGGCCTTAAAGTCCTGGTTTACCATACGTTCCCCTTGCTGTTGCAGCAGGGTTGAGTCAGCAAAACCACCCAGCAATGCTTCCCGCACTTTTGCCGGATCGGCTCCGCCGCGCTGGGCAAGGGTAAAGGCTTCCGACAACAAGCTTAGCGTGCCTGCGACAATAATCTGATTGGCGAGTTTTGTCAGCTGACCCGCGCCCACCTCACCGACCCGCGTGACTTTTCCCAGTTGAGACAGCAGAGGGCGTAACCGGTCAATAGTTTCTGCCTTACCACCGGCCATCAATGACAATGTGCCGTTTTCAGCCCCCGAAGTGCCACCTGAGACAGGCATATCGATATAGTCCGCCTGTGCTGCGTTCGCCTTGTGTTGCTGCTCAATCACAATCTGTGGCGACAGGGTGCTCATCATAATAATGACTGCTTTTTTCTCGATGTGCTTCAGCGCATCATCAGTAAAAAGAACATCGTTACAGGCTTGAGCATCGCTCAATAAACAGATGATGACATTACTGCCTGCTATTAACCGGGCGGGCGTGTCTACCGCCGTAACGCCATACTTTTCCAGCGCATACGCTTTATCTTTAGAACGATTCCACACCGCAACGGAGTAACCGGCAGCAGCTAAGCGCCGTGCCACCGGCTGTCCCATTAATCCGGTGCCAGCCAACCCAATACGTATTTCTGAAGCCATGTTGTTCCTCCTGACATTACCCGCTACTGCAACGTCAATAGCGGGTAATGTCACTGTTTATAATCCTGCCAGACTGACCATCTGCTTGCGCAACTCGACGATATCCAGATTGTTATCAAACTGAACATCTGAAAAACGCACCGCTTTGTCTTTGGCGACATCTTTCACCAGACGAACGTGATGCGCTAATCCCATAGGTAACAGATCCTGCGCCACGCTGATGTTAGCAGGCAGAGCATTGGCCCAGACGGTAAACCCACCTTCGCCATCCAACATTTCGCCCGCTTTGAGGTCTCGTTTAGCCGTTGCGACAGCATCACCCCGGAAGCTTAAAGCCGAACCGGTGGCTTCATTACGCAGCACCGCAGAGAGAATACTGATGCTGGTTTCAAGGCCAATGAGATGGAAAGGGCGCCACATAGAGGCATACCAGCCACTGGGATCGGTCAACAGTCCGTACTGTTTAAAACAGGCGCGGCTGTATTCATCCCGGGCTTTAAAGGTGACAAATACGCCATAGCGAATGTTGTTCAGTACCTCCCTGCCATCAGGCTCCTGGCTGGCAGCAATATCCACCAGACCGCTACGGCTCAGTCGCCCACCGTCAGACTCAGGTGAGAAGACCCGCGCCAGGTCATGCACACCGGCTGGAGGGAAGGCCAGTCCGTTATCAGGACAATCCAGTCCGGTAGCGTTGGCCACCGCCGCCATTTCAATTGCCGCTTTAGTGCCGTCGGTGAAGGAATTGTACATCTTTGGATTAAAGTCTCCGGCCGCCACTTCTTCTTCGCTCCAGCCAAAAAATCCCCAAACTGTATCCGGAGTAGAATAGCGATAGCGTGGTTCAAAGTTCATGCCTTTGCCGGCCGCAACAATTTCAAATCCACAGGCTTTGGCCCAATCCACCAGCTCACAAATAATGGCGGGTTGATCGCCGTACGCCATGCTGTAAATCACACCATTTTGACGTGCACGCTCAGCGATTAACGGGCCACACAGCACATCGGCCTCAACGTTTACCATCACCACATGCTTGCCATGTTCAACCGCATGGAGTGCATGACGCGTTCCCGCCAGCGGATGTCCAGTGGCTTCAACAATGCAATCGATCTGCTCGCAGCGGAACAGTTTTTCCGCATCCTCAACCACACAGGTTGAACCTTCGCGTAACGCAGCCTCGATAGTTTGTGCCTGATACTGAGATTCAGGCCAGCCCACACGCGCCAGAGCTGCACGGGCTTTACTCACGTCAAGATCGGCAATGGCGACCACCTGTAAACCGTCCAGATGGCGCAGTTGGGCAAGAACCATCGACCCAAATTTACCTGCGCCAATGATGCCAACCCGGATCGGTTGTGCTGCACCTGATTTCACGGCACAGGCACGCTCAGCTAACAGTGCTGCTAAGTTCATTTTCTACTCCTTGACAGGGTTTGATGCGTGGGATTTAACGCCAGCCAGCGACCTGACGGCGACTTTTACTCAGGAGATAAATCAGTAGCGGCGAGAACAGCACCAGAATCGATAACAGATAGAGGCCGTTTTGTGATTTACCGGTAAGAGAAATAGTGAGACCCACCAGGAAAGGGCCAAAGAAACCGCCAACATTCCCGATAGAGTTGATGAGCGCCAGGCCACCCGCAGAACCCTGGCTGGTAAGGAAGGAGGCGGGCAGAGTATAAAACGTCGGTACACATGCCAGCATACCAACAGTCGAAAGCGTCAATCCCAGCATGGATATGACGGGAGAATCGCTGATAGCTGCGACCACGAAACCGACAGAAAACAGCAGCGAAGGCAGAATGAAATGCCAGGTGCGCTCGTTGGTTTTGTCAGAATGATTTGACCACCAGCACATCACCACGGCACCCACGATATAGGGAATAGTGCCAAGCAGTCCTACCACCGTGTCTGAATAGTCGAAGCGTTTAATAAACTGCGGCATCCAGAAACCGAGACCGGTTAAGCCAATGACCGTAAAGAAGTAAGCCAGGCCTAAGATCCATACCCGCCGGTCTTTGAACATCGCTTTCAAACCAGAGTGTCCCACCGCTAATGTTGCCTGCTGCTCTTTTTCCATCAGCTCCTGATAGGCCTGACGTTCCTCAGGCTTAAGCCAGGAAGCTTTAGCCGGTTTATCCGTGAGGTAAAGAAAAACGATGACTGACAAAATTACCGGCGGACATCCTTCAATTAAAAACAGCCACTGCCAGCTTTCCAGCCCACCCACATCATGGAAATTGTCGAGAATATATCCTGATAAAGGATTGGCAATAATAGCGGCCAGCGGTACACCTAAATAGTAAATGGAGAAAACCCTGGCCAGCTCTTTTTTGGGAAACCATGTGGTGAGATAAAAAACAATACCAGGCGCCAGACCTGCTTCGGCTACACCTAATAAGAATCGCAGGATACTGAGACTCACCACACCTTGTGCGAACGCCATCGCCATCGAAATAACACCCCAGGTGATCATGATCCTGGCTAACCAGAAGCGTGCACCATAACGTTCCAGCAGAACATTGCTGGGAATTTCAAACAGGATGTAGCCAAAAGAGAAAATGCCGACAGCGAAGCCAAAATGCTCAGGCGTTAACCCTAAAGACTGGTTCATGGTTAATGCCGCCATGCCGATATTAGAACGATCAATAAACGCCAGCAGATACATCATCAGGATCAGCGGCATTAAGCGCATCCGGGCTTTTTTGATCGCGCCACTGGCCAGTGATGATATTTCTGGCTGAGGATGATCCGGCATCACATCAATGCCGACCAGTGAATTATCGTACTCTTCTACGTGTTTCATGATGTATCCCAGTAGAGTTATAACCCCCGGAAATATCACGGAAAATGCATATATACCGCGACGCCTGAGTCGAAAAGTAAAACGTTTTACTTTCTGCAAGTTTTACGACAGAGCGGTGAACAGTCAAGAGATGGAAGCGTGAAGTTAAAAAATTGTGACTGAGTTAACGCATAGCACTCGCCACGGGTAAAGCGCCTGTCACGAGATCTAAAATGACTCCACTGGGGTTTCGACAGCGGCAATCATAACGTGGAGTTCTGGCTGCTCTGACGCATTGGCTTTGTAAAGGGCGGCAATCGCTCGCTCGCCGCCGGTATCCTGACGAGTGAAGGGAGGGGTGTACCCGCGATATCACCTGTGATGAAGACAGATATCCGTAAAGCTAACTTCACTATAATTTAACATAATCTATGTTTTGCGCACTTAAATCTCTGGCATATTTCATTCTTCTTTCCAGACAGCAACGCCTGTTCAACCATCCCTCAGCAGCAGTTGCCGCCAGACAAAACATGCCATCACTCCGACGTCACCACTCATCCGCGGCTCTCGAAAGCTACGGCCACGCATACTAAAAAAGCCTCCTCTGTTTAAGACTCTGTGCCGCACAGACATCATTCATATTTTTTGATAAAGCAAAGCAATAAACACGGATTTTCATTGTCAGGCCTGTTCTCTATTATTCATTCCATCGAGTCACAACGCCTCACAATCTAAAAATCAACTTCAGGAACTGACCATGAAAAACTTCAAAAAATTCGTTGTTGTCGCTGTACTGGCCTTCATCTCATCAGCAAGTTTTGCGCAGACCGTAACCGCGACAGCCTCCACGCTGGATGGTGCGGAAGCACAAATTGCGGCCCGGGCAAAAATGGCCGGTGCGGATTACAGCATTACTGAGGCGTACAGCGGGAATCAGGTTCATATGACCGCGCGACTGATTAAATAATCATGGTCGCAAAAGGATTTGCCAGAAAGGGCTGCCGTCAGGCGGCCTTTTCTGGTTTTGCGGGTTGCTGAAGCGGTATAGAAATTCCACGGCGGATAGGCCTCAGCCAGAGTCTGGCTGCCCGTCACTGTGCCGTTTAAGGGGCTGCCGCAGCGACTGTTTTGTACAGAATCACGTCAGACCTGCGCGTAAAGAGATCCGCGTTTATTTAACTGCAAAATCTCTGAAAGCCAGCAGCTGGCGTGACAGGAATTGACGGGTAGATTCATCGGTCAGGATGCCGTCTGTAACCTTATCACTCACTTCACCAATGATAGCCTCCGGCTTGTTGAGGATACGGGCATCGAAGTAGCCGAGGATCTGTCGCAAATGCAGTTGCGCCCTTACCCCACCCAGCTTGCCGGGCGAAGCTGACTGAATCAGTACCGGTTTACCGGCGATCGGCTGAGGTGATACCCGGGACAGCCAGTCGAGGGCATTTTTGAGCACGCCCGGAATCGAATGGTTGTATTCCGGTGTAATGATAATCAGCCCGTCGGCTTTGAAAATCGCCTCAGCCATCGCCAGCACTTCAGTTGGAAATCCTGCTGCTTCGGTGTCCTGGCTGTAATGCGGGAATGAACCTGGCGATCCTAACGGCTCAAAAGTGACGCCTTCAGGTCCCAGTTCCGGTAGCGCGGCTGCAATGGCGGCATTAAATGAACCGGCTCGCAGGCTGCAGGTTAGCGTGACAAACTTCAGGGCAGTATTCATGGTGATCCTCATTATTCAGTAAACAACGGCACAATCAGAACTGATAAACCAGACCGACGGCCAGAATATCATCGGTGGATACGCCGGCCTGTTGAGAAAATTCGCTGTTATCAATCAGGTTGAGTTTGTAATCGACGTACGCCAGCATATTGCGGTTAAACAGGTAGGAGCCGCCAAAGTCGATGAACTTCACCAGATCCTGACTACCGTAGACGCGGCCATTACCTGCCGCGCCAAGGTCTTTTGCCCGGGACTGGCTATAGGCGATAAAAGGAACCCAGCCGGTATCAAAGGTATATTGCGCAAACAGTTCGATGATATCTGACCGGTTAGCGTAGCCATAAATCCCGGTTGCACTGCTGCTGCCAAACCGCGAGGCATTGAATGCCTGCGTATACATCACCGCCAGATAGAGGTTGTGGGCGTCATATTTAAGCGACGCAGAGTAAGCTTCCGCTTTGTCGCCCTCCCCCATCATTCCGGCGTCACTGTTCTGGGCAGCGGTACGACCAGAACGGGTTAACGCTCCCACCGCTTTAAAACCTGCGCCAAAGGAATATGAGGCAGAGACGCCGTATCCCTCACCATTCTGACGCAACACATCCCGTGTACCCGGTTCACCAGTGCCGCTATTTTTCCCCTGATACTGCAGGGCAAAATCCAGACCGTTCACCAGGCCAAAGAAATCGGTGTTGCGATAAGTGGCCAGGCTGTTTCCTCGCCGAAACATAAACTGATCGGTGTTATAGGTTTGCGCATCAAACTCGGGCTGCATGTCGGTCTGGCTCAGCGCGTCATACAACACGCCGACATTGCGGCCATAATCAAATGACCCGTAGCGACCGACCTTAATACCGGCAAAACCGAGGCGGGTGAACAGACTGTTGCTGTCACTTTCTGACTGGTTAGTGTTGAACTGACCCTGCCACTGGCCATAGCCAGTGATCTGCTCAGCGATCTGGCTTTGTCCTTTAAAACCTATTCGCATATAAGACTGATCGCCATCCTGGCTTTTGTCATCACTTATATAACGGAGTCCGGAAACCAGACCATACAGATCAATCTTATTCCCGTGGTTATTATAAATTTCAGCGGCAGACACTGGCAGGGTTAAAAAAAGACAAGACGTCATTAGCGCCAGATAATTCGCTTTCATTTATTCCTCATAGCCTGTTAAGACCGCTTATCGGCCTCGTCAGACAGGTTCACGACGCCGCTGATTGCTTAATGTCAGGGCAATAATTTCCACAACAGGAGACCAGGGATTATCAGGCGCGAACGGGGAAAAGAGAAGTTATACAAAGGGATAGGTATACCAATGGATAATAGCTAAAACGGCACATCTGTTTTTTGCCGTTCGCCCAGCCCCTTTTCACTGCAGCAGGATATAAAACGCAGGATGTTCAAATTAACTGATTTACTTCAGCATAATCTCTCTGTTTCAAAGCGGGTGCTGAACGCATAACATTCATCTCGACGACACCGGTTATCGCCGTGCTGAATATCAGCGCAAAGATAAGGTGTTGAGAAAATGAGAGTGAGTTTTACACCCGCGCCATCAACAGGTCCGCAGTGCGGATAAATAATACCGCCGCCGGTCTGCCGGCAATTAAATGAGATAATTACCGTGAATATGCTGAAAACCTGGGTTGTGCTGATCGTTGTTGGCCTGTTTTTGCTGATTTTAAACAAATACGCCAGGCCTGCGGGATGAGGACGGTGATAAACCGGCTCGCGAAGGTGGGCGAACCCGGCCGTTCAGCCTGCCCGCCCACCCTGCCCGGTTCTGCGCTCAACACAACGGGAGCGCACTCAGGCGGTCGTCTCTTTTCCTTCTAATGGCAATGTGAACCAGAACAGGCTGCCGCCCTGCGGACGGTTTTCTGCGCGTAGCTCACCGCCGTGACGTTTAATAATCTCATTGCTGATGGTCAACCCCATGCCCATCCCTTCCGCTTTGGTGGTGTAAAACGAGTCGAATATTTTTCCGATCACCGTATCAGACAGACCCGCGCCGTTATCAGCAACCTCGATGCGAATCACCTTAGCGGAAGGATGTGAAGAGGCGATGCGTAAATGACGCGCACCGATGTTATCGGCCATCGCTTCAATTGCATTGATCACCAGGTTGAGCAGCACCTGTTGTATCTGAACGCTTTCACAGAAAACATTGTCGTTATCTGCCGCCAGATCCAGCTCCAGTGAGACAAACCGACGTTCCAGCTCCAGACGCGACAGAACGATAATATCGCGGGTAATCAGGTGCATTTTTGCCGGCGCAAATTCGGCAACCTGATTCCGCGTCAGCGCCTGCAGTCCGCGAATAATATCGCCAGCCCGCCGGCCTTCCCGGATGATCTCATCAAGACTGTGACTGGCATTTTCCAGATTCGCCGGATCACGTTTAAGCCAGCGCTGGCTGGCACCGGCATTGGCCACGATTGACATCAGTGGCTGATTAATCTCATGGGCAATGGAAGAGGTAAGCTGGCCAACGGTGGTTGCCCGCGCGACGCGAGCCAGTTCCGCCTGAGCGATGCGCACCGCATCTTCCGACTGGCGCTGAGCCGTGATATCGGTGAGCGTGCCAAAATATTCGGCCACTTCTGGCCAGTTTTCATTGGGCTCGCCGATGCCTTTGATGTAGCGGCATTCACCGTCATCGCGAATGATACGAAACTCAGCCTGCATCACCGTCCCTTTTCGCACACTGGTCTCGATCAACTCCCTCAGGCAGAGTATGTCATCCGGATGAACGCGACGCTGAAACTCCACCATTGAGGTGCTTGCCTGCTCCTGTGGCAGTCCCATAATGCGTTTATATTCATCGGAGATGTACTGAATATCCGGTTCAAGATGCCAGTGCCAGGTGCCGGTATGACTGATTTTCTCGCCGAGCATTAAAGAGGTCTGGCTGGCACGCAGCTGCTTCTCAATTTTGCGGCGTTGAATATTCTCATCAACCAGCTCGGCGTACAGGCGAGCTGTCTCAAGTGATACCGCAGCCTGCGCTCCCAGCATTGAAACGATCCGCGAGTGATCGGCGGTAAATACGTCTGGCATCAGGCGGTTTTCCAGATAAAGCACACCTACCATCTGCGCCTGTCTGAACATCGGGACACACATTACCGCCGCGCCGGAGGCAACCAGATAGTTATCCTGACTGAAGGGGCTGAATACCTCTGGCTTACCGGTACGGATCTCCTGCCCGGTACGGATCACCGCAGACAGCACTGACAGCGGCAGATCGGTGGCGACCGGCAACTCACGTACGATTTTGACCTTAACGCCGTCGACGGTGGTCGAAGCCCTTGCCTGGATTTCCGGGATATTGCCGTCGACCAGTCGAATCAGCATGCAGTGCTGGGCACCGGCACGCTCCACCAGCATCATCATCAGCACATGAATAAGCCGGTCCAGATTAATCTCTTCGGTGAGCGCTCGCATCACCGTCACCATACTTTGTAAATCGCCGATCACCGCACTTTGCTCAAACGGAACGGTACTCAGCGCGGTCTGCGTTGCCTGGCTGGCCAGCGCCGGATGCTGCATCTCCAGCTGGCGAACCTTAGCCCCGGCTCCCCAGCGATCCCAGGCGGCGATGGCCCCTTTAATGTAGGCATCGCCAGCAAACGTCATATTACTGGCATAGGCCATCCGTGCAGCCAGTTCGCAGGTCAGCCCGTTAATATGATGAAACTGCCCTTCGCGTGACAACACGATCGCCTTTTCAAATTGCTCAAACGCCGGTGCGGTTTTCCCTTCCAGACGCAGCCACTCGGCGCGCAGCAGCGCCTCTTTATCGGCGAACGTTTTGCTGTTTTCGTTTGACCAGGTCACGATCCTGTCGAGGTGCTGCTTCAGCTGCAGTCGTAACTTATCCGTCATCGCTCCGGTTTTAAGCGGCACGGTCAGCGAAAGCGCGCTGTAGAGATGATAATCGAGCATATGCACATGCCCCGGTATACGTGCGGTGAACGGTTCGGCCTGCTTAAACCATGCCTCTGCCGCCGCATACTCACTGGCAAAGAAGTGGGCCATCGCTTTATAAAGCCGGGACCAGAACTGCATCAGGTAGATAGGTTCAACCGCATGTTCAGGTTTAACCACCGCCAGCACCGGCGGCTGAAAGTCATCACCGGTGAAGATAGTGCTGCGCGGCTTGCGCAGGAAAAGGACGTAGTCCAGCTGCATCCCGAGGATCACTTCCACGTCGCGGTATTGTGCCTTTCTGACAAACTGCATGCCTCGCGCAATCGAGGTGTGTACGCCATCAAGATGATCGCCGCGCGCCAGATAATTCATGACGATGTGCCGCAGTGCCAGACACGCCGACGTCCGGTCGCCGGTTTCAACCCCCACGTCAAAGGTGGCCTTCGCCCGCTCGATGGCATAGGTTAGCGGCATCGTCCAGATACTGACCTGATCGAGCGGGAGCAGCGTCCGGGCTTTAAAGCTGACAAAGTCATGCTTATAGACCAGCTCGCGCGCCAGCAGCGTGCTGGCAAAGCCGCGGCTGTACTCATCATACTGGTCGCCGCACACCACGCCATACCACGAGAGCGCCAGCGTCGAGGCGCCACTTAGCCCACGCTCCATTGTCAGGTGCAGCAGCTGGCACAGGATCATAAAGTGCAGTCGCGGATTGATGAAGGCGGCAAATGTACTGGCGCTGGCCAGCAGATTCATCACCGCTTCGGTATTTTTACAGTCGACCCGGGCCAGCGAACGGAAGCGGGCATAGGGATTTTTCCCCACCGCCTCCTTCAGCTTCACTCTGGCCGCATCGCACTCCGCCTGGTCCGGATGACGGTTCAGATGAATGCCAAACACCGCCAGCCAGGCGAGCGCGTTCTCCAGCGCCAGCTTACTGTCCGACTGACGCATATGAATTTCAGCAATCAGGCAGGCCGCACCGGCTTTATCGGCGGCGTCGCCGGGTGAAGACTGGACCCGGGAGCTTAAGGTCAGTGCGGCGGGCAGATTGCCGTTAAGAAATTCGCATTCCGCCTCTTCCAGCAGAAATTCGCTGCTTCCGGCATCACCGGCACCGTCGTGCAATACCCGGGCGGTCTGCAAATAGCGCAGCGCAGAGAGATAATCGCCGGTAGTTTTTGCCCGCCGGCTGGCGCTGAGCAACAGCTGGCAGAACGGCCCGGTTTCATGTTGGAGGAGCGTAAGCTTTTTAACCGCCAGCAGGTGATGCGCCGCCCGGAACAGCACCGCATTGGTGATATCGTGCTGCGATTGATGCATGTAAAAGCGTGCCGCGGCGCAATGGAAAGCATCTTTATCTGCATCCGGCAGAAGATTAAGCGCCGCCTCATGCACGCTGTCATGCATAAAGGCGTAGCCCTCCTCATTGCGGGTGACCAGCCTGGCCGTCACCGCTGGCAACAGTATCGCCTCTATCTCCGCGCTGGAGACGGCAAGAATCTGGCTCAGGACCTGCAACTCGCCGGCACTGCCCAGCAAGGCCAGCTTACCCAGCATATGCCGGGCCATCAGCGGTAGCGAGGCAAGGTGCAGCAGCACGCTGGCCGCGACGTTAGCGGTGTAGTGGCTGTTTTTAAGCGCCTCTGCATCGTAGGTCCATCTGAACGGTGCATGGTGGGTAATCAATCCCTGCTGCACCGCCTGGCGGAAAAAGTTATGAGTGGCGAGCGGATTACCGCCGGTTTTTTCGTGGATGACCCGTGCCAGCTCAGCCGTTGCCGAACTGCGGGTATGAAACTGCCCCGCCAGCCAGCCCGCAATACTCTTTTCCGACAGCGGCTCGGGCGTGATCGCCATAATGCGCAGGGTGCTCGCGCAGAGTTGGTTCAGATTACCCGCAATGAGCGGACAGGGTAACGAGGTGATATCCCGGTGCGCGATCACCAGCAGCAGCGGGATCTCTTCACCCTGACTCAGCAGATTTTGCAGCAACAGCAGCGTCGCCTGATCGGCCCAGTGGCCATCATCAATAAGAATAACCAGCGGCCGCCCCTGGGCCGTAAACGCTTTAACCAGGCTACAGGCAACCAGATTAAAGCGATTTTTCGCATCAAGCGTATGCGAGTGCGGCAGAACCGCCGCTTTCTGATTAAGCAATATTCCCAGTTCTGGCACCAGGTTTACCGCCAGTCCGGCATAGGCACCGAGCAACCGTGAAATATGTGCTTTCCACTGGGCCATTTCCTCAGCGGGCAGACCCAGCACGTGCAGGGTCAGCGTCCTGAAGGCTGCAGTAAAAACCGTATAGGGTAACACCGGCGCATGCTGATCGACTTTCACCAGGGTGAGCAAGGTTTTCCGGGTGCGCAGCAGTTTGAGCGCGGAGGCAATCAGGGAGGATTTCCCGGCACCGGCAGCGCCACTGATGGTTACCAGGCTGTGTTTGCCGCTGTTGCTGACCTCATCCAACGCCGCCAGGATGCTGCTGGCCTGCGGATGATCGCTACACAGCGAATCAGCAGACAGACTGGCGGCAGGTAAATCCTGCAGTCCCAGCGTAAACGGCTCAATCATGCCATCCGGCTGCAGCGTGGCCGCACAGCGACGAAGATCGGCCAGCAGCCCATCGGCGGTCTGATAACGGTACTCCGGCGATTTGGCCAGCAGTCGCAGGATGATGGAGGAGAGGATCACCGGCACGTCAGGACGCAGCAGATGAGGCGGCAATGCTTCCGAGGCGATGTGATGGTGCACCCACTCCGCGTGGCCGCCCTCAATGCTGCCATAAGGCAGTCTGCCGGTCAGCAGCTCATAAAGCACAATGCCGAGACTGTACAAATCACTGACGTGACTCACCTGATGGGCTGAACGGGAGGTATGTTCTGGCGACATATAGGCAAGAGTACCGCCCGTTACAGGCAGGCGCTGCTGCTCCGGCAGCGGATTATGCAGCGAGGAGAGCCCAAAGCCCCCGAGATAAACGCCATCCTCATCGCTCAGAAAGAAGTTTGCCGGTTTGATATCACCGTGCACCAGTCCCTGTTGATGTAGCTGGCTCAGCGTACTGCACAGCATCGCGGCAGATTTGAGAAACTCAGAGAGGGGGCCAGGCGGCATGCACAGCACATCCGTCAGGGTGCGATAATCAAAGGCGGGATAAACCAGCGCATAGCGTCCCTGGTAATGGGTGTGCCATTGCGGTTTCAGCGCCCAGCTTTCCGCTAACCGGTCACGAAGGGCATATTCATTTTTCAGCAGCTGCGTGACATGAAAGACCGACGCTTCATTGCCTGCGGTCGCCAGCACAAAGGTGTCACCGGAGGTGGTGTGCCGGCACAGCAGCCAGTCGATATTGCCCTCCTGCGCCAGCGGGCTGAAGAGAATATCCTCTGATAGTGCGATTTCATCGTTTTCTGCTGAATGTAACGCCTGCGGATTAGTACTCATTGGCGGGCAGCCCTTGAGGAGAATTCCTGTCGGATATGTTCAAACAACGTATCAATTTCGATCGGCTTTGGCAAAAAGGCAATCGCCCCCAGGTTGATGGCATACCGCAACATGGTGTCGTCACCGTTGCCGGAAATGATAATCCCCGGCGGATTTTCAATGCGCTGGGTCAGGTTGATAAACAGCTCAAACCCATTCATCCCCTTCAGTTGCACATCAATGATAAAAAGCGCGGCACTCGCTATCGCGGCTTCATCACAAAGCAGAGATTCTGCCGACTCGAAGGCATTGGTCAGATAGCCCTCAGACTGGAGCAGGTTGGTCAGACCACTACGAACAGAACGTTCATCATCGATGACGACAATACGCTGCGACAGCTGCATGCTGTTTTCCTTAAATAAAGCTCAGGCCTGTGTCAGGCACGTCCGTAGCAGGATTTGTCACCTGAGAACGGTGGAGAGTTGCCGATGTCAGCGGAAAGTCCGTGACGAAACGGCTGGCGGTTCATTCCGCTTGCCGTCCGCCTTTGCTGGGCAGCATGCCAGGCAGCAGAGCCGGTCACGAGCGCGGATTGGTCAGCTGAATCAAACCGATCCGCCCTGAGGCCAGCCGCTTTCGCGTTGCGTAACGGTCTGGCGCCATTGTAAGAACCTTTTTTTCTTCGGACTATTATCTTTAGGTATAACTATACCGACCCGGACTGTCTGTCTGTCTGGCTGACGCCGGGTTACCGGAAAATCGCATGCATCAGTTTTTTTGATTTATTTCAGCATATTTTCGAGATTTTCATCGCCGCCTTTCCTGCGTAATCTTCACTCCATCGAGGTAGTCCGCCTCACAAACACAGATTAACGCCGGGAAAATCGCCATGAAAAACGTCAAAAAATTCGCTGCAGTCTTCGTTATGTTACTGATTTCAACCACCAGCTTCGCGCAGACGGTGACAGCCACAGCCTCCACGCTCGACGCAGCCGAAGCGCAGATCGCCGCCAGAGCGAAAATGGCGGGTGCCAGCTACAGCATTACGGAAGCCTACAGCGGCAATCAGGTGCACATGACCGCCCGCCTGACTAAATAATCCCTGCTTCTGCACCAGGGCTGCTTGCGGGCAGCCCTTTGTTGTTCAGATTTCTGTTGTGATTAATGACTCAGTGTCAGTGATAGCGGGCATCAGACGCTGGCCAATGACGCTTTCAATGACCATGGCTGCCTGCAAAATAGCTGCATCCTGGCCCGGCGCGGCGTATACCGTAACGCCGAACGGCAAGCCTGCCGAATCTGCGCCTGCGGGTATCGCCACCACCGGCGCGCCCGCTTTTCCGGTGCATTTTGCCGCTGCCGACATCGGCGACAGCAGCACATCTGCCGGTCCGGCGTTCAGCGCAGCCAGAATGCCGGCATTCAGGCTGAGGGCAATGTCCTGCCGCCGATCGTCAATATAGGCTGATGAGCGAAGATCCGGCGCGGCATCCGTCGCTTCAAGCAGAGACTGACCATAGGGAATGCTCTGCGGATGTGCGCTGTTCCACGCGATAATGTCCTGCAGAGAGCGCATGCCGCACGGCTTAAGCGCCGTAAGCAGGCTGTTAAGACCGGCACGAAACTCCGCGCGAAAAACGCATGAGCGCACGCCATTCAGCTGTTCTGCCGAAGGCAGATCGCAGGGATCGACAATCACCGCCCCCGCCTGGGCCAGTGCGTGCAGCAGGCGTTCAAACACTGCCTCGCGGTCGGGCGTCAGCACCGTGTCGGCGATAAAGCGCCGCGGGATGCCGATTCGCAGCCCCTGCAGGCTTTGATTACCCCGGGTTTCAGCCGGAAAAACGGTAAGCGTGGCGGTATCTTTCATATCCGCCCCGCCGATCGCCTGATAAACCAGCTGCGCGTCATCAACGGTCCGGGTAAGCGGACCGGGAGAATCCTGACTGGCAACCAGCGGAATAAAGCCGTGACGACTGACGCGGCCTACCGTGGGTTTAAAGCCGACGACCGCACTGTGAACCGCCGGAGCCTGAATCGAATTTTGTGTTTCCGAGCCAATAGCAAAACCGCAAAAACCGGCTGCCACCGCGGCCGCCGACCCGACGCTGGAACCCATTCCCCGATCGTATCGCCCGCCCAGCGGATGCCGCACCACATCGCCCGCTCCGCTAAACTCAGCGGGCATGGTTTCGGCAACGAAGTCGGCAAATTCGGTCAGGTTAGTTTTACCCAGCAGTACAGCGCCCGCCTCGCGAAGACGCGCCACAACCGTCGCTTCATAAGGCGGGATAAACTCTGCCAGCGCACTGGCACCTGCCGAGGCAAAGCTGCCGTCGAGGGTAAACGCATTATCTTTGATCAGATAAGGCACGCCATGCAGCGGTCCTGCCGCCTGACCGGCAGCCAGCGCGGCATCGGCACGTCGCGCCTCTTCCCGCGCCAGACGGGATACCGTTCTGACGCAGTTAATGCCCTCTTTACCCTGATCTAATCGCTCAATACGATCCAGGTACCATTCGGTAGCTTCAAGCGCGCTGATTTCACCCGCCGCAATCGCCGCACCGATCGCCCGTGCTGAGCCCGAAGCCAGCAATGCTGATCTCTCTTTCATTACAAATTCCGCCCTTTCCGCGCGAACACGAGGTGCGCAGTGCTTTTCCCGCCCTCAGGATGAGGCGGCTGAGATCATCCTGCCACGGGACGGGCCGGCCGGTTTTTACAAATTGGTTCAGTTGAGTTCACGTGAGGCAAATCGCGCCAGCGCCGGGCCATCCAGCCGGTAGCGCACCCATTCACTCAGCGGAAGTGCATCAATACTCTGATAAAAATCTTTCGCGGATTTATCCCAGTCCAGCACATTCCACTCAATCCGGCTGCATTGCCGGCTGACTGCCAGCTGAGCAACGTAATGGAGCATCGCTTTGCCCGCACCTCTGCCGCGATAATCAGGCGTAAAGTAGAGGTCTTCCATATTCAGGCTCTGGCGGCCAATCCAGGTTGAAAAGCTCATCGAAATGACGCAGTAACCTGCAATCACCCCCTCAATTTCACAGATGTAGGCTTCTGCTGTGCTGTCAGCTCCAAACAGGGCGTGTCTGATTTCGTCAGCGTCCGGTATCGCCTGCAGGGGGGCTTCGCTGTATACGGATAAGCCGTTGATCATGTTATAGAGGGCATCCGTATCTTCCGGGCTGGCCTGGCGAATAATCACGCTCATAAATATTCTCTGATCAGTACTGTTTGATGCCCGTAAGGATAATCGCTATTCTTTAATGAATTAAGTGCAATAAAATCAATTACAGGTGAATTTCATGCATCATGTGCTGAGACGTCTCGATCTCAATCTTCTGCCTGTTTTCGATGCCGTCTACCGCCACCGCTCTGTCAGGCTGGCTGCGGTTGAACTCTCTATGAGTACTTCTGCGTTAAGTCATGCGTTAACCCGCCTGCGTGAATTCCTGAAAGATCCGCTGTTCTATCGCGAAGGGCATAAGATGTGTCCCAGCGTCTTTGCGCACCAGCTGGCACCGCATATTGCTGCCTCACTCGCGGTGCTCAATCAGCATCTCAGCCCGGTACAACCCTTTGATCCCCGGACCAGCACCCAATCTTTTCGGGTTGCCGTAACGGACTACACCGCTTTTTGTATCTTTCCGGAACTGATCAAAGCGCTGGAAAAAACCGCGCCCGGCGTTAATTTCGAACTCTGCCACCTGCCGCACAACCCGGCGCTGACAGAATTACTGGCCGGTGAGGTTGACCTGGCGTTGAGTTTTAGCGAGCCGGATGATGTCCGGCATCAGGATCTGGATGAGGTGGATTTATTCAGCGATGAATTTGTGGTGATCGGTAACATCAATCGCCAGAGCCTGACGCTGGAGGAGTATCTGGCCGCTGGTCATCTGGTGGTGACGCCGTGGAATGAAAAAAAAGGGTTGCTGGATACGCATCTTGCCCGGCTGGGGCTGACGCGCCGGATCGCGCTCAAAACCCCGTCAATGCTCAGTTCGCCGCACATTGTGGCGGAGAGTGAATTGCTGATGGCTATTCCCTCCTTTGTCGCCGGTAAAATTGCGCCGGTCGCGCAGGTCAGAATCTTCAGATTGCCCTTCCATGCGCCCCCTTTTACGGTAAAAATTTTTTCCCACCAACGCAGCGGCAAGAAGTCCTCTACCGACTGGCTGAAGAACAATATTTTTCAGAGCATCCAGCGACAGAATCTGACGCTTAACCGGCAAGCCCAGCCGGTCGGCTAATGGCCTGATAGCCCTGCCACAGACGCTGCTGCCTAGCGCACCGGCTCTTCAAACGCCGATCTGACTGCCGCGATAATCCGCTGGGCTTTTTCGGCATCATCAAGCTGCGGGAAGGCCTTTTTCAGTTTGCCGGAAACCTGCCAGCCATTCTCTTTCAGCGAACGGATGATGCGGCTGGCGTCCTGATCGGGCATCTCAATCACCTCTTTCAACCGCTCCTGCGCCCGCTGAAAAATCACCAGCACTCTGGCCTCATCTGCCATTTCGGTTCGCACCGTATGCTCGACCACCCGGGCGGTATACAGCACCTGTTCGGTCAGGTCGGGATAACGCCAGGCAAAACGCGCATCGTCATAGTCAGTGAAAACAAAGTTACTCAGCGTGCCATCTTCATAGGTGATCAGTTCAGCAAACCGATAGCTGCCGGCGTAGCGCCGCATCAGCCGTTTTGAAAAAACGTCCAGCGTGCGATCGTAGCCAGCGCGGAAATCAAGTGAACTGGTGATGGTAGCCGAGACCGGCAGAATAACGCCCTCCGGCACGGCATGGTCGCGGATCAGCGTATCGTTGATTAAAAAGCGGTGGATGCGGCCGTTACCATCGCGCATCGGATGGATATAGACAAAACCAAAAGCGATCACGCCAGCCCGCGCCAGCGGTTCTGCCCCGCGCGTTGCCTGCTCGAAGGCTTTCAGGCCCTGCATAAAACGTGGAACATCGCTAAACTGCGGCGCAATGTAATGGACGATATCTTCGCGCATTGTCGCCTGGCCGACAAATACCGGCGAGCGGCGCAGCCCCAGTCCGAGCGCATCGTGACCGAGAATGCCCTTCTGCAGGGTGTGCAGACTGGCATCGCTGAGCGGATCGTCAAGCTGGCCGCAGTATTGCGCGATGACGTGCGCAAAACGCTGAATACGATCGGCCTGGCTGGCCTCTTTCTCTATCAGAAAGCTGGCGCGGGATTCCTTAAACGTCAGCCAGCTGGCGGTACGCAGCAGGATATCGGCACCAAACGCATTATCCAGCTCAGCGAGGGCGCTCTGCAGATCAAAAGCCAGCGCCTGTTCGGTGGCGGCCGTCCGACGCACTATCGGGCAGAAATCAACGCTGCCAGGCAGATTGTCATTGATGCGCCAGCGTTTTGACCGCTTCAGGCTGGTGCGGGTCAGGTAGGCCTTGGTTGAAATCGCATCCACATAGCCGCCGTTGGTCACATCCGGCACTGCCAGCGTCTCGCCGGTCAGCCACTCATAGAAAAAACCGGCGCGGCGCGCATATTGCCCGTAAGGCTCACGGCGGCACCAGTTCACCAGCGGTTCGGGGCCGATGGCTGCAAACAGGCGGGCAAAAAACTCCAGATGGATCTCTTCATATTTGAGACCAAAGGCGAAGTGACCAGCAATATCGTCTTCCGGGCGGTAGCTCGGCGGATAGCGGTTCTCTATCTGCCCCTGACTCTCGTGGCGGGATCGTACGGTGCCGATAAAGGACGCCACACGCAGCGGTTGCGCCAGTTCAATAGCATAACGTTCAGACAGCGCTTTAAAACCGACCAGCATGGGTTAAATCCTTTATCAGAAGACGAAAAACGATAATAAAAAGCAGATTTAACACGGAAATGATAATTTCGCCAGCCGCGAAACGCTAATGCGTGCGCGAAAAGGGTAATCAAAACGACATTAGCAGTGAAAATGATAACCGGCAGGCGTGGCGCAATTTCATCACCGCGCCAGTCGGGACAGCAGGGTAACCACCGGGAATGGGGATGGACGTAAGAGTAGAGAGGGAACGGACCGGCAAACCTTTCCCCGCCGATAATCTGCGAAAGGCCAGCATTGCCTGGTCAGACGGCAGATGCGTCCGTTGCCGTTTGACCACAGTAAGGTGACGCGAGTGGCCGGGGTGGTGAAGGTTTTATTCCTCCAGCACCAGACACGTTACCCCGAGAATGATAACGGCGATACCTGCCAGCCCGCGCCAGCTAAAAGGTTCATGGAAAAATGGCAGGCTGACAGCCGCCAGCCACACCAGCACATAGCTCAGGCTCAGCAGGGGATAAATCCGGCTGAGCGGAAAACTGTGCAGCGCCCGTAGCCAGCACAACATCGACAATCCGTAGGCCACGAGCCCGACCATCAGCAGCAGAACCGGCAACAGGGCAAACGGATTGCCGGATGAGATCGGTCCATACAAATCGGGCAGTTGCGGCATTGCCCAGCGCATCATCAGTTGGGCCGCTGACACCAGCAGCACGCTGCCCGCTATCCAGCCGTAGCCTTTCATAGCTGGCTGCCCATCAGCGTCACCCCAATTACCACCAGCAGCGTGCCGCCGATCTGGCGCAGCGTCAGGCGCTCACGCCAGATGATGCGCGCCGCCAGCGCAACAAAGATAAAATTGAGGCTCAGCATCGGATATGCCTGGCTGACCGGCACCCGCTGCAACACCGCCAGCCACAGGATCATGGCGATCACCAGCAGCAGTACGCTGCCCGCCAGCCAGCCAGAAACCGCCAGCCGGGAACCGCTGACCCGCGTGGCCTGTTTCTGACACAGTTGCGCGCTGCAGCTGAGCAGGCTCACCAGCACAATCAGCAGCACCATCAGGGAGTCTGACCATAATAGAGGCTGACCAGTCTGCCCTGACGATAAACCGCATCCGGTACCGGGATTGCCGCTCCGATATCGCTGTGCACCGAGTCAACCAGCAACAGCAACGACACGCTACCGGTACGGCGATGCGCCGCGAGCCAGCCGCCCAGAGCGGCCTCGCTGACAAAGCGGGATTGCGCATCCGGATAGCCCAGCCCATATTCCAGTTCGCCTTTCTGGTCATAAAAACCGATATCGCTGCGCCGCAGATGCCAGGCAACCGCCGCGGCGACGCCCGGATTATCCGCCAGAATATAACGGCTGCCAGCCAGCCGATCGCTGATTGCCGCCACAAAATGCTGTGGCTGCTTGGCATCACGTATTTTATCCGGGATCACAGGGCCGATCGTCAGCGCAACGACTAACGGGCAAAGCGCCGCTGCCTGCCAGCGATGGCTGGCGTAACGGGTGCTGTACAGGCCGATCAGCGACCAGCTGAGGAACGCCAGCGCCGCCAGCGCCAGCTTGCTGTTTTCATCCGGCGCAAACAGCGGATGGTGTGTCAGGCTCCACGGTGCCAGCACCAGTAGCAAAGCAGCCAGCATCACCACGCCATACAGGGCATTCAGCCAGCCGTTGATCTTCAGCGCCCGCCCCGCCCGCTGCGCCGTCTGTAGTCCGTAGTGCGCCATCAGCAGCGACAGCGGCACAAAACAGGGCAGAATATAGGTCGGCAGTTTGCCTTTTGCCAGGCTAAAAAACAGCAGCGGCATCACCGTCCAGCTCAGCAGATAACGTGCGGCAGCCTGATACTGACCTTCGCGCCAGCCCGTCATCAGCGCACCGGGCAGCAGTCCCAGCCAGGGTAACGTCCCCAGCAGTAAAACCGGCAGGTAATACCAGAATGGCGCTTTGTGTTGCGCATTCGGTTCGGCAAAACGCTGAATATGCTCAACCCAGAAGAAGTAGTGCCAGAAATCGGGCGCCTGATGCCAGATCGCCAGCGCCCAGGGTGCGCTAATCGCGGCAGCCGCCAGCACCGCCAGCGGACCATAGAACAGCAGTTCAGTGCCCCGCCGACGCCAGACCGCCCACGGCAGAATCGCCAGCACCGGCACCGCCAGCGCCAGAAATCCTTTGGTCATGAATCCCATACCGCAGGCGAGGCCGAGCAGCAGGTAGCCACCGACCCGGGTGGTGCGCGCGTCATATTGGGTTGCCAGCCAGTAGCTGCACATCGCCGCCGCCAGCCACAGCATCAGCATCGGATCGAGCACCGCATAGGTACCGATGCCGTAAACCAGCAGAGAGCTGAGGAAAATCACCGCGCCCACCGCTGCCGTACGCCGTGAATCAAACAGCCGTTTGCCCAGCCAGTAAATAAGCGCGGCGGTCAGCGTGGTAGTGATTATCGATCCGGCCCGCACGCCAAAAAGAGTGTGACCAAACAGCCACTGGCACAGCGTGTTGACCCAATAGCCCGCCACCGGCTTTTCAAAATAGCGCAGGCCGAAAAAATGCGGTACCACCCAGTCACCGGTCGCCAGCATCTCGCGGCTGATCTCAGCATAGCGGGTTTCATCCGGCTGCCAGAGATCGCGAAACATCGGCGGGATCAGGTAATACAGGGCAAAAAAACCCAAAAAAAGCAGCCATTTGCTGGTTATCCGCATCGGGGCTCTTTCACCTCATCAATCAGTTTCTGACAGCCCAGCCACCCTTCCCGCCCGGCAATTTCGCCTCTCACCACTTTGCCGCGCGGCAGGGTTGAGAGATCGGCAGGCAACAGCGCGCTTAACGGGCAAAACTCAATGCCGTTGCGGCCCGCCCACGTCAGCAGCGTGGCAAAGTCCTGATAGCCGACAATGCCTTCCACCTCGGCATGAATGGTGTAAACCGGCGTTTCCCCGGCGGAGAGCATCTGCTCGAGGATATAGCCATTGAAACCGTTCGCACTGACCTGTCGGCCCACTACTTCATCCCAGGTGGGCAGCGTGACCGGTATCTGTACCGTGCCGGGCTGCCCGTCAGGCAGTATCGGCAGGAACGGGCCGCTGCCACGGCAGTCGCTGTTGTAGTGAAAGCCAAAGTTCTGTTTAGCAGCCATCACCCGCCCATCGGCGCGCCAGCCTGCGGCGGCCGAGCAGCTGATGGGCTGACCCAGGATCTCGCTCAGCGTCTGGTTGCCGCGGGCTATCTGCTCAATCAGTTTCTCTTCCGGCCAGACACCGGCCCAGGTTTGCCAGGCAAAATGATCCCAGGCGTGCAGTCCGACCTCATGCTGCCGGGCCGTCTCCTGCATAATGCGACTCAGGCCGCGCCCAATCGGCTTGCCCGGCCATGCGGTGCCGGCCAGCAGGATGTCCCAGCCGTACAGCGAGGCGGCGCGCGAACGCATCATTTTCCACAGAAAAGCCGGCTTAATCAGACGCCACAGATGGCGTCCCATGTTGTCGGGTCCGACACTGAAGAAAAAACTGGCGCGTATGGCGTGCTGCCTGAACAGCGCCAGCAGCGCCGGTACGCCCTGCTGCGTGCCGCGCCAGGTATCCACGTCAATCCGCAGACCGATCCTTTTCATCGATGATCAGCCTGCTGCTCAAGGGTTCGCAGGAAGAAGTCGAGCGTATTATCGATGGTGGTATCCATCGTCACGGTCGGCGTCCAGCCCAGCAGCCGGCGCGCGTTGCGGATCGCCGGTTTGCGGTGCTCGACATCCTGATAGCCTTTGCCGTAGTAGCTGCTGCTCTCCACCTCACGGAAACCGGCAAACGGCGGGAACTGGTGACGCAATGGATGACGTTCGAAGCTGGCCAGCAGCTGCTCTGCCAGCTCTTTAATGCTGGCTTCGTTATCCGGGTTGCCAATGTTGATGATTTGACCATCACAGTTCTGCTGCTTGTTTTCGATAATCCGGAACAGCGCTTCCACCCCATCCTGAATGTCGGTAAAGCAGCGCTTCTGCCTGCCGCCATCTATCAGCTTGATCGGTGAACCCTCGACCAGGTTGAGGATCAACTGGGTGATGGCGCGTGAACTGCCGATGCGCGCCGCATTGAGGTTATCCAGCCGCGGTCCCATCCAGTTGAACGGACGGAACAGGGTGAAACGCAGCCCTTCTTTCTCGCCGTAGGCCCAGATCACCCGATCCAGCAGCTGTTTTGATACCGAATAGATCCAGCGCTGCTTGTTAATCGGTCCGACCACCAGATTGGAGCAGTCCTCATCAAAGCTGGCGTCGGTACACATGCCGTACACCTCCGAGGTAGAGGGGAAGATGATGCGCTTTTGATACTTCACGCAGTCGCGGATGATTTTGAGGTTCTCCTCGAAATCCAGCTCAAACACCCGCAGCGGATTACGGGTGTATTCGATCGGTGTCGCAATCGCCACCAGCGGCAGAATGACGTCACATTTCTTAATGTGGTACTCAATCCACTCGGAATGGATAGCGATATCCCCCTCGACAAAGTGAAAGTGTGGATGATCGAGAAAACGGCTGATGGCATCGGAACTGATATCCAGTCCATAAACCTCAAAGTGGTCATCCTGTAATAGCCGTTCGGTGAGATGGTTACCGATAAAGCCGTTTACGCCGAGGATCAACACCCGGGTACGGCGCTGCAGTACCGACTGCGGTTGCGAGTAGAGCAGCGCGCCCGGCACCATCCCTAAGCTTTGCGCCAGCTGGCTGCCGTTCATGTAGACGCCATGCTCAGACTGCCCGGTCTGGATCTCCAGCGCGCCGTCACCACAGGCGATCAGAAAAGGGTGTTTCGACAGCACCGTGCCCGGCCTGGCGTGGTGTTGCTGCGGATGAACCCGGCTCTTCCAGACGATAAATTTTACCGAGCCGGCAAAGGCGAAGGCACCCGGCCAGGGATCGGTGACTGCCCTGACCAGATTGTGAATCGCCTGCGCCGGCTGATGCCAGTCGATGCGGCCATCTTCGGCGGTGCGCCGTCCAACCCGGCTAGCCTGGCTCTCCTCCTGCGGCCATTCGCTGATTTGCCCGCGACGCAGATCGGGCAGCAGATCGTTCAGCAGCTGTTCCGCCGCCGCCGACAGTTTGCGGTGCAGGGTCAGCGCCGTGTCCTGATCCTCAATCGCCACCCGCTGCTGCGCCAGGATATTACCGGCATCGGCCCGTTTCACCATCCGGTGCAGGGTGACGCCGGTCTCGCGCTCGCCATTGATCAACGCCCAGTTGAGCGGTGCCCGGCCCCGATATTTTGGCAGCAGCGAACCGTGCAGATTAAACGCGCCATGACGGGCGCACTGCAAAATCTCGTCGCTCAGCAGATGCCGGTAGTAGAACGAAAAAATCATGTCGGGTGCCAGAGTGCGGATGCGGTCAAGCCAGATCGGATGGTTCGCCTCGTCCGGGGCATAGACCGGGATACCATGCTCAGCCGCCAGCCGCGCCACCGATCCGAAAAAGTGATTTTCGGTCGCCTCATCGTTGTGGGTAAAAATGGCGGCGATCTCATAGCCAGCATTCAGCAACGCCGTGATACCAACACAGCCCATGTCGTGGTAAGCGAAAACGAGGGTCTTCATAGTGAACTTTCCTGTACTGATGGCTGTACTGAAGGCGCTTGCGGAGCCTTAACAACCCGTTGAACGAAATAGCGCGGACGCGCCCGAACATCGTTATAAATACGCCCGATATACTCACCGAGCAGGCCCATACCGACGAACTGCGCGCCGATAAACATGAACAGCACGGCAAACAACACGAAAACGCCGTCGCCCGCCCAGGCGGCACCAAAAAACAGCCGCAGCACAATTAACACCAGGGAAAAGGCGAAGCCGGTCAGCGCAATCAGGCTGCCGACCACGCTGAGCAAGCGCAGTGGCGTGGTGGTCAGGCAGGTCACCAGGTCATACATCAGGTTGATCAGCCGCATGAAGCTGTATTTCGAGTCGCCAAACGCCCGTTCGGCGTGGATGACCGGCAGCTCAATGGTGTGGCGGGCAAAGGTATTCGCCAGTATCGGAATAAAGGTGCTGCGTTCGTGGCAGTTGAGCATCGCATCGACAATATGACGACGGTAGGCGCGTAACATGCAGCCGTAATCGCCCATCGCCTGGCCGGTCACCCGCTGGATCAGCCGATTGAGGGTGCGGGAGGCCTGACGACGGAACCAGCTATCCTGCCGCTGTTGCCGCACGGTCCCGACCACGTCATAACCCTGACGGGCGGCGTCAACCAGCCGCGGGATCTCTTCCGGCGGATTTTGCAGATCGGCATCAAGCGTGACAATGACGTCGCCGCGGACGTGGCTGAAGCCCGCCATGATGGCGGAGTGCTGACCATAATTACGGTTGAGCAGCACCCCAATCACCGGGCTATCCGGAAGGGCTGCCGCCTGTTCAATGACCTCTGCTGAGCGATCGCTGCTGCCGTCATCAACCAGCAGGATTTCATACTCCAGTTCCAGCGGATCGCAGGCTGCGCGGGTGCGGCGAATCAGTTCAGGCAGACTCTCCTGCTCGTTGTAGACCGGGATAACCACGGACAGCAGGTTGATGGGTTTTACGTCACGCATTACAGGCTCCCGCAATGTCATGCAACGCCGCGATCACCCGTTCCACATCCTGATCGGTCATGCCGGGGAACAGCGGGATCGAACACATTTGCTGGCTGTTGCGTTCACTGGCAGGCAAACGCAGCTGCGGGTAGTGCTCACGGTAATATTTGTGGGTATGGGCAGCGCGGAAATGCAGTCCCGATCCTATCTCCCGCGCTTTCAGCGCCTGCATAAACGCATCGCGTGACAGTCCGCAGCGCGACTCATCGATGCGCAGAATAAACAGATGCCACGCATGCTGATGCGGCCAGTCGGGCAGCGACAGTGGCGTGAACGGCAGCGTTTGCAGGGCATCCAGATAGCGCCGGGCAATCTCACTGCGGCGCGCGATAAAACCCGGCAGTTTTTTTAACTGCACCAGCGCTATCGCGGCGCTGATGTCAGGCAGGTTGTATTTAAAGCCCGGCATCATCACTTCAGCCTGCGGCTGGCGGCCGTGAGTCTGGCGGTCGAAGGCATCAACCGCCAGACCGTGAAACTTCAGGCTGCGGATCCGATCGGCCAGCGCGGCGTCATCCGTCACCACCAGGCCGCCCTCCGCGCAGGTGATATTTTTAATCGCATGAAAGGAAAAAATCGCGGTGCCCTGATGCCCGACATGCTGGCCATGATAAGTGGTACCGACCGCATGGGCGGCGTCTTCGATCACCGCAATGCCGTGCTGGCGCGCCAGCTGATAAATCGGCTCCAGATCCACCGGCACACCGGCGTAGTGCACCGGTATAATGGCGCGGGTGCGCGGCGTGATGGCGCGGGCAATCTGCCCGGGCATCACCATCAGATGATCCGGGTCCACATCAATCATCACCGACGTTGCCCCAAGCAGGGTGATCAGATTGAGGGTGGAAACCCAGGTCATCGACGGGGTAATCACCTCATCGCCCGGCTGAATGCCGAGGGCCATCAGCGTGACGTGCATCCCCGCCGTCGCCGAACTGACGGCGATTGCATGCTGATTGCCGGTCAGCTGAATAAATGCCTGCTCCAGTTCGGCGCATTTCGCGCCGGTGGTTATCCAGCCGGAGTCAAAAACCGCTTTTACGGCGGCCAGTTCCTCATCGCCAAACGCGGGGCGTGAAAAAGGCAAAAATGCCATGGTGAAGCTCCTGCAGTTCTACACAATAAACAGGCACGCACGGTTAATCATGCGCAACGCCAGTAATAGCGAGGAAATAGCGAATCTCCCGCCGACACCCTTTCAAAACAGAGCACGTTGATCTTCTTAATAAATTAAAAATATCAGACTGGTGATACACGCTAACGCACAAAAGTTAACTAAACATTAAATGAAGTGGGTTAAATCCAATAAAATAAAAACAGTTTCATTTAATGATTTCTGGAAAAGTTCATTTATTTAATATTAATAATCATATCGATTGCCACTCTCTCCATTTTATTGACACTACGTTTATAATCGATGAATATCAGGAGAGTTAATGGCTTTGTCATAAAATTGAATTAATAACCAGAATTCGATTAAAATGCGTTTGTTTTCATAATGATAAAAATAGTCCCGACACGCAAAATGAATTAAAAACCGCTGTGACTCACACGGAAGAATAATTTGAGAAGAAATGTTATCAGCTTAAGATTTTCTTAATATTAGCCATGCCGGTTTACGCACGCACTGTACTCACCTGTTAACCGTGCGTGGAGATCGATGTTGTTAGCACCCGGCTATTCCCCCGCAGGCCAGCGGTTTCAGTTGCGAAAATATGCTGATGGCGGTCAGGCGCGGTGCCGGGCAATAACGCTGTTCGCGCTACTGGCCGGAGTTATTCAGGCGATAGTAAAGCTGGCCGTGCGATAAAATGAATACATACAGCCCGACAGACGTTAACACCTTACCTGCACGTATAAAGAGAGCCATCTGATGATCCGCACCGCCTGTCTGTTAAGCCTGAGCTGTTTCTTAAGCGCGTCGCTTCACGCCGCGCCGATCACCTACGCCATCGCCACCGATAAAACTGCCATCGGGCTGTCGTGGCGTGCCTTTGGCCACAGCTTTTCACAGGCGCATCTTGAAGGCGTGACCGGTACCGTGACGCTGAACCCCGATCAGGACAGGGACGATCGTGTTGAGGTGAATATTCCCGTCGATACGCTGGTCGCCTCAAATACGTTATTAACCTGGCAGCTAAAAAGTGACATGTTCTTTGATGCGCAGCATTACCCGGGGATTCGCTTCGTCAGCAGCCGGGTTGCCGCGCTGGGAGCGGGGGAATACCGAATCTTTGGCGTCCTGACGGTGAAAGATGTCAGCCGTCCGGTGGTGATGCTGGCGACACTGGAAGGTGGCCAGCCGCTCACGTCTTCATCACAGTCGCTGACGCTGCATGCCAGCACCGCGATATCCCGCACCGCCTTCCGGGTTGACCGGCTGGTCGGGATAGTCGATGACCGCGTGGCGATTGCCCTTACCATCACGGCTCAGACGAAGTCCCCGTTATAACCGCTGTGCAATCAGCCTCAGCGCAGCGCTGACCGTAATGCTTCGGCGATTGCGGCCAGTTGCCGCGGTGGATTACGGCCGATCAGTACAAACTGATGTCGCTGATCTGCCCACCAGGCGAGCTGCATACCGTGGCGCTGCTCGCGCTGAACGACATGGCTTGCCTGCGTTTCGGGCGAGATACAGAGCGCCAGCGGGCCGAAATCGGCGTGTAGCCAGGCAATCTGCGCAATTGAGGTGCGCTCATAGCGCAGCATCCGCACCATTTTCAGCTCAGCCTGCGGCAGGTGCAGCTGCTGTTGCGTAATCTGCAGGCCCAAATCGAGCCGGGTGCGATCCAGGCCACGTTGCAACAGATCGGGATCGCCCGGCGTATCCGCCAGGGTTTCCGCACTGTAAAGCGACATGTAGCGCGCCTCAAGATCGCGGACATTCTGGCTTTCGTCGGCGCTTTCCGGTGCCGGGCGGGCCAGTAAACCGAGACCACTTCCCACCAGCAGAAAGCTCACCGAGGCGGCAATCAGCGCACGGCGACTGTAGCCAGCCACGGGTGACACCGGCGACAGCGCCGCCAGCCGCTGCGCCATTATTTGCTGCGGCGCCTGTTCCAGTAACGGTGCAAAAGCCTGCTGAAAATCGATGCTGCCATTACGCAGTTCCTCAACCCGTGCCGCCAGCAGCGGATCACGCACGATATCCTGTTCAAACTGCACCGCATCGTGACGGCTCATCTCACCATCCAGCCAGGCGACAATCGCTTCGTCGCGCCACGGCGGCATAAAATTCCCTGTGGTCATAGCCGTTTCTCCTGCGGGACGGGCGGGGCCGTGGTTGTTTTCGCCAGCGTGGCGCGGGCGGCGGCCAGACGGCTCATAATAGTGCCAATCGGTACCGATACCGTATCGGCCGCTTCCTGATAGGAGAGCCCTTCCACGTAAACCAGGAACAGGGCATTCCGCTGCGCTTCGGGCAGCGCGTTGACCTGCTGCATGATGCGCCGGAAATGGCGGTTATCATCATCTGCGGGGTGCGTATCGGCAGCCAGCAGCAGATCGGGATCGACAAAACCCTGTCCCTGCCGGACTTTACGCGCGCGCAAATCACTGACCCAGATAGAGTGCAGAATAGAGAACAGCCACCTGTCAATGCGGGTGCCCGGCGTATACTGCGCGCTCCGCTCCAGCGCGCGCACGCAGGTCGACTGCACCAGCTCTTCGGCCAGATCGCGGTTGTGCGACAGCACATAGCCATAACGCCAGAGGCGCGTCAGGTGCGCCGCAAGGTGCTGTCGGACGTCGCTATAGGTAATTTTGCTCTCCCCCACCGATCAGGTTTCAGGATGCCCGTTGATGGCTGCCTGCAGATCACGATATTCCTCGCAATCTGTACCGCAAATTCCGGCAATGGTTTTTAACTGCTCGCGCGCCAGATCGGGACGCCCTTTGATCATCCAGGCTTCCCAAGATATTCGCGCACTTTAGCGTAACGCGGATCGATCGCAATGGCGCGCTGGTAATAACCAATCCCTTCATCGGTGCGGCCCAGCTTGCGGGTGGCATAACCGCGATAATTCCACGCCTCGCGCGTATCCGGATTTTTCAGCGTATCCAGCAGGTTCAGTGCCGCCTGATATTCGCCTTTTTTCGCCAGATGGTAGGCGTAGCGCGTTTTATCCTCATCGCTGAGCATGCTGGTCTTTTCCGGCACGCAGGTTTTGGTTTTACCGTTATAAACCTGCCCTTTGGGGCAGTCCGGCACCTTTGTATCACTGTCATTATCGCCCATCGCCATACTCAGCGGCGCGTGCAGGGTGAGCAGCAGTACGGGAACGGCAAACAGGCGGACGCCATAGCACTTTTTCATGATTGATCCTTGAATCGCTGAGTTAGCACGACGAGGCAGTACTCTGTCGCGAGGGTGAAAATATTGACGGTGCGCGGCCAGCGCAGGCGGGCCTTCAGCGTCTGAACGATTTCACGTTGCCGGCTGTCGTGCTCAGGCAGCGCCCGGCGAAGCGCAGTGCCACGCGCGGCCGTCAACATGGAAAAAGAGACCTGTCGGGCCGGGAAGAAACGAACAGAGGGCATCGTCGTTGTCCTGAAAAGGTTCACTGAGCAGTAAACACTTCACCGCCGGTTTCTATTCGATAATTTTTTTGTCACTGCGGTGGAGGGCGGCAGCGAGTCAGGCGCATGCCAGGCACGGGATAATCAGCAGCGCGGGCTGAAGCTGTTACCACACTCAGGGCGCGATGGCGGCAGACGGCAAACTCAACAGCGCATCAGTGACCGGCAGGCAGATCGTCCTGCCGGTCCGGATTACAGCGAGACTTTTTCAACCGGACAGAAGCGATGTTCGGCCAGCGAAATCACCGCCGCCTCAGCAATCGCCTGGGCTTGCAAACCATCTTCCAGCCCAGGCAGATCGGCAACCGTCTCGCCATTCAGCGAACGGACAAACGCATCCAGTTGCGCATACCAGGTCGCCTTTACCCGGCTGAGCCAGTCAGGCAGCAGCCCGGGCTGCTGGATCTGCTCGCGCTGATAGCAGGTCACGCCCTGCTGCTGCTGACTGCGGGACTCCAGCATACCAAGCGGCCCCATCACGCTGATCCGCTCGTCGTAGCCGTAGCCGGTGCGGCGGGCGTTATCCAGTTGCGCCAGCCCGCCACGTTGCAGCCGCAGCAGCAGCGTGCTGGTGTCTACGTCTGCAAAATCGCTGATGGCCGGCAGCGCCAGCGCCGCCCCCATGGCGGCCACTTCCGTCACTTCGTCATCGGTCAGCCAGCGTAGCAGATCAAAAAAATGGATCGCCTGGTCACGCATCTGTCCCCCGGACGCCTGCAGATAGGCCAGCGGCGGCATCTCTGAAGAACGGCAGACCATCTGAATCAACTCAGCTGGCCCGACTCTGCCCTGCCGGAGCTGCTGTTTAAGCTGCTGGTGACTGATGTCGAAACGGCGATTGAATCCGACCGTTACCGGCACATTACAGGGCAACACCTGAGCCACCACCCGGCGCGCGCGCTCCAGAGACAGATCGATAGGTTTCTCACAGTAGATCGCTTTGCCGGCACGCGCCGCCGCCACCAGCAGATCGGCATGGGTCGGTGTCGCACTGGCGATGAGCACCATATCGATACTGTCATCGTTCATTACCTGGCTGACTGGCGCGGCGTGAGCAGCAAAACGCGCAGCAAATGCAGCGGCGCGTGCGCTATCGGTATCGGTTACCGAGACCAGTTCTGTGGCCGGATGCGCCTGCAGATTGACGGCATGTACTTCGCCTATAAATCCACAGCCCAGCAGGGCAACACGTTGCTTTTTATTCATTTATTTGAACTCCATCATAGTCCGGTGGAAAGCGCCGTTTGCAGCTTAGCCTTGCTGGTTACACTGGTGACATCGCGTTGTTGAGGTCTTTACCTCAGGGGAGAAAAGAATGTCGCTGAAAGAGATCGCCCGGCGTGCGGGTGTCGGTCTGGCGACCGTGGATCGGGTGCTCAATGAGCGCGGTGGCGTGTCACCCCAGACGGTGCGTAAAGTCCTGCAGGCCGCGCGTGACAGCGGTCTGAAACGCATTTTGCCGCAAGAGCATCGCCAGCCGTGGCAGATTGAGGTGTTAATCAGCAGCAACGATGCCTTTTTCTTCCGCCAGCTGGCGCAGGATTTGATTGAAGCGGCAATGCATCCGGGCTATCAGCGGCTGACGCTGCACCGTACCTTTGTGCCTGAAGCGCAGCATGAGCGACTGGCACAGCGCATTATGGCTGGCAGTGAAACGCGGGACGGCCTGATGGTGTTTGCGCAGGCACATCCGGCGATTTACGCTGCGCTGGCGCACTGTGAGGCGCGTGGCGTGCCGGTTATCACGCTGGTGACCGATCTGCCTGACGCGGCCCGGCTCTGTCACGTCGGCATAGATCAGCGAAAAGCAGGACGCACCGCCGGTCAACTGATGGGCAAAATGCTGCAACAGCCGGGTGAGGTACTGATGGTCAGTGGACGGATGGATTACACCGCGCACCGGGAGCGGATCGACGGCTTTCGGGATGTGCTGAGCGCGCGTTTTCCGCATCTTCATTTGCGGGAGGAGCTGGCGGCTGAGGAAAATCGCGATGTCATCAGCAAACTGCTGGAAAAACAGCTGATCCGCGGCGGCAATCTGCTGGGTATTTACAATACGGGACTGGGAAATACCGAAATAGGCCAGGCGCTGGCGCGCCATCGCCGCCTGAATCAGTGCGTGTGGATCGCCCATGAGCTCTATTCCACTACCCGCACGCTGCTGGCGCAGCAAAGTCTTGCCCTGACGCTGGACCAGAACACCCGGCAACATGCGCAGCTGGCACTGCAACTGATGCTGAACTATCTGGAACAGGGAGAAAAGCCCGACACCTACGCTGCCGGAAAAGTTGAGTTCGTCATTTACACCTCTGAAAATAGTGTTTAAGCAACAGGCTATCAATGCCTGCCCTCCCACCCTGCACGCCAGCTTCAAACCAGCTGCGGGATTAGCGGATCAGCCATTTATGTCACCACTTTACCCTTTAGGGTTTGCGGCTGCGCCTTCCAGCACGCGCACTGCGGGTCATCATATCCTCCTGGTCAAACTTATTTTATTTTTCCATTTTATTTCTGGACCAGCCGTTGTCTGGTTATTTAGGGTTTGTTGAAATCAGGTTAATAATAAAACCAGGAATATTTATCCGAAAAAGAAAATACCCTTTAATTACAGATAAATAGCATTCAGTAGTAGAACGCACTTAAGTATTAATTTTATTTAACCTAAATAGCACTGATTAATAAACAACCAGACCCGATCACTATGACGATTTATATCAACTTTATCCTGGCTTGAGATGTCTGATAATGACGGCGCTTACAGATACCTCTTACGGTTCTGTTAACACCGGAACGCGTCACTATTGCAGCTGAGCCAGAAGAATCTGCTTAGCCAGTATTCACATCGGGTTTTAGCATCATAAAACGTCCGGTGGGTTGGAAATCAATTACCTTTCTGCCGAACAAGGAGAGAAATAACGAGAAACTGTAACGCGCCCGGAGGGTATCGATGCATCAGCGATGCGGGAGACGACACCGCGACCCGCAGGTTAATGCCCTGATGCACACGATTACTCAGGCCGGACCTAAGCAGTGCGCCTTACATTAAACTTATCAGCCAGATTGCCGAATGATTGGCGTCTCATGTTGAGACGTCGCGAATTTTTACGCATTGATTTTACGAGGATATATGGAAAAGATTGATTATTTAATGCAGCTGCGACATTGTCCCTGCACAGACATTCTTGATATTGTCACCAGTTATATGCGCTATCGTGTTCCGGCAGAGGATCTTTCCTCGTTTGAAGGTGCTTACGATCATCGCAAAGCGGAACTGGTGATGAACGAAATCTATAACCAAGTACCCATTGAAGCCTGGCGGTATGTCAGTTAACCCCGTTCGTTTCTGTATCAAATCAGGTTATGACTATTTCCGGCCGCCATTATTGAATGAATAATCGTCTGGCCGAGAGAAAAACAGAGCAGCACCGCACAGGGTGATGCTCTGTAAAAATGAGCCCCTGGCCGCTAGTCGATATCTAAGTCAGCGGCTCTCTGACTTTGCTTTTACGCAGGCATTAACGCGCATGGTGTCTGCAACCGCCACGGCGAATCAAAAGTGAGCAACAGACACGCTGCCGCTTTTACTAAGGTGCTTAACACTGTGGCACTGCAGCCTTTTCCTGGTTCTGGACACGCCAAAGCAACAGCAAAATGGCGTCACGCTCAATCGCGCTGCATCGGCCCCGGTGCGGTCAAAAGAGATAACCGTCGCGTACCCACGTCAGAAATGACATTAACTGCGTTCCCGGCAACGCCTATTTATTTAATTCAAGTGAGTTTATTTAATTCATCCGATTTGCGCCCGCTGCTTAACCTCAGATGCCTCTGTTTCAATGGTTGCGGAACAAATGGCAATATGTCTGCCACTGCGCGCCATATGTTTCTGCAGTTTAAGCAGAGAAGTAAGTTATTTAATTAACAGATGAACCTTCTGCCAGCCACGCACTTACCAGAAAAAATTTAATTAGCGGCATTACTATTAAAAAGCAATTAATCCGGGAAGCTGAATTTATCTTACCCACCCTGCCTTTAGCTCTCGCCGATTTTAAACATAATCAAAATGCAATGCAGGTGAATTATTTTAACATTTCTAACCTGCGGACTAATGCCGCATCGCCTTAATTTTTAAAGAAGAATGTTTCCGACAGATGTTCTTAACCTGCTGGCGGCCTGAAAATAGCGCATGACCTTATCTTTACATAATTCGGCCCTGCCCGGCATAATCCTGTTACCTGCACTCAGGATGGGAGCGTAAATTAATTCATTTCTTTCAATCTGACCCGTTTTTATTCAGCCGGTTAATTCATCACGCCTAATGACATACTAAAGGTGTTCGGGATTAATTGCGCTGAATTTGGGTCATCAATAAAATCTTAAGGAAGAGTTACGGGCATGAATAATCAATTCAGAATAAGCAGAGTCGCAAAAATGCTAATGCTGGCCAGTGGTGTGAGCGTTATGCCAGGCTTCGGCTATGCAGCAATGTCAGGCAGCCTGACGGGCAGCGAGATTACCCTGCCTGACGCGACCATGCTGATAGCCGACCAGACCCTGAATGGCGGACTGTACGGTATCATGGTGCCCAGCACCGTTCCCGGTAAGGTGGTTATCGGCACTGGCAGTACCGTTCGCGTTACCGATGCCGAACACTATGCCCAGGGCATTTTTATCAAAGGGCCGAACAGCCTTTTTACGGCAGATAAACTGATTGTGAGCGTGTCGGGCATAACAGCCAGCGCCTTTGAGCTTACCGGTAAACAGTCCACGGCTGATTTAGGCACCGGCAGTTCGCTAAACACGGCGGCAACCGGCATTGCCTATGCGGAAGGCCTGACGGTGAGCAATGCTTCCAGCCTCACAGCAGAACAACTACAAATCTCTACCCAGGGCATTAATGGACTTGCCCTGCATATTTCCGGCTACGATACGCAGGTCAGCCTGGGGAATAACAGCGCCATTCAGACCAACGGCAACAACAGCGATGGCGTGCGGATTGATGCCTTTACAGGCAATCCCACCGGCAGCTCGCCGTTACTGACAGCCAATCATCTCACTATCAATACGCTGGGCAACAGTTCGCCCGGCATCAATATTCAGTCAGACAGCGAGGTCAGGCTGGGCAGCAATTCAACCATCATCACCTCAGGCGTTACCTCTGTCGGCATCGTGAACATGGGGACTGTCACGGCAGATCACCTGACCATCAGCACCGCCGGTGATGATTCGGCGGGTCTGTCTGTCAGAGCAAGCGGGCTTGCCAACATTGGCGCAGGTAGCCAGGTTGCGTCAGCGCAAAGCGGTGCCATCGTGGCTATGGATGAGGGTTCCACGTTAAATTTTTTCGGCACTGAGGCAGAACGTAGCACGCTAAAATCCGCCGGATTATATGGTGCGATGGCGCAGCTGGCAGGCGCGACGGTAAATCTGCGTAACACCGATATTGCCATTAATAGTGTCAATATTATTGGGCATGGCTTGCTGGCAATCAGCGGGCAGATCACCGGTCAGAACCTGACTATCAACGGCCTGGCGACAAGTACCTATGGCGTTTACGCCGTGGCCGGCGGTCAGATTCATCTTCAGGGCGACCTGAAGATTGATATGGGTTCGCCAGATGGCGTTGCGATGGCTACCGAGCACTTTGATGGTTTTGCACCCGGCGTGATTGATGCTGACGGCAGGATGAACATCACCGGTAGCGTTGGGTCGCTGGGCGGATTAATCGACCTTAACTTTGCCCCAGGTTCGCTCTGGTCTGGCAGAGCGGTCAGCGATAACGTGAACGGCGGCCATCTCAACGTCCAGCTGACCGATAGCCAATGGCGGGTTGCCGGTGATTCCGTAGTCGATAACCTGCAAATGCAGCATTCTCTGGTCGATCTGACCGCCGCCAGCGACGATAACCGCTACGCCACGCTGAAGGTTGCTAACCTGAGCGGCAGCGGGGATTTTGCGTTGCGCACGGATCTCGCGGGTGACGGCAATGGAGTTAATAACATTGGCGATAAAGTGGTGGTGACCGAAAGCAGTGCCGGTGATTACCGGTTGTTAATTCAGAACCGGGGCAGTGCTGCCACAAACGGTGATGAAGTATTGACGGTGGTCGAAACGCCGGATGGCGTCGCACGCTTCACCGGAGATTCGGCTGTTGAACTGGGCGGTTATGTTTATACCGTCAATCAACAGGGCACTCATTGGGTACTCTCTTCACCAGCGGCTGAAGCCGAAGCGCCGGAAATCATCCCCACCGTACCGGCAGAGAAGCCTGAAACCGTTCCCGTCGCGCCGGCTGAGGATACCGAAGCCGCACCTGCCACTCCGCCAGACAGCGCAGAAGCCGCACCGGTCATCACCGGAGATAACGAAAGTCCCTCACCCGCTGCCCCGGCAGTTATTCCGCCCGACTCCAGCGGCCCATCTGTGATCAGCAGCAGTGCCAATGCTGGCGCGAACTTCCTTAATATTGGCTATCTGATCAACTATGCCGAAACGCAAACGCTGATGCAGCGTATGGGTGATATTCGTCAGGGTAAAACGGATGGCAATGTCTGGCTGCGAGGGATTGATGGCCGTTTCAGCGGTTTTGCGACGGGCAAATTAAGCCACTTCAGCCTGAACTATACCGGCTATCAGTTCGGGGTGGATAAACGCTTATCCGATGAGGTGCCGGTTTATCTCGGTCTGTTTATGGGAGCGACGACAGGCTCGCCCCACTATCAAAACGGCAACGGAACCACCCGCTCCAGCCATTTTGGCCTCTACAGCAACTGGATGAATGAGGAGGGTTTCTACATTGATGGCGTGGTGAAATTCAACCGACTGAAAAATCAGTTTAGCGTCAACGATACGCAGCAGAACCGGGTGGCCGGGAGCGGCGTCTCGTCCGGTTTCAGCCTGTCGCTGGAAGCCGGTAAGAAGTTCAGCCTCTCCGATAATGCCAACGGTTTTTACCTGGAACCTCAGATGCAGATGACAGCGGGTCACCAGAATGGCAGTTCGCTGCGTGCCTCGAATGGTCTGAACATTGATCTGTCGAACTATAAATCCGTTCTCGGCCGGGCAAGCGTGTTGGCGGGTTATGAGATTAATCAACGGGGCTACCAGCTCAACGGCTACCTCAAAACCGGCATGATGCGCGAATTTGCCGGCAACGCAAATTATGCGCTGAATGGATCTCGTGAAACGTTGTCATTCAAAGGGAACAGCTGGAATAATGGCATTGGCGTCAGCGCTAAGCGCAATAATCACACGCTGTTTATCGAAGCCGATAGTGATGATGGAAGCCGTTTCAGGCAGCGCCAAATCAATGCGGGTTATCGTTTTAGTTTTTAACCTGCAGCCCCGTTAGCTTACCTCCCTCACAGCAGCGGGTAGTCAGGAAAACGGGTCATGTGAGGTTCATCCTCCTGTTGGGCAGAACAGGAGGATGACGGAAGCAAAAACAGGGGGACGGTCGGCACGTCACGTTAACGAATATCGTGAGCGGACAGGGTGATTGCAGCTGCCGGACGGAATGCAACGACATAGCCATCAAAGTCCGATGCTGAGTGCGGTATTGCTCAGCATCCGGGTTGCCGGAACGGCTTAACCTATCGCATCACTTATTTCAGGCAGTGTTCATTGCCAACGCGAAACAATCTCAGCAACTGCGGTTTCTGATTAAACAGCGCGTTATCTGCCTCTTTTTCAGACACCCAATGTACCGATATCCTTTCCAGCTTGTTCAACATAATCCGATAGAAATAGCGCTTTCCTGCCTGCAGGGTAGGCGTAATCGCTGGCATATTTTCAGATCGCCCGAAGCGATGTTTATCCAGCTGGCCGATAGCGATATCAAGCGTGCCGATTCTAGGACAGAGGATAAACTCCACCGCGCGATTGTGGGGAAGAATACTGGTATGGTATTGATTATTAATAAAGATACTCACCACTTTATTTGAAACCGGCAAGTTATCTTCATCTACCCGATAGACAATGACATGCGCATAGTTATCCGGTTCGTTTACTGCAGGTTCAGGTTGTACCGGGGGCGCAGCGACGGCATAGTTGCAGTAAAGATAGCTCCCTGAAACGATCAGCATACCGATGATGATAACGGTGACAAACCTGACAGGAACAGCAAGGGGAGTGATGTTTATTTGAGAATGATCTTTCATTACAGGATCTCAAAGAATTCGAAAAGAAACTGATCGGTGCTGCGCCAGAATGACGCCCGGTGGTGAACGCTGATGAAATGTGGATAGCGGATGCACGTTTAACAACGTGCATCCGCTCTATGCATCTTCTATTACACCTTTATATAATTCGATTAAAGAAACAGTATTGAGGAAAGCATGAAACTCGTAATCTCCCTTGATATTGTATTTTTTCATCACGTTATACTTATGCGCGTAAACCGTTTTCACTGACAGGCCGAGGAACTGTGCCGTATGCTGAACATTGTTCCCTTTCTTGAGAAAACTCATTACCTGTAACTGCACCAGTGAAATACGGGAAAAGCAGCAGCGTTTACAGTCTGATGGGTGATAGTCACGCATTGGATCATCATGCGCCTTCAACCAGGCTTTAATAATCTTATTTTTGATGTTGGTGACGTTCTCGTTCCACGAGATCACGGTTAACGACTGATAGCACACCGGCATATGTTCAGCGATAATTTTGTCAGGCTGCTCGGTAAAGACCAGCAGTACACTCCCGCTTTTGCGGTACTGGTAAGCAGGCTGACACAAATAAAGTCGCCATAGCGAGACACTGATGATCACTATGTCTGCCTTTGCCAGGTTCTCACTATCAAACCCGGTCAGAAATCCGACGTTCGCGCTAAAAAGGAAAGCCTCATTAATCAGCTCAGATATGCCGAATCTGAAATAATAGTTATCGTCCTTGCAGATAATCTTAACATCCATTTTTTTTCCTTTTACATCCAGATATCCGAGCCTAAGGGTGTCCTGCTAGGTAAACTTACCGTTAATCAATTCCAGCTCCCCTTTCTCTTTCAGATCCTTTAAAACCCGACAGATAGAACTTTTTGAAAGGTGAGAGCTATGCTCAATCAGGTAAAGTGCAGAGAAACGCCGCTTCAGGTGCGGAGGTAATTTTGTCCAGCGGCCAATTAAAGAAAGCACTTCATCGTAAGAGTTGCTTTTCGGTAACTGGATGTAGCTCATCAGATCAGAATACTGACCCGAGAGAATTGACATCGCATCGTTGAACAGATTTTTTTCAAAAACCAGCATCCAGAACTTTTCATAGTCAATAAAGCTTATCTTGCCGTAATCAACCCTTTCAAGATATATCGGGGGCTCATCCAGCGCCGGTGTTACCCCAACTACCGCCGGCGCGGATAAGATGTTGAGGACTTTATTCTCTCCTTTAATTTTAACCAGAAAATCGCCATCCAGAATGAACATTACCCGGCGAACGTTATCCTTCGTTAAATGATAGCGGCGCTTTCCGCGCGATATCTCATCGGGATTAGCGATTTGGGTATAACCCGCCAATGCGTCGATGATTCGCTCATGATTTTCAGTCACTCTATGCATATCGATTAACTCAATCCAATTGATAGACAAGGCAAGGCTGACTACCTCGTTATCGGTATTTCAATTATAAAAAAACCAGTCTGCGCTGTTCTCTTTGCTTAGTGCTGGCGAATCGATTTCTATAGCTACTTATCCTTAAAATCCGAGGCATGAGAAAAGAGGGTTATCGGTTTCGCTATAATAAAATCAGTCCGGTAAAATTCAATCCCACAAACCCGTGAAAAGGAAGGATCAAAATCCAGCAACAAAGAAAACAACCACACCATACACTGCTAACAACTTATTTTTCAGATCATATATCCGCGAAACTGAGATATAATTATTGTGTTATAACTTTTTTCTGAAAATTTGTATTTTACATCACCATATGAATACCTATGTTATCTGGTCGATTTGTAAAACATTTAATATCACAAATATTTAATTATAAAAGTACATTTGAAATACCCCTTTCATTTGTGGAACCAATGTTAATACGCGAGCAAAAACAATTCCTGGTCTGAAAGAGTCATCATTCTTAAAATTAACCAGGCGAGTCTCAAAACAGAGATTTAAAGAGTCGAATCAAATTTACTTAGGGTTTTATTCTGATAATTTGAGGTCAATAAGCCTAAAACACCAAACAAGAGGCAGGCAGGCTGTAAAGTTATGTGGCATTAAGAAAGGATGATTCAACTAAATGGATTAACTTGTCAGGGACCTGCCTGGCTTAATGACAAATGTATTTGCAGTTGACCTGATCCTACCCTCGGTGAGAACGGACATTAATGTCCGCTAACGAAAGCGGTAATAAGAGCTGACCAATAAACCGCAGATATTCCCTGGAAAAAGTAGCGCTTATGCCAATACCCCATAAGCATTATATTATCATCATGAAGGTTAAATTTTTGTAGTCAAAATAACAGGAATATTACTCAGCATTAAAACCCATTAAATTATGGATAATTTACTATTTAAATTGAGTCAATTAATCCATTTAATAACGCAGCTCAAATGAGAGGGCAAAAAAAATAAATATAGGGAGATAGGTAAGTGAGAGAGTTAACTTCTTTTGAAATGCAGCATGTTTCAGGCGCAGGTTTTTTTGATTTTGTTGGTGCAGTTGTTGTTGGCTCATTGGCTGGCGTCACCGCTTTCGGTTTGAAGTGGGCAATGAGCGGCGGAAGCGCGGGCGGCGTCCTGGGTGTAGGTCTTATTTCCGGCGCCGCAGGCTTAATTATCGGTGCCTCTGTCGGCCTGGTGATGGGTGCGATGTATGGCGCGCTAAATGGCTGGGATCCCACAGTCGCCTGGTTTAACCAGATTGTCGAAAATCAGTTTGATTTAGATACCAAGCCCGTTACCTGATAAGGAAATAACATGCGTGAATTAAAACAAAATGAGATTTCAACCGTCAGCGGCGGATCACTGACCTCAATGATCCTCGACTTTTTTAAAGGCCTGCATTCCCCTTCGCAGGAGGAATCCACCGAACGGACCCGTCCGGAAGGTATTCCTCCGGTGAACACCATCAGTGGTGAAGCCTTTGGCATGGGTATTGTCGGTGTAGTTACTGCGCTGGTGTTTGGCCTGCTGTTTTTTTAATTTACAGGAGAGGGTTATTTCTCCGGTAAATCCGTTATGAGCAGTTACGGCTTATCGTAACGACTCATTGTTAGTGCAATTCATTTTTTTATTTTTATACAAAGGAAAGTATATGAAAAAGGTATCAATGATTTCTCTCGGTCTGTTGCTGGCAGCGGCTCAGGTTAATGCAGCAGAAGCATCTGATGGCACCATCAGCTTTAATGGTCAGATCAACAGCCAGACCTGTACCGTTAGCGTCAACGGTGGCTCAAGCACCGGTACCGTAGTACTGCCAACCGTTTCTTCTAGCCTGCTGAAAACAAAAGGTCAGACGGCAGGAAGCACCCGCTTCACTATTGATCTGACCGAGTGTGCTACCAAGACCGGTAACGTTTATGCCTACTTCGAACAGGGTGCTAACGTTAATGCCGATGGCCGTCTGATCAACACCGGCACCGCAGCAAACGTTGATCTGCAGCTGCTGGATAAGGTTAACAATGCGCTGAACGCCGGTAGCACCGAGCAGACTACTTCTCCGACCACGGCAGCACTGGATCAAGGTGCGGCAACCCTGACCTATGCCGCTCAGTACTATGCAACGGCTGCTGCCTCTTCAGGTACCGTTGCTTCATCAGTGACTTATTCAATCAATTACCTCTAATTGATCAGGGTGGGGAGTCATCCTCCCCGCCTTTTCTCTTCTTTTTTAGATATTCATTCATCTTATGAAAAAAAAAAGTTTTAACCTCATCCCTTCACTGCTGCTTGCCGGCTCCCTTTCTGCGCCCTCTCTCGCCAGTGTGACCATTATCGGTACCCGGGTAATTTACCCTGCTGCCGAAAAAGAGGTGACGGTGCGGCTGGATAACCGTAGCGAGCGTCCTGCGCTGGTTCAGGCATGGATCGACGATGGCGATGTAAATCAGGCAATGGATAAAATTAACGTTCCTTTTGTCTTACTGCCGCCGGTATTCCGTATGGAAGCCAATAAAGGACAAACGTTACGCATCGTATTTACCGGCAGCGATCTTCCTGCCACTAAAGAGTCAATATACTGGCTCAACGTGCTGGATATTCCCCCCCGCGATAAAAGTCTGGCTGATAAAAACCAGCTGCAAATGGCGATCAGAAGCCGTATTAAACTCTTTTATCGACCAACTCCTTTAGACTACAAAGGCGCGCTAGCCGCGGCTAATATGCTGGTCTGGCGTAAGGGTAATAAAACCAACCAATTAACCGCAGTAAATAACTCGCCTTATTACATAAACGTGGCGCAAATTACCGCGGAAGATACGACCGGCCGTAAAATCGCCAGTGAAAAAGGCGACATGCTGGAACCCGGTGGAAGCAAAGATTTCACCCTGAAAGGGGCAAACGTAAACCTTATAAAATCCACGTTCCATTACCAGTATCTGGATGATTATGGTGCCGCGCAGGAAGTCGAAGGAAAAATCAGCCAGTAATCCGGATGGTGATCATTAAGGGTAATCATGATGGCAAGGACAGTCTCTGTAAAACCGCCAGTGGGCAGACATTTCTGTCGCTCTTTTTTAGCGCTATGTCTTACCGCAGTAACAACCTCAGCCCTGGCTGACAATAATTTCGACTTTGACGAATCCTTTGTAAAGAATTTACCTGGGGTGAAGATTGATGTATCCCGTTACGCCAATGGTAACCCGATTGACCCCGGTATTTATACGCTGGATATCTTTCTTAATGGCCGGCAGGTCAGCCGTGATAATGTCCGGGTTGTTCGAGAGGGTAACGCGGCACGGGCGTGTCTTTCGTACCAACTGGTAAAAAACCTTTCCCTCAGGGAGAGCGTTTTTAATTCGAAGCAAGCGGAAGCGTTACGATCCGGAAAAGATTGCCTGTCACTCGAAGACGTTATCGAAGACAGTAATGCTGCAATAAACAGTGCAGATATGCAAATGGATATATCTATTCCGCAAATCTATTTACTGCGTTCGGCACGCGGCTATGTCGCACCTGAATTCTGGGATAACGGTGAAACGGCTTTAACCCTGAATTATAACACCAACTACTATCGTTCTGTTTACAGCGGCGGCCGTGAATATGACTCATTCTATGGTCGGGCGCTGGCAGGTTTCAACGTGGGCGGCTGGATGTTCCGTCACGATGGTGCGCTCAGCTGGCAACGTCAGCAGGGTAGCGAAAATCACCATTACGACGACATCAATACTTATGTACAGCGTGATATTCCCCGATTGAAATCGCGTTTACTGCTGGGTGAAGGCAATACCAGCGGTGACATTTTCGATACCCTCTCCTTTCGGGGCGTGCAGATTTCAACGGTCGATCAGATGTGGCCCGATTCACAGCGTGGCTATGCGCCGGAAATTCGTGGCGTAGCCCGAACCAATGCTCAGGTCACCGTCAGCCAGAACGGCAGCAAAATCTACGAGACGACCGTCTCACCGGGTGCTTTTAGTATTACCGACCTTTACCCGACCGGATACGGTGGAGATTTAGAGGTTACCGTTAAAGAAGCTGACGGCAGTGAAAGCCGTTTTTCGGTTCCTTACGCAGCGATGGCGCGATTAAAACGTCCCGGCATGACCTATTATTCCCTGACCGGTGGCGTATCACGGCGCGATAATATGGCGTATACCCCGTCAGTTTATCAGGGCACCCTTCAGCATGGCTTCAGTAATATTCTGACCGGCTACACCGGATTTCTGGCTTCGGATAATTATGCCTCACTGTTAATCGGTGGCGCGCTTGGTTTACCGATTGGCGCCCTTTCGATGGATATCACCACCGCGCAGACAAAATATGCCGATGAGAAGAAGCAGGGTGTCAGTTATCGCGCGACATACAGTAAGAAAGTCTCTGAGACCAACACCAACTTCACACTCGCGGCTTATCGCTTTTCATCATCCGGCTATTACAGTTTTGACAATGCGTTGCAAATTAACAGCTATTATAAAAAACACCGCAAAAATGGCACCGCAAATTACCTTTCGCGTCCTAAGCAATGTTTTTCAATGACCGCCAGCCAAAACTTTGAAGATTCATTTGGGAGTCTCTATCTTACTGGTTTCATTCAAAACTACTGGAATGATACCGGTACCAATACGCAATTTCAGCTGGGCTACAATAATATAATTGGCCGCGTCGCCTATACAATTTCCGCGAACCGATTATTATATTCAACCGGCGGACAGGACACACAACTATCACTTGATTTCTCTGTTCCATTAGGCAGCGATAACCGACATTATTTAACCGGCAGTGCGACGCAAACAAAAGATGGCGTCAATGCACAAACGGCAATTAATGGTGTTCTGGGCGAGCAGAATCAGATTAATTATAACGCTGGCGTTGCCCGTGATGTTGAAAATAATCAATCAGCCTCGGTTGGTGGACAATATCGGTCGCCTTACAGCACGCTGACCGCCTCTTATACCAAAGGGGAAAACTATTATTCCGCATCAGGTGGAGCCAGCGGTACCGTGATTGCCTTACCGGATAGTCTGACGTTCAGTGCTTATCAGTCATCAACCTATGCCGTAGTGAGCGCAGATGATGCAGAGGGGGCGCGGGTTCTGGGTTATCCCAACATCGTGCTTAACAGCCGTGGTCGGGCGATTGTACCCAATCTGAACCCGTATCGGATAAACGAGCTGGCAATCGATCCGAAGGGCATTCCGCTTGATGTCGAACTGGAATCAACGCAGCAGCGGGTGATTCCGGTAGAAGGCGCGGTGGTCAGACTGGATTATAAAACCAGTAAAGGTAAGCCGCTGCTAATCCGCGCGAACCAGCTCAACGGAAATGCATTACCTTTTGGCGCTTCGGTTAATGATGAAAATGGCAACCTGGTTACCACCGTCTCTCAGGGTGGACAGATTTACGTCAGGTTGAACAAAGATGTCAGCCGCCTGCATGTCTCATGGGGTAAAGCGCCCATGGATAATTGCCTGGTAAACCTTGAATCGGGTGCAGTGCAGACCAGCGATAATAAATCACTGGCCAGACTCACCACAATATGTAGCAGCGATCAGAATCAGCCTGTTCGCTATGTTTCCAATAGCGTAAACGAAAATGACAGTCAGGGTTAAGCGGGTGAATCATGATGAATTTTATTAACACGATAAAAAAAGTGGCCGGAATATTCACGCTAACCCTGACTGCATTCACTGGCGTTATGCTGTCGGCTACGAATACCTACGCGGATGCAGATACCGAATTAATCTGTAAAGCACCGATGACCACCAACGCATTGGATTTGAGAACCCTCGGGATTACGCTGTCATCTGCCATTCCTATTGGTACCGTGGTTTATCAGGGGGAAATGAAAGTTGATGTGCAATGCGGCATCAACTTCCTCGACTACAGAGACGGTCTGACGGGTGAAGTTTATTTCAAACGGTTGAATATTGCTGAAGGATCGCTGGGGTATGGGCTAACGCTGTATCTGGGCTATGGCGGTGAATATTCTAATGAAGCAGGCAACATCCCGACAGGACAGATGGTCAGCACCTATGCTGGGATCACCGGTGGCGGTATTCTGAATAATTATACCGAGTTCTCACTGACCGTCCCATTCAAAATTGTGCGAACCTCCTCCTCACTGACGCCGATTACGCGCACCACCCTCAGTATGTTCCGGGTAGGTTCACTGGTGACAGGCAGCGATGAACAATATGTCGCTACTAATCTCAGAAATAACGCGATTACGGTAAAAGATGAAACCTGCTCGGTCGCCGGTAATGTCACTCAGCAAGTTCCCTTAGGGAGTTATTCCCTGAGTAAAAGCGGTGGATTAGGCGCCGGTGTTGGACAGACCAGCAAGCTGGTTTCTTTTGATGTCCAGCTCAATTGTGAATCGCTGTTATCAGGCACCTTTGATGTACTGATGCAGTTCGATGGCAATGCGGTCAGTGGTTTAGCGGATTCCGGTGTGGTGGCCCTGAATAGCAGTTCTACTGCGCGTGGCGTTGGCGTGCAGATACTGAATGAAAGCCAGCACCCGATTCCCCTGGCCGTACCTTTTACCGTTGCCTCGTATCCGATCTCCGCAGCGTTAATCAACGTGCCTTTATATGCCCGTTATTATCAGACGGCGGAGACGGTAGGTCCAGGAAGTGCCAATGCAGTAGCGACTTATACATTAAGTTACCAGTAAACAGGCGCAGGGCAGTTATCTGCCCTGCTTTTATCCCACTCTGACTGATCAAAGGATTCTTCAGTGGTTTCGCCCCCAACAAAAAATACGCTACGGATTGGTGTATCTGATGAGAGTCCATTCATTGTGTACGCAGTCCAGTCGATTTTCTCAACCGAATTTGTTCAGCATGAAATTCATGCTTATCCGGTTGAGAAAGAAGGTTTACTTTTACATCTTAAGGAGGACACACCCGATATCCTGATTACCGATTTTAATTTTGAACGCTATGATTTAAATGGCGTGAAGAAAATTGAGGAGATCCATAAGCAGCTACCTGAGCTGAACATTATTATCTTTACTGCGCAGAACAGCCAGGCGGTATTAAACAAGCTTTTGCAGATACCCGTCATCGGCATTGTGAGTAAACGGGATGACTGCAGGCAACTGGTCGATGCTTTCAGGTGGATATGCTCATCCAACAAAGGGATTTATTATTCTGAAAAAATGAAATGCCTGGCCCATGAGATGAAAACAGGCACAACCAACAGTCTGCTATCGCCGTCAGAAAACGAAATCATTCGATTATTCGCGATGGGGCATAGCCTGATGGATATTGCCAAAATACGAAAGCGCAGCGTCAGCACCATTGCCACGCAAAAATATAATGCAATGAGAAAGCTTCACCTGCACTCCAATACCGAGTTGATCAAATATGTTTTTGCCCAGGAATTAATTTAACCCAGGCATTTTTACTGTATGAAACAGCGAATAATATGAAAACTTATTACTTAAACAGATTTGTGCTGGCCGTTATCTGCATGCCGGCTTATACGCACGCCGCAAATTTACAACAAGCCGCGCAGGCGGCGTTAAATTACGATTCGGCATTACAGGCCAGTAAGCAAACCAGCGAAGCCGATAAACAGAAATACTGGCAGGGAATGTCAGGAATGCTGCCGACACTCACGCTTGAAGGAAGCTGGGATCGTCAGGAGCAGCCGGACAAGAAATACCAGAGTGGCGTGACATCGCATAATTATAATGTTCGCGTCAGACAACCGCTGTTTGACATGAGCAAATATGCGGGCTGGCGAAAAGGCGCGGCGATCGCCAATACCGCCGACGCTCAGGCCCGTCAGGCTGAAGAAAAACTGCTGGGCACGGTGGCTAATGCCTATTTTACCGTGCTGTATCAGCAGGAAGTTTTACAGGCCGCGCAAGCGGCAAGTCATAACTTCAAGCAGCAGATGGAAAAGCTGCAGGCCGGTTTGAACAACGGCCAGAACACCCGTACCGAGGTAGATGAGGCGAAAGCGAACTACGCTATCGCACAGGCGAAACAGATCGAAGCCAGCAATCAGTTGTTACTGGCAGGTGAAGCAGTGCGGCGGCTGTCAGGCGTTAATCCGGATACGCTGGAGCCGGTTAACTTTCAGTGCCTTAACGCCGCCCCCTATTCCACCTTATCTGAAGCGATCAGCGCCAGTCAGCAGCGTAACAACGATATTAAAGTTGCCATGTTTCAGCACGATCAGGCGGATGCCGATGTGCTGGCCGCCGATGCGGCGCACCTGCCAGTGGTGTCGCTTTATGCCAGCTATGGCACCAACTGGAGCCGCAACGATAATGATCAGAACTTCCTCTATGACGCTATTTTCGGTACTAACTCGAAAACGAATAATCTGCAATATGGAGTAAACGTCTCTGTGCCGCTGTTTGCCGGCGGCAGTCAATTGTCACAATCCTTTGAGGCGGCCTACCGCCGCGAGTCCTCGCGATTCAGCATTATTGAAGCCCAGCGCAAAGCGGTGCAGGAAACACGTTCCGCCTGGCTTAGTCTCACTAATGGCAAAGCGCTGATCAACGCTGAAAAAAATGCAGTTTCATCGGCGTGGGAAAAAGTCGTCTCGGTGAAATATGGCCGCGAGATGGGTTTTCGCACGGTTAACGACGAAATGGATGCTCAGCAAAAATATTACAGCGCGCTGAAAGATCAGGCGGAAGCTCGATTTAATTATCTCAATGCTCTGCTTAATCTGGCCCAAAGCACCGGATCGTTATCAATCGAAATGCTGAATTTTTTTCAGTGTCGTTAATTCACCCTCTTACGATGAATAGTTAAATGGAACAGTCACTTTTTCGCCAGGAAGCACTTGATGCTGCCAATCGCGGCAGTCTGGGCACCGTCGCACTTTATTGTCCTCCCTACCGATGGCTGGTTATTTCCATCGTGGTCGTCATTACTGCTGCGACAACGCTCTTTTTTATTTTTGGTAGCTATACCAAATATGAGTCCTCTACCGGGGAGTTATTACCTAAAAACGGCATGTTGATCATCCCGCCGCCCGTAAGCGCAACGGTTATCGCTATTCCGGTTAAAGAAGGCCAGCGGGTCGAGAAAGGCGATGTACTGATGGTGTTGTCATCAGAAGTCTCGACGCAATTTGGCCAGACCCGCCAGGTAGTGGCTGAAAACCTGTCGGCACAACGTGAACGTCTGCAGCAGGATCTAAAAACCCTCAGCAAGCTGCATGAGGTTGAAATGCAGGGGCTGAAAGAGACCATCAACAGCCTGAAATTACAGCAAGAACAGCTGCGGCTGCAGATGACCCATCGCCGAAAACAGGTTGAGCTGGCGCGCTTGCAGCTAACCAAGCTGAATGCGATGCATGACCAGGGCTATGCCTCGAATCGTCAAATGGAAGAGCAGGAGTCGGCCTTGCTCGACAGTCAGGCCCGCTACCAGGAGTATCAACGGCAGCTGCTGGATATTGCTCAGAAGATCCTGCAGGCGCAGCAGCAACTGCACCAGAAGCCGCTTGATGACGCGAAAAAGCGTAACGATATAGAGCGACAGCTGGCGGACAACCGTCAGTCACAGGTTGAAAATGAAGCGCGCCGTTCGTTTGAATTGCGTGCGCCGAAAAGCGGCTACGTTGGCATGATTATGATCAAGAACGGTCAGATGCTGAGTGCAGGCCAGTCAGCCATGGCGATCCTTCCCAGTGACAGTGAACTGGTGGCGCGCATCATGGTAAACACCCAATCGATCGGTTTTATCCAGGCCGGACAACGCGTTGTGCTGCGTTACAAAGCCTTCCCATATCAAAAGTTCGGTCAGCAATATGGCAAAGTCATCGAAGTCTCACGCACAGCCCTCACCCCGCAGGAAGTTTCAACCTTAACCGGGAAAAACAATATCCAGGAACAGCAGTACCGGGTACTGGTGGCGCTGGATAAGCAGACCATTAAAGCCTACCTGCAAAACGAACCGCTGAAACCCGGTATGGCGCTGGACGCCGATTTTATTGTCGACAAACGTCGTCTGTACGAGTGGGTCCTGGAGCCGTTATTCGCGCTCGGCCACAAAATTTCGCTCTGATTAAAAGGTCTGTGCTGTGTTGTTAAAAGATAAACTTAATTTCAGATGGTTTAACCGTCTGCCGATGATCCGCCAGTCACAAGCGACCGAATGCGGGCTGGCCTGCCTGGGGATGGTTGCCAACTACCACGGGCATGAGATCGATATGATCACCCTGCGCCGGCGGTTTGCTACCTCGCTCAAAGGCGCCACGCTGGCCGATGTGATTGCAATGGCACAACAGCTGAATATGAGTTCGCGCGCGCTGCGGGTCGATCTTGAAGAGCTGTCTAAGCTGCGCATGCCCTGTATTCTGCACTGGGAACTGAACCACTTTGTGGTACTGAAAAAAGTCCGCGGCAATAAGATCACGCTGCACGATCCCGCACGCGGAATCCGCGAGCTGACGTTCGCCGAGGCCTCGAAAGCGTTCACCGGCGTGGCGTTAGAACTGATTCCCTCTTCAACCTTCGAAGTGAAGGAAGAAAAAGCCAGCATCTCAATGATGAAGCTGGTCGGCAGCGTCACCGGCGTCAAATCGGCATTCTGTCAGGTGCTGATTCTGTCGGTAGTGCTGGAGCTGTTCGGCGTGTTATCCCCGTTCTTTATGCAGTGGGTAATGGATATGGTGCTGGTCTCGGCCGATTATTCGTTGCTTACCCTGCTGGGGGTGGGCTTCATTATGATTGCGCTGTTCCAGACAATGATTTCCGCCCTGCGCTCCTGGGTGATGAGCTGGTTCTCCAGCCAGCTTAGCGTGCAGTGGACGGTCAACGTCTGCCAGCATATGTTGAAGCTGCCGCTCGATTGGTTTGAGTCACGTCACGTCGGCGACATCCTGTCACGCTACGGTTCACTGAATACCATTCAGAGTACCCTGACCTCGCGTTTTATCAGCACCGTGCTGGATGGGGTCATGTCGATCGTCACCGTCATGATGCTGTTTATCTACAATGCCAAACTGGCCTGGTTAGTGATCGCCCTGTTCGTTGCTTATGGATTATTGCGCTTCCTGGCCTATGATCCGGTGCGCCGTGCTAATGAGGAGCAGATCATCAGCTCAGCGCGCACCCAGTCGTCGTTGCTGGAAACGCTACGCGGTATCCAGGCGGTTAAAACTAACAACAAGCAGATCCCGCGTCTCTCTGCCTACATGAATTTTTTGGTGGAGAGTACCAATAAAGGGATCGTGATGCAGAAGCTCAATATCCTGTTTGGATCGGCGCAGGGAATACTGACCTCAGTGGGTCGGGTGGTGCTGGTGTGGCTGGCGGCATTGCAGGTGCTGGATGGCAACTTTTCTGCCGGTATGCTCACCGCGTTCATCAGTTTCTCTGACCAGTTCATGAGCCGCGGGGCGGGTTTAATCAATGCAATTATTGATTTTCGCATGTTGCGCATGCACGGCGAGCGTCTGGCCGACATCGTACTGTCGGAGACAGAACCCTGCGAAGAGGCCAGCCCGAGTCTGCTCGATCACAGCGACGAACCCGAGATCCCTCAGGATATCGCGCTGGAGAATATTTGCTTTCGCTATGCACCCACCGAACCCTGGGTTATTGACGATATCAGCCTGACAATCAAAGCCGGTGAAAGCGTGGCGATTGTCGGTCCGTCTGGTCAGGGTAAAACCACGCTGGCGAAAATTATTCTCGGTTTATTGCATCCGGAGAGTGGCGTCATCACCGTTGGCGGCATGGATATAACCAAGACCGGCTTACAGCATCACCGCAACCGTATTGGCTGTGTGATGCAGGATGATATTCTGTTTTCTGGTTCGATCAGTGAAAATATCAGCTTTTTTGATAATGAACCTGACCATGCAAAAATCACCCGGGTTGCGCGTCTGGCTCAAATTCATGGCGATATCATGAAAATGCCGATGAATTATCAGAGTCTGGTAGGCGATATGGGATCTTTCCTGTCCGGCGGACAGTTACAACGTATTTTACTTGCCAGGGCACTCTATCGGGAGCCGAAGATCCTGGTGCTGGATGAAGCGACCAGCCATCTGGATATTTATAATGAAAAACAGATAAATAACGCCATTAAGCGGATGAACATCACGCGCATAATTATTGCGCACCGCCCGGAAACTATCCGCAGTGCAGACCGAATCGTTATGCTGAACAACGGTAAATTCAGCGAAATAACTGCCGACCAGTTATTTTCACCCGCAGACAATGAAAGAAAAGTGGAAAAAGAAAATGAACAACCAGATATGTAAATTTAGTGAAGGTATGGTTACGATTCCGGAAGGCTATACAGAAAGAACACTTAATACGCTGGCGGATAAGCGATCGGTTTTGCCGCCGATTACGCTGTCACGCGATGCATTAGGCAATCATAACTGCACCGAAGAGTATATAGAGAGCCAGCTTGGCATGTTAAGCAAACAGGTTAAAGACTGGCAGCAGGCACCGGGTGAGAGCATCACATTAGGCGATAACGTCGCGACCGGCCTGCTCATTAGCTATAACTTTTTACGCCCTGATAACCATCGTCAGTACCAGAAACAGGCCATCTTCACCTTTAATACAGATGATTTACTTATTTTCACCCTCTCGAAAGCGTCACCGATTACTGACAAAGAGATGCAGTGTTTCACTGACACCTTAAACAGTTTCAGAACGCACGATTAACGGTTACCCGGCATCACGCCGGGTAATATTGGTTTATTTTTGTTTTTCAGTTGTTTCATGCCTGTCATGAATTTTGCCGCTTTTAAGCGGCTTTTTTTTTATGCTTCCGGCTGTGCCGCTGTTATCACGCCTCAGAAACACGGGCAGGTAAACAGGTCAGACACGGCTTCAGTCAGCATAACGCCAGCTGACGGCTGCCGCATTATGCTGAAATAGCCGGATAGCCTGATTAACACGCCACGCCGGAATGGGTAAGCCAGCGCGCCAGACAAAATATCAACATGCCTGGCGCGGGGGATAAACAGATAAAAATCGGTAAACGGCCAGAATCTATTGCGCACTGGCCGCCGCAAATTCCGTATAATTGTCGTGCGTAATGGTTTTATAAGGGATCCAGTTAATCTCATCCACTTTCTGTTTATCCAGCAGCGCCTTCGCCACTTTTACCGCGCCCGTCGCCTGTCCTTTTGCATCCTGAAAAATGGTCAGCGCCATTTTGCCGGTTTTCACGAACTGCTGACCATCCGGAGTGCCATCAATGCCGGCTACCAGGATATGGCTGTTTTTAGCCTGATTCAGCGCCATAATCGCCCCGATAGCCATTTCATCGTTATTAGCGGCAATCGCATCAATCGGACGCTGGTTGAGCAACCAGCCCGACACCACATCCACCGCTTCATTACGCTGCCAGCGTGCGGTCTGCTTTTCAATAACCGCCATCTGCTGGTACTTTGCGATGACCGCTTCTACTGCGCGCGTGCGCTCCCGCGCCTCTTCGTTCGACAGCGCGCCCATCAGGATGGCGACGTTACCGCGATAGTTCATCCTCTTTGCCAGCGCTTCCATCTGCATTTCACCGCCCAGCGCAGAATCTGAGCCGACATAAGCCATATTTTCCGGCAGCTTAACTTCCGGCTTGCGGTTAACAAACACCAACGGAATGCCTGCTGACCGGGCCGCTTTAATCATCGGTAACACGCCCTGCGTATCCACCGGGTTGAGAATAATGGCATCCACGCCCTGGTTAATGAAATCCTCAACCTGTTGTACCTGTAGCGCAACATCGCCTTTGGCATCAACAAACTGCCCGTCCATCTTCAGCGCGCTGATTTCCCCAATCATCTGGGTGCGCAGGATCGAGACAAAATTAAGGTCAAAGTTTGCCAGTGCCACGCCGATTTTGGGCGTTTTAGCACCGGCTGACACGCTGATCAGCATGCCGAGGAACATCGCAAATAGTCTGGTTTTCATGATCTTATCCTGTAGGGTTTTTTATTATCATAAGTCCGTCGGGCAACAGACAAATACCCGACGGGGAGGTGATTACACGGTAAAATGATCGCGGAACTGGGCCAGTGCCTGTTCGCTGTCACCGGCGGCCCAGCCTTCCAGCGCCACGACGCCGCGATAGCCGACCTGCTCCAGCACGCGGGCAATTGCACGATAGTTGATTTCGCCGGTGCCAGGCTGCATCCGTCCCGGCACATCCGCGACCTGTATTTCTCCGATCGCCGGACCACATCGGCGGATCAGCTCAATCAGATTGCCTTCGCCAATCTGGGCGTGATAGAGATCCAGATTCATCTTCAGCGCCGGACTGTTGACCGCCTCGACCAGCGCCAGCGTATCCGCCGCGCGGGCAAAGGGGGTGCCCGGATGGTCAACCGCCAGGTTAAGGTTCTCGAGGGTAAAGACGCGTCCGGCCCGCTCACCGAGCGCGGCGAGGCGGCGCAGCGTATCAGCCGCTTTGAGCCACATCGCCCCGGTCACTCTCTCCACCGGCCTGATTGCCTGGCCATTCTCGTCCAGTCCGGTGCCGTGCAGATTCAGGCTCGGGCAGTTAAGCCGTTCCGCAATCGCCAGCGACGTTTCAGCACTTTGCAGTAGCGGCTCGATTTGATCCTCATCCGTCAGGTTACCGCTCAGATAGCCGGTCATTGAGGTGAAGCGCGCACCCGTCGCCACCAGCGCATCGATATCCTTATTGGCCCAGTTCCAGATTTCGACTCCAAACCCCAGCGCATGAATACGCTCAACCCGGCGGATAAACGGCATATCGAGAAACACCATCTCGGCACAGACAGATAACTGATAACCGGCCATTAGCGTGCTCCCAGCAAGACAGGCTTGCGCTGCTGCACCGACTCAATACAGGCCAGCGCAATCTCCAGCGCATTGCGGGCATCAATGCCGGTAGCGCGTGGTGTCTCACCGTGCAGGATGCAATGCGCAAACTCGGTCATTTCCGCCACGTAGGCGTCACGCAGCAGATCGGTATCCATCCGTGAGGTTGCTATCGCAATACCGTCGGCGTGATAGCGGACGCAGTTATCCTGATTGATGTTGCCGGCCTGCAGCATGCCTTTGCTGCCAAACACTTCACCACGCACGTCATAACCGTAGACGGCCTGGAAATTGGCTTCGGCCGTGGCAATCGCCCCGTTATCGAAACGGATGGTCACCACAGAGGTATCCAGCAGCCCCTTATCTTTAAAATCGGGACGGACCAGCGCATCCGCCAGCGCATAGACTTCAACCGGTCGGGCACCGGGGTTGAAATGCAGCAAGGTATCGAAGTCGTGGATCAGCGTTTCCAGAAAGATGGTCCACTGCGGGATCGGAGCCGGATCGCGTAAGGCGGGGTCGCGGGTCACCGAGCGGCTTAGCTGGGTAGTGCCGTTTTCACCGGCTTTGACTGCGCTGATGGCGGCGGCAAAGCCGGCGCTGAAGCGACGATTGAAGCCGACCTGTAAAACCACGCCCGCCGTTTTCGCGGCCGCAATTGCCCGGTCAGCTTCCTCCAGCGTCACCGCCATCGGTTTTTCACAAAAGACATGCTTACCGGCCTGCGCGGCGGCAATCACCAGCTCAGCATGGGTGCGGGCCGGTGTCGCAATGGCCACCGCATCAATCTCACTGTCGTTGAGTAATGCCTGCAAGTCGGTATAGGCCTTCTCAACCCCCAGCCGATCGGCCAGGCGCTGCGCGGCACCAGGCTGCAGATCCGCAACGGCGGTCAGGCGGGCACCGGGTACCCGCAGCGCCAGATTCTCCGCATGAAAACTGCCCATTCGGCCTGCGCCAATCAATCCCACACGCACAGTTTTATGATTCATAACAGCTCCTGTTTATTTATTGTTTGCCCAGTCAGGCTGGATAGAGGGTCCGGATGTCTGCTGTGCCTCAGCGGCAAAGCGACGGGATTTCGATAACATCAGCGGCTCGATGTGCTCCAGCGAGACGCCGCGGGTTTCCGGCAGAAAACGCTGCACGAACCAGAAGGCCACCAGACAGCCAACGGCGCACAGCATCAGCGGAAACGCGCCGTGGAAGTGGTCCATCAGCAGGCTGTTGCGATTCATCATCGGGAAACTCTGGGTGACAATGAAATTGGCCAGATACATTGATGAGAAGGCGTATCCCATAGCGACGGCGCGGATGCGGTTGGGAAAGATTTCTGAGATCAGTAACCAGGCACCCAGGCTCCACGACATGCCGAAAATCAGCACGAAGGCCACCAGCCCGATCACCGGCAGCAGCCCGCCGGTTTGCGCAATAAAGGCCCACGAGGTCACCATCAGACAGACGGCACAGCCCAGCGCGCCCCAGCGCAGCAGGCGGGTACGTCCCCAGCGATCAACGGCGTTGAGGCAGAAGGCCACGCCGGCCAGCAGCGCTACCCCAAGGAAAATGCTGTGGAACAGCGACGTTTGCGTATCAGAGGAGATGTTCTGCAGCAGTGACGGTGCGTAATAGAGCAGGATATTAATGCCGGAAATCTGCTGCAGGATGGCGATGGCGCAGCCAATCAGCAGGATGTAGCGCGCCCGGGCATCACGCAGTAACGCGGGCCGGGCACCGCCGTCGCGCTGATCGGCAGCGGAAGCACTGATCTCTGCCAGCAGGCGGGCGGCATGCTGTGGCGTAGACAAACGGGTCAGCACCGTCAGCGCCCGATCGCGCTTGCCGTTCAGCGCTAACCAGCGCGGCGATTCCGGCATAAACGGCACCAGCGCCAGAAACAACAGGCAGGGCACCACGCCGGATGCCAGCATCCAGCGCCAGCCTTCGCTGACGATCCAGCTGTGAGTCATGCCGCGGGCGATAAGATAGTTGACCACATAAACCGTAACCTGACCGCCCACCATCAGCATCTGCTGCAGGCCAAGCATGCGGCCGCGCCAGTCTTTTGGTGACACCTCGGCAATATAGAGCGGCGTAATCGCCGAGGCCATGCCAACGGCCAGCCCGCCAACCAATCGGTAAAGCACAAACTGGGTCAGGGTATCGGCCAGCGCCGAACCCACCGCTGACAGCGTAAATAACAGGGCGGTGATCACCAGCGTCGGCTTACGGCCGATCCGGTCAGAGAGTGCGCCAACACACCAGGCACCGGCCACACAACCGAGGATCACATTTGAAACAGCCCAACCGCTTTGCCACGGCGACAGAGACAGATGTTCGGTTAACGGCTCTATCACCCCGGAAATAACCGACGCGTCATAGCCAAGGATCACCCCGCTGAGCGAGGCGATGGAACAGATAAATAGCAGCAACTTCAGATTATGTTTACGCATAACAGCTTAACTTTCCCGTTAATTTTTACCGGTGAGCGTTAGCCTGAAGATTGCAAAACAGGTGCCAGTTTTTAAACCGGGTTTTATGTGAACGACCTCTCAGATAACCGCGGCCGGATGAAAATAAAATTTACATGTCAACTTAACATGTCATTAAAATGGACATTCCATTCTGACCCGGAGGCAGAGATGCCCACGCTGCACGATTTATTGCCGAATAAAGAAGAGAGCGACGCCATTTTCAGCCTGCCTGAAGGCAGCGATGCGGCACGCTGGGAGCAGCTGCTTGCGCAGGGATGGCAGGCCTTTGAGGCGGGTGAACAACCGCACTGGATCCGCAGCAGCATCCTGCAATCCTGGACACGCTCCCGGCAGCGCGGCATCGATCCGACCCGGTTCAGCTACAGCGCGCCGGCCTCGGACGAGGTGGCCGCGATTCTCAGCCTGAACAGTGAACTGATTGCGGTGGCACGCAGCGTGATGGAGAACCTGCTGGCCTACAATCCGGATGGCCACATCAACCTGACCGATGCGCAGGGCGTGGTGCTGAGCTTTTGCGGCAGCGATCTGACGCCAGTCGGCAGCATCCTGCGTGAAGAGGTGCTGGGCACCAACTGCACCGCACGCTGTTTACGCGAACAGCGGCTGGTCTATGTGCTGAGCGGAGAGAACTGGAAGATGGCCCTTCGCGAGCGTAACCAGCAGTGCGCGGCGGCACCGATTCGTGATGCCAGCGGGCGGATGATCGGCGTCCTGACGCTGACGGCAACGCCTGACAGTTTCAACGTTCACACGCTGGGCACGGTGCAGGCGGCGGCCGAAGCGATTGGGCAGCAACTGACCCTGCGCCGCCTGCTGGCTGAGCAGCAGTCGATTCTGGAAACCCTGAATGAAGGCGTGGTGGTCTGCGATCGCGACGGCCGTATCAAAACCCTGAATCGTTACGCCCGTCAGATTTTTGCCGGCATGGCGACGGACGGTGCGCTGATCGACCAGCTGCTGCAGCCGCAATCGGGATCGCTGCTCACCCTTCCCTGCTGTAACGATCGTGAGATGGTGTTTCGCCCGGATGGCCGACGCAGCGTCTCCTGCCTGGTATCACTGATGCCGGCACCGGATGGCGGACGTATTTTATCGCTGCGCGAAAACCAGCGAATCCGGGCGATCACCCGGCGGGTGCTGGGGGTCAGCGCCAGTTATACCTTTGACATGATTCGTGGCAATGCGCCCACGCTGCAACAGGCGATACAGCATGCGCGAGCCAGTAGCCGCAGCGACAGCACGGTGCTGCTGACCGGCGAAAGCGGCACCGGTAAGGAGCTGTTTGCTCAGGCGATTCATAACGCCAGCAGCCGGTCACAGGAGTCATTCGTGGCGGTTAACTGTGGCGCACTGCCGCGCGATCTGGTGCAGAGCGAACTGTTCGGCTACGTTGACGGTGCCTTTACCGGCTCGCGCCGGGGGGGTTCAGCCGGAAAATTTGAGCTGGCCGACGGCGGCACCCTGTTCCTCGATGAGATTGGTGAAATGCCGCTCGAGGCACAGACCAGCCTGCTGCGCGTACTGCAGGAGAATGAGGTGTTGCGCATCGGTGCTGCCCATCCGGTTAAGGTGGATGTACGCATCGTGGCGGCCACCCACTGCGATCTACAGAGCGCAGTGGAACAGGGGGCTTTCCGGCGTGACCTGTTCTATCGTCTCAACGTCATTTCGCTGACCATTCCAGCCTTACGGGATCGTCGAAGCGACATCCCCGACCTGGTGAATACCTTTATCAGCGCGCTATGTCAGCGACTGAACAAACGCCCGCCGCAGGTGACGACAGAGGCGATGCACTGCCTGCAGGCCTGGCACTGGCCGGGCAACGTCCGTGAGCTGGAAAATCTGGTCGAGCGGATCGTCAACCTCTGCCAGAGCAGCACCATCGGGCTGACCGATCTGCCCGCCGAATTTGTTGCCAGCGCCTCCCCCGCCGTCGTCGAGGTGACCAGCCTGCTGCAGGATAATGAGCGGGCCTGCATACTGCAGACCATCCGCGCTCAGGGCGGTAATCTGCGGCAGTCGGCTAAGCTGCTGGGGATTTCACGCACTGCGCTCTACAACAAGCTGAACCAGTGGAACATTCCGATCGACAGCCTGCGCCAGTAACCTGCCGCGTCAGGGCACGTGCAGGTTAGCCGCCTGGTCATCGCCACACAGCGGGAATCATGGCTTTTGCCGGCTAAAAGGCCTAAAATGTGACCATCTAACCCAGTGGTCACTGAATAACCCACTTCACTTATCAGGCGGTGAAAATGTCAGAACAGCATACCGATGCCGGCGTCCGCGGCCCTGCCGAGCACAACGTGCGCGACCAGATTGTTGATGCCGCGATGCAGCACTTTGCCCATTACGGCTATGAGAAAACCACCGTCTCTGATCTTGCCAGGACAATTGGCTTCTCCAAAGCCTATATCTACAAGTTTTTTGAGTCTAAACAGGCGATTGGCGAAGTGATCTGCTCCAGCCGGCTGACGATGATTATGCAGCGGGTGGAGGCGGCGATAGCCGATGCGCCCAGCGCTTCTGAACAGTTCCGCCGCCTGTTTCGTACCCTTTCGGTGACCGGCACCGAGCTGTTTTTTCACGATCGTAAACTGTATGACATCGCCGCAGTGGCCTCGCGCGATCGCTGGCCCTCAGCCCAGGCGCATGAAGAACGTGTGCTGAACCTGATTCATCAGATTCTTCGTCAGGGCAGAGAGGCGGGCGAATTTGAACGTAAAACCCCGGCTGATGAAGCGGCAGAAGCCATCTATCGGGTGATCAAACCTTATGCCAGCCCGGTGCTGCTGCAGTATAACCTCGATGAGGCAGAAGCGGCCTCAGTTCAGCTGGCGGCACTGGTATTACGCAGCCTGGCGCCCTGAACTGTGACCATTGACTAAATCGGTCACTTGATCAAAGATAGCGATGACTTTGATCGGCCGATCAGGTCATTGCTGTCGTTACGCTCACCGGTTTTCTTCCCGTTAAGCCTGATGGCCTGCAGGCGACGCTCTGCGCCAGGTGCGCAGGGTTGCCTCATCCACGCTAAGGTTGAAAGCGTGCATTGATAAAACTCACGCGTCTGTAGCAGATGAATTGCCACAGCACAGACTGACCACAGGAGGAAACACATGAGTCATTCAGCGGCGTCTGAACGCATTGTCATTACCGGTATGGGCATCGTCTCGCCTCTTGGCTGCGGCGTGGAAACGGTCTGGCAACGCTTAACAGCAGGTCAGTCGGGGATTCGTGGCCTGTCCGACGAGATGAGTGCCGGCACCGGCATTTCGGTTGGCGGTAGCGTCCCAACGGTCGATGAAGATCCGCTGGCAGGGTACGATCCTGAAGCCTTTATCCTGCCTAAAGAACGCAAAAAAATGTCCCGCTTTATCGAGTTTGCGCTGCTGGCGGCGGACGAAGCGCTGAAGCAGGCGGGCTGGCATCCTCAGCCGGAAGATGAGGCCGCGCGCGAACGCACCGCCACCATTATCGCCTCAGGCGTAGGCGGCTTTGGCGCTATTGCTGAAGCAGTGCGTACCACTGACGCTCGCGGTCCGCGCCGGCTTTCCCCTTTCACCGCCCCTTCCTTCCTCGCCAATATGGCGGCGGGTCATGTCTCGATCAAACATGGATTTACCGGGCCGCTTGGCGCCCCCGTCACCGCCTGTGCAGCAGGCGTGCAGGCGATCGGTGATGCCGCCCGACTGATCAGAAGTGGCGAAGCGGATATTGCTATCTGTGGTGGCACGGAGGCAGCGCTGGATCGGGTGACGCTGGGCTGCTTTGCGGCCGCACGTGCGCTGTCGGTGGGCTTTGCCGATGATCCGCATCACGCCTCGCGGCCGTTTGATGGCGACCGCAACGGTTTCGTGATGGCTGAAGGCGCGGGCCTGCTGGTGATTGAGTCGCTGGCGCATGCCGAAGCGCGCGGTGCTACGCCACTGGCAGAACTGGTTGGCTACGGAACCAGCGCCGATGCTTACCACCTGACCGCCAGCCCGGAAAATGGCAGCGGTGCCGCGCGGGCGATGAAACTGGCCCTGCGCCAGGCCGGGATTGGGCCGGAAGCGGTGCAGCACATCAACGCCCATGCCACCTCGACTCAGGTCGGCGATCGCGGTGAACTCGCGGCAATTCGCTCGGTATTTGGCGACGATTCATCGGTAGCCATTACCTCGACCAAATCAGCAACCGGGCATCTGCTGGGCGCGGCGGGCGGGTTAGAGGCAATATTTACCCTGCTTGCGCTGCGTCATCAATGCGTTCCACCGACCCTCAACCTGCATCATCCCGATGAAGCGGCGGGCAACCTCGATCTGGTGGCGCTGAACGCCCGCCCGATGGACCTGACCTATGCGATGTCGAACGGCTTTGGATTTGGCGGGGTAAATGCCAGCATCCTGCTGCGTAAGTGGTAACCACGTCTGACTGAGTCGGGTCCCGCTGCCGTGCGGTTGTCTGTTGCACGGCAGCGGGTCCTCTTACCACGCTTAACGGTTTCGGGACCCGCCTCACCGCTTACGCGCCCGACAGATCGGGTGCTGAAACCCCGGTCGCCTGCCGATCTCTGCCTGACGATGCAGACCCCGGTGGGCCTGCACGATTATCTTTATACTTCTGTACCTTTCCTGACAATATCGCCCGCCCGTCGCCGCTTACGGTTAAATTTCAGCGCTACAATTAGATCGACCACAATAACCTCAGGGAAAGCGAATGAATATTGCAGCCTTCGATATTGGCGGGACCTCATTAAAAATGGGCGTAATCGATCGTCAGGGAAATATTCTGGCGAGCGACAGTAGCGATATCTCCCATAATGACCGGGATAAGATTCTGGAGCAGATTATCGCCTGGCTAAAGAAGAACCCGTCCTGCAGCGGCATTGCGGTCAGCACGCCGGGTTATATCGATCCGGATAACGGCTATATTGCGATGGGCGGGACGGTGCGTGACTTTGATCGGTTTCATCTGAGCCAGTGGCTGACCGAAAAAACCAGCCTGCCCGCTACGGTTGAAAACGATGCGCACTGTGCATTGCTGGCAGAGCGCTGGCTGGGAAAAGCGAAAAAGCTGAATGATTTTCTGATGTTAACCATTGGCACCGGACTCGGTGGCGCAGCGTTCTGTAACGGCGCACTGATCCGCGGGGGACGCAATCGGGCCGGAGAATTTGGCTGTCTGCTGACCTCGCGTCCGACCGACAGCAATATCGAGCCGCATACCATGGCCCAGAGTTGCACCATGACCGCGCTGCGCGAAAATTACGCTCAGCTCAGCGGCCAGCCCGCCGATGATATCAGCGGTAAAGATGTGTTCGATGCTTTTGAGCAAGGTGATGAGTTAGCACAAAAAGTGGTTAATACCTTTTACCAGCATCTTGCCGCCGGTTTATATAACCTGTTCAGCGTGTTTGACCCGCAGACCATTTTCATCGGCGGCGGTATAACCGAACGCGAATCCTTTCTGCAGGAGCTTTCACAGCAGCTGGAAAAATATCAAATCGATATCCGCATTGATACTGCCACCTACGGCAACGACTCCGGCATGCTGGGCGCAGCCTATCACTTTTTGCAAAGCCAGCAGAGTGAGCTCTCTTAGCGCTGCCGCCAGTCCGGAATGATTAAATCGCCGCGTAACACCGAACTACCCAGCATCTGTTGGGTAGTGGCGGTTAACCAGCCGACAATGCGTGATGCCAGCAGATCGAGTGAATATTCAATAGCCGGAATGGTCGGTAACCCGGGTAAATTAACCGATCCCGCCAGGCTGAATACCATCACGTCCTTCGGCACCGTTTTATTAAACGCCTGCAGCTGCGCCATGGCGTTTTGCGCTTCCTGCTCGTTAGCCACCAGCAGCGCATTAAAACTCCGGCTGCTGGCATTATTCAGCAGCATCTGAATTGCCACCGACGAGGAGACCGCTTCGGTGATCACCAGATTGCGGTTAAAGGGCAGAAGATTGTTTTCCAGCGCCAGCTTGTAGCCCAGTAATAGCTGCCCTGCGGTGCCCCCGTTCTCAGGCTGAATTAAGGCGATCTGCCGGCGGCCCTGATTGATCAGGAAATTGCAGGCCGTCTCAGCGGCAAACGCGTGGTCGAACTGAATACTGTTCGGCCCTTCGGCTTCGGCACAGTCAACCAGAATGACATGTTCATCATCGATGTTAAGAGGAAAGCGCGCGCCGATGATCAGCACATCATCGCACAGGCCACAACTCAGCTCGTCCAGCGCGGTCAGAACCTCACTTTTGCTGCGGGCAAAGCGCAACAGCAGATGTTTCTGATGCTGGCGCAGCTGCTTTTCCAGCGCAAAAAGCCAGGCGGTGATCTGGTTTACGTTTTCCTGGGCACAGATAACGCCGATGCAGTGGGTAGTCTGGCTGAATAACGATTGAGCTATTACGTTAGGCCGGTAATTCAATTCCTCGACTGCCTTCAGTACCGCCAGCCGGCTGGCTTCTTTCACGCCGCGTGAACCGCTCAACACCCGGGAAACTGTGGCTTTCGATACCCCAGCTAACCGTGATACATCGTTGATAGTAGACATGTTATTCCCCTGAAAACGGCGCTATGCCAAAAAAAGCCAACCTGTGCTTACTGCCCATTTGTTCGCCGGGCAAAGTATAGCCATTTCAGCATTCTATGGAAACCGATTTTCCAAATGCCCGAAAAGGCTGCGCTATTACAGCCATTTTTGTGACCGGAATCCAATAAAAAAACCCCGCATCATCGGCTTATTGACCGACATCACACTTCTGAGCACCGCCAATGGAAACCGGTTTCCATATGATATCCAATCAGCCTCACTTTGGTGTCAAAGGTGAGGAACAGTAACCATGTACAGAATCATGTTGTGTTGTTCAGCAGGAATGTCTACCAGCATGCTGGTGCGGAAAATGGAAGAAGCGGCCGCGCAACGGGCGCTTGAAGTTGAAATTAAAGCGTTTGGCGTGGCGGAGTTTGATGAGCAGTTTTCCCGCTATCAGGTGGTGTTACTCGGGCCGCAGGTGAAATACATGCTGAAAAGCCTGGCCGACAAAGCGGCAGGCCAGAATGTGCCGGTACAGCCGATCGATATGATGGATTACGGCATGCAACGGGGTGACAAGGTACTGGACTTTGCGCTGTCGCTGATTACGGCTGCCAATGAAAAGGCGGCCCTATGAGCTCACTTTATCAATCGATGATTGCGGTGATCGAGCAATCGATTACGCCGCTGGCCGGCCGGCTGGGCCAGCAAAAATATGTCATCGCCATTCGTGACGGCTTTACCGCCGCGCTGCCGTTTATGATCATCGGCTCCTTTATGCTGGTGTTTATTTTTCCCCCATTCTCAGCCACCAGCACCAACAGTGTGGCCCGGGCCTGGCTCGATTTTTCCACCACCTACCGTGACCAGCTGATGCTGCCGTTTAACCTCAGCATGGGGGTGATGACCTTCTTTATTTCGGTAGGCATCGGCGCCAGCCTGGGACGACAGTTCTCGCTGGATCCGGTGATGTCCGGCCTGCTGGCCTTTATGGCCTTTTTACTGGTGGCAGCACCTTACTCCAATCACACCATCTCTACCGAATATCTTTCCGGTCAGGGGATTTTTACCGCGTTGCTGACCGCCATTTATGCCACCCGCGTTTACGCCTGGCTGAAACACAACAATATCACTATCCGCCTGCCGAAAGAGGTTCCGACCGGGGTGGCGCGATCGTTTGAAATTTTGATCCCGGTGGTGGTGATTATCGGCACCCTGCATCCGCTCAATCTGTTGATTGAGGCAAAAACCGGGATGATCATTCCGCAGGCCATCATGCATCTGCTGGCACCGCTGGTCTCCGCCTCTGATTCATTGCCAGCGATTCTGCTGTCGGTGCTGCTGTGTCAGATCTTCTGGTTCGCCGGTATTCACGGTGCGCTGATTGTGACCGGCATTATGAACCCGTTCTGGATGGCTAACCTCTCCGCTAACCAGGCGGCACTGGCGGCGGGCACGGTATTGCCGCACATCTATCTGCAAGGCTTCTGGGATCACTACCTGTTGATTGGCGGTGTCGGTTCTACCCTGCCGCTGGCTTTTCTGCTGCTGCGCAGCCGCGCCACCCATCTGCGCACCATCGGCAGAATGGGTATCGTGCCGAGCTTCTTTAATATCAACGAACCGATCCTGTTTGGCGCGCCAATCATCATGAATCCGCTGATGTTTATTCCCTTTGTCTGCGTACCCATGCTGAACGCCGTGCTGGCCTACACCGCCACCCGACTCGGCTGGCTGGCACAGGTGGTTTCGCTGACGCCGTGGACCACGCCCGCACCGATTGGCGCATCCTGGGCAGCCAACTGGGCCATCAGTCCGGTGGTGATGTGCCTGGTCTGTATGGTGCTTTCCGCCCTGTGCTACCTGCCGTTCCTGCGCGCCTACGAACGATCGCTGATGAAAACCGAACTGGAAAAGGCGCAGTCGCAAGCCCCCCTGGCTGAAAGCGCCAGTACTCACTAATCCCGCAGGAGAGAGGCACCATGCACTACACGTTTCCCGATAACTTCTGGTGGGGCAGCGCCAGTTCCGCCCTGCAAACTGAAGGCGATAGCTTAACCGGCGGCAAAAGCGCCACCATCTGGGATCACTGGTATACGCAACAGCCATCGCGTTTCCATCAGCAGATTGGCCCGGCTGACACCTCGACCTTTTATCAGCACTGGCGTGAAGATATCGCCTTGCTGAAGCAGCTGAATCACAACAGTTTTCGCACCTCAATCAGCTGGTCGCGACTGATCCCGGACGGCAATGGCGACGTCAATCCGCAGGCGGTGGCGTTCTATAACAATGTGATTGACGAACTGCTGGCACAGGGCGTCACGCCGTTCATCACCCTGTTTCATTTTGATATGCCGATGGCGATGCAGCAGCTGGGCGGATGGGAGAATCGTCAGGTCGTTGCAGCGTTCAGTCGCTACGCCCGCCTCTGTTTTGAGCTGTTCGGCGATCGGGTGCAGCACTGGTTTACCTTTAATGAGCCGATTGTGCCGGTTGAGGGCGGATACCTGTATGACTTCCATTATCCCAACGTAGTCGATTTCCGCCGGGCGGCAACGGTGGTTTATCACACCGTACTGGCCCATGCTTCGGCGGTCCGCGCCTTCCGGGACGGCCGGTTTGCCGGTGAAATCGGCATTGTGCTTAATCTGACGCCCTCTTATCCACGTTCGCAGAACCCGGCCGATCTGACTGCGGCGCATCACGCCGATCTGCTGTTTAACCGCAGCTTTCTCGACCCGGTGTTGCGCGGCGAATTTCCGGCGGATCTGGTGGCGCTGCTCAGGCAGTATGACCAGCTACCGCCAACCCAGCCGGAGGATCAGGCGCTGATCGCCGACGGCGTCATCGACCTGCTCGGGGTCAATTATTATCAGCCCCGTCGGGTAAAATGCCGCGACAGCGCAATCAATCCCGCTGCGCCGTTTATGCCGGAATGGTTCTTTGACAGCTATGAGATGCCAGGGCGGAAAATGAACCCTTACCGCGGCTGGGAAATCTATGAGCCCGGCATCTATGACATTCTCACCAACCTGCGGCTGAATTACGGTAATCCACGCTGCTTTATCTCAGAAAACGGCATGGGCGTAGAGAATGAACAGCGTTTTGTTGAGGACGGACAGATCAACGATCAATACCGCATCGACTTTGTCGCCGAACACCTTAAATGGGTTCACCGGGCGATTGCCGAAGGCAGCCAGTGTCTCGGTTATCACATGTGGACCTTTATCGATAACTGGTCATGGTGTAACGGCTATAAGAACCGTTATGGCTTTGTTCAGCTGGATATCACCACTCAGCAGCGCACGGTGAAAAAAAGCGGTGAATGGTTTGCGGCGACCTCGGCCCGTAACGGTTTTAACCACCCGGAGAATTTATCATGATCGATCAGGAAGAGGCGGTAATGGAGATTATTGTTAATGCCGGCCAGTCGCGCAGTCTCTGCTTTGAAGCATTGCAGGCGGCGCGTCAGGGGGAGATCGAGCAGGCGCGGGAACTGTTGCAGCAGGCCGATACCTTCACCCGCCAGGCGCATAAAATGCAAACCCGGCTGATTGAACAGGATGCCGGTGAAGGCCGCCAGCCGATGACCTTAATTATGGTCCACGCCCAGGATCACTTAATGACGTCGATGCTGGCGCGCGAACTGTCTGAAGAGATTATTCATCTGTATCAGCGGCAACCGCGCGCCTGATAGCGGGCAGCCCGATGTGCTGCCGGGTAAACACCGTTATAAACTGGCGGCGTGGCGCAGCCCCTCTGCGCACGCCGCCCGTCACCGCAGGCTTCGCCATCTGTTCATCGGGCATTATCCCCGCGGCGCATCAAACAGGCTGATCGCCAGTCCGAGCAGCCCAAACACCAGCAGATACAACAGCAGCAGTGCGGCAAGCAGCGTTCGATGGCTGCGCATCTCATCCTCCCCGCCATGTCGTCATCAGAAGGTGTAACTCAGTGCAAGGGTGGCGGAGACCCCGTTGCGCCGTGCAACGATCGGGCTATCCGAGGCGTGTTTATCCAGCCAGGTGTAATCACCGATCACGCTGGCGGCCCACGCCGGCGTGAACTGATGGCTCCAGGTCAGGCTAGTGTCAGTGCCGTAAAATCCACCGGCCGCGTTATAGCGTGCAAAACCGCTGCGCGCACTTTGCTGGCTGTTAACGCCATAAAAGGTATTGAGGTAACGCCCATCGCCGAACAGGCCTGCTGCCTGCAGGGCGACCGTGTCGCTGTCGGTCTGCCAGGGAATAAGGGTGACAGAGGGGCGATACTGCACGCCCTGACTGTCGCTCAATGGCAGGGTCGCCTTGCCTTCTACCGTCAGCCAGGATGTGATCGACCAGCCCACCGCCAGGGACGTATTAACCGTGGCGTCAATCTTGCCCATGCCTTTGAGTCGATCATCGCCGTCACGCCACGAAGAGTGGCTATCAGCCCGCCCCAGCCCGTAACCCAGCGTATGTTCAAGATAGAGACCGTTATCCGCCTGCAGGTCATAACCGACACCCTTTTGCGTATCGAGAAAGAAGGCGCCGTCACGCGCCTGAATCAGCGGCATTAACTGCCAGTGGCGTTTATCCGCCCCGCTGTAGCGCGGCGCATTGATACCCGCGATGCCCAGCGTCAGGCTGGGCGCGGGCGTTGTACCCTGATCGGCCATGGCTGCCGCTGCGCTTATGCTCAGCGAAAAACAGACCATGTGAAGCTTTATTTTTCCGGTTATCATCACCTTTCCTCATCATCACATCACGTTGCGGAACTGAGGGGGTCAGTGCCGCGTTTCTGGCCGGAGTATGCGAGGCACGTATCAATGAACGGCCAGGGATTTATGAAGAAACAGTCAAGGTGGTGCGAAAATGCAGTCAAAACGTATACTGATTATTGAAGATGATGCGGATGCGGCCGGCGTGCTTGAGGCCTATCTGAAACGTGAAAATTATGACGTTACGATTGCCGGAGATGGCCTGAGCGGTCTGGATGCGGCCCGACGCTGGCAGCCCGATCTGATCCTGCTGGATATCATGCTGCCCGGCATGAACGGCACCGAAGTGCTGGCGGCGCTGCGGCGGCGCGACGACACGCCGGTGATTATGGTCACCGCGATGGGCGATGCACCGGACCGCATCGGTGCGCTGCGCTATGGCGCGGACGACTACGTCGTTAAGCCCTACAACCCAGGCGAAGTGGTGGCACGGGTTCAGGCGGTATTACGCCGCAGTCAGAACCCAACACCGCAGCCGGAAACCTTACGCTGGGCCGGGTTAGAGGTCGATCCGCTGGCGCTGATCGCCGTGGTAAAGCATGACGGTGCCGAACCCCGCCGCCTCGATCTGACCCCAACCGAGTTTTCTCTGCTGGTAACAATGATGCGTGCGCCAACCCGCCCGTTTACCCGCCTGTTCCTGCTGGAGCACTGCCTGCCGGAAAGCGATGCGCTGGAGCGGGTGGTGGATACCCACGTCTATAACCTGCGACGCAAGCTGGAAGTGGCGGGTATTACCGACGTGTTACCGGCGGTACGCAGCGTGGGCTACCGGTTCAGACAACCATGAAAAACACTTCTCATCCTTCACTCTGGCGCTGGATTTGCCTGCGGGTGCTGTTTCTGGCGATAGGCAGCGTTGTGCTGATCGCCATCTGCATGTGGCTGCGATTCGCTGTACAGGCATTCTGGGTTTATTACCGTATGCCGCCCGCGGTGCTGGAGGAGTTCACCCAGCTGCGGCAACATCCCGCCAGCGATCCGGCCCGCTTCCATCAAATTATCGATCAGTGGTGGGGCATCAACTTTTCTGATCCGTCGCTGGCTTCGTCAGACTGGCTTACGGTGATCGTGCTGGTGGTGGTGACGATCCCGTTTATGGTGCTGATGGCGCTGCGTTTCGCCCGTCCTCTGTCTGCGCAGTTCAGCCAGCTGGCAACGGCGGCGCGTGCAGTCTCAAAAGGGGAATTTGGTCGATCGGCAGCGCTGGTGAAAGAGGCACCGCAGGAGCTGGTGCGCTTCACCGAAGACTTCAACCAGATGACGCAACAGCTGGCGCGCTACGAGCGCGAACTGCGTGCCTCGCACGTTGCGATGGCGCACGAACTGCGATCGCCGCTGACGGCCGCTATCGGCCGGTTACAGGGGATTCTCGACGGCGTGTTCCAGCCTGAGCCGCAGCAGCTGGCGATGATCATGAAACAGCTGACGCAGCTCAGTCGTCTGACCGATGAGCTGCATCTGTTGTCACTGGCGGATGCCGGCCAGCTGACCCTGAACCGCGATCGCTTTAATCTCAGTGAACTGCTGCGGGAGCGGACCGGCTGGCTGATGCCACAGGCGCGGGAAGCGGGTGTCGCCATCAGCGTGACGCCGGCGCAGGATCTTTACCTGACTGCCGATCCGTTTCGTCTGGGTCAGGTGGTGACCATCATCTGCGAAAACGCCCTGCGCTACGGCGCGGAGGGCGGACGGCTGGAGATCCACGCCAGCCAGAGCGATCGCGCCACGGTTCTGACCTTCCGCGATTACGGCCAGGCAGTGGATCTTAATTTCCTGCCGACGCTGTTTGATCGCTTTACCCGGGCAGATTCGTCACGTGCCCGCCACTCCGGCGGCAGCGGCCTCGGCTTATCGATCGCCAAAGCGATAGTCGACGCGCACGGCGGTACCCTCCACGCCAGCCTGCCCGCCGGAGGCGGTCTGTTAATCGGTATGACCCTGCCGGTGAGCTGAATCGGCGCAACTTGACCGTTTCTTGACGGATCATCGAAGGATTCTGGACACAAGCCGGGTTCAATGAGCACAACTCATTACAGGAACCCGGTTATGACAGACTTACTTCCGGATGCTGCCCGACAGCTGTGGCGTCATCTGCTCAATGTTCACATCTTTGCCCCGATAGTGTTGGTGTTGCTGGGCGTACTGATCATCACCGGCTGCCGTGATGATAATTCCGCCCCGCCCGCTGCCCCGCTGCGGCCGGTTAACACCGTGGTTGCGCCGCCCTTCAGCAATGATGCCTCTGCCTCCCTGACCGGTGAGATCCACGCCCATCAGGAGGTGGCGCTGGCCTTCCGGCTCGACGGCCGCGTTATCCGCCGGACGGTCGAATTGGGTGACACCGTCACAGCCGGTCAGCCGCTGGCCATGCTTGAGGACAACCCGGCGCAAAACCAGTTGAGCAGCGCCCGGGCCGATCTGGACAGCGCCCGCGCCGCCGAACGTGTTGCCGCCCTCAATCTGCACCGGATGCGGTTGCTGATGCCAGGCGGTGCTATCGCCCGCAGCCAGCTGGACAGCGCGCAGGCGGACTTTCAGAGCGCCCAATCCCGTCGCCTCAGCAGTGAAGCAGCGCTGAAAAATGCCGGAGATCAGCTCAGCTGGACCCAGCTCAGGGCACCAGCCGCTGGCCGGATCACGGCCGTCAACGTTCAGCCAGGTCAGGTCGTCAGCGCCGGGCAAAGCGTGATGACGCTGGCGGCGGGCGACGCCCGCGATGCGGTGTTTGATCTGTCAGAGCCGGGTCTGCTGCGGCCTGACGACGCCACGCCGCTGAAGGTGACGCTGCTTGCCGACCCGCAGGTGCAGGTCAGCGGCCGGGTGCGTGACATCAGTCCGCAGGCCGATCCGCAGACCCGGACCTGGCGACTGCGGCTCAACCTGACTGACCCACCGCCCGCGATGGCGCTGGGTGCCACGGTGATGGTCAACCTGCCCGATGGTCAGCCGCCGGTGATCGCCTTACCCGCCAGCGCCCTGACCCGCGCCGGTGAAAAGCCGGCGCTGCTGGTGGTGGATCGCCCGACCCGGCGGTTGCAGCTGCGTCCGGTGGTACTGGCCCGCTTCACGGCGGATCAGATTTTCATCAGCGGCGGGATCGTGCCGGGTGAGCAGGTAGTGACCGCCGGCGTCAGTACGCTGCAGCCGGGCGAACAGGTCGCGTTACAGCAGGAGCAGCCATGAAAGCGCACGCCTCTTCATCCGGCTTTAACCTGTCAGGCTGGGCGCTGGCACATCAGCAGCTGGTGATCTTTTTCATGCTGCTGGTGATGGCGGCAGGCGTTCTGAGCTATGAGCACCTGTCGCGTAACGAAGATCCGGCATTTACCATCAAAACGGCGGTGATCTCCGCCCAATGGCCGGGCGCGGACGTGGACACTACCGTGCAGCTGGTCACCGACGTGCTGGAAAAAAAGGTGCAGGAGATCCCGTCACTGGACGCGGTTGAGAGCGAAACCCGGGCCGGGCAGACGGTGATTTATGTCAATCTGCGCGATGACACCTCACCTGCCGCGGTAGCAGGCATCTGGTATCAGCTGCGTAAAAAAATGCAGGATATCGCGCCTTCGCTGCCGCAGGGCGTACAGGGGCCTGCCGTCAACGATGAATTTGATGACACCTTCGGCACCATTTATGGTTTTACCGCCGAAGGCTTCACCTCGCGGGAGCTGCGCGATCGGGTCGATAATCTGCGGCGCAGTCTGGCCGATCTGCCGGACATCGGCAAAACCCGCTTACTCGGAGTACAGGAGCAGCAGGTGGTGATTGCCTTTTCTCCGCGCCGGCTGGATGGGATGGGGCTGGATTTACAACAGGTCAGCGATGCGCTCAGGTCGCAAAATGACGTAGTGCCTGCCGGCAGCCTGCGTACCGATCGCGAAAACATCGCGCTGCGGGTGAGCGGGACTCTGACCTCGGTCGCCAGCCTGCAGGCGGTGACGCTGCATATCGGCCAGCGTTTTATTCCGCTGACCGATCTGGCGACCATCAGCCTGCAATCCGCCGAGCCGCCAGCGCCAGAATTTCGGGTTAACGGCGTACCGGCCATCGGACTGGCTATTTCCATGGCCGCGACCGGCAATATGCTCGACTTTGGCCAGCAGCTGGATCGGCGGATGACCCGATTAGCCAGTCAGCTACCGCACGGCATTACCCTGACCCGGGTGGCCGATCAGTCTGCGGTGGTCAAAACGGCGGTCAGCGGCTTTGTCCGGGTGCTGGGTGAGGCGATTGTGATTGTGCTGGCCGTCTCGTTTGTGTCACTGGGGCTGCGGGCCGGTCTGGTGGTGGCCGCAGCGATCCCGCTGGTGCTGGCGATGACTTTCACCGGCATGCTGCTGGCAGGGATCGGGCTGCAACGCATTTCGCTCGGTGCGCTGATCATCGCGCTGGGACTGCTGGTGGATGACGCCATGATTACCGTGGAAGCGATGGTCGCGCGGCTGGAAGCGGGCGACAGCAAATGGCAGGCCGCCACCTATGCATTTAAAACCACCGCCTTCCCGATGCTGACCGGTACGCTGGTGATGATAGCCGGCTTCATTCCGGTCGGATTCGCCGCCTCCAGCGCAGGCGAATATTGCTACTCGCTGTTTGTGGTGATCGCCCTGGCCCTGCTCTGCTCGTGGGTGGTCGCCATTCTGTTTTCACCGCTGACCGGTAGCTGGCTGCTGTCAGTGGGCAGCATCAAGGCACACCGGCCGCCGGGTATCCTGATGCGTGCCTACCACCGGCTGCTGGCGGCGATCCTGCAGCGACGGTTCATTACCCTCGGCGCAGCGCTGGCGGTATTAGCCGTCAGCCTTTACGCCACCACGTTTATGCAGGGTGAATTTTTCCCCTCCTCCGATCGCCCCGAACTGCTGGTCAGCCTGACGCTACCCGCCAATGCCGCCCAGGCCGAAACCGCGCGCCGCACTGAACGGCTGGAACAGAGCCTCCATAACGACCCTGACGTCGCCAATTTTACCAGCTACATCGGATCCGGTGCGGTGCGCTTTTATCTGCCGATGGATGTGCTGCTGGATAATGAAAATACCGCCCAGCTGGTGGTGGTGGCGAAAGATCTGGCGGCACGCGATCGGCTGCGCAGGCGGCTCGAAAGACGACTGGCAAACAGCTTCGGCGACATCACCACCCGGGTCTCGCCGCTCGAACTTGGTCCGCCGGTCGGCTGGCCGCTCAAATACCGCATTACCGGTACGGATAATGCCCGGGTGCGTCAGGCTGCTGATCAGCTGGCGGCCGTGATTGCCCGCTCGCCGCTCACCCGTGAGGTCAATCTCACCGCCGGCGAACCGGAACGGGCGATCACCCTGGCGGTCAATCAGACCGCGGCCCGCGCGGTCGGGGTCTCATCCGACAGCATTGCCCGCACGCTGAATACCGTGATGTCCGGCAGCGTGGTCACCACGCTGCGCGACCGCAACCGGTTAATCGATGTAGTGCTGCGCGGCAATGATGCCGGTCGGCAGGATACGGCGGTGCTGGCCGGTCTGATGCTCACCACCGCCAGCGGGCAGAAAATTCCGCTGAGTCAGGTGGCAACTCTGCAGTGGGGCGTCGACGATCCGGTGATCTGGCGACGCCAGCGGCTGGCTTACATTACCGTGCAGACCGATATCGCTCCGGGCCAGCGCGCTGAAACGGTGTCAGCGCAACTCGCACCACAGATCGACGCGCTGCGTGCCACCCTGCCCGCCGGATACGGTATTGAGGAAGGTGGCGTGGTGGCGGAATCGGACAAAGGTAACGGTTCGGTGTTCGCGCTGCTGCCGGTGACGATCTGCGCCATGCTGGTGCTGCTGATGATCCAGCTTCAGCGCTTTTCCAGCATGCTGCTGGCACTCTGCATGGCACCGTTTGGCCTGCCGGGCATCGTGTTAGCCATGTTGCCGGCGGCTACCCCGCTGGGGTTTGTGGCCCTGCTCGGGATTATCGCGCTGGCCGGTATTATCATCCGCAATGCGGTGATCATGATCAGTGAAGTGGACGCCAATACCCGCGCCGGACTGGCGGCTGATGAGGCGATCCGGCAGGCGGCACACCATCGCGTCCGGCCAATTCTGCTGACCGCCTGTGCCGCGATCCTTGGCATGATCCCCATTTCGCATCAGGTTTTCTGGGGACCGATGGCGTTCGCGATTATTGGCGGACTGGTAAGCGGCACGCTGGTCACGCTGACGGTGCTGCCCGCCGCGCTGAGCCTGTTAATGAACAGAAAACCGGGCTGATTCAGTCAGGAACGCCGATCCCGCCACGCGACGGCGGGATCGGCCAGCAGGCTTACTTCATCACTTCAACCAGAATCAGCGGGCACTTCCGGACCTTACAGGCCTGGCTGTAGGCTAGTGAGCAGACTGAACAGAGATCGCGGATGTCAGATTGATACTCATACTCCATAAAATAGCGGAACCTGCCGCTGGCGGACGCTGTTCTCCAGAATCGCTGCGGCTCCAGAATCTCATCCAGTTGCCTGAATGTCAGGGCTGACGGGTTGTGAAACCCGACTCTTACGCGGTATGTAGTCATGGCTCGATTATTCGCAACCCGGACCCGCGTAGCCAGTCGGTTATTGTGTTCAGTTCAATAGCCTGCGCTTATCAACGCCGCTTCGCCTCAGGCCGGTAGTTTTTCCGCCAGCATCGACAGCAAATGCAGCACCGCTTTTGACGGATGGTAGCGCCGCCAGGCGAATGCCACGTCGGTGAATAAGGTGTTATTTTCGATTTCGCAGAAGCAGATTTGGGGATTATCAACGCAGCGCATCGACTCCGGCACCAGCGCGATGCCGCATCCGGCACCGACCATTCCCAGTGAAGAGGTTATCTGCGGTGCCTGCTGAAAAGCCTGGCGCGAAAAGCCGGCCCGCAGGCAGGCGCTGACGATCAGTTCATACAGGCTGGGTGCCACCTCGCGCGGGAAGATCACCAGCGTTTCTTGTGCCAGTGCCGACAGCGCCACCGCCGGAGCCTGACTGAGTGGGTGCTGGCGCGGCAGCGCGATCAGCATTTTCTCGGTGGAAATCACCCGCAGGTTAAACGCCTTGCTGCTCTCGCACGGCAGGCGGATAAACGCCGCATCCAGCAAGCCTTCCTGTAAATCCTGCATCAGCAGCGCCATGTTCTCTTCACGCGTCAGCAGCTCCATTGCCGGATAGCGCGCGGTGAACTGACGGATCAGCGCAAATATGCGGGGATTAAACGCCACCGAACTGGCAAACCCCAGCGACATCTGTCCACTGATCCCCCGGGCAATGCCTCGCGCATTTTCCAGCGCATGATCGGCCAGCTGGACAATCTGCTGTGCCTCTTCGAGGAAAGCCTCACCCGCTTCGGTAAGCTCAACGCCGCGCGTCAGCCGCTTCAGCAGCGGCGTCCCGATCTCCTGCTCCAGCCGCAGGATCTGCTGACTCAGCGGCGGCTGTGATATCCCGAGCATTTCAGCAGCCCGGGTGAAGTGAAGCGTCTGGGCGACGGCGACGAAATAACGCAGATGGCGAAGTTCCATATCAAAAACGTCTCAAAGTTAACAGGTTTTGCTATTGGACCCACCGACTGAATCGGTTCAACCTTAGGTTAACACGGCTTAACGGTTAACTGATGAGGCACCAAATGAGCAATTATGTAACTGATTGTTCCTGTGAGGATCAACTAAAGCATACCGTGCGAAAACTGGCACAGGATGCACCAGAAAGCGTTATCTATCAGACCTCACTGATGAGCGCCCTGCTGAGCGGCGTTTACGATGGCAGCACCCGGATTGCCGATCTGCTGCGCAAGGGGGATTTCGGTCTGGGCACCTTTAACCGGCTGGATGGCGAACTGATCGCCTTTGACAGCCAGGTTTATCAGCTGCATTCAGACGGCACGGCGCACCCTGCCGATCCGGAACAAAAAACCCCGTTTGCGGTAATGACTTTTTTCAAACCGCAGCATCTGTACGAATTTGAACGGCCGGTCTCACGTGAAGAGATTCACCGGGTGATCGACAGCGAAATCACTTCTGATAACCAGTTCTGCGCATTGCGGATCAGCGGACGCTTTAGCCGCGTCGAGACCCGCACCGTGCCCTGCCAGTGCCGCCCTTACCGTTCGATGCCGGAAGTGCTTGGCAATCAGCCGACCTTTACCTTCAGCCAGCGCGGCGGCGAGCTGATTGGCTTCCGCACGCCGCAGTATATGCAGGGCATCAACGTAGCGGGCTATCACGAACATTTCATTACTGACGATCGCGAAGGCGGCGGCCACATTCTCGATTATGCGCTGGAAAAAGGCACCCTGACCTTTGGCGCCATCAGCAAGCTGGTGGTTGATTTGCCGCAGGACAGCGATTTTCTTAATGCCAACCTGAATCCCGCCAATCTTGACGCCGCCATTCGTGCAGTTGAAAGCTAAACAGAGGAATGAAGATGAAAAACCCAACCGATAACACACTCTGGACCTGCGGTGCCGACCTGGTGGTGGCGCAACTTGAAGCACAGGGCGTGAGCCACGTGTTCGGTATTCCCGGCGCAAAAATCGATAAAGTTTTCGACTCGCTGCTGGATTCCTCGATTCAGACCATCCCGGTGCGCCATGAAGCCAATGCGGCCTTTATGGCGGCAGCGGTGGGCCGGCTGACCGGCAACGCTGGCGTCGCGCTGGTCACCTCCGGTCCCGGCTGTTCTAACCTGATCACCGGCATGGCAACCGCCACCAGCGAAGGCGATCCGGTGGTGGCGATTGGCGGTGCCGTGAAGCGTTCTGACAGCGCCAAGCAGGTGCACCAGAGCATGGACACCGTTTCGATGTTTCGTCCGGTCACCAAATATGCGGTTGAGGTAACCGACCCGGCCGCGCTGTCTGAATGTCTGTCGAATGCGTTTCGCCACGCCGAACATGGCCGCGGCGGCGGTGCGTTCATCAGCCTGCCACAGGATATCGTTGATCAGCCGGTCACCGGTAAGGCGCTCAGCAGCAAAGGCCGCCCGGTGCTCGGCGCAGCGCCTGATGCGATGATCGACACCGTCGGCCAGGCCATTGCCGCGGCGAAAAACCCGGTGATCCTGCTGGGCCTGATGGCGAGCCAGCCAGAAAACAGCGAGGCGATTCACCATCTGCTAAACAGCAGCCATATTCCGGTCACCAGCACCTATCAGGCGGCAGGCGCGGTCAGACAGGAACATTTCTCCCGCTTTGCCGGACGCGTCGGATTGTTCAACAACCAGGCGGGCGACCGGCTGCTGCAACAGGCCGATCTGATTATCACCATCGGTTACAGCCCGGTGGAATATGAACCGGCAATGTGGAACACCGGCAACGCCACCCTGATCCATATTGACGTGATGCCCGCCGAAACCGACAACCGCTATCTGCCGGACGCCGAGCTGGTCGGGGATATCGCTGCCACATTGCGCAAACTGGCAAGCCGGATTACGGCACCGCTTCAGCTCAGCCCGGAAGCGGCCAGCGTGCTGGAAGATCGGCAACATCAGCGCAAATTACTGGCGATGCAGGGTGCCAGCCTTAATCAGTTTGCTCTGCACCCGTTACGCATCGTGCGCGCCATGCAGGACATCATTAACAGTGACGTCAGCCTGACCGTCGATATGGGCAGCTTCCACATCTGGATCGCCCGCTATCTCTACAGCTTCCGCGCCCGCCAGATCATGATCTCCAACGGTCAGCAGACCATGGGCGTGGCGCTGCCGTGGGCGATTGGTGCCTGGCTGGTCGACCCGCAGCGCAAAGTGGTGTCGGTATCGGGCGACGGCGGTTTCCTGCAGTCCAGCATGGAGCTGGAAACCGCGGTACGGCTGCAAGCCAATATTCTGCACATTGTCTGGGTCGACAACGCCTACAACATGGTGGCGATGCAGGAACAGAAAAAATACCAGCGCGTCTCTGGGGTGAATTTTGGCCCGATCGATTTCAAAGTCTACGCCGAAGCGTTTGGTGCCGCCGGTTTTGCAGTCAACAGTGCGGCAGAACTTGAACCGACCCTGCGTAAGGCGATGGATGTTCAGGGCCCTGCCGTGGTGGCGGTACCGGTCGATTATGCCGACAACCCTCTGCTGATGGGCCAGCTGCATCTGAGCCAGCTTCTTTAATTTCAACCTGAAAGGATATGATGATGAAAACCAACGTAGCGTTTGTTACCGGTGCAGGACAGGGAATTGGTGAAGCTATCGCCCTGCGGCTGGCCCGGGACGGTTTTGCCGTGGCCGTGGCCGATTTCAATCCTGACACTGCCCACCAGGTGGCAGAAAAGATCATTCAGAGTGGCGGTAAAGCGGTGGCGCTGAAAGTTGATGTCTCCCAGCGTGATCAGGTGATGCATGCGGTTGAGGAGGCTCGTCAGGCGCTGGGCGGCTTCGATGTCATCGTCAATAATGCCGGCATCGCGCCCTCCACACCGATCGCCGGGATCACCGAAGAGGTGGTGGATAAAGTCTACAACGTCAACGTGAAAGGGGTGATCTGGGGCATGCAGGCCGCCATCAAGGCGTTCGCCGCGGAAGGACACGGCGGTAAAATCATCAACGCCTGTTCACAGGCTGGTCATGTCGGTAACCCGGAACTGGCCGTTTACAGCTCCAGTAAGTTCGCGGTACGGGGCCTGACCCAGACAGCGGCCCGAGACCTGGCTCCGTCAGGCATCACGGTTAACGCCTACTGCCCTGGCATTGTCAGAACACCGATGTGGGATGAGATTGACCGGCAGATCTCCGATGCGGCCGGTCAGCCCGCCGGTTATGGCACCCGTGAGTTTGCCAAACGCATCACCCTTGGACGCCTCTCCGAGCCGGAAGATGTGGCGGCCTGTGTCGCCTACCTCGCCGGTCCCGACTCCGATTACATGACCGGACAGGCGTTACTGATTGACGGCGGCATGGTGTTTAACTGATTGCCGCATCGCCCTCCCCTGCTGCGCCCGCGCGTAGCAGGCTTTCCCCTTGCTGAATCGTTAAATTTTTTTATCAAAAAAGCCCACTGCCTTCAGCCACTTGCCCGTACGACCGCTATAACAGCCACAATATGCGTCTTCGCAGGTTAAAGCTGCTAATCGTCATGCCGATAAAACACAGACCCTACTCCCTGTTCGAAGCGACTATGTTAACGATCAACCATAACGAAACCGCCGCATTTACGAACAATATGCGGTACAGCACTGAGTCAGTTCTGGGAAGAACGATTGAACGGTTATCATCAGGGATGCGGATAAACAGTGCCAAAGACGATGCAGCGGGCCAGGCGATTGCCAACCGCATGACGGCCAACATTGGCGCCGATAGTGTGGTCGCCCGCGGCCTGAACGATGCCATTAGCTATGCCCAGACGGCAGGCGGTGGCCTGGGCAGCATAGCGGACCTGTTGATTCGGGCTAAAACGCTCTCTATCCAGGCCGCGACCGGTACGCTGTCGGATGCCGACCGCCAGAGCGTCAACGGCGAATACCAGCAGATTCTGGCCGGCATTAACGAGATTGCCGACCAGACGGAGATTTTCGGTAAATACCCGTTAGCCACTAACGATCCGGACCTGCCGCCAGCGCTGCTCGGCAACGTCCAGCCGATCAACACTAAATTCCCGGTTGCGGGAAAGAGCTATTCGTTTACTTCCGGGGTGATCCCGCTGGCCTATATCCCGGCCGGCTCGACCGCCATCACCATCTCCATTGACTCACTGGGTCAGGATGATGATCTGCAGCTGTTTACCCGCGACGGTAAGCATCTGGCCGGCACCCCGATTGACGGCAGCGCGCCCGATTATACCTGGATGAGTAAAGGCATCACCGATGACGCCACCGCGCAGTCTCGCCTGCTGACCAGTAACAACGGCTTCGCCAGCGGCGCGGCCTATGACGGTTCGCAGCTGCTGGAAGGCGGAGCCAGCTGGTCGCTGGCTGGCAGTAACAGTGGCAACTATAACGGGATGAATATCACCTACAGTGGTGACGGCGATCGCTATGAAGATGTCGCCAGCGGCGATTTCAACAACGGCACCAATACCGGCACCCGGCTGGAGCGCATTACGCTGGATACCGTCAGCGAAGATCTGATTGTGGTGGTGGTCGGCAATGGTTCATTCACCAGTAACCTGACCTGGGGAAATCTGCCTGAGCCAAAAGCGAGTCCGGTTACGCCGCCGCATCAGAGCGAGCCATTAGAAGTGATCATCAGCGCCGACTTCGGTCAGCCGATACAGTCTGATCATATTCCGGCTACGCCGTCGGATACCAAAGCGCTCGGGCTGAATAACACTACTCTGCTGACACCGGGTGATATCAGCAGCACCATGCACGCGCTGGATAGCGCACTGGACAAAGTCAGCCGCTATCAGTCGACCTATGGCGCGAAAATAAATCGCTATGAGTCCAACCGCACGGTGCTGTCTCAGCAGAGCGTGGATACCTCGACGGCCCGCAGCCGGATTCAGGATGCTGACTATGCAGAGGAAGCCAGCCAGCTGGCGCGCAGTCAGATCCTTCAGCAGGGCCAGAATGCGGTCATGAAAATGGCGAATAAGTCGCCTGAATTGATCATGCAATTGTTAGGCAGTTAACGTCGTTACTCTCCACCTGATAGCTGAGCTTTCCGGCTCAGCTATGCTGCCGTTCCCTCTCCCGTCATCCAGACACTCACCCGTTGCTTTGCGCCTTCTCTGGCCCTGAAAAGCCGGTAAATCGTGCGCCTCAGTTGATCGCAATCACACAATCTCGTTTAACAACCGTTTAATAACGATCGGGATCACTCTTTTTTGTTAAATAAATGCTAAATCCTGATAACTAATTATTATCATCTTTAGGTGCATGGTTAATTAAAACAACAGGTTAACCATTAATGCGCTAAGTATAACGTGAGTTTTTATCGCACTACGTAACTTTTCTATTACTTTTTAGCCATGACGAGGGCCATTAATTTGCTGACCATACTGGGATTTTCGATGGTTGTTTGCTTCATGTATCTGATCATGACCAAACGCATGTCAGCCTTGATTGCGCTGATCCTGATCCCGACCCTGTTTGCGCTGATTGGCGGCTTTTATCAGGGCCTGGGCACCATGATGCTGGACGGTGTCAAAACGCTGGCCCCGACCGGCGTGATGCTCACTTTCTCTATTCTCTATTTCGGGCTGATGATTGATGCCGGCCTGTTCGATCCGCTGGTACGCTTTATCCTGAAAATCGTGCGCGGCGATCCGCTCAAGGTGCTGGTCGGTACCGCGGTGCTGACCTTACTGGTCTCACTGGATGGCGACAGCTCCACCACCTACATGATCGCTATCGCCGCCTTCTTACCGCTCTATCAGCGGCTTGGCATGAACGTGCTGGCGATGACCTGCCTGGTCAACCTGGCCAGCGGTATTATGAACCTTTCGCCGTGGGGCGGACCGACGGCGCGCGCCGCAGCCGCACTGCGCATTGATGCGCTCGATATCTTCATTCCGATGCTGCCCGCGATGTTGATGGCCTGCATGAGTCTGGTGGCGATGGCGGTGCTGTTTGGCCTGCGTGAACGTAAGCGTTTAGGCGTGATGACCCTGAAAGATCACCATCTGAATAATATCGAACTGGGGCTGGGAGATGCCGAAGAGTGTGCCGCTAATCGCCGACCGAAAATGTTCTGGCCTAATTTCATCCTGACCACCGTGCTGCTGGTGCTGCTGGTGATTGGATTGATGCCGATCCAGATCCTGTTCATGCTGGCATTTGCGGTTGCGGTGATGCTCAACTATCCGTCGCTGGAAGAGCAGAAAGCGCGTATTGGTGCCCATGCCGGTAACGTGCTGGCAGTCACCGCGCTGATTTTTGCCGCTGGCGTGTTCACCGGCATTCTCTCCGGCACCGGCATGGTCGATGCGATGGCGAAGAGCCTGCTGGCGGTGATCCCGCACAGCTTCGGGCCTTATCTGGCGCTATTCACTGCGCTGGTCAGCCTGCCCTTCACCTTCTTCATGTCCAATGACGCGTTCTACTTCGGTATCCTGCCGGTTATCGCCCAGACCGCCGCCAGTTACGGCATTTCGGCAGAAGAAATCGCCCGCGCGTCGATTGTCGGACAGCCGTTCCACCTGCTCAGTCCGCTGGTGCCGTCGGTCTACCTGCTGGTCGGACTGGCGAAAGTTGATATCGGCGATCACCAGCGCTTTGCGATTAAGTGGGGGATTCTGGTCAGCCTGGTGCTGATAGCTGGCGGTCTCCTGACCGGCGCATTCCCGCTGTTCCACCGCTAAATCACAGATTTCTGGCGGATAACCGGCAATTTTGCCCGGTTATCCGCTGCACCGCTCCGCCTACTGCGTCATCCCTTTCTACACTCTAAAGCCAGACAGACGTGCCACGCGCCAGGCTGGCCGGGCCGCGTCGTATCTTGTGTATTGACCTTATGGAGGCCAGATGAAAATTCACCACCTCAACTGTGGCTGTATGTGCCCGCTGGGCGGCGCGCTCTATGACGGATTCAGCAAAGGCCTGACGGCCCAACTGGTGTGCCACTGTCTGCTGATTGAGACCGACCGCGAAGGTCTGGTGCTGGTCGATACCGGGTTTGGCCGTCAGGATATGCGGGCACCCGGCAGCCGCTTGTCCGGTTTTTTCCGCGCCATGAATAACATTCAGCGCCGCGATGAGCTGACCGCGCTGGCACAGATTACCGCGCTGGGTTTCAGGGCTGAGGATGTGCGCCACATTATTCTGACCCATCTCGATTTTGATCACGCTGGCGGCTTAACGGACTTCCCGCAGGCGCGCATTCATCTGCTTCAGCAAGAGGTTGATACTGCTCATCAGCGGCATAGCTGGCTGTCGCGTGAGCGCTATCGTCCCGGCCAGTGGGGCGGGATCAGCAACTGGGAAACCTATCAGCCGCAGGGGGAAAAGTGGTTTGGCTTTGAGGCAGTGCACGGATTGCGCGATCTGCCGCCGGAAATTTTGCTGGTGCCGCTGGCGGGACATACGCCTGGCCATGCCGGTATCGCGATTCAGCAACCCGATGGCTGGCTGTTGCACGGCGGTGACGCCTGGTTTTATCGCGATGAAATGCGCCAGCCGATGCGCCACTGCGCGCCGGGACTGCGTTTTTACCAGTGGATGATGGCGATGGATAACGCGGCACGCCGGCATAATCAGCAGCGGCTGCGCGAACTTTCCTGCCAGCGTGGTGGCGAGATCACCTTTTTCTGCAGTCACGATGCGCGCGAACTGGACGCGTTGCGGGTTAACGCCCCGCTGCGCTAAGAGCATTAAACTGCCGAAGTAGTGGATACTCCCAATGATTAAGCAAGACACCAGGATTACCAGCAAACTCTCCATCTGATCCGTGATGAGAAAGCAGGCTGGTGTAATGATAAAAACGCCATCCGTAAAGATGGCGTTTATGCAGCAATGATTTACTCGATACCGTATTTTTTCTCGGTCACGAAAGCCGGGGCTTTCCAGTCAGGGCCTTTCCGACATCCAGAACCATAAGATCGGTCAGAGAAAACTTGCCCACTTATCTCAAGTTTTTTTATCTCATGAATTAATTTAATATTATACGACCCATACTTTTCGGCAGCATTATGCCTGCCAAAAAAACGATCTATAGATGGATACGCCATGCCGTTTTCTCCACGACTAACCAAAAACAAAATAACATCCGCCATATCCTCATTTTTGACCATCGTGTCAAAATCAATCATTTTAATACCTCAATATTTATTCTGTGAATTTAAGGATTCAGGCACATACAACAGCTTTTCATCAGAACTCAACTTGAAATCTTCTAACGTCGCCGTGTGGGTGTTGTTCCAGACTTCATAGCAATTTTCAGGAACCGTAACATCTGCAATACCTAAGCTAAGGCCACTTTTTCATGACGCTTTTGGCGGACAAAATGAATAATTCCGAGTTCGTTTTTTGCTTCCCAGGATTTGTTCCGGGCTGCAGTAATCCTCCTGCCTGCCTGTGTGCTGTTTGCCAGGTTGGCATTATCGTCAATAATTTTCTTTAAGACTGCTATACGTGTGTCTGAAATATCGGCCTGGTAAGTGTCACTGATACTGCTGTTAGCTTGCGCTATTATATCTTTACTATTACTGGTATTTCTCAGGTCTGCCGGGACAGGCCCTAACTCGACCCAGGCAGGCGAAATATCTCCGTTAACTTCCACTATGGCAACTTTACTCAGCCCATACATTATGTTCTCTTCGATAAAATAAGATATAAACTCAACGGGCTGTAGGCCTGATGATCTCGCCATTTTATCTCCGATAGAGCGCAGGCTTGCTGAATTAATATTCCCCGACGTATTCCCTCCACCAGAATGGGTATTACCAGAACCACCACTATTTCCGCGTGGACTTTGTGAGCCAGGATCAGATGTAGATCCGCTAACCGTCATCGAACCCTTGTCGTTGCTGTTACTCATCTTACTTTACCTCTTCCTTATGGTTGATAAGAGCATTAAATCCATAGAGCATCGACTGAATATATATCAGTTATTACTCCTATGCCGGGTATTCTGAAGCACAGCAGGGCCTCTCCTGAAAATCGTCACAAAGAATAGTTCCCCTCGCCGGAAATTATTAACCTTCACTAATTGTCGAAGGAACCTTCATATTAACCACTATAGCCCTTCACTGATTAATAATCACAGATGATATGCCATTACCCTTTAATCATAGCCGTTCACACTTTGTCTATTTGCGATCGTCATTCCGTTATTTATTCTGATCGTTATGTTCACCTTAAAAATCCATCCATTTAATAAACAACATCGCCAATAAGTTGCTATTTTAGTGATTCATGGGGTTTAATTGTATATTTGATGTTAAATCTTACTTGTTTTAAATAAATAAAAAGGGGGCAGGCTGATAGCTGTACTAAACGCGTTTTGCGGTAGCGACTGAGACAGACAGGTAATCCAGGCCCGCTGAAGGCCGATAAAAAACTCAATGCGTAGCAGCGCCATGATTAGCCTGATTACTCAGTAAGAGATTACGAACGTTGTAGGAATAATGCTGAATATGATGAACCAAAGCGCAGTCGGAAATGCTATAGCGATTCAGCAACCCGATGGCTGGCTGTTGCACGGCGGTGACGCCTGGTTTTATCGCGATGAAATGCGCCAGCCGATGCGCCACTGCACGCCGGGGCTGCGTTTTTACCAGTGGATGATGGCGATGGATAACGCGGCACGCCGGCATAATCAGCAGCGGCTGCGCGAACTTTCCTGCCAGCGTGGCGGCGAGATCACCTTTTTCTGCAGTCACGATGCGCGCGAACTGGACGCGTTGCGGGTTAACGCTCCGCTGCGCTAAGAGCAAACCAATTATTGTATTGATCAGGTTGGCCAGCAGACTGAGCCGGATAAAGCCCGCTATTTATCCACGGAGCGATTAAATAGCGGGCTGGAAAACCCATGCTTACTTCACCCAGTCTTCGAACACCAGGCCCGGTACCCGCTCAAACTCCCTGACATTATTGGTCACCAGAATGGCCCCTGTCGCAATCGCGTGTCCGGCAATGGCGGTATCGTTAGGGCCGATTGGCGTTCCGGCCGAAGCCAGTGCCGCTTTAATTTCCGCAGTGGCGTCCACCGCTGCCCGATCCCACGGCAGGATTGCATCAAGGCGGGCGCAGAAGGCATCAACCAGCTTTCCATGGCGCGGAGAAGCGTTTTTCCCGATCGCCCCGAAACGCATTTCGGCATAGGTAATCGCCGATACCACGATACGATGATTACGCAGCACCGCCTGCTCCAGACGTCTGATCACCGCTTCCGGCTGCTCGCGCATAATGAACGAACAGATGCAGGTGTCCAGCATGTAAGTCTTACTCATAAGTCAACGCGGCCTTCATCACTGATAACGTCTTCACGCTCTGTCATAAAGTCAGGGTCCGCTTTCTCTTCCTGAATAAATGAGCCCCATGTTGGACGTACCGGGCGAAGAATGATGCTGTCGCCTTCACGGATGATCTCCAGTTCGCTCACCCCCTCAAAGTCCATATCACGCGGCAAACGGATGGCGCGATTATTGCCATTTTTAAATACTGATACGGTTCGCATGATTTTTCTCCCATAGAGTAAATGCTGTACAAAGCGGGTGCATCAATACCAGCAAGCACCCCAAGCATATGCCAAGTATATGCAGATGCAAAGCATATGTATAGCTGGCACACCTGCAGATTGCAGACACCACCGGAACGCTTTATTGGTAAGGGAAGAGTGGGCACAGACAGACAAGCCCTCTTTACGGCAAAGAACTGTTTGAAATCAGATCAGCGGCTGCCGGAACATACAACAGCCATAATAGCGATATTGAGCCTGCCAGCCTTACTGAACGGGCGCGAGGCCAGATGCTATCGCGGGGTAATTTTTGTCGTCATGCACAAACTGGACGCGTTGCGGGTTAACCGCCCCGCTGCGCTGAAGGCAAAAAAATGCCCGTATTCACTAATACGGGCAGTGGACTAAGCCGGATACAGCCGCAGCCTTATGGCTTTTTGAATTTGTCTTCAACCTTATCTTTGGCTTCGGCAATTTTATCGCCTGCCTTCTCGATTACGCCCTCTTTATGCGCTGGATCCCGGCCAGAGAGGCCACCCGGCGATACAGCCGGACTGTCGTGACCGGTGCGGGCCTGCTGCGTAGCGTCGAGCAGCGGATCGGTCGCAGTGCGGTTGCCGGCCACGTTATCCGTGCTGGCACGGTCAATATCCACTTCCTGGCGACGTACCGAGTCATTGATGGTTTCAACCCGATCGCTTTGCTCTTTACGCAACACCACTTCTTCAATGATTTGCGCGGTTTTATTCACCACCGGTTGTTCATGGGTCTCTTCAACTTCGATGGTTTTTTCCGACCAGTCGACCTGATCCGGCGCGCCGGTTTCGCTCAGCGGACGGCGGAAAATCTCCGCATGCTGCTCACGCAGCGACACATTTTCTGACACCTGATCGGTGACCGTGTAGCGGCGTACCCGGGTTGAGCCTTCGCTGACCAGGCGTTTTCCCACTTCCAGTCGCTCTTCGGCCAGACGCAGCACGTCTTCTTCACTTTCATCGCCGGTCAGCGAAGGACGTACGGTCGCGCTATGGGCCGGATTGCCGGTGAGATCGCTGCCCGGCGTCGGTTGATTCAGCGAGGCACCCGGTGCGGTGGTCAGGCCATCATCGGCGGCGTAATCTTCCGGCAGGGCGGCGCTGCGCTCGGTGAGTTCTTCATGTGCATCAAGAATACCCAGCGCTCGCGGCAACTGATCTTCATCTGCACGCAGCGACAGCACCACGCCGCCAGTCCGCATCGCATCTTCATAGACTTCGGCCTGATCTTCTTCCAGCGTATTGCCGAACAGACGCTGCCAGAAGCCAGGATGACGCGCTTCCTGACCTTCAGTACGCAGGCGCTCTCCGGAAATAATATCAATGTCATCGTCCAGGAAGCCCGCTTTGATCAGGTTGCGCTTTGCGCCTTCTGCCAGTGAGACATTGCTGAACATCGTTACGATTGTTTCACGCGCCATAGTTTTCTCCTCGGTGATGGGTTCAGACTGTTTTGGTTGCTGATGTCTGTCTATCTGAGCGTACTGTTTTTTCAGGGTGACCACCTGTTCCAGCGGAACCTGGCTAACCACCTTGCGGATATGCAGTTCCTCTTTCAGCACCAGCCGGCGGATAATCTCAACTTCCTCTTCAACCACAGGAATGATGATCACGCCGTTTTCTTCGCGGATTTCCGGCATCGACGTCAGCCGTTCCGATTTAGGGACTCGCTCTATTTCGGCTGTCTGCTGCCTGAGTAACAGGGCGATTTTTTCTTCATGCTCCGTTACCCGCCGGGTAACCCGAACATGGCCGTCACTGACCTGCTGCTTCGAGACCTCAAGCTGCTCTTCCGCCAGCCTGAGTCGCTGGTCATTTTCCCCTGCCTCCGGTTTTTCAGGCGGTCGATCGTTCATGGTTAACCTGCCCGTAGTCCTGAGAAAGTTATGCTGGGATAAGCGTGCAGAGAAATAATGGTGACTTTTCCTGTCATGAAGCATAAGTGACTGCTTCATGAGAATTTAAAGCCTGGCACAAGCGAAGCTAAAAGAAAGGAAATAGCGTAAAAAGATGGAAATATGAGGATAACGTGGCGCTAAAATCCGTTAAGCGATGCGGCAGATAAAAAAACGCCAGCGCGGCGGCTGGCAGTGAATATGACATTTTAACGCTGGATGGTGCTGGCTGCCGGGCTGCAGGTTAATCAGCCTGATTTTCTCCGGCGGAGTTCAGGAAGGCCTGCAATTCTGCCAGAAACGCTGACGGCACCTCTTCCTGCGGCGAATGGCCGCACGGTAACGCCCGCCCCCGAATATGTGAGGCTTTGTCAGCCCAGGTTTGCGGCACATCATACAGCTGACCGACCGTGCCCTGCTCTCCCCACAGTAACAGCAGCGGGCAGCGGATTCGCTCTCCTGCGCTGGCTGCATCATCCTCTAAATCTATCGTCGCACTGGCGCGATAATCCTCACACACCGCGTGCACCATCGCCGGATGCTGATAGCAGCGCAGGTAATCTTTCAGAATCGCTTCAGGCGTAGCATCAGCGACTTTAAGTTGCGCCCGGATATGCTGACGCAGGAAGAATTCGGTATTTGACCCGATCAGCGTTTCCGGTAATGGCTCAGGCTGGATTAGGAAAAACCACCAGAAATAGCGGGTGGCGAATTCCCTGTCTGTCTGCTGGTACATGGTGGCTGTCGGTGCAATATCGATAAAGGTACAGGCGCTGACGCGATCCGGATAATCGAGCGCCAGCCGATGGCCTACCCTGGCTCCCCGATCGTGTCCGACAAAAGCAAAGCGCGGGTGGCCAAGCGCAGTCATCAGCAGCGCAATATCCTGCGCCATCGCCCGTTTTGAATAGGGCCGGTGCTGCGCATCGCTGGCCGGTTTATCACTGTCGCCATAGCCGCGCAGATCGGGCAGCACCACGGTATAATGCTGCGCCAGCACTGGTGCCACCTTATGCCAGCAGAGGTGATTCTGCGGATGACCATGCAGCATCACCAGCGCCGGCCCGCTGCCGCCAGTGGCGACGCGCAGCGTGATGCCGTTATCCAGCGTGACATCCTGCAACTGAAAACCCTGAATAAACGGGGACTGGCCCCGATTGCTGATTAAACCCACCCTGACCTCGTCGTTTCAAAAAAGTCTGTTCAGTCAGTGTAGACCGGGATTAAAGCCGTCTGCTCAGGGGGCGATCTGCTGGCCACTGACCAACGCACCGTCAGTGGCGTAGATCAGCAGCGCCCGCTGATTGTTCTCCCGGTGTAGCTGATACCAGTCCAGCGCACTGACCCGCATCACCACTACGCCGAAATGCTGCCTGCCGGCATCGTCATCCGCTGGGGGTACTGCAGCCTGCTCATCACTGTCAGACACCTCGCCCGGCGGGCCGCCGGTGTAGGTGCTGCGGGTCCGCGCCGGTGACCGGGACCACGCAGCATCCGCAATATCGCTCTCCCCGGCATACAGTCCGACCTCTCCCTGCAGGCGCAACTGCAGCCGGGTCTGCAGGGCATATCCCAGCACCGTCACCTGCGGATTGGCGCTCATCTCCTGCCACTTCGGACTGCGGAGATCGGTATGAAAGGTCAGGGTGCGCAGGCGGCTATCAACCTGACGTAAAACCACGGTACGCGCCTGTGGCCGACTGGCGGCATCAACCGTACACAGCGTCAGGTAGCGGAATTCCGCCTGCGGATCAGCGGCAGCATCGCTCAGTGTGGTCCAGGCAGAGGCGTCAATCTGTTTCAGATCCATCCGTTTTGCTCTCTCAGTGGCAAGGGGGGCGGCTCAAGCGTAGCAATGAAGCCACGGCTTTACCTGTCAGCGCGCTAATGTCAGCAAAAAAAAGCCCCCGCAGGCGAGACCGACGGGGGCGTGATTTTACAGATTAACGCCGGTTACGGCAGCGCATAAGCGATAAGCGTATCGCCCATTTTAGTGCCGAACGAGCCGTGTCCACCGGCCATGATCACCACATATTGCTTACCGTTGACTGCATAGGTCATCGGCGTCGCCTGACCACCCGCCGGCAGTCGGGCCTGCCACAGCAGTTTGCCGTCACGCACACTGTAGGCGCGCAGGTAGTTATCCAGCGTTCCGGCAACAAAGAAGACGTTGCCAGCGGTGGTCACCGGGCCGCCTAACATCGGCACGCCCATTTTGAACGGCAGCGGAACCGGCGCACTGTCGCGTACCGTACCGATGCGTTTCTTCCAGACAATCTGATGATTCTGCAGATTGATCGCCGAGACAAAGCCCCATGACGGCTGCAGGCACGGCAGACCTATAGGTGACAGGAACGGATTCAGTTCAACGCCATAAGGTACGCCATACATATGCTGCACGCCGGATTCCGAACCGGAACCGGCAGCACCCGCCGCACCAGGCTCAATCGGGTTGCCCGGTCCGCGTGGGACCAGCCGTGAAATAAACGGCATCGCCATCGGGTTCGCAATCGCGATCTGACGGTCGGTATCAACCGCAATACCGCCCCACTCGAACATGCCGAAATCACCCGGGAACACCAGCGTGCCCTGCTCTGAAGGTGGCGTAAACGGGCCTTCATATCGCAGGCGATGGAACATTACGCGGCACGCCAGCTGGTCGAACATCGTCGCGCCCCACATATCCTTGCCCTGCAGATTCTGCTTCGGCCGGAAGGTGAGTTGCGAGAAAGGCTGAGTCGGGTTGAGATGATCGCCTTTCGCTGGTCCCTGCGGTACCGGGGTTTCCGGTGCAGGTACCACCGGCTGGCCGGTTTCACGGTTCAGCACAAAAATGTTGCCGGTTTTAGCCGGAACATACACCACCGGTACGCGCTTGCCGCTGCTGTCCGTGATGTCCGCCAGGGTTGGCTGCGACGGCAGATCCATGTCCCACAGGTCATGATGTACTGTCTGATAGAACCAGGCCAGCTTACCGGTCGAGGCGTGCAGCGCCAGCAGGCCGCTGGCATAACGCTCCTGTTCCGGCGTGCGATGACCACCCCAGATATCCGGCGTCGAGACGCCCATTGGCAGATAGATGATGTCACGCTGAGCATCATACGCCGCCGGTGCCCAGGAGTTAGGTGAGTTGGCGCTGAAGGTCTCCCCTTCTGCAGGCAGCGCATTCGGATCTTTCGCGCCAGGATCAAACGCCCACACCAGCTTACCGCTGTCGATATCAAAACCGCGGATCACGCCAGACGGTTCACGGGTTGACAGGTTATCGGTGACCGAGCCCGCCACGATGATCACTTTGTCGGTGACAATCGGTGGTGACGTCGGCTCATAACCTCCCGGATAGGCATTTGGCTGCTGATGTTGCAGATTCAGCTCACCGTGGCTGGCGAAGTTCTCGCAACGCTCACCAGAGGTGGCATCCAGCGCAATCAGACGACCGTCGTCCACCGGCAGGAAGATACGACGCGCGCAGTGGGCAGGCTGTGAAGCGCTACTCTGCTGTGCCGCCGGCATTTCGTGATAGGACACGCCACGACAGGTGATGTGCTGGAATGACGGATCGGATTTGAGCTTCGGATCAAAGCGCCATTTCTCTTTGCCACTCACCGCGTCCAGCGCCAGCAGAATCTGGTGTGGCGTGCAGAGATAGAGCATGTTGCCCGCCTTGAGCGGCGTCACTTCATTGGTAATCTCACCCGGATCGTTCGCGGTTTTGACATCGCCGGTGTGATATTGCCAGGCCACCTGCAGGTTCTGCACGTTGCGCTCATTGATCTGCTTCAGCGGCGAGTAACGCACGCCTTCCTGCGTCCGGCCGTAGGCGGTCCAGTCTTCCGCCGGTACCGATGAAGCGGCTGGCGCAACATCGGTCAGCGGCAGTTCGCCGTTTATCTCCTGCGGATCGTGCAGTGATGAGCCCACCAGCAGCGCTCCGTTAGCCAGTAAGGCGATAACCATCGCCGCCAGCGGTTTTTTACCGGCCGGGCTAAACTGACGATAGCTGAAAGGCAAAATCAGCCAGATCCCCAGCAGTACCCAGACGTCGAGTCGCGGCACCAGCGTCCAGTAGTCGCTGCCTGCTTCCTGCCACGCCCACAGCGCACTGGCGATCAGAATCGCGGCGTAGAGATAGAGCGCACTGCGTTTTCTGCGCCACAGCAGCACGCTAAAGCCCGCCATGGCCAGGCCGCTGATCAGGTAATACGCGCTACCGCCCAGCGATAGCAACCAGACGCCGCCGATCAGCAGCCAGGCAGAGCAGGCGACAGAGAACAGCAGCGTTAACAAATTGAGTGTTCGGGATACCCGTGACATGTGTTTAACCTTGATAAAAAGCGGGAAATGTAAAGAAACATCAGTGCAAGTGTAAACGCTATCACATGCCATTTACATTGCCTTTTCGTGGCAGAGTGTAAACAAATCTCTAATAATTCTTATATATCAGCCAATTACATTAGAAATGTGTTAACTAAAAAATTTCAACCGATGCGAACCACGCAGCTCATCGTAAGAATCCCGGTATAAATGGAAGCGATACCACAACCGCCGTCTTCAGCGGTGCACGGCTGGCTGGCGAGTTTGACTCCCGCTTCTCCGGCGGCTGTGTTAGCTTGCTGGCATCAACTTTCGCCCTGAAGCTCGGCCTGCAAGGAGTAGCATAATGCAACCTGATGTGATCACCTCTGCGCGGCTGCGTTACCGGCCGTTGAGTCAGCAGGACTGGCCGTTTTATCTGGCGGTCAGTCAGGATCAATCGGTGATGAAATATATCTCTGATCCACGCTCTGCCGACGAAATCAGAACCCACTCGTTTGACGTTCGCTTGCCCGCCTGGCATAAAGGATGTGATCACTGGCTTTGCCTGGTGATGGAAGAAAAAACCTCAGGATTGCCGACAGGATTCAGCGGATTTATCGATCGGGGTAACGGCATTGCCGAGTTTGGTTTTATTCTCGCCGCTGACTTTCACGGCAATGGTTACGGTCGCGAGTCACTGAATGCGGTGATCGGGTTTTGTTTTGACCAACTGGCGTACCGCAAGCTGGTGGCGACCGTTACCGCTGGGAATATCGCCTCACGGAAAGCGTTAATCTCCGCCGGCTTCGCGCAGGAAGGCACCTTAAGGCAGAACTTTTTTCTGAACGGTAAATGGCAGGATGACTGGCTGTTCGGTCTGCTGAAAGAGGAGTACCAGAGCCGGCGCTAAGCCGTTACGTTCATTCAGCCCCGATGCTGAACCTGAGACGGGCAACAAGGTGGAAAGGGTATGCTGGATTATATGGTGTCGCGCTACCAGAGCCTGCCGGTTTCACCGCACCGGCTCAGGGGCTGGCTGATTAAGTGGCTGACGCAGCAGCAGGCATGGTGTCGTGATGCCCGTTTCTCTGCCGCCTTTCCCTGGCGTGAAACCGGGTTGCCACAGCGTTATTTTCTGCAACGTGAACTCCACATTGACGGTCAGCGTTATCTCACCGGTCCCCGCTATCTCGGCGGCGATCTGGCCCAGCCGTTTATCGATGTCGTCGCGCTGGATGGACCGATTAACCAGCAGGTTGCCTGCGCCATTATGCAGGCGTGGCAGGCGCTGAACCCGCAAACGCTGCGCGTGCTGCTGCCCGCCGACCATCCTGCGATCGGCTTCACCGATCAACTGATCTTTCTTGGCCGCCCGGACTCGCTTTCCGCCCCGACCGGGCAGGATGTTTCGCTGGTGACCGCCACCAGAGAGGATTATCCGGTCTGTCTGACCACTATCAATCGCGCCTATCGTGCCAGCTGGCGTGCCCTGCCGCAGCTCAGACATCTGCTGCTGGCAACCGATAAACGGGAACTGCGTGAGGATATCGCCCAGGGCAACGTCTCGCTGATTGTCAGTCAGGGTCAGCTGGCCGGCTTGATCATTTGCGCGATGCGCCGCGTGGGGTTCATTGAGGCGATTCAGATTCTGGATGAGGTGATTTTGCCCGAATACCGCGGCCGCGGACTGGCAGCGCGAGCCCAGCAGATGCTGTTGCAGCAGCTCGATCAGCGTTACGGCGACAGCGTGCTGCTGACCGGCACTATCCTTCCCGGCAATACGCCTTCGCTGAAAAGTGCAGAAAATGCCCAGCGGCGTTGCGTACTGAAGTATCAGTTTTTCACACCGGCCGACTTAAGTGCAGGTCAGCGGGTGATGGCCGCTGACGGCTAAATGCACTGCCTTACCATAGCGCCAGCTCAATTAATTTATCCTGCACGCTATAAACCCGCTGTTTCAGATTCAGACTCTCTTCTGCACTGATACGTTTTGCATCAAACGCGCGGTTAATCTTTTCCAGCGCCATTTTGGTTTTGCTTTTCAGACCGATGTGCCAGTTTGCCTGCGGGTAACCTGCCACCTGATTTTCTAAACTCAGCACCAACTCAACCACACTTTTACCACCGGTAGAAGTTTCAGATGCAGACATATCTACCTCTATTTGCTGCTAAAACAGATGCCTCTTTGCTGCAGGCATTATACATAATCCCGCCGTCCGCAACGGGGTTTTCCTGCGCCCCGCACCGCGCTGTCCGATACATAACCTGCGGCCAGACCTGCCGTACCGCAACGCTACGGCTTCGCTCGCAAAATTCCGCAGGCTGTTCTTAACTCATTTTCAGTGATTTCCGTTCGACTGAGCCTGCTATCGGAGGACCTTTTGGCCAAAAAACCTCAAACAACCGCCAGCGATAATACGCTTACGCTCCGGCGCTGGATAACCGTCGGTCGTCCGGCGACCGAGCTTTTTTCCCTGTGGCTGGAGCCGGATACTCTGCCGCGTATTATGAGCCACTTTGCCACGGTGACGCCGGTCAATAAAAGCGATGCGCACTGGCAGATCGAAGGCCCGCTGGGTAAACACTACGCCTGGGAGAGCCGGATTGTCGAAGCCCAGCCGGGCGAAATTATTGCCTGGCGATCGCTGGAGGGTGCCGACATCCCTAACGAAGGCGAACTTCTGCTGCGCCCGGCGCCCGGCGAATGGGGCACTGAACTGGCGCTCACTCTGCGCTTCATCCCGCCGGGCGGCGCGCTGGGGAAAAAGGTGACCAAAGTGTTTGATCTGTTGCCGAAAGAGGTGGCCAGCAAAGCGCTGCATCGCTTTAAAAGCCTCGCCGAGACCGGAGAGATCGCCACGCTGGATGGTCAGCCTGCTGGCCGCCACGCCGAACGTCAGGATAAGGAGAAATAAATGCGCGCACTATGCTGGAATGGCGTTAACGATTTGAGCGTTGAGACCGTGGCCGATCCGGGCCTGATAAATCCTCATGATGCGATTGTTCGCGTCAGGCTGACCACCACCTGCGGCTCCGATCTGCACGTAATTGATGGCCTGATCCCGAGTATGCGCGAAGGTGACATCCTCGGTCATGAATTCATGGGTGAAGTGGTCGAAGTCGGCAGCGCCGTAAAAAATATTCGCCGCGGCGATCGGGTGGTAGTGCCCTCATTTATCTCCTGTGGTTCCTGCTGGTATTGCCAGCATCATTTACCTTCCTGTTGTGACAACACCAATCCGCAATGGGAGAAAGGAGAAGCCGTACTCGGTCATCCGACCGGCGGTATTTACGCCTACAGCCACGCCTTTGGCGGCTATGCCGGATCGCATGCAGAATATGTGCGCGTGCCGTTTGCCGACAATGATTGCTTCGTGGTGCCCGAGGGCGTGACCGATGAACAGGCGCTGTTTCTCTCTGATGCTGCCCCGACCGGTTACATGGGTGCCGATTTTTGTAATATCCACCCTGGCGACACGGTGGTGGTATGGGGCTGTGGCGGTGTCGGTCTGATGGCGCAGCAAAGTGCATGGCTGATGGGCGCTCATCAGGTGATTGGCATCGATCGCTATCCGGAACGGCTGGCAATGGCGCGCGATTATGCCGGCAGCCTGACGCTGGATTACACCCAGGTGGATATCAACGAAGCGTTACTGGAATTAACCGGTGGACGTGGCCCGGACAGCTGCATTGATGCGGTCGGTATGGAAGCCCGGGGCGAAGGATTGAGCCAGGTTTACGATAAAACCAAACAGATGCTGCATCTTGAAACCGATGTTGGCGCGGCACTGCGTCAGGCACTCTACGTCTGCCGTAAAGGCGGCAACATTGCCATTCTCGGCGTTTACGGGGTGATGGATAAGTTTCCTTTAGGCCTGATGATCAACAAGAGCCTGACAATCCGTACCGCTCAGCAGCATGGACAACGTTATATGCACCGCCTGCTGGAACACGTGGCCCGCAATGAACTGAACCCGGCTTTTATGGCGACGCATCGCTTCCCGCTGGAACAGGCACCGCGGGGTTACGAGATGTTCAAACACAAAGAAGATGGTTGCGTCCGCGCTATCTTCGTCCCCTGACTGACTGCGCCGCCACGATCGGCGGCGTAGCCATCATCCTCAGCACATCACTGGCAGCCTGATGCTGACCGATCCGGATCGCAACATCAGGCTCCACTGGCGGCCTATTAGCGGGCAATGGCTTTACTGCACCCGGCCGTAACAACCTTCTTCACCCTGCCCTGTCGCCCTTCGCTTAGCGCATCCCTGTCTGACAATAACTGGAGCTACGCTGGCGGCAACATCATTAATACCGGCTGTTGAGCAACACCGGCTGCGGCGGGATAAACCTGTCAGCGTGGCATAGCAACATGAAGATTGTGTGACGTTAAAAGACGCAAAACCCATCAGAATTAATCACCTGCGCTAGCGCACTGACACCGTGTGCAATTCATACTTTGAAAACAAAATAATTACCTTTGGCGATTTTTTCATGACTAAATTAGCGCCAGTTTTGATTAACGGAGCGGGCAAATGACGCATTTTACGACGATTCTTTTCTCTTCACTGTTTGTGTGCTGTAACGTTTTTGCCGGGCCGGTCTCTTCCGTTGCGCTCGGCACGCTTTCCACTGCATTAAATGAACGGATGCAGGTGATGAAAGAGGTGGCTGGCTACAAAGCACAGCATCATCTCCCGATCGAGGATTTGCCGCGGGAACAGCAGGTGATGCAAAGCATGCTGAAAAACGCTGAGCAAGCCGGACTGGAACCCCATTCGGTGGAACCGTTTGTTCATGCCCTGATGAATGCCAGTAAGGCGATTCAATATCGTTATCGGGCGGACTGGCTATCAGTCCCGGATAACGCCGCCGTCAGGGATCTGGCTGATACCCGGCAACAGATACAACGGCTGGATAGCCAATTGCTCAACGCGATCGGCCAGCAGCTGTTGGCTGGCGGCTTTCCGCACGCCGAACGGGCATGGCTGGCCTCGCAACTCACGGCGGCCAACCTGAGCGAAGGCGATAAAAATAGCCTGCTCACGTCGCTCGCCAGCATCCGGCGCAGCCAGTAACATTAATCCGGCCGCTGATTCAGCGCATTAAGCCGCACGACGCCAATCGATAGTTGCCTCTGCCAGCGGGAGTCGCGTTGCTGGCATCGGTTAACCTGCGGCGGCGTTAACAGCGCAGACGAAGCGTCGCAGGCAGTACCAGCTGGCTGTTTACTGGCTCATCGCCGCGGATCAGGCTGGTCAGGATCGCGAAGCAGGCCTGCGCCAGCTGCGGCACGTTTTGCTCGACCGTGTCGATGGGGATGGAGAGGGAATCATACAGGTAGTGATCGTCAAAACTGGCAATGCGGATGTCGCTGGTCAGCAAGCGGTGCTCGCTCATATAGCGCAGAACGCCCTCCAGCAGGCCGCAGGCGGCGGTAAACAGCGCTTTCGGCGGCCGCCCCAGCCGTTCGCACAGGGCGGCAAACATCTCATAACCGCTGGCCGGGTGATAGTTACCCTGAATAATCCATTCCGGACGCAGCGTAACGCCAGCACGCGTGAGTCCCTGGCTGAAACCCGCCAGGCGATCCTGGGTTGGTGACAGATCGGGCTGACCGCCAAGAAAGTAGATCTCATCCGGACTGGCGCGCGCCAGCCTTTCAACCAGATCGGCGGTGGGCGTGATGGCATCGGTGATCACCCAGGGTAAGCGCGTGTCACTGATGCGACGGTCAAACAGCAGCACCGGCAACTGCTCGCTAAGGGTGACGTAAGCACTGTCGCTTAACATGCTGGACGCGACAATCAACCCGTCGACCTGGCGCGATACCAGGTTATTGACCACCGCCATTTCCTGCCCGGCATTTTCGTCGGTACAGGAGATCAGCAGCTGCAATCCTGCGGCGCGGCACAGATTTTCCAGCGCATGAGAAAACGCAGCGAAGCCATGGTTGGTGATTTCCGGCACCACCAGTCCCAGCGTATGGCTGCGGGCATCGTGCAGCATCCGGGCATGAATGCTGGGCTGATAGTGATGCTGTCGGGCAAGCGCCAGCACCCGTTCACGCGTCTCCTTCGCGACCCGCAGTTCTTCTCCGCGGCCGTTGAGCACCAGGCTGGCGGTGGCTTTACTCACCCCCGCCAGCGTGGCAATGTCACTGATGGTAACGCGTTTCGTTTTTCTCACGGCAAGGCATCGTCTAAGGAAACAAGCGCTTATTCTACCATGCAGCGACGTAACGACCAGTAGTGAGCCTGCAGTTCTGCGCGGCCACGCAGGGTTAACCACGCCGGCTGCGTCGGAAAATAACGGCTGCTCATCACCCCTTCGCCATCATTGATGAAAATCTCAACGCTGGAGTGATCGCACAGGATCTGTAACCGGCTGGCGGCGCCCGTCCAGTAGCGGTAGTGCCATTCACCCGTGACCAGACTGCGACGCGCCAGCTGCAGTGCATCCTGCTGCCACGTCACGATCAGCGTGTCGGCAAAATTGAGTTCGATTCCGCCCTGGCTTTCCAGCAGCAGTTCCAGCCGCTGCGCATCGATCGGCGGCGCGTCATCAGCACGTCCCTGATAAACCTTTCCGGCTTCGCGCAGCGCCTGCAGCTCGGCGATCGGTTGCTGACAGAGCTTGCCATCCCGGGAACTGAGTTCACGCAGGCAGGTCATCTGGTGGATCCAGTGATGAGCAACGGTGGGCTGGGCCATCTCTTCCCCATCGGGCGTGCCCATCCATCCCACCAGCAACCGCCGCCCGTCAGCGGTCAGCGTGGTCTGCGGCGCGTAAAACTCGAAGCCGGCGTCCAGTTCGTGCAGCGGGCCGTGGCGATAGGCCGGCGTCTGATCATCGAGCGTGCCGCTCAGCCAGGCGCTCGGGTGACTGTTGAGAAAGCGTTTTTCCTCGCGCGCCACGCCCTGCGGGCAGCAGATCAGGTAAGTGCTGTCGCCGAGAGTAAACATATCCGGGCATTCCCACATGTAACCCGCCGGCCCGAGACCGCCCAGCCCGCTGCCCGCTATCTCGCCGAGCAGTTGCCACTGCTGCAGATTTTCCGCCCGCAGCAGCAGCACTTTACCCTGCAACTGCCGATCCTGAGCGCCCAGCACCATGTACCAGTGGTTACCCTGTCGCCAGACTTTCGGATCGCGGACATGTCCGGTGTAGCCCTCTGGCAAAGCAATAACCGGCCCGAGCTTATCAAATCCTGCTGCGCTATTTTGCTGAGCCAGGCACTGCCACGCAGTGCGTGTGTCGTCGTCAAATTTCACGTTGCCGGTGTAAATCAGCGTCAGAACGCCATCGTCATCGACCGCACTGCCGGAGTAACAGCCGCTACGGTCATACGCTTCATCCGGCATCAGCGCAATCGGCTGATGTTGCCAGTGCAGCAGATCGGCAGAGCGCCAGTGTCCCCAGCATTTATGTTTATGCTCGCACCCCAGCGCATTCCACTGATAAAACAGATGATAATGACCGTCAAAATGGATAAATCCATTCGGGTCGTTAAGCAGTCCGGTAACCGGCGCCAGATGCCAGCCGGGATAATGATGGTCGTTAAGCGCAGCAGGCATCTTCTGCATCACCGCCTGCAGGATAGCCGGCAAAAGTGTCGATGAAGCCATTATTCAGCATCCGTATTGTATTTAAGCAGGTAAGAGACCACGAACGCCGTGGTGAATGCGATCGCCACGCCGATGCCATAATTGAACAAGGAACCCGCCTTGACGATTGCCATGCCTGGCAGCCCCGTCAGCCCGACGGCTGTCATATAGACATGCACGGAAACCACCCAGGCACCGCCCAGCGCGCCACCGATCAGGCCGGCTATAAAGGGCTTCATGAAGCGCAGATTAATACCAAAGATTGCCGCTTCCGTGATCCCCAGCAGCGCTGAGAATGCCGAGGGCAAGCTAATCGCTTTTATCTTCACATCTTTAGTTTTAAACCACACCGCCAGGCAGGCACCGCCCTGAGCCACGTTGGCCATCGCCCAGATCGGCAACAGGAAATTAACGCCAATGGCGGGATTTCCCAGCAGTCCGGCTTCAATCGCATGGAAACTGTGGTGTACCCCGGTAATCACGATCACCGAATAGAGCCCGCCAAACACCAGCCCCGCCAGCCAGCCCGCGTGGGCTATCAGGGTGCTGAGCACCAGAGAGATGCCGTCCCCCAGCATACGACCAGCCGGTCCGATGATCAGCAGCGCGATAAAACCAGAGATGATCACCGTCAGGAACGGCGTCAGGATCAAATCCAGTGCATCAGGAATAATCCGGCGCAGCTGCTTCTCCAGTACGCTCATAAACCACACCGCCAGCAGCACCGGAAACACCGTGCCCTGGTAACCGATCATCGCCACTTCGATACCGAAAAAATTCATGGTATGGAAGCCCGAAGCCACGCCCCAGGCGTTAGTCAGTGCCGGGTGGGTCAGAATGCCGCCAAGGGTTGCGCCAAGAAACGGATTGCCGCCAAACTCACGAGCAGCGGTAAAGCCGATCAGGATCGGCAGGATAATGAAGGCGGCGGAACTGCACATATCCAGCATGATGTAGAGTGCGTTATCCGGATTGACCCAGCCGTAGGTTTTCACCATGCCCAGCAGCCCCATCAGCAGGCCGGATGCCACGATGGCCGGGATAATCGGCACAAAGATATTCGACAGCAGACGGGCGATACGCTGGAACGGATTAAGCTTGCGCGCCGCGATATCCGCCGCTTCAGATTTGCTCGACTCGCTAATCCCCGCTTCAGCAATAAATGCGGCATAGACCTTGTTAACCACACCGGTGCCAAAAATCACCTGCAGCTGCCCGGCGTTGCGGAAGCAGCCTTTTACGCCCTCGATCCGGCCAATCGCCGCGGTGTCTGCCTGGCTGTCGTCCGCCAGCACCAGCCGCAGGCGCGTAGCGCAATGCGCCGCGCTGGCGATGTTCTCCCTGCCGCCCAGCAAGGGCAGTAGCGCGCGGGAAATTTTTGCATAATCCATATTAACCTCTATCTTCTGGTTTCATTTTTATTGGTGCGGTTGCCCAGCCCCTGCAGGCTGGGGCTGTCTGGTCAGAACCAGGTTTCCATCTGAACGCCAAAGTTCCATTCCCCTCCGGCCTCAAAACCCTTACTGCCAAAGGCATCATCACTGGCATAGTTATCCAGCCGGTGATCCCAGTTCATCCAGCTGGCGAACAAGCGGATTTCCGGACGTTTCAGGAAGTCGCCTACGTCTCCGGCTTTCAGGGTGGGTGCGACGGTGAGTTTGGTGAAGCTGCCGCTGACGGCATTGCGGTTTCTGTACCCTTCCGGGCGCAGGTCCATGTACTGATAAGAGCCTTCATACTGCATCTCAAAATTTTGAGTCATCTCCTGAATCAGCCGCAGGTTAACGGTCGCCCAGTCGTAACTGTCGCCTTTGACATAGCGATCCTGGCTATGCTGAGCCAGCAGCGCCGGGGCAATATGCCAGCCGTCTCCCAGCGCCGTGATGCCATAGCTGGCCAGACGCCAGCTATCTGCCTGCGGCAGCAGCGCGCCATCTGAACCAACAGATTTCACCTCTGCACCCAGACCGTGGCCATACAGCAGCGCCGTTTTCGCCGAGCCGTCGGTCAGGCCATAGAAGCTGTCGTTATGCAGTCCGAGCAACGCATGTACGCCGGTGTTCGCCGCATCGCTTTTGATCTTATTTCCGTCAATATCCTCGCGATCATCATTATCTCTGGCCCGCATGCCGCTCATCATCAGCTGAACCGGGCCGACAAAGTTGTTGAGTGACAGGATGTAGTTTTGCGCGCTGTTTTCGTTGTTTTCGATATCATCAAAGGTCCGTCCATACACCGAGAGGTTGCTGCGCACCCGATCACCCCACCTGATGTCGTAAAAGCCGGCACCGGTTCCGGCGAGGAACACCACATCGGAGTCGATCCAGTGAATATCGAAGTTGTCACGATCAAAGCGTTTACCGGCCCAGACGGTGCTGTCTTTAAAGGCACCGTCGAAGGTCGGCAGCTGGCCGATTTCGACAAATGCCTGCCGCAGGTTGAGATCGCTGCTGTCAGCCGTCCAGTCGTTGTAGGTGCGCTGACCGTCGGCCAGCATCGCTTTAAAGCGGGTGGTGGCACCGTTGGTCAGCGTCTGTTTATGTTCCAGATTCAGTTCGACATAGGTGTCAGGCTCATTACCGAGACGCCCGACGTGGCCGCCGGTTTCGCCGGCAGGGGTCAGCGTCGGTCCGCCCTGGGTTTTCGCTGCCGAGCTGTTCATCAGCAGGCCGGAGCGGGCGTAGCCGTGAAATTCAAATCCGCCCGCATCGGCGGAAGGTTTCGGTTCCGGTTTAGCGCTACGTTGCGCAACGTCAGTGGGAGCTGGCGGGGTCTGCTGCTGGACGGTTGCCAGCTGTTGTGCCTGCTTCTCAGCCGCTTCGGCCCGGATTTCAGCCGCGCTTGCGCGTTGCTCCGCGACCTGCAGACGGTGTTCAAGTGCGGCAAGCCGGGCTTCAATCGTGCTGAGGCCCGGCTCTGCCCGGACCGGCACAGCAACGAACAGGGTTGCCAGGGCTAATGCAATCGTGCTTTTTTTCATTGTTTTGCGTCTCTGAGGAAGGGCTATCATCACAAACTTTTTTTGCTAAACCGGTTTAGGCGCGAATCATAATCATGGGTAATTTCATCGCGCAATGAAAATTGCTAAACCGGTTTAGTGAATGTGAGATGGCTCGCAAAACCAGTGATAACAGCCCGGAAAATCAGCCTGTCGGGTCGCTGAGTTGATGCAGCCAGGGTAGTGCCGTCATTGCCCCTTTAGCCGTGGTTGCCAGTGCGCCACAACGCTGGGCGCTGGCAAGACTGACGGCTAACTGTGGCTCATCGGCGGGCAGACCCGACTGCGCCAGCTGCCACAACAGTCCGGCGACAAAGGCATCACCGGCACCGGTGGTGTCAATGCTGGCCACCGGCGTAGTGGGGTAGTGATAAATCTGCCCCTGGTGATAAGCCATCACGCCCGCCCTGCCCTGCGTAACCAGCAGCAGCTTAATGGCAAAACGTTCAGCCAGCTGTTGCATGCTGTCGGCAGGATCTGCGGCAGAATGGAGGAACTGAAGTTCCTCTTCTGACAGCTTCACCACATCAGCACAGGCCAGCGCCTGATGCACAACCGCATGCAGCTGTGTCGGGTCAGGCCACAGATCATCACGCAGGTTCAGGTCGAAACTGACGAATCCGCCTGCGGCGCGTATACGTTGCATTGCGGTAAGCGTGGCTGTCCGTGAAGGTTCGGCTGACAGCGCGATTGAACAGCAGTGCAACCATTCCCCGGCGCTGAACTGCGGCAGATCGGTTGTCTCAAGAAACAGATCGGCGCTGGGACGTACCATAAAGGTGAACGACCGCTCGCCGGTGTTATCCAGTCCGACCACCACGGTTGAGGTGCGATGAGCAGGGTCGGATTTAAGGAAGGAGGTTTCTACCTGCTCATCAATCAGCGTCTGGCGCATAAAGTCGCCAAACGGGTCGGCCCCTACCCTGCCGATAAACGCACTCTTCCCCTGCAGGCGCGCCACACCCACCGCCACATTGGCCGGTGCGCCGCCCGGACACTGCATTAAACGTCCCGGCTCTTCTGGCAACAGATCGACTACCGCATCACCCAGACACCACACGCGTACTGACATAGAAATTCCTTAAAGTAGATGAGTAAGCTAAACCGTTTTAGCTATAACCGCAAATACGTCAGGATTCAACAATCAAATTGCAGTAATGGGAGATGTAACGCCGGAATAATGGGAAGGATGGCGGTCTTTAACCTCCCTGTAACGCCGGGTGGGTCAGCAATGCAGCGAGTTTTCGAGCGGGAGTGATAAATAGTGAAGAAAGTGATCTGACCGGCCAGGATAAAAAAACCGGCGGCAGGCCGGTTTTAACGATCATCAGGAATTGTTCTGCTTCATCGATGACAAAATCTGTTTAATCGAAGCATCAATCTTCTCGGTGATCTCTTTTGGCAGGCGGCTGAATTCATACTGCACGGTCCGCTTCTCGTCGTTGGTTTTACGGCGCGCATAGGTATTGGCGGTGCTGAAGGTCGCCAGTTTTTCCGTCACCGTCCTGCTGGCTGGCGGCGGCGTTTTAAGCTGCTTCCTGGCGGTTTTGAAGCAGTCGAGAATGGCCGATTTTTTTTCGTCGGCGTTGAGCTGTGCCGGCATCGTATCACGGGTCAGTTTATCCTGAATCTGACTGACCAGGTCATCGACCGCGACCGCTTCGGCTTTGGCTTCTTCCCACACATCAAGCAGCAGCTGATAATCCTGCAGCGTCAGTTCAGCCACCACCGGGAAAAGTTCGATAAACTCAGCCGGAACTGAAGCAGCCTGGAAAGCACGCGTCACTTTGGCATTCGAGATCCCTTCCGCTTTGGCAATCTCCGACTTACTCATGCCCTGCTCGTTCATCAGCATAAAACGCAGTCCCAGCTCACGCAGGTTATGTTCGCGGGCAGTCTGAATATCGGCGGCCAGCTGACGAGCATCACTGATGCTCAGTTCATCCGCCGTGACCAGCACTTCCAGACTGGCGCCAGAGAGAATACAGGCTGCACGGCGACGGGAGCCATCCATGATTTCGATCCGGTCAGCGGTGATGCGCCCGATGGCCGGGAAGAACTGTTGCAGGGTAATGGTGCGGGTGATCTCTTTGAGCGACTCCGCCGTCAGCGTGCTCTGATCGCGACCGTTGATCTTCGGGTCGACATAGGTCTTTGCTTCGATGTCATCATGCGGAATCAATTGCCGCACAAAGGTCGCCTTCATACCTGACTTCAGGGTAAAGGTGCGCGACTGGCTGCTGCTGTCGATCATGCTGGCAATGGCGGAATCACCGAATTTGCGGCCAATGCGCTGGATGGGTTTGCTCACAGGGTGCTCCTGATATATTCAATGCGATCGAATACAGCCCTTGAGAACTGTTCCGCTTCATATTTAGCTTTGCGTAACGCATCAGCGCTGCCGGGATAGGATGACGGGTTCGCGCTGATCACCGTATCAAACGATTCGCCGCAGCGTTCAAAGCCATCCAGTCGCGGCAGGCCACAATCGAGCATCGATTTGGTAAACACTTCGCGGGCATAACTTTGTGACGTGAGATGGTCGTGCTTGGAGGTCATTTTTGACATGAAGCCAATATTCGCCTTCAGACGTGGCTCAACCCCTTCCGCTTCGATCCGCTCCAGCATCTCTGGCAGACGCGTCAGGTACTTCATGGTTGAATGGAAATCAACCTGCGCTGGCGGCGTTGGCGTCAGCAGCACATCACTGGCAGCAATCGCATTCAGCATAAAGGAATCAAGATGCGGGCCGGTATCGAGGAAGATGAAGTCGTAATCGCCTGCCAGACGATCGATGACGTTACGGCGCAGAACTTCAGAAGGTGCAACGCCAGGCAGATGCTGGGCGACCAGTTCTTCCCAGTCACTGGCGACAAAACCGTCATCAATCGAGGCGGGAATGACATCCACGCCAGGCATCACCGTCGGTTTGATAAACTGCTCACGCAGCTGGTCAGCGTCCAGATCGTTCAGCATCGCCTGAGCGGCGGTTTCCAGCACAGAGCCGACACTGTTGGTGTGGCTGAGAAACATGGTGCTGGATGCCTGCGGGTCGAGGTCGATAACCAGAATACGCAGGTCATTGTGCAGCATCGAAGGATGGGCGCGCATACCGTGGGCCAGCGTTACGGTGCTGACCGTTTTGGAGACGCCACCTTTGAGGCTGACCACAAAAATCACAAACGGGCCTTCGTGCTTGTCGCGGTATTTTGGCACCTTGCGATGCTGATAAATATCGACCACATTCTGGATGGTTAATGCATATTGCGAGGTGCTACCGGTTTGCTTCTTGCCAAACTGATAGCCGGCTTCTTCCATGTCACTGATGGCAGCAACCACGGCATGCTTACTCAGCAATGGCATATTAGCGACGGCATTGCGTGAGAAAGTCTGATAAAAACCGGTCTGGTTAAATTCCTGACGCTGCTGCTCAATGTGATTGCTCAGCCCGTGCAACATGGAGTTGGCACGCGTTGCCATCTCCAGCACACCACCATAGTCACGCTTCATAAGCCCCTCTGCATTAATGTTTTTTGCATACTACACAAAAAGCGGCTATCTGCCAATTTTTTAGAAAAATGCCAAAAACCTGGATTTTTTACTATCGGATGGAATGCTCCGGCAGAGCCAGCCAGCGTAACCGGCTTATCATCCAGATCGGGTGACTACAGCAGGGAGTAGCGGGGAAGCCTGGCTAATACACGGTAGCCGAACTCAGGCAGGGATAAGCGGCAGACGAATCTTCGTTGGTGCTGTTATTAAAAACTTCTGCGATCTCATTTGTCTGGGCAGGAACCGCAGCCAGCATACAGCGTAATAACAGGACAGGATCCTGGTCAAAGTGGCGGGTGAAAAATGGTGTTTTCATCGTGAAAATCTAAAAAATAATCATTTATTTCAGTATCTTACACGTAAACTTCCCTGGTGAGATTTCGGGAAAGAAACGGTCAGCACAAGTCGGAAGATAGAGTAAAGATCAGGAGAGCACCGGCGAGGCTTTTAATGGCATCAGTGACGGTAAATCTCTCATATCCACGGTTAAACCGCGCATAAATAGTAACAGGATAGTTTAGCCTGTTGAGATGTTCCTTTACCGGCGGTAACAACGCGTCATGGCGATTAAGCCATTTCCGTGAGGAGAGCGGTCGCAAAATTATAATGACAAGACAGATTGCTCACCTGCCTTTTTGCCCGGTTTCCTGTTCTTCCTTTCTCGCTTTTTATACGTTGTATCATCTGGACCGAAAGAACGTGGTTAGCGCCGGGTAGAGAACAAAAGTGGACGAATCAGCAGGCGCGGCAATGAGATGTTGAGGCGTAAACTTCGCCAGAATATTACCGCCGCTGAGATGCAGACCCGCTCATCATCCTGGTTGTATCTGCTTTCAGCCGGCCTCTACCAGGGTGCCCGATGTTGATCGAAGTAGAATCCGCCGGTAATTTCCGCCGGACTCTGTTCTGCCAGCCAGACAATGCCGGCAGCAGCTTCAGTGACGCTCCGATAACCACTATGTTCATTGAAATCCGTGGCGGTATAGCCAGGGTCGACGGCATTTACGCTGATGCCCTGATCCTTTAGCTGTTTGGCAAAGGCGAGGGTCACCGCGTTAAGTGCAGTTTTAGAGCTGTTATAGCCCAGTTCATTGACCTTAAAATAGGGATGGTTAGGGTCGGAGACCCATTCCAGTGAGCCCAGTCCGCTACTGACCATAATAATTTTAGCGCTGACTGCGGCTTTCAGCAGCGGCAGAAAACCCTGGGTTACTCTTATGGCACCAAACACATTGGTATCATATACCGCCATAACCTCATCGATACTTTGCTCGCTGGGGTGAGTGCCCAGAAAGCCTGAGATACCGGCATTATTAATCAGAATATCCAGCTGCCCTTCTTCTTTAAACATGTATTGCGCAGCCGCCTGAACGCTCGACAACTGCGTCACATCCATCACCACTATCCGGGTTTCGATACCTTCCGCGACCAGTTTTGCCAGCGCAGCCTGGCCCCGCGCTTTATCACGACATGCCAGCCAGATGCGGTAACCACGCAGGCCAAGCTGTCGGGCCGTTTCAAAGCCGATACTTTTGTTGGCTCCGGTAATAAGAACAATTTTATCTTTCATACAGACTCTGATTTATTCGGCTTGGGTGCTCTTTCTTCTGCAGAAAGAGACCCGTATTTGCCCTCCCTTTTTAAGCTGATTGATAATAGAGGGTAATGTGAATAGGCTGATCGTAAATCCGGACAATAACAGACGGCAACTGTGGATGACCTATCGATCTTCATTATCGTATTCAAAGAAAATGGTTTCCGGATGGCCGCAAAGCAGCTTGGTTTATTGCCTTCTACCGTCTAAGATCGGTGCTGACCGCCGTTTCAAGTACGCAGCAAGCAGTCCGCGGCGTGCTAAAACTGAATGTTACTGGTGCAGTGATGACGGATATTCTGCCCCCCATAATGAACCCTTTCCTCCTGCGCTATCCGCTATGGCGAGCAGCTGGCAAAAGATAACATTGCCGTACCGATTGGTCCCCGCCCACAGACGCTCGCACTGGCGGCCGCGCCTTCTTATCTGGCTTTGCAGGGTTTACCGTCACATCCGGCTGATTTAGCAGAGCATGACTGTATTCGGTTGAAGTATTCAAGCGGGGCACTGATACCCTTGCAATTTGGATGGCAGGGAAAGATCGTGAGTGTGAATCCTGCCGGTCGCTTAATCATTGGCGTCAATGGTGCCGCTGCCGCTATTGAATTTGCCAGACAGGGCAGAGGGATAATTGCTACCTTCGAAAACTAATTACAGCCCCATTTCGAAACTGGCGAGCTTGTTGCTGTACTGCCAGAATGGTGGTCTGCATTCGAAGGCCCCTGGCTCTATTTTCCCAGCCGGTTCATGTCTGCGCCGTTGCGCGCATTTGTTGATTTCCTCAAACAAGATGCTGTGGCTCAGTCATCTTGACCGACTTAGTACTGTTTCGTAACGGCAACGTACTGATTGCAGCGTAGAGAGAGTATCGCTTCGCTCTTTTTGCTGTCGGGCTATCTGCGAGTTTCTGCTTAATGACCACTACGCACGCACCAGATCCAAACTGAAATATGCAGACTGTTTAGGTTGATTGATCGGTGTTTTTGCTAATTTCTTGAAAAGCCCCTCTTCTGACTGATTAAAAAGCTGACTCTTCCAACAGCAGCATTTCACGTATGAACTACCTACTCAAAGGGGAGGGGGAATTGACCTGCTTAAAACGAGCCGGTCTGACAGCAAATATATATTGCCAGCCAGAGAGACCTCACAACCTCATTGAGTGGATGTTCCATCCGACAGTGAACTTATGGCCTTCAGAACTCAAACCTTCATTTCTCAGCCACTGTTTAGAGGGAAGTTTCACGGTTTTACTTATGATGGTTTTTACTCACTGCTATAGCCGGATGGATTAACGTAAGCATTGAGCACAAGTTTTGTGCTGAGAATCGCTTTGTTAAGCCTACAGCGCCCATAATAACGAACTCCGCAATCCTGATTTTCAGGGTAAATTCACGGTGTTTTCATCATGAAAATCCAAAAAAAGTCATTTTTAATCAAATGCTTACATTGATATTTCTATGGTGAAAATTTTGTCTGAGAAGGATGAATAAAACGGTTTAGTTGAGCAGAGGAGAGAGTCGCTGAATGTCGTTAAATACTTCTTACCCATGAATCTGGTGCCTGACTAAACACCGGGCTGGTTATCGATATGGCTGACACCGCTGTTAATGCATCAAACCATGGCATTACGCATGCGTCAGGTTTGACGGTTACCTGAAGTGAGTCAGGGCGAATAGTACAATGCTTCTTTTAACACCTCTGCTGCGAAACGGTAAAAGGTATCAACTTAACCTAATCAAAGCTGTTTTCTCCGCATCTGTTTGCTGGTTAGTTTTATCCAGCGTCAGTACAGTCTCGCCTTATCAGATTTGTGCTTTATTTTCCTTTGATTTGCTCTGGCAGATTAGGGACGGTTTTCACTCTTAACGTTCGCCCTGGCTATTCCTCAAACCTTCTTGCCAGTTCTCCCACTGTTTTCCCGGTATGTTTGCTCTTTTTATCCTCATTATCCACAGGTCAGATCCAATTGTTCGATCCTCTATAGATCAAACTGAGATCCTTAATAGATCCCCGCTACCGCCAGGGCCTTGTAGCATAAGGGCTGAGGAGGTGTTGATAACCACTATAGCGAGAAGAATAACCACTGTGGCAAGTAAAATAACCACTGTAGCGAGATAAACAACCGCGCTGGCGAGTGACCAATAACCACTGTAGCGAGTAAATTCCCTTTTGCCTGTGCATAACCGGTATTTCTATAAACAGGCCATAAACCGCATCATCAGCGGATCGCAGCTGAGAGCAGGGAAGTGGGCCGGAGAGTTCATTTTCTTTATCCACCGCAAAATGAGAGCGATTCAGCCGTTTTATCCACCGGTTAGATCCAATAACAGATCCTCATAAGATCATAATAAGTTCCTAAGAGATCCCTATACGGCCTGAGGCCATGGTATCGCTGCTCTGAGAGCGGATCACTAACCACTGTAGCGAGTAAACCAACCACTGTAGCGAGACAAAAAACCACTATGGCGAGTAGATTAACCGCTATAGTGAGTGCTAGTATCCACTGTATCGAGTAACGGCGACCCTCGCTTGTTCACTTCACGGATCTTCCGC
>NZ_JBQBMA010000004.1:0-59963 GCF_053474785.1 Pantoea sp. PGP6
ATGATTAGCTAATAAGTCTTTATGAATCGTTGACTTTGGTGGCAATAACTCATCTATGTGCATTTGAAAATTCATTTTTTGCGTAGCCTGATTATGGTCGTTTTCTACGCAGCGATCAATGATTTCAGTTATTGAAATATTATTATGACTACAAGCTTCTAGCAAATTCTCAAATTCATCAATAGTTATGTAATAAATTCTATCTTCATGTATTGGTAAATCTCCAAGGTCACTTATTATTTTGTTAAATATATCTTTATTGATAAATGAAGAAATGAACTTACCTGTAGAAACGTAATGATCTTGCTGCAAAATTATGATTAATGAATCACGAGGGTTAGGTTTTCTTTTCTCAATGCCATTAATGATGCTGGCGCAAAACTGACCTTTTTCCAAACCTTCAAGAAGATTGTCCTTAAGTTTGTTTTTTAACTGATTAGCTATAATTGAATCTCTTAAATGTCTGTGGGGCATAACAGCCTTAGAATCGATAAAAACCTTTGCATCATCCTCTTGAATTAAATAATCAACAACTTTACCCGTTCTCTTTTTATCTCGATAAATTTTGTTCAACTCTTTTTCAGTCACTACAGTGCTAAATGTATCAATTAAGAGCTTTTCAAGATATCTCTCTACAATCTTTCCAAATTTCTCACCATACTTTCCTTTCAGATTTTCATTGAATAATTCAGGAACTATCGCACTAAATCCTGCATTCATAACTGTTTTAGATAACACAACAAGACCTTGTTTTTCAAGGATTAAAGGCTTATATAAAAAAGGTGTCCGCTCAAAGTATTCCTCTACGTTCCAGCCTTCTCGTGCGTGCAGGAGTACGAAATCTTTGATTTCATTGCGCCGAATAGAAACTAATTTTAAAAAAGCATGCACTTCATCGACGCCAAAAAGAGGAACAAGAAATATGATAATCCTGTCGATGTTCACTAGGCTCGACTCACTATTTTTATCAAGCTGAAAGTAGAATGTGAGGAAAAAAGCTATTTTATAATAATTATCAAGTTCTAAACCTGTTAGTGACTTAAAGTTGTCTCTAAAAAACGGGGTGTCACTTTTACAGTACCAGCTATATTGACGGGAAAGCGCCAGCGCAAATGTTTGCAATCTTGTCTGATAGAATGTTTGGTTTATTATCATTCTCCTCATTTCCAGTATTACTCCCGCTTCACTTTCAAATTTAACTGCATCTTCTGTAAGTTGATATATTTTATTAATTATTTTCGTGAAGTCTTTTTGAGACATGTCGGAGGCGTAGGTCTTCTGTTCCGCAGAAAACTTCCATTTCAAAGCCAAAAAACAGCACCACGGAAAATTCATGGTTATATTATTATGCTTTCTGTAAGTTTGGAAGTGTGAAAATAAACAGTTGAGAAAAGAATCGTTCGTATATTTTCTCATTTTTTCACTTATAGCTTCAGCCCGTTCAGCGTAACGGCTATTAGTCTTTATTAATGGGTACATTTTTGTCCTGCACTGTGAATTGGAGTTATAAGAGTCACTGAAAATCTGTGATTCTGTAATGTTTTCGGCTTTGTTGAATAAATCGAACTTTTGCTGAGTTGAAGGATCAGATCACGCATCCTCCCGACAACACAGACCATTCCGTGGCAAAGCAAAAGTTCAGAATCACCAACTGGTCCACCTACAACAAAGCTCTCATCAACCGTGGCTCCCTCACTTTCTGGCTGGATGATGAGGCGATTCAGGCCTGGTATGAGTCGGCAACGCCTTCATCACGAGGAAGGCCCCAGCGCTATTCTGATCTCGCCATCACCACCGTTCTGGTGATTAAACGCGTATTCCGGCTGACCCTGCGGGCTGCGCAGGGTTTTATTGATTCCATTTTTGCCCTGATGAACGTTCCGTTGCGCTGCCCGGATTACACCAGTGTCAGTAAGCGGGCAAAGTCGGTTAATGTCAGTTTCAAAACGTCCACCCGGGGTGAAATCGCACACCTGGTGATTGATTCCACCGGGCTGAAGGTCTTTGGTGAAGGCGAATGGAAAGTCAGAAAGCACGGCAAAGAGCGCCGTCGTATCTGGCGAAAGTTGCATCTTGCTGTTGACAGCAACACACATGAAGTTGTCTGTGCAGACCTGTCGCTGAATAACGTCACGGACTCAGAAGCCTTCCCGGGCCTTATCCGGCAGACTCACAGAAAAATCAGGGCAGCCGCGGCAGACGGGGCTTACGATACCCGGCTCTGTCACGATGAACTGCGCCGCAAAAAAATCAGCGCGCTTATTCCTCCCCGAAAAGGAGCAGGTTACTGGCCCGGTGAGTACGCAGACCGCAACCGTGCCGTTGCTAATCAGCGGCTGAGCGGAAGCAATGCACGGTGGAAATGGACAACGGAATATAACCGTCGCTCGATAGCGGAAACGGCAATGTACAGAATGAAGCAGTTGTTGGGAGATTCACTGACGCTGCGTGACTACGATGGTCAGGTAGCGGAAGCTATGGCCATGGTGCGTGCGTTGAACAGGATGACAAAGGCTGGGATGCCAGAAAGCGTGCGTATTGCCTGAAAATCCAGCCAGCTACAGGGTCGTTCGCAAGAAATCTTATTTATTCAACAAAGCCAATGTTTTCATGAAAAAAAGAACAAGAGGATCTCTTAACGCTTAGCCCTTAACAGGAAACGCTGGAATTTCATTTAAAGCGTCAGTTTTATGTGCGTCCCAGCTCCACCAGTTCCCTTGGCCATACTCATCCTGATAGTGTTTCAATTTCTTCGCTTTACGCGCGAGATAGTCTGGCGTGGTCATACCGAATACTTCCAGCGGTACGGCGTCTGAACCAGGTACATCCAGAAGCAAAAAGTCAGGAAACACATCCGCTTCGCCGTCATAGCGCAGAGGTTTAATGAACTGACGCTTTTCCTGCCAGAGTTTCTCCTCAATGATGCTTTCCAGGGATGAATCGAGAGGAATAAATCTGGGGCTGACTGTCATCAGTGCCGCATCAATGACGGTACAGGTGTTATACGGTACAGGTTTGCCGTCTCGCTGCCTGAATTTTTTTACCGGTGGTTCGGTTTCAGCTATCAGCATAACTTTTTGCCCCCGACGCCAGTCACCCAGCTCGCGAGTAAAGCTTCGGTTGAGTCGGCCAATAAGATCTACAGGTACATCAAGAGACGGAAAGCCAGCGGCCTGAGTGAGCGGCAGTGTGCCGCTCAGGCTGCCTCCCTCCCCGTTGGGGCAGGGTTTGAGATAAGTGATCATGATTAGCCGCTTATTCGATGAAGCGGCGGCATCAATCGTTGCCCAGTTATTTTTAATCTCCTGCGTGCCGGGTCGCGCCATTATGAGCAGGACCGATTTCAGAGACGTTTTACCCACGCTGATTTTTTCTGCTATCTGCTTCAGGCGCCATGCGGCCCAAGCGTCGTCGCGGGTACGCTTGTCAAAATTAGGATGCCAGTGATTGATTTCTGCCTGTTCCCACAAGAAATGAAGGAGTCCGAGGAGTCGCATGGCGGGCTGACGCCTGCGTTTTCCTCCGCTTTTAGGGCCTGATGGCTCAACCGCATCGCGCTCCGTAAGCTCTTTTTTTTGTAACCCGGTAGGTAGCTTGATACGGAAATAGCCCGGAGAGAGTGCCTTAACCACGTCAGAGGTGTAAATAGCACCCTGCTTTTCGTCTGCCCATACCGAATAAAAACGGCAGTCAGGTGTGTGCTCTGAACCACTGTAAGACCAGCGGGCCAGCCAATAGTTGTCATGCGTTGATGAATAGCAGGCTTTCAGACGGCGGCGCTTTTCACCTTCATCGTTCTTGATGCACTGACAGGTAATAAGGGTGGTTGCTTTGTTTTGTCGGGCAAACCGGATGTAGTGTTTGAACGTGTCCGCTTGATCCTTTTGAAATACAGCATCACACACCACTGTTTTTACCTGACCAGTAAAGCAGACAGGATATGTTTTAATTTCTGACATCATCGCGTCCTCTCTGAATCATGGCGCGGCTAATAATGTTCCCAGAGTATGGTTGCCTGCCATTTCTGTATTGAATACTGTTTTACATCCCTTCCTCGCATGGGCGCGCTGCTTTAACCCTGAGTATGGTCTGCCGGGTCGTCTCAAACTCACGAGCAATAGCACTGATGCTGGCTCCTTCATCAATCCGTAAGAGCACAGCCTGCTTTTGTTCCTCATCAAGCGCAGGAGGACGGCCAAAACGTTTGCCGGAGGCCTTTGCCCTGGCAATACCGGCATGAGTCCGCTCAATCAGCAAATCACGTTCAAACTCTGCGACAGCTGAGATGACCTGCATCGTCATTTTACCTGCCGGGCTGGTCAGATCCACACCGCCAAGTGCGAGGCAATGTACGCGTATTTCCGATGCTGCAAGTAGCTCGACTGTTTGCCTTATATCCATTGCGTTACGGCCGAGACGATCGAGCTTTGTGACAATCAGGACGTCACCATTTTCCATCCTGTCGAGAAGTCGCATAAACCCGGGACGTTCTGCAGCTGCAACCGAACCGCTGATGTATTCCTCAATCAGCCGCCGTGGCTGAATAGCAAAACCGGCAGCCTCGATTTCGCGGCGCTGGTTTTCTGTATTCTGTTCCAGGGTTGAAACCCTGCAGTAGGCAAAAACTCGTGACATGGCGTTACTACATGTACTAAAAGGGTGTACTAATTATAACGTATGTACTAAACCAAAAACACTTACTTTCGTACAGTCGTCGCAGCATGTGTCCGAAACCGACCGTTTTGGGACATGCTATATGTAATAAGCATTCGTAGAATTATTAGGAGGTAAATAAAATAAAATGTTATAGTTTCATTGGTTATTATTTTTACTCTTAGTATTTTTAAGGTATCACATCAAAATCAGAAGTTGAGCATAAGCCTTGTTAAGATTATGATGATGTCAAATTAAGAAATATCTTAATAAGTGTGTTTAATTTTCAAGGTTATTAAAAGTATGTAATTTACTTCTTAAGGAAAAAGGAAAAAATTATGACTGCACCTGTAATAAGTTTTATTAACATGAAAGGTGGCGTTGGAAAAACTACGCTGTGTGTAGGTATGGGAGAATACCTTGCTAACTTCTTAGATAAAAAAGTTCTAGTTATAGATATTGACCCCCAATTTAACGCGACTCAATCCCTAATGGGACATTACGGCCGCGTCGATGAATATCTTGAAGAAATACGTCCTGCCAATAAAACTATAAGGAAGATTTTTGAACTTCCTAATTCAGTCATGGATGATGAAAAAAAAGTGGCTCCTGAAGATGTCATAGTTACCCTTTCTGATAATTTAGATATTATTCTTGGTGACATAAATATCATATTTGATACTAATCATGAAGGTAAGAGAATAAAGATGCTTAAGAGGTTTATTCATGATAATAACCTTAAGGAATCTTATGATTTTATATTCATAGATAGTCCGCCAACAATATCATTATTTACTGACACTGCACTATTAGCATCAGACTATTACTTAACTCCAGTTAGAATAGACCACTATTCTGTATTAGGGGCCAATAGTCTTCATAGTGTCATTAGGAATATGAAGATTCATCATGAAAAGGATATCAAACATGTAGGTTTTGTTTATACAAACACAGATGCAGTGCCAACAGATAAAACCGCTGTTTTGAAAGAAACGTTTGAATCTACACCTTTCTTTGCATCCTCCTACTTTTTTGAAAGCCGTTCAACTTACGTGCGTGATCTAATGGTTGGGTATCAAGGGAACATCCCTTCATGTTACTCAAAATCAAAAGCCGATATTGAAAAAATTTGCGAGGAATTTATTTCAAGAATGGATTTCTTAGAAGGTGAGGAATTATAATGGACAAGTATTTGAAAAAAATAATTTCCAGAGCTGCTCATGTGGCTTTAACAAAGGATAATATTTTAGGCATGACTATTATGCTAGTTTTATCAAAGGAATTTTTACCTACAAACAAACATGTATCTGAATTCATCAAACAGATTTTTGGTATTACTTTTTTAGATTATGCAGTCCGATCGCGCACTCTTATGGTTGCAAAATTAGCTAGAAAAATCAATGGCATGGATGAGGATGAGTTAAGAGCTGTTGTTCCATTGTTAGTAGGGATGGCAAGAGAATCTTTAATTTCAGAAGAAGAAGAAGAGTTAAATATTAGAAGTAATAAAAAGAAAAATGCAATTAAAAACTTAAATAAATGGATTGGTGCTAAAAAGGAGAGTGAGTAAATATGTTAGAACGCGATCCTTTCGGGGTTAATAGAGATACAGAGTTATTTAAAACTGAAATGACTAAGCATAACCTCTCTATTGATGAAGAAAATAAATTGGTGAGTGTCTTTAGGCAAGTTAGCTTATGTAATTTGCTTATAAACAATATTCCAGAACTGAATCACTCAAACTACATCAAAGGTTTTATTTATGATATTTTGAATAGTATAATATCAGCCCTTGAGCGAAGGGAGCGATACTTACAGCTTAACTTCAGGTCAATGGTCGAGCATGTTGCTAGAATATCTTTAAATAAAACTTACAAAGGTGGAGAGTTTGATCAGACTGTTCGAACAAAGGATTTTGAATTTCTTAAGAAAACGATAGTAGATGAGGGTTGGGCATATTTACATAATGTGTATGTCAATGCATGTCATTATGTTCATTCATCACCTCAGGCTAAATTGAAAGTTTCTTCAAGGTTCAATTCATTAGTTCAGGGGGACTCTAACTCTACAAGGCATAATATGATAAATAATCTCTTCAAGGTTGTCTCTGCCTTAATGAAGGTTATAGTTAAATACTATCATGAAAAACTTGCTGATATATTTTTTAGAAACCCCAAAGACCTGACAAAACTTATGGGGAAAAGTTTATATTCATATTATTCCTCGTTTTTCCCTATTGAGTAAGCGAAGGCTTTAAAATAATGCACAACTTATTATATTGATGATTTTTGACCAATTTGTAATAGGTTAACGTACCGATAAATCTAATGCTATATGATATTGCAGAACGTAGCGGGCTAACAGATTGACCATTATGGACTGGTTATTGCAAGAAATTAGCCGCTGCGAACCGGAAGCTGACAACTGTTCACGTGAAGTCAGAAATGAGATTTTTACAGGATCAAGCAGCGCATGCTTCATCAGGAGCTGAGGCGGCACCGCATGGAGCTGCGGCGCGTACTTGATGAAAAGAAGTGACGGCTTCAATGGTGGTGTCACTGACGTCAGGCAGCTCTTATGTGCAAATGGTTACTGATGGCTTCGATATCTGCATCAGTGTAGCTTTCAGTTAGCTCTATGAATGCTATTCCTGCACTGCTGCATGCTTCACGCTTGACCGCGTCACGCAAAATCGCGTCGTCCTGATAATGGCCGCTGCCGTGATATTCAACTACGGCTATTGGCTGCCCTGACCAGTCTATGATCACGAAATCTGCCCGCTTGCTGTTAATCGCTAAATAAGCCTGTTTGTCATCTGAGCCCAGAATCTCACCGAGTGATACCTGAGAGAATACGCGATAGCCACGGTGTGACGCTGAGAGCAACTTTTCGAGCTTGCAGAATACACGGTACTCACTTTTATTCATCAGAGGTCGCTTGCGAAAATCGCTGCTTCTGACGGCATTCAGTTGTCGTTCAGCTGTAGTTTCTTCCCGCTTATATTCAGGCGCTGGTCTGTGATCCCGCCACTCCGGTTTCTGAGTCGGTGCTGGCCGGTATGGCCCTTTCTTACGTTTCTGCTTACCTCGTACCGCCAGAAAAATCACGACCGCAATGGCAATCATAAACCAGCTAAAAAGATCCATGAGCGATATCGCCTCCTTAAACGTAGTGCCGGGTATCATGACAAGACCGTAAGCGTCCAGCGAGGGCCGTCTGGTCATAATCTGATTCATCCGACAAAGTGGTGTCCACCAAATAAGTAGTGGGAACCAAAGTGTCAGATATGCAGAAAAATGTGACTCCCGGCAGGCGTAAGGGCTGCCCTAATTATTCTCCTGAGTTTAAGCAGCAGCTTGTTGCGGCCTCATGCGAACCCGGTATCTCCATCTCAAAACTGGCGCTTGAAAACGGTATCAACGCCAATCTGTTATTTAAATGGCGCCAGCAGTGGCGTGAGGGAAAGCTGCTATTACCTTCCTCAGAGAGTCCTCAGCTACTCCCTGTGACTCTCGATGCCACCGCCGTACAGCCAGAGCAGTACGCAGAGGATCCTGAGCCCCTCAGTATCAGCTGTGAGGTAACGTTCCGGCACGGAACGCTTCGCCTCAACGGCACTGTCAGCGAAAAGCTCCTGACTCTGCTGGTACAGGAACTTAAGCGATGATCCCGCTACCTTCCGGCACTAAAATCTGGCTGGTTGCCGGCATCACCGACATGCGCAACGGCTTCAACGGGCTGGCTGCAAAAGTGCAGACGGCGCTGAAAGACGATCCGATGTCCGGCCACGTCTTCATCTTCCGGGGCCGCAGCGGCAGTCAGGTGAAACTCCTCTGGTCTACCGGCGACGGGCTGTGTCTGCTGACCAAACGGCTGGAGCGCGGCCGCTTCGCCTGGCCGTCAGCCCGCGATGGCAAAGTGTTCCTGACGCCCGCGCAGCTGGCGATGCTGATGGAAGGTATCGACTGGAGGCAGCCTAAACGGTTGCTGACCTCCCTGACCATGCTGTAGGCCTGTTTATCCTGGTTGTCGCAGAATAAGCCTGGTAAAATGCGGGCTTATGAACGACACCTCTTCTGACGACATCCCTCTGCTGAAACAGCGCCTGGCTGAACAGGAAGCGTTGATCCACGCCCTGCAGGAAAAGCTGAGCAACCGGGAGCGCGAAATAGACTATCTGCAGGCGCAACTGGATAAGCTTCGCCGGATGAACTTCGGCAGTCGTTCCGAAAAGGTCTCCCGCCGTATCACACAGATGGAAGCCGACCTGAACCGGCTGCAGAAGGAAAGTGATACGCTGGCCGGTCGGGTGGATGACCCGGCAGTGCAGCGCTCTCTGCGGCAGACCCGCACCCGTAAACCGTTCCCCGAATCACTCCCCCGCGATGAAAAACGGTTGCTGCCGGCAGAGGCATGCTGCCCGGACTGCGGCGGTGCGCTGAGCTATCTGGGCGAAGATACCGCCGAACAGCTGGAGCTGATGCGCAGCGCCTTCCGGGTTATCCGGACCGTACGGGAAAAACATGCCTGCACAAAATGCGACGCCATCGTGCAGGCCCCCGCCCCTTCACGCCCCATCGAGCGGGGTATCGCCGGGCCGGGGCTGCTGGCCCGTGTGCTGACCTCAAAGTATGCAGAGCATACCCCGCTGTACCGCCAGTCAGAAATATACAGCCGCCAGGGTGTGGAACTGAGCCGTTCACTGCTGTCGGGCTGGGTGGATGCATGCTGCCGGCTGCTGTCACCGCTGGAAGAGGCGCTTCAGGACTATGTGTTGACCGACGGCAAACTCCATGCCGATGATACCCCAGTGCAGGTGCTGTTGCCGGGTAATAAGAAGACGAAGACCGGGCGGTTGTGGACATACGTTCGTGATGACCGCAACGCCGGATCAGCGCTGGCACCGGCCGTGTGGTTCGCTTACAGCCCGGACAGAAAAGGGCTCCACCCGCAGACCCATCTCGCGGGCTTCAGCGGAGTGCTTCAGGCGGATGCATACGCCGGGTTCAACGAGCTGTACCGCGATGGCCGGATAACGGAAGCCGCGTGCTGGGCTCACGCCCGCCGTAAAATCCACGATGTGCACGTCCGCACCCCGTCAGCCCTGACAGAGGAAGCCCTGAAACGTATCAGCGAGTTGTATGCCATCGAGGCGGATATAAGGGGAATACCGGCAGAGCAGCGCCTTGCTGAACGTCAGCTGAAAACGAAGCCGCTACTGAAAACACTGGAAAGCTGGCTGCGTGAAAAGATGAAAACGCTGTCGCGACACTCGGAGCTGGCGAAGGCGTTCGCATACACCCTGAACCAGTGGCCGGCACTCATGTACTATGCGGAGGACGGCTGGGCGGAAGCCGATAACAACATCGCTGAAAATGCCCTGCGGATGGTCAGTCTGGGTCGTAAAAACTGGTTGTTCTTCGGCTCAGACCACGGTGGTGAGCGTGGCGCGTTGCTGTACAGTCTGATCGGGACGTGCAGACTGAACGGCGTGGATCCAGAAACCTACCTTCGCCATGTGCTTGACGTCATAGCTGACTGGCCGGTCAATCGGGTGCGTGAACTGCTCCCCTGGCACGTAGCACTGCCAACTGAATAACACATCCCCGTCAATACGGTTCTCGCTGGACGCTTACACAAGACCTGCTATTTTTACAAACTAAACTTGCCTGTCCCCTGCCCTTCTCTTCTAAAGCCACTAAATCTATGCCCCACTGCTAAGCAGTTAAGAGTAACTAATACATTAAGTTAACAATACATGTGTATATACATAAGTATATGCTTTATTGATTTTTTGGGAGGTAACGTGTCGTACCGGGCAATGACTTATAAGTATTTATGTATATGCTTATGTATATACATTGACATGGCGCAGGATACATGTAGTATGCATATACCTTTGTATATACATGGCGGTGTGAAATGAAGAAGCCTTACATTATTTCTTTTGCGAACAGCAAAGGCGGTGTTGCCAAAACGACAAGCTGTATTGCGGTTGGATGCGCGCTGGCTTCAGCTGGCTATAAGACCCTACTAGTTGATCTGGACCATCAGGGAAACCTGAGCGACGACGTGGGACGTGGTGACGAAGATTATACAATCACCGACCTTTTTGAAGACCCTAAGTTCGATACCAATAAACTCGTTTATACCGCCCTCGATGGAGAAACCGTCATTCCTAACCTGGATGTTATCCCCGCCGATATAACCCTCGCAGTTGAGGCGCGCAGCGCCGAACGTTTCCGTCACCGGCTCAATATTCTGGATGAAGGTCTGGCAAGGCTCAAAACCGTTTACGACTTTATCCTGATTGACCTGCGGCCAGCCATCGATCTCAGCATCGAAAACGCGCTGCTGATAACAGATAAAATTGTTGTGCCGGTAGACATGGATCGTAGGGCGGTAAAGGGCATTGATGACCTTTTCCAAGTTGTCCGTGAAGTAAGGCGAAATGACGATTTTGTATATACACTTGTAAAGACAAAAGTTAACGAATCTCACTCTAAAATGAAGAAAGCCATTGATGGGTACATCAGTGAGGCAGGCTACAAAGTTGCGAATACTGAAATACGCCAGAGTGAGCTTTTCAAACAGGCTACTGAAGTGCATCGTCCCGTTATGATGTTCGCTAGAAATGAACGCCCTTACCGGGATTACAAAGCCTTCACGCAGGAGTTGCTGCAGCAGATTGAGGAGGCCGCAAGTGGCAAGAAGTGATCGTATAGCAAAAGGGGTTACCCGCGTTACCGAGCGCAGAAATATCACAACCGGGAAGCAGATGAACCTTCGCCTTACTGGTCTGGATGACGATGCGCTATCCATTCTTGTAGAAAAAATACAGGAAAGGCTGCCTAACAAAAACATAACGCGGTCGCGTGTAGTCCGGGCCGCCTGCTATATAGAAGATGATAAGTTAATCGATAAGCTGGCTCAGCTTCTCGTTGAGAACACCTGATTTGTATATACATAATACAACCTTAATGCATATACGTATGAATATGCTTTTGTATATACATAATTAGAGCGTAATGCCTATACATTTGTATAGGCATTATTGTATTGATGAGTTATGAAGATGCTGATTGCTTTCAGGCTTTGTATATATATTTGTATATACAATGTCGCTTTGTAAGCAGCCCTGCAGCTTGATGTCAGATTAATTTTGCGACCGGTAATTCTTTCCAGTTCGTCGTCCATGCTTTACTCAGCATTTCCCGTTTCATCTTCCAGTCAGGGTCGATACCTTTACCCGCAAAGCCTATGCTGTAGCGCCCGGAGCGGTTCATCGAATCCATCAGGTTCATCAAAGCTTCACTGCCGGCGCGCGGCGCTTCATCGTCAAACAGGTTGAGCTGCGCCACGCCGTTTGGCCGCAGCTCACTCAGCATGATGCCGGCTTTCGCATAGCGAAAACCCGGGCGCCAGATCGTGTCTAAGGATTTCACCGCCGCCTCGATGATGTTGCGCGTGTCCTGCGTACCTACGCGCAGTTTCACAAACGCTGTGTTGCCGTAGCCGGGCTGTCCAGTGTCGAAAGGGGAGGTGCGGATAAAAACGGAGATGTGGTGGCAGAATTGCCGATCCTCACGAAGCTTTTCCGCCACGCGTTCGGCATACGCGCAGACGGATTGTCGCATCGCGTCATATTCCGTGATGCGCTCGCCGAAGCTGCGGCTCACGACTATCTGCTGTTTGGGCGGGGGCGCATCCTCCATCGGGATGCAGGATTCGCCGTTAAGCTCGCGTACCGTGCGCTCAAGAACCACACCGAAATTCTTACGGATGAAAGAAGGGGAGGTGCGTGCCAGATCGAGCGCCGTTGTCACGCCGAGCAGCTGCAGGCGTTTTTCAAGCCGGGACCCCACGCCCCAGAGTTCACCCACAGGCTGACGCGACAGCAGCGTTTCGGTCCGCCTCGGATTCCCCGGCGTGAGCGCCAGCACCCCGCGAAACTGCGGCCACTCCTTTCCGGCCCACTGTGCTGACTTCGCCAGCGTCTTCGTCGGCGCCAGGCCGACGCCGACAGTCAGGCCGGTGCAGGTTTTGACATGGTTGCGGATCATGCGGCCAAAATCCTCATAGGGCATGGCCATTTCCATGCCGCGGCAGTCGCAGAACCCCTCATCGACTGAATATACCTCCAGACGCGGCACAACTTCCTCGATGCAGGACATTACGGTGCGTTCCAGTACCACGGAAAAGTTATCGCGAATGAACTTTGGACGCGCGCGTGACAGCTGCAGGGCGGTTTCGATGCCCATCAGGCTGAGTCGCTTACCGATACGCCGTCCCACACCCCATATTTCCTCAACGGGCTGGTTAGCTAGCAGAGTTTCGGTACGTTTCAGATTACCCGGCGTCAGCGCCAGCACGCCGCGAAACTGCTTCCACTCCTTACTCGCCCACTGGGCCGATTTTGCCAGCGTTTTAGTGGGCCCCATGCCGACACCGACGGTAAGACCCGTTGTGGTAAATACATGCGCGCGCAGGCGACGACCAAAAGCTTCGAAGTCCTCACAGCCGTTAATACCGGTAATATCCAGGAACATTTCATCAATGCTGTACTGCTCGACGCGTGGCGTTATCTCCTCAAGCGCGGTCATTACTCTCTGGCTCAGGCTGTGATACAGCGCATAGTTTGAGCTGAACACGTGTATCTTTTCCGGATAGTCCTGCGTTTTTATCTGGAACCACGGTGCACCCATTTTTATACCCAGAGCTTTTGCGCCAGCAGAGCGCGCAATAACGCAGCCATCGTTGTTACTGAGCACGACTACCGGCCTGCCACGCAGGTCCGGGCGGAAAAGCGTCTCACAGCTGGCATAGAAAGAGTTGACGTCAGCCAGTCCGAACATGGGCATAATTATCTCCGACGGGCCCGGGTACTGTTAAAGAACCAGGTGACAACGCCGAGCAGCTGCAGCTCTTCCGGATAGATGGCGGCGTAAGCAGGGTTCATGGGCAGCAGTGCCACCCTCGGGAGCAGCTGCAGGCGCTTAACTGTGAACTCACCGCCAACCTCGGCAATGACGATGTCGCCGTGCGTGGGTGGCTCCGCGCGATCGACCACCATAACATCACCGTCATAAAGCCCCAGCTCCTGCATGCTGTTGCCACTGGCCCGTACGAAGAATGTGGACGCCCGTCTGCGAATACAAAGCTCATTCAGGTCCAGCTCTTTCTCTACATAATCCTGAGCAGGGGAGGGAAAGCCAGCTGAGCAGGGATCTGCGTACAGCGGCACCTTTACCGTTGGGGTAAAAATCGGCGGCCATAACAGCGTCAGGCCCTGAGCGTAACTGACCGCTTTCATAACGCGGCGTCCCGGACGTGCTGCTGTGTACGGATTAGGGAAAAAAATGTAAAGCGCATAAAAATCCTCCTTTAAATTATACTGGTTATATGAACAGTATTATTGAGCCTGGAATTTCTGGCAAGAGGAAGCGAAACGGTTATGGCTAAAGCTGTTGTCAGAGTGCTGGAATTTTACCGAAATGCTGAGCCATGGCCTTTTTATATGCTCTGCCACTGCAGCCGGATCAACAGGGTATAAAAGGCTTTCTTTTTGAGCGCAGCACTTTTATGGCGGGAAGAGGCTTGACCATTCCGTCCGCTTTAAATTATATTTCCATTATTCTGGAAATGTAGATTTGGTGATGATGTGGACATACAAAATGCTGCGGCTGCTCTCAGGGAACTGGGACACGTGACGCGACTGGGAATTTACCGTGAACTGGTGAAAGTCGGGCCTGAAGGACTGCCTGTGGGTGACATCCAGAAAAGACTGGCTATTCCGGCCTCCACGCTAAGTCATCACCTTTCTGCGCTGATGTCAGCTGGCCTCATAAGCCAGGAACGGCAGAGCCGTACCCTGTTCTGCAGGCCCTGCTATGCGCAGCTTGAGCAGCTGATGGCCTTTCTGACGGAAGAGTGCTGCGCCGCTGGCTGCTGCTGCAGCCTGTCGGCTACGATTACTCATAAAGAGACTCTATTGTGAATAACTTCAATGATGCCCTGAACAATATCGATCCGACGCACCTGGATGCACCGCTGACGGAAGAAAAATTAAAAGTCGAAGAGGTGGCGCATCCGCCCCGCATACTGATGCTCTACGGCTCGCTGCGGGAGCGCTCTTACAGCCGACTCACCACGGAAGAGGCCGCCCGGCTGCTGACGGCCATGGGCGCGGAGGTGAAGATATTCAATCCGTCTGGCCTGCCGCTGCCGGATGATGCACCTGAGACGCATCCGAAGGTCGCAGAGCTGCGCGAGCTGGTACTCTGGTCAGAAGGGATGGTCTGGTGCTCCCCTGAGCGTCACGGTGCCATGACCGGCATCATGAAGACGCAGATTGACTGGATTCCGCTGACGTCCGGGGCGGTCCGGCCCTCGCAGGGGAAAACCCTTGCGGTAATGCAGGTCAGCGGCGGCTCACAGTCGTTCAACGCCGTAAATCAGATGCGTATTCTCGGGCGCTGGATGCGGATGATCACTATCCCGAACCAGTCATCCGTGGCAAAAGCTTGGGCCGAGTTTGATGAGGCCGGCCGCATGAAGCCTTCTCCGTATTATGACCGCATAGTGGACGTCATGGAGGAACTGATGAAGTTCACTCTGCTGACGCGCGGTCGCAGTGGTTATCTCACCGACCGCTACAGCGAAAGGAAAGAGAGTGCCGCGCAGCTCTCTGAGCGTGTAAACCAGCGCAGCATATAAAAAAGCCGGCATCTGCCGGCTTTTTCACATTTGCTATGCCCGCAGCCTGGTGAAACATCAGTGGCTGACGCGGTTTCCGTGCTCATCAATGACGGCTTCGCCGTCCTCTTTGGTAAACGCTCCCTTCTGCGGGTCCGGCAGTATGTCCAGAACCATTTCTGAGGGGCGACACAGCTTCGTTCCGAGCGGCGTAACCACAACCGGTCGATTAATGAGGATCGGATGAGCCAGCATGGCATCGAGCAGTTCGTTATCGCTGAACCGGTCCTCTGCCAGGCCGAGCTGCTCGTAAGGTTCGGTATTTTTACGCAGCAGGGCGCGCACGCTGATCTCCATATCCGCAATAAGCTTTTTCAGCTCATCACGCGCCGGCGGAGTTTCCAGATACAGAATCACCGTGGGCTCGGTGCCGCTGTTGCGGATAAGTGCCAGGGTATTGCGGGACGTCCCGCAGGCCGGATTGTGGTAAATGGTAATGTCAGTCATAAGCGGTACTCCGTAAAGGCGCTGCACAGGCGCAGCGCCGGGGTTTAGGTTAAACAGACAGGCGCAGGGCCAGTGCGGCCAGCGTCACAAACAGCACCGGCAGGGTCATCACGATGCCCACACGGAAGTAGTAGCCCCAGCTGACGGTAATGTTTTTCTGTGCCAAGACGTGCAGCCACAGCAGGGTAGCAAGGCTGCCGATGGGGGTGATTTTCGGACCGAGGTCGCAGCCGATGATGTTGGCGTAAATCATCGCCTCCTTCACCACGCCCTGCGCGGTGCTGCCGTCAATGGAGAGCGCGCCAACCAGCACGGTAGGCATGTTGTTCATGACAGAAGAGAGCGCCGCCGTCAGAAAGCCGGTGCCGAGCGTTGCGCCCCAGACGCCATGCTCTGCAAACCGGTTCAGGGCGGCAGAAAGGTAATCAGTCAGCCCGGCATTGCGTAGTCCGTATACCACCAGGTACATGCCCAGCGAGAAGATAACGATCTGCCAGGGCGCACCTTTCAGTACCTTTCCGGTATCAATCACATTGCCTTTCCGGGCTACCAGCCAGAGAATAAACGCCGCCACCGCGGCCACAAGGCTGACCGGCACGCCGAGTGGTTCGAGGGCAAAGAAGCCGATCAGCAGCAGGATGAGAACAATCCAGCCGGTTTTAAAGGTACGCGCATCGCGAATGGCCTCACGCGGCGCCTTCAGCTTCGCCAGGTCGTAAGTGGCCGGGATGTCCCTGCGGAAAAACAGGTGCAGCATCACCAGCGTGGCGGCCACGGACGCGATATTCACCGGCACCATCACCGAGGCATACTCGCTGAAACCCAGTTTAAAGAAGTCTGCCGTGACAATGTTCACCAGGTTCGACACGATGAGCGGCAGGCTGGAGGTATCAGCGATGAAGCCTGCCGCCATCACAAACGCCAGCGTGGCGCCCGGGCTGAAGCCCAGCGCCAGCAGCATGGCGATAACGATCGGCGTCAGAATAAGCGCTGCCCCGTCATTGGCGAACAGGGCGGCTACCGCCGCACCCAGCAGAACGATATACGTGAACAGCAACCGGCCCCTGCCGCCGCCCCAGCGTGAAACGTGCAGCGCGGCCCACTCAAAAAAGCCGGACTCATCAAGCAGCAGGCTGATAATGATGACCGCAATAAACGTGGCCGTGGCGTTCCAGACAATCTGCCAGACTACAGGAATGTCCCCGATGTGTACCACGCCGGTCAGCAGCGCCAGTGCGGCGCCGATAACGGCACTCCAGCCAATGCTGAGCCCTTTCGGCTGCCAGATCACCAGTATCAGGGTCAGGATAAAAATCGCACCCGCCAGAAACATACTCTCTCCTTCTTAATTATACCTGCCCGTTAAAGCGGGCTGCTAAGTGTACCCTGTAAATATATTCGTTTAATCGAATGTGTTTAGATAAAATTTTTACATGCAGACAGCTTTGCCGTTGGTGGTTGCGTTATCACGCTCAGCCTGCTGACTGAGATGAAGAATTTCATCCCGCTGACACAGATATGCCTGCTCAATGACCGCTGCTGCCCACGCAGGCATGTGTGGCGATAACCGGTAATGGATCCACTTGCCGTCGCGCCTGTCGATAAGCAGTCCACTCTCTCTGAGCAGGGCCAGGTGCCGCGATATTTTTGGCTGTGTTTCTTTCAGGATAGATACAAGCTCGCAGACGCAGAGCTCCCCTTTTTCGCGCAACAACAGCACCAGGCTGAGCCGGGTTTCGTCAGAAAGATTCTTAAAAAGTTGCAGGGGCAGAAGTGACGGCATAATTTCTCCTTCGTGGCGGACAGCAACAAGTCTCGTCTTCTGCAGACGAAAGGTCAATTTTAGATTGATAAATTCATATATGTTGTGACGTGCTTACAGGCTTTTCTGTACAGCTTAATGAGGGAATAGCGGTTAAACGATGTCACACAGATTTTAACGGCAGCATACTTTCAGCAACCTGAATGGCCGGGCATGACGAAGTAACATCACAAAAAAAGCCTGTTGCTTTAGTGAACCGTTCTACTTACAGCAGAAAGCAGCATCAGCAAGAGTGGCTTCCGGCCAGATGACCTGCAGTGATAACCGGCACGATATCCTCAGGCTCTTCTGCCTGCTCCAGTTCGCGCAGAATACCGCAGTCCCGTGTTGCCCGGTTGGCATTGCAGTGGCTTTGGAGCTCAAAAAGTTGCTTTTCCAGCATATTCAGTTCACGAATACGGGCCTGAACGTGGTTCAGATGTTCATTTATCAGGGCATTAACCTTACCGCAGTCTGCGTCAGGCTGGCTTCGCGCCTGCAGCAGCACCCGGATTTCTTCATGGGTCATATCCAGCGCCCGACAGCGCCGGATAAACATAAGCCTTTCGAGATGTGCGCTGTCGTAATGGCGGTAGTTATTAGTCTGGTCCCGCAATGCGGCCTGCAAAAGCCCCTCTCGCTCATAATAACGTACCGTCTCTACAGGACATCCCGCCTGGCGGGCCAGTTCACCAATTTTCATATCACACCTCTTCTGAGCTTGACCCTGTAGTTACATCAGGGTCTTTAATGCCAGTATACGTTATGAACGGGATAAAAAAATGAGTGACTGCTGCAGTAATAAAAAATGTGGATCAGCCGCAACCGTAGAGGAGGCGTCTGTTAAAAATACCGCAACTGCCCCGACTGAGGCTTCCGGGAAGATGCCACCAAAAACGACTGAGACCACACCGGCTTGTTGCAGCACCGGGAGCTGCTGCTCAACGGACGGCCTGAGCCAGGTGTCCGAACTGGTTGCAGAGCATCCCCGCAACGATGACGTTCAGACGCGTCTGCGCATCATGCAGATGGACTGTCCGACGGAGGAGGCGCTCCTCCGAAAAAAACTGGCAAAACTACCTGCCGTCAGCAATCTTGAATTCAATCTGATTCAGAGGGTGCTCACCGTGACCCATACGCCGCAGGCGCTGGAACCGGTTCTGCAGGCGGTGCGCTCGCTGGGTTTTGACCCGGAACCGATTGATAAAGCAATGCAGCCTGAAGGCAACTGCTGTTCAGCCCGTGAGGCGGAAAGTACCGGCGGTTCCTGCTGCGCGCCTGCCCCTATCACATTCGGTGAGCTGCAGACCCAGCTGGTGACCGCTGAAGGGGTGCGTACCAGTATCAGGATCATGCAGATGGACTGCCCGGTTGAAGAGGGCATGATTCGCAAAAAGCTGGACGGCATGTCAGTCGTCAAGGAACTGGATTTCAATCTTATGCAGCGCGTACTGACGGTAGTTCACGCACCGAATGCGCTGGAGCCTGTTCTGGCCGCCATTCGTTCGCTGGGCTTTGAACCTGAACTTCCTGACAGCAATGGCCGTCACGCGGTTACTGAGGAAAAGAAAAAACCCTGGTGGCCGCTCGCGTTTGCCGGTGTGGCGGCAATCGCCGCCGAAGCCATGCATTGGGCGGGCATGCCGGAATGGCTGGAAGCGGCTCTTGCTCTTGCTGCCGTTGCGGCCTGTGGCCTGTCCACGTACAAAAAAGGCTGGATTGCTCTTCGCAACGGCAACCTGAACATCAACGCCCTGATGAGTATTGCCGTCACCGGGGCGCTGGCGCTCGGACAGTGGCCTGAAGCCGCCATGGTAATGGTCCTGTTCACGGTTGCGGAACTGATTGAAGCGAAGTCTCTTGATCGCGCCCGCAATGCCATTGGCTCTCTGATGAAGCTGACGCCTGAAACCGCCACGGTTCAGCAACCAGACGGCTCCTGGAAAGAAACTGAGGCCAGGTCTGTATCCCTTAACAGCGTGGTCAGGGTAAAACCGGGCGAGCGTATCGCCCTCGACGGCACGGTGGTTCGGGGAAGGACCGCCATTAATCAGGCACCTATTACCGGCGAAAGCCTGCCGGTGGATAAAGGGGAAGGCGACCCGGTCTTCGCCGGGACGGTCAACGGATCCGGTGGCTTTGAGTACCGGGTAACGGCCGCTGCCGGAAATACCACGCTTGCGCGTATCATTCATGCCGTGGAGGAAGCGCAGGGGGCAAAAGCCCCTACGCAGCGCTTTGTTGATCGCTTTGCGCAAATTTATACCCCTGTGGTGTTTGCTATTGCCGTCGCAGTTGCCGTTCTCCCGCCGCTGATTGCAGGTGAAAGCTGGCAGGCGTGGATATACAAGGCGCTGGTGATGCTGGTTATCGCCTGTCCCTGTGCGCTGGTCATTTCCACGCCAGTGACCCTTGTCAGCGGCCTGACGGCAGCAGCCCGCCGGGGGATATTGATCAAGGGCGGCGTTTATCTTGAAGAGGGTCGAAAGCTGAAGTGGCTGGCGCTCGACAAGACCGGCACCCTGACGCACGGTAAGCCGGTACAGACGGATGCGATTATCTATACCGGGGTGGCAGAAGACGAGGGGCGCAGGCTGGCTGTGAGCCTGGCAGGTTACTCCGATCATCCGGTTTCGCAGGCTGTATCGGCGGCATCAGATAGCATTCAGCGTTATGAAGTGGAAAACTTTGAGGCTCTGCCAGGCCGCGGCGTGCGTGGCGTCATCAACGGTCAAACCTACAGTCTGGGCAATCTGAGGCTGGCTGAAGAAACGGTGCGCTGCCCGGAAGCGGTCAGGGCTGCACTAACGGAACTGGAGACCGGGGGTAAAACGGTCATCATGCTCTGTGACACTCATCAGGTGCTTGGGCTGTTTGCGGTGGCTGATACGGTGAAGGAAAGCAGCCGCGAGGCGATAAGTCAGTTGCATAGTCTGGGTGTCAAAACGCTCATGCTGACCGGAGACAATGCGCACACTGCGCAGGCCATTGCCGGTCAGGTTGGTATCGATGAGGCGCGGGGGGATCAGCTGCCGGAAGATAAACTGCGTGCTGTAGAAACGTTTACGGCGCAGGGCACGACCGGCATGGTAGGCGACGGCATCAATGATGCACCGGCGCTGGCCCGCGCCGATATCGGCTTTGCCATGGGCGCAATGGGCACGGATACCGCCATCGAGACTGCCGATGTGGCCCTCATGGATGACGATTTGCGTAAAATCCCGGCTTTTGTCCGACTCTCCCGCCAGACGTATAACGTTCTGGTTCAGAATATCGTTATGGCTATTGGGATCAAGGCAGTATTCCTGGCCCTGACCATTGCCGGGATGGGGACCATGTGGATGGCCGTATTCGCGGATGTGGGGGCAAGCCTGCTTGTCGTGGCAAACGGTCTGCGCCTGTTGCGTAATTAGCAGGGCTGCTGCCTATCGGATTAGGGCGGGCAGTTACAGGAGATGTAGTTGGCTTATATTGTCTGCGTTATGCTACCAAGGTAGGCTCTGAAAAAGAGAGGGACAGCATCACTGACACCGCTCTTTTCATAATGGCTATAGTGCAGTTTTGATACCTATCCTGATATAAAGGCCCTCTCTGACAGAGGGCCTTTTGATATCATAATATCCTTGCTTTATGCCTACGCAGCCAGATTAATTTGTAGGCAGCAGGAATAATGAACAGTGATAGAAGCGGAGCTGTGATCATCCCCCCAATCATGGGTGCTGCAATCCGACTCATGACTTCTGAGCCTGCTCCCGTTCCCCAGAGAATGGGTAGCAGACCCGCAATGATCACTGCCACGGTCATGGCTTTTGGCCGGACACGCAGAACTGCACCATGGTAGAGGGCTTCATCAAGACTTTCAGATGTGAATGTCTCGCGGTGGGACAATTCCGGGTGTGCTTCAATGGCATGACGCAGATACATCAGCATGACCACTCCAAATTCTGCCGCCACCCCAGCCAGGGCGATAAATCCGGTTCCGGTCGCCACAGACATGTGGAAGTCCTGCCAGTAGAGGAACCATATTCCCCCGACCAGGGCAAACGGAAGACTCATCAGGATCAGCAGGGCTTCATCAGCCCGGCGGAAGGCGAGGTATAACAGAATGAAAATGATCATCACCGTCATCGGTACCATCAGTTTCAGTTTCTTGTTGGCGTGCTCAAGTAACTCAAATTGACCGGAGAATGACACACTGGTACCCGGTCTAAGTTTCACTTTCTTGCTGATGGCCGTCTTAATATCGTTTACCACCGAAACCATATCCCTGCCGCGCGCATCAATATAAATCCAGCTGGCAGGCCGGGCATTTTCTGTTTTCAGCATGGTTGGTCCGGAAACGACCCTAACGTCAGTTACATCCCCCAGCGTGATTTGCTGCTTCATCGGTGTCAGAATCGGCATCTGTTTCAGCGCCTGCGGACTGTTCCGGTAATCCTGCGGGTAACGGATATTAATCGGATACCGGGCCACGCCCTCAACCGTTTCCCCCACCGTCGCGCCGCCGATGGCTGAGGAGACGAACAGCTGGACATCACCCACCGTCATCCCGTAGCGGGAGGCTTTTTCACGGTTAATATCGATGCCAATGTAGCGCCCACCCTCCAGTCGCTCAGCCAGAGCAGATACCACGCCCGGCACGGTTTTGGCTACCGCCTCAATGCTCTGCGCCGTTGCATCGATATCGGACAGAACAGTACCTGACACCTTGATACCTATCGGACTTTTGATCCCGGTTGAGAGCATATCAATACGGTTACGGATGGGGGGCACCCAGAGGTTAGCCAGTCCGGGTAAACGGACCGTTTTATCGAGTTCGTCAATAATCTTGTCAATCGTCATGCCGGGCCGCCACTGATCCTCTGGTTTGAGCTGGATCGTGGTTTCCATCATTTCGAGCGGCGCGGAATCCGTCGCGGTCTCGGCCTTCCCGGTCTTGCCAAAAACAGAAGCTACTTCAGGTACGGTTTTGATGAGCTTATCCGTGGTCTGTAAGATCGCAGCGGCCTCTGCCGGCGATACGCCCGGCAATGTTGAGGGCATATACAACAGGTCGCCCTCGTTTATCTTCGGCAGAAACTCGCCGCCCACCTGACTCAGGGGCCAGATAACCGTGAAGATGGATAAGGTCGCAACCAGCAGGGTTGTTTTTGGCCAGTGAAGTACCCGCAGCAGCAAAGGATGATACGCTTTAATCAGCAGCCGGTTCAGAGGATTGCTGGTCTCGGCAGGAATCTTCCCCCGGATCCAGAATCCCATCAGAATCGGGATGACGATGATGGCCAGCGCGGCCGCGCCCGCCATGGAGTAGGTTTTCGTAAAGGCCAGTGGACCAAAGAGACGACCTTCCTGTCCTTCCAGGGTAAAAATAGGAATAAAGGACAGGGTAATGATCAGCAGACTGATAAACAGCGCAGGCCCCACTTCAACGGAGGCATCGGTGATAACCTTCCAGCGGGTTGCGTTGTCAATCTGCTCATCCGGATGCTGATGATCCCACTCTTCCAGCCGTTTATGCGCATTTTCAATCATCACGATGGCGGCATCCACCATCGCCCCTACCGCAATGGCGATCCCTCCCAGCGACATTATATTGGCGTTCAGCCCCTGGAAATGCATGACAATAAAGGCGATACACAGACCAAGGGGCAGAGAAATAATCGCCACCAGGGCAGAACGAACATGCCACAGAAACAGGGCGCAGACGATGGCTACCACGATAAACTCTTCCAGGAGTTTGTAGCTGAGGTTGTCAATGGCCCGGTCAATTAACTGGCTGCGATCGTAGGTAGTCACAATATCAACGCCCTCAGGCAAACTTGCCTTCAGGGTCTCCAGTTTATCTTTCACTGCAGTGATAACGTCGCGCGCATTTTTACCCGACCGCAGGATCACGACGCCGCCGGCGACTTCTCCCTGACCGTTAAGCTCTGCTATACCACGCCGCATTTCAGGCCCGGTCTGCACGCGGGCCACGTCCCGCAGATAAATCGGTACACCGTTTTCTCCGGTTTTCAGGACGATGTTATTGAAATCGTCTATGGACTGGAGGTAACCGCTGGCCCGGACCATGTACTCCGCTTCGGCGATTTCAACGGATGAGCCACCGGCTTCCTGATTAGATGACTCAAGGGCCTGTTTTACTTCTGGCAGGCTGATGCCGTACTGGGCCAGTTTCTCCGGGTTAACCTGGATTTGGTACTGCTTGACCACGCCGCCTACTGATGCAACTTCCGCGACGTTAGGGATAGTTTTCAGTTCAAATTTCAGGAACCAGTCCTGCAGAGAGCGCAGTTCGGAAAGGTCGTGTTTTCCGCTGTGATCAACCAGAGCATATTCAAATATCCAGCCCACACCTGTGGCATCAGGCCCGATTTCCGAGCTTACACCGGAAGGCAGTTTTCCCTGAACCTGATTAAGGTATTCGAGCACACGCGAGCGGGCCCAGTACAGATCGGTCCCGTCCTCAAAAATGACATACACGTAGGAATCGCCGAACTGGGAAAAACCGCGCACGGTCTTGGCACCGGGTACCGACAGCATGGTGGTCGTGAGCGGATATGTAACCTGGTTTTCAACAATCTGCGGAGCCTGACCAGGATAGCTGGTCTTGATAATTACCTGTACATCGGACAGATCGGGTAGCGCATCCACAGGGGTGTTGATGATAGTCCAGGTGCCCCAGACACTAAGAAACAGAGCGGCCATCATAACGAGGAAACGGTTGGCAACCGATCGCCGTATAATCCATTCAATCATCATCGTCTCCTCAATGACCGGAATGTGTATTTGCAGACGGAGCGGACATTGGCGACATTGTGCCGTCCGTTGTTTCCGGATGACGCATACGTTCCAGTGCGCCCGTAATGTTGGCTTCGGAGTCAATCAGGAACATGCCGCTGACTACCACCATATCGCCTTCATTGAGGCCGGTGCCGATACCGGACTGTTGCTGAGATTCGTGGAGAACGTGGACCCTTTTTGGCACAAACCGACCTTCTGCATCGACAGTGATCACGCGCTGTTCTTTACCGGTGTCAATAACGGCCTGCGACGGGATCAGCAACATTTCCTGGCTCCGGGTATTCAGTTTCAGATAGGCATTCATGCCCGGTTTAAGACGTTCGTCCTTGTTTGATACCTGCAGACGTACCTGCAGGGTCCGGGTGGTTTGATCGACGCTGGGAAGAATGTTCCATTTTTCTACATGGAACAATTTATCCGGATAGGCCGGTACTGAAATTTCAAATTGAGAGGTGTCTTTCAGGAGATAGGCGATGGATTCGGGTACTGCCGCACTGATCCAGACCGGATCCATCCCCTGAATCTGTGCCACCACTTTATCTTTTGAGATATTCATACCAGTGCGCAGGTCAAACGCCGTAATGACACCATCTATCGGTGCCTTAATGGTAAACCGGGTCTGAATACTCCGGGTTGACCGCAGTTTCTGGATATCCTTTTCCGGCATTCCGGCCAGACGAAGTCGTTCAAGCACACCTTTAATTTGCGTTGGTGTCCCTCCGGTGCCAGATAACAGTAGAAACTCACTTTGTGCTTCCACCCATTCCGGAATGGTAATATCGATAAGCGGTGTACCTTCCTTCACATGATCGCCAATCGTCAGGGGATACACTTTTTCGACGAAACCGTCAGAGCGCGCCTGCACAATGACAAACTGATACTCGTTGTAACTAACATTGGCCGGTATTGTCTGAGAATAATTCAGCATTCCGCGTGTGACTTTTTGCGTTTTTAATCCCAGGTTCTGAACCAGCGTTGGATCAATACGGATCCCATCGCTGATTTTCTCGCCGCTTTCATCTGCATATTTTGGCACCAGGTCCATGTCCATAAAGGGTGATTTTCCGGGTTTATCAAATTTCGTATCCGGTTTCATCGGGTCATACCAGAAAAGTATCTTTCGCTCCGGTGTCTTTAGTTCCGTTTGTACTGTTTTTTGTTCCGGGTTTACATACTGCAAGGCAGTAACCGATATCAGCCCCCCTGCTATCAGGCTGCTGATAATTATTGCAGCATATTTTATCTTTAAAGAAGCCATACAATTTCTCGCTGAAAAATCAAAACACCTGGCATATGCGCCTGATCATTAATTCACAGAAATATCTTTATAAGTGTTCAGGCCCACTGGATATATTCGCTCCGGGCTGTCAGTCAGGATTGGGTAACGTTAATGCTTTTGAGTAAGGCGATATTGCCCTGCTGAATAAACGAGAAATCAACGTGGTTACCGGTTTTCAGGGCATTAATGGTGTCGTCTGCATTCACAAAGGTGAAGCGCATGGTCATTGCAGGCCAGCCCACCGCAGGGATAGCTCCGTGCGAAATGGTAATTTTTTTACTTTTTATATCAATGTCTTTAACGACACCGTTGCCATAAATAATTTGCTGTGTCGAAGCATCACTGGCAGCATTCATATCACCATGGTGATGTGTTTCAGCATGAAGACCGGCAGAAATCATGACAGAGAAGGTGCCCAATAAAACGGCTTTAAGTGAATTACGCATTTTTTATTTCCTGATTAATGAATTAAATTTACTCTACCCAACCGCCACCCAGTGCGGTGAACAGATTGATTTCGTTAACCTGATGGGAATATGTAAGATCGAGAATGGTTTGCTGTGTCGTGAACAGGGAGCGTTCTGCATCCAGCACTTCAATGTAGCTGACAGCACCACTTGAATATAATCCTCTGGCACGCTGGAGGGTTATCTGCAGTGAATTGAGATAACGCTGCTGTGCCTCAAGTTGCTGGCTAAGGCTGTCCCGCAGCGCAAGCGTATCGGATACATCCTTAAAGGCGGACTGAATTTTTTGTTCGTAGTTAACCACCGACTGTTGCTGGCGAATTTCAGCCAGTTTCAGATTGGCTTTGTTCCTGCCGGCATTAAAAACAGGAATTTCAATTTTGGGAATAAAATTCCACATTCCGCTTCCTGACGTAAAGAGGCTGGACAGCTCTGTACTGCTTGCGGAAAGACTACTGGTCAGGCTAATGGATGGGAAAAAGGCCGCTCGCGCTGCGCCAATATTGGCATCAGCCGCTTTGAGCTGGTATTCCGCTTCCATGATATCCGGGCGCTGCAGCAAAATTTGTGACGACAGGTTTGGTGGCAGTTTTACTGGTGCGATCTCACCACCTTTCATCGTTTTTTCTGACGGAAGTGCGTGGTAGGCTCCCAGCAGCAGTTGCAGGGCATTGTTTGCCTGCGCCAGATCGCCTTCTCGTTTGGCTATCTCAGCGCGGGTACTTTCGATTTGTCCCCTGGCCTGTTCAAGCGCCAGAACGTTCGCACTCCCGGTCACCAGCTGTTGTTCAACGAAAGCATAAGACTGTTGATAATTTTTCAGCGTTTCCCGCGCAATACGGAGTTGTTCGGACGCCAGTTGCTGGCTGAAATAGCTCTGTGAAACGTTCGATACCAGCAGGATGTGTACGGCACGACGGGCTTCTTCGCTGGCAAAATAGTTCTGGCGGTCAGCTTCACTCATGTTCTTAAGCTTGCCGAAAAAATCGAGCTCATAGCTGAGCTCCAGACCCGCGTCGTACTCCTGTGCGGTCGGCTTGTCACCTTTCAGACTACCGCGGTAGGTGATCCCGGATGAGGCATTCAACTGGGGATTACGATCTGCATCCGTGACGTTGAACTGGGCCCGGGCCTCTTCAACCTTCAGGGCGGCCATTCTCAAATCACGGTTGTTTGTCAGGGCTTCACCGATCAGCAGGGTAACATGGGGATCGACAAAAAAATTACGCCAGCCCGTATCCTGATAGCCATTTACCGCTGGCGTCAGGCTGTTGCGTGACAGAGAAAACTGCTGTGGTACTGGCGCTGCCGGCCGCTGATACTCAGGTGCCAGTGAAACGCAGCCTGTCAGTATAAAAATCATGCTGATGCTTAATAGTTTTAATTTGAACATAACGCTTCTCTTCCAGGCAGGCCTGGTAAATGGTTCAAATGAAGTCCAGAGTATTGATAGGGGGATTTTACAGAATGCTCTCTGTTTGCCAGGTGACTGAATAATGACAATGCTGTCATTTTTAACGTAAGTCGTTGATTACATGCTTAGGCTAAATAGAATGAATGGCATGAGTAGTCAGCCAGGGGAGCAAGATGAAAATACTGATCGTTGAAGATGAAGTAAAAACTGGAGAGTACCTCAGTAAAGGGCTTACTGAGGCGGGATTTGTAGTTGATCTCGCTGATAATGGTCTGACCGGATATCATCTCGCCATAACAGCCGAATATGATTTACTGATTCTGGATATCATGCTCCCGGATGTAAACGGCTGGGATATTATTCGTATGCTTCGTGCCGCAGGTAAAGGTATGCCTGTTTTGCTGCTTACGGCTCTCGGCACCATTGAGCACCGGGTTAAAGGACTTGAGCTGGGCGCGGACGATTACCTGATCAAACCATTTGCGTTTGCTGAGCTTCTTGCCCGGGTCAGGACACTTTTACGACGGGGTAACACAGTCATCACGGAAAGCCAGTTTAAGGTGGCTGATCTGATGGTAGACCTCGTTTCAAGGAAGGTTAGCCGCGCAGGGAAACGTATTTTGCTGACGAGTAAGGAGTTCTCCCTGCTGGAATTCTTCATTCGTCATCAGGGAGAGGTGCTGCCCCGTTCGCTGATTGCATCGCAGGTCTGGGATATGAACTTTGACAGCGATACTAATGCTATAGATGTGGCAGTAAAACGCCTCAGGGCAAAGGTAGACAACGATTATGAGCCTAAGCTGATCCAGACGGTCCGCGGCGTGGGATATATCCTGGAGGTTCCGGATGCGTTTTAATTTCTCAGGGCGCCCTTACTCTCTCGCACTGAGACTGACCTTCTTTATCAGCCTGTCCACCATAATTGCGTTTTTTGCTTTTACCTGGTTTATGCTGCATTCCGTTGAAAAACACTTTGCAGAGCAGGATGTCCGGGATCTGAAACAAATCAGTCTCACGATGAACAGAATACTGCAGACACCTGTAGCTCCGGACCAAAAAAAAATAAGTAAAATCAAAGAATCCATCTCAGATTACCGCAACGTCGCTGTTCTTATTTTGACTGATGGGGGCGACGTGTTGTTCAGCTCACCACAAGGGGCGACGTTACGCTCTGCGGTCAATGCATCAAACTTTACCGCGCATAGTCGGGCCAGGGAAATATTCCTCTGGACAGTGAAAGAGCCAGCTTTACTTATGCGCAACGGCTCTGACATGAAAATGCAGACTTACAGAATCGTTGCATCTTCAGGCAAAGCAACGCTTAACGGAAAACCACAGACGTATCAGATGATAATTGGGCTCTCGATTGATTTTCATCTTCATTACCTGGAAGCACTAAAAAAGAATTTAATTGCCATTGCCTTTGTAATCAGCCTGTTGATTATTTGCATTATCCGCATAGCGGTTCGCCAGGGACATCTTCCTCTCCGCAACGTCAGCAAGGCCATTAAAAATATTACCTCGGAGAACCTGGATGTGAGACTGGAACCGTCCAAAGTTCCCATCGAGCTGGAGCAACTGGTGATATCGTTTAACCATATGATTGAAAAGATTGAGGATGTATTTACGCGACAGGCAAATTTCTCTGCTGATATCGCCCATGAAATCAGAACGCCCATAACCAATCTGGTTACACAGACTGAAATCGCGCTAAGTCAGCACAGAACGCAGAAAGAGCTGGAGGATGTGTTGTATTCCAGCCTTGAAGAGTATAACAGAATGACAAAAATGGTCAGCGATATGCTTTTTCTGGCACAGGCTGATAATAATCAATTGATCCCCGAACGGATAATGTTTGATCTCCGCACAGAAGTGGTCAAGGTGTTTGATTTTTTCGAAGCCTGGGCAGAAGAACTCAATGTTTCTCTGCAGTTAAACGGGTCGTGCTGCCTTATTAAAGGAGACCCACTTATGTACCGAAGGGCATTAAATAATCTTCTGTCTAACGCTCTGCGTTATACGCAGTCAGGGAAGACAGTGACTGTAACCATTGCGGGGAATGAGAATAGTGTTCAGCTTATAGTTGAAAATCCAGGGAAACCGATACCTGCAGAACACCTGCCACGTTTGTTTGATCGGTTTTATCGCGTCGATCCATCGCGGCAAAGAAAGGGAGAAGGCAGTGGGATTGGTCTGGCGATTGTAAAGTCAATCGTAAACGCTCATCACGGGAAACTGTGGGTCGAATCAGATACAGTTTCGACACGATTCATATTGCTATTACCCAGAATGGCTGCATAGTGTCCCGAATGTCTCCAGTTTTTTCGATGAATAATAAATATATTACAGAGATGTCATTAAGCTGTCATGCCTTCAACAGAATTAAGCAGGTAGAATCGTCCTCACTAAGCAGGCGGAACAGTCTTTATGGATCAATATCAACGGAATACAGGCACTGAGTTACGTATATTATCTTTTTTAAGATGAAACCAGTCTGGCTTGTGAGCTCTTTAGTTGATGACATCGTTGACAGTCCGTTATTTATTTCATTATCAATGGGGACCTTATTATGAAAAGTTTAATTTTCGCTTCCTTTGTCGGACTTAGCTTAATTCCTTCAGCTTGGGCGGATGGAAAAATTAACATTCATGAGCATGTTAATAATGCCCAGGCGGCAGCGCACCAACAACCGTCTTCATCCGTTCCTGAATCTGTCAGGGGAGAAGTATCACAAATGAAGAGTATGGATCAGCATGAACAGGCCCTTATCGTTCATAATTCCATGAAAAATAGTGCTTCTGATGCCCATCAGAAAATGGCGAAGAACCATCAGAAGATGTCTGATGAGATGGCCGGCATGAAATCAAGTACCGCGCCATCTTTTGCAGAAATGGATGAACATGAAAGGGCCGCCGTTGTCCACGAAAATATGAGTAACGGCCAGTCAGAAGCACACCAGTCAATGGCTGCAATACATCGCGGCATGAAGTAAAACTGACGGAAGCGGGTTGCTATATCAGTCCTTAATGTTTTATTCAGACGCAGAAATTCTTACCTTACAGATACGAACCATTTATTCAAATCAGCCCCTGCTTGGGGCTTTTTTGCAACGCTTATAAACACCCAGCATTTTTATGATATTTATTTTTTTGTTTCCTGCTGCAACTGGAGGCTTTATCGCTTTGAACTAATGCTGAGGAATTCTGTTGAAGCTATTTCAACCAGCTTACTATTTTTATATGACGCAATGTGCTATTTCTCAATAAATTACTTGCTTAATGCTGCTTATTTTTTTGAGTGCTACAAAAGCACATTAATCAATTTCTCTGTTAATAATTTTAAATATTTACGGGCGAAGCAAGAGCACGCTTTCCTTGACGGTTAGAATTTTTCATTATGCATAAGAGCGGCGTATACGACATGAAACGTAAAAAACTGACCTTCAAAGTTTATTGGTTCTGATGGCATTCTGTAAGCGGCTGTATATTCATTTCGATGCTTTTATCGTTTCAGTATGAGGCATTTCAGGCATAACCGGAAGATAAATCGCAGATTGCAGTGCAGGTTCAGGGCGGTCAGCTGGCAGATAAGACCTGAACCGGGTAAAAAAGGTAAATACAGTTACACCTTACTGCACGTTGAGTAAACCGGGGTCTGCGGTAAACAGAATGTTTAAAATATAAAAAAGTAGCCCGCCACAGTCAGCGGGCCGGCTGAAATCAGCCTGAAAGAAGATTTACCGGAAATACATTAATGATGAGGGTAATGCACAATACATCCCGGATGCAGTGGCAAAGGAGAACAGAAAACTCCGGGCGAATTTTCTGTCCACATACTATCCGTTATTTCTCTTCCAGCATCATTTTACGGTGCGTATCGATAATGCTCTGATGCGCAGCTGAGTTTGCATTATCCATGCTCTCATGCGCAAGAATGGCTCGTTCATGCTCATTCATCGAAGAGACAGAAACACGGTTATCAGTGTTATCTGATGCTGTTTCAGGATGCAGCTGTGCCCATGCGGACGAAGCGGAAATCAGGATCACAAGAGGGATAAGCATTACTTTTTTCATGGTGGCAGTCCTTAACGTTGAATGTAAAATAAGAATAAACAATTACCGGCCGGGTTTACCTGTGGCCTTAGTGATGTTCATCGTACAGAAGAAAAAACGTTACGGCGAAAAATGACAGAAATGTAATTTATAAACAGTGCGTTCCAACATTACATAATTGTAATCACACAAAGTCTGTAGCTGTGGTAGCTTTCCGGTAACAAAAAATTTTACATCCTGAACGGTAAGCACGGCTTGTGCTTCCGGTGCGGAGAGAGCCATTCTCCCGGGATAACAGGAAATTGCCGGAGTTCAGTCATGCAGCTTAAAAGTTCACGACGTAATTTCATTAAAGGGATCACTGCCACTGGCATTGTGGGCGGACTGGGCCTGCGAACATTCGATGCATTCTCGGCGGTAAGCCTGATGCAGTCCCGCACACTTACCGGCACAGACTTTGATCTGTTTATTGGCGAGACGCCGCTTAATATCACCGGTAAAACCCGGTATGCAAAAACCATTAATGCCGGCCTGCCAGGCCCTCTGTTGCGCTGGAAAGAAGGCGATACCGTTACATTAAGAGTTAAAAATCGCCTTTCTGAACCGACATCAATTCACTGGCATGGCATTCTTCTGCCGGCGAATATGGATGGCGTACCGGGACTGAGTTTTCATGGTATTGAGCCGGACGATACCTATGTTTACTCCTTTAAGCTAAAGCAGAACGGTACATACTGGTATCACAGCCATTCCGGCCTGCAGGAGCAGGAAGGTGTTTATGGCCCGATTATTATTGATGCTGCTGAACCAGAACCGTTTGTCTGGGATAGCGAACACATAGTCATGCTTACCGACTGGTCTGATGAAAAAGCATCAGACATTCTCGCCAAACTGAAAAAGCAGTCCGATTATTACAACTTTGCGAAACCTACCGTTTCTGACTTTTTCCGTGACGCCAGGGAAAAAGGTCTCGGCAGTACCTTGTCCGATCGGAAAATGTGGGCAGAAATGAAGATGAATCCGACGGATTTGGCAGACGTCAGTGGTGCCACATATACCTATCTCATGAACGGGCAGGGGCCTGGAAAAAACTGGACAGGGCTGTTCCGTAAAGGCGAGAAGGTACGCCTGCGTTTCATTAACGGTTCCGCCATGACCTACTTTGATGTGCGCATTCCAGGTCTGAAAATGACGGTCGTGGCGGCTGATGGCCAGTATGTCTCGCCTGTTGCTGTTGACGAGTTTCGCATCGCTGTGGCCGAAACTTACGATGTAATCGTGGAGCCGGCTGAAGATGCCTACACTATTTTCGCGCAGTCTATGGACAGAAGCGGCTACGCTCGCGGCACGCTGGCTGTCCGTGAAGGGCTTTATGCTCCGGTACCGGCTCCCGATCCACGCCCCTGGCTGACTATGGACGATATGGGGATGGGCGGGATGGATCACGGCAGCATGGGAGGTATGGATCACAGCCAGATGCAGAGCATGAATAACGACACCATGACAGGTATGGATGGTAATGCTATGCAGGCTATGGATGGCTCAGCTGTATCCGGAGCAGCAGAAAGTATGCCGGAAATGGACCATAGCGCCATGGCAGGGATGGATCACGGCAGCATGAGTGGCATGGGGGACATGCAGAAACATCCTGCATCTGAAACAGACAATCCACTGGTTGATATGCAGGCCATGATGCCGGCGCCTAAATTAAGTGACCCGGGCATTGGTTTGCGTAATAACGGCAGAAAAGTCCTTACGTATGCCGATTTGAAAAGCACATTCGAAGATCCGGACGGGCGTGAGCCGTCGCGTACCATCGAGCTACATCTCACCGGACATATGGAAAAATTCGCCTGGTCATTCAACGGTATTAAATTCTCCGATTCAGAACCGGTTACGCTGCGATATGGCGAACGCGTGCGTGTGGTGCTGGTTAACGACACGATGATGACGCACCCCATTCACCTGCATGGTATGTGGAGCGATCTGGAGGATGAGGACGGTAATTTCCTGGTACGCAAACACACTATCGATATGCCTCCGGGCACCCGCCGAAGCTATCGGGTGACTGCCGATGCACTCGGGCGGTGGGCTTATCACTGTCATCTTCTTTTCCATATGGAAACCGGCATGTTTCGTGAAGTCCGGGTTACAGAGTGAGGTAGCGATAATGTCAGTTTCAGGATGGAATGGTATGACAAAGTATTTTTCACGTTCCGCTGCAGGATTGCTGGCCTGCACTGCGTTTGCCGGAACGATAGTGATGCCCGCGTATGCAGCACCTACGGGATCATCTGACAATACACAACAGCATGATATGTCAGGCATGGACCATTCTGCTATGCAGGGAATGGATCATGCGTCAATGGAAGGAATGACGCCTGGGGCATCCGGTATGGAGGGTATGGAATCCATGCAGCCCGCGGCGCCAGCAGAAAGCCGTACACCCATTCCGCCGGTTACGGAGGCGGACCGTAAGGCAGCATTCCCGGACGTACATGGGCATAAGGTTCATGACAACAGCATAAATTACTTTGTGCTTGCCGATCAGCTGGAATGGCAAAAAAACAGTGATCCGGGTGGCTTCAGCTGGGATGTGAGCGGCTGGGCTGGCGGGGATATCAATCGACTCTGGTTACGTAGCGAAGGTGAAACCACCCGAGGTAAAGCCGAATCCGCAGAAGTTCAGGCTTTATGGGGACATGCTCTGACACCCTGGTGGGACGTGGTTGCCGGTGCCCGGCAGGATTTCAGGCCCGGAAAACCGCAAACCTGGCTGGCTGCTGGTTTTCAGGGCATGGCGTTGTACAACTTTGAAAGCGAGCTGACTGCGTTTGCCGGCGAGCAGGGACGGACAGCGCTCAGGCTGGAAGCCGAATACGATGTGCTGCTGACCAATCGCCTGATCCTGCAGCCTTCCTTTGAGGCAAATATTTACGGGAAAGATGATGAAGCACGGGAAACCGGTAAAGGCCTTTCCAGTACCGAACTTTCTCTTCGCCTTCGCTATGAAGTGAAAAGAGAATTTGCACCTTACGTGGGGATTTCGTGGAGCCAGCTCTATGGCAATACTGCTGATATGGCTGCCCGTGAAGATAAAAAAGATAATGAAGTGCGCTTCCTCCTCGGGGCTCGCATGTGGTTCTGATGCAGTTAATTCAAACAAAACAGGTATTATTATGAAACATTCATCTGCCAAATATTTCTTTGCTTTAGTTACTTCTGTCGCAACTTTCGCTGCACAGGCGCATCCGGAACTGGCGTCTGCTGTCCCTGCTGATAAGTCTCAGATAACGGCACCGTCTAAACTGGAACTGCATTTCACCGAAAATCTGGTAACGAAATTTTCCGGCGCACGTCTTGTAATGACCGCCATGCCGGGCATGTCTTCTCATGCGCCAATGCCCGTTGCGGCTAAAGTCTCAGCGGGCAGCGATCCGAAAACAATGATTATCACACCGGCAAAAACTCTGCCTGCAGGAACCTATAAAGTGGAATGGCGGGCGGTATCTTCTGATACTCACCCACGCACCGGCAACTACAGTTTTAGCGTGAAGTAATACCATGAACGATCAGACTTTTATTATCATCCGTTTTTTTCTTTACCTGGATCTTATGCTTCTTTTTGGCCTGCCTTTATTCGAAATTTATGGGGTAAAGGGTGTATTGAAAAAATCGGTATCGTTGTTCAGCGTCTGGTCGTTCTTTTTTACGCTCATCTCTGCTGGCATGGTTTTGTCCCTTGTAAATATGCTGCTTGTCGCTCAGGCCATGAGTGGCGTCAGTGATCCCGGCGAACTGACGCTGCATATTATGGAGATGGTTGTCGGGGAAACTGCAGTGGGCATGAGCTGGGTTATCCGCTTCGCTGCGCTGGTCATGGCGTTTATCGGGCTTGGTCTGCGGCTCAGGCATGTCGGGCTGTCACGTTATGTGCTTACCCTGTCCGGCGGTATAGCACTTGCTACACTGGCATGGGGCGGGCATGCGGCAATGAATGACGGGATCAGCTACTATCTTCATCTTCTGAGCGATATCATTCATCTGACAGCGGCCGGGGCCTGGATCGGTGCACTGGCGGCTTTTACTCTGCTCTTATGCATTAAAAAGGCTGAAAAGGCTGTCTATGCCAGCCAGCTGGCCGCAGCGCTGTCGGGTTTTGCCCGTGCCGGCACGATCATTGTGCTAAGCATTGTCATCACCGCCGTGGTTAACTTCGTATTTATCGTTGAAAAGCCTCTGAGTACCCTGCCAGGCAGCGACTATGGTCTGCTGCTGCTGATAAAAACTGTTCTGTTTTTTCTGATGCTGCTGCTGGCCGCCGCCAATCGCTTCCGGCTTACACCGCGACTGGAAACGGCCCTGCGTCAGGGCCAATATAAGATGGGTATTTACCTGATGCGTAAAAGCATTATCACGGAATTTACTGTTTCGGTACTGATACTGGCAACCGTCGCCTGGCTGGGCACGCTGTCGCCGGGTACCGGTATGGAATAACGACTAACCGTAGCCTGCAGGAAAGCTGCCCATGACCACTATGCTGATCGTTGAGGATGAACTGAAAACCGGTACCTACCTGAGACAGGGGCTTCTGGAAGCGGGATATGATGTAACCCTTGTAAACGACGGGCGTCAGGGACTGGAGCATATCCTGCGACAGCATTATGATCTCATTATTCTGGATGTAATGCTGCCCTCAATGGACGGCTGGGATATTCTTCAGCAGATGCGTATGGCCCGGCACGAAGAGCCCGTGCTGTTTCTGACTGCCCGGGATAACGTCAGTGAAAAGATTAAAGGTCTCGATCTTGGCGCGGATGACTATCTGCTCAAACCCTTTGATTTTGCCGAGCTACTGGCGCGTATCCGCACCCTGCTCAGACGCAACCGTACGCAAACGTCCGGTACGCACCGCATTGCTGATTTGGTTATGGATGTCACCCGCCGGAGTGTGAGCCGTTCCGGCAAAAAGATACATTTGTCTGCTAAAGAATTTGTGCTGCTTGAGCTGCTGTTACAGCGGACCGGAGAGGTGCTGCCAAGGAGCCTGCTTTCATCTCTGGTCTGGAATATCAATTTTGAAAGCGATACCAATGTGATTGATGTGGCCGTCAGACGACTTCGCAGTAAGGTGGATGATGACTTTACACCAAAGCTTATTCACACGGTACGGGGTATCGGATATGTGCTGGAGATACGGGAAGAGTGAAGCGTAACTGGTCTCTGACATCACGACTGAGCATAATTTTTGCCGGCGTGATGATGTCCGTCTGGCTTCTTTCGAGTGTGCTGCTTGTAGCCGCCCTCAGCAGTTATTTTCGTCATCAGGATGCCACATTGCTGACCGGAAAGCTTGAGCTTGCCACAGAGCTTCTTGAGGGTGAGGTGCACGCCGGAAAGCTCGACAGCGCATCGCTTGCACGAAAGCTTTCGGATGCCATGGTTGGTCACAGCGGACTTTATCTTTCCGTTAAAACAACTGATAACCAGATGCTGGCCGACTATTCATCTCCCGGTTTTTTGGTGCCTTATGAGCGGTTTAGCGGCGAAGCTACCCGTCCGGGTATTATGCAGACGGTGGAGGAAGACAGCAGGCGTTATAACGTTATGGCCAGAAAAATTAATGCGAAGAGCGCAGGTAAACTAAACGATGTACTGATTACGGCAGCCTATGATACCAGCCTTCATGATGAGTTTATCGGTCAGCTTAAAAGATGGCTGGTCTGGTTTAATGTCGCTCTGATATTTATCTCCGTTTTTCTGGGATGGCTCGTCACCCGGATGGGACTCAGGCCTCTGAATGAAATAAACCGGCTTGCCTCGGCGATTACGATTAACAGCCTGAGCAAACGTCTCCCTGGCCATAATCTGCCAGCCGAACTGAAGGTAACAGTAGCTGAATTTAACAGCATGCTTGAACGGCTGGAAGATTCATTTAGTCGTCTGTCTGAGTTCTCTTCGGATATCGCGCATGAACTGCGTACCCCTGTCAGTAATCTAATGATGCAGACTCAGGTTGCGCTGTCACGTGAACGTGATGCCGAAAGTTACCGTGAGGTGCTTTTTTCAAATCTGGAAGAGCTGAGCCGGCTCGCCAGAATGAGCAGTGATATGCTTTTCCTGGCTAAATCTGAAAACGGGCTGATGCCTCTGGAGAAACAGGACGTTTCGTTAAACGCAGAGCTGGAAGAGCTCCTCGATTTTTTTGAACCGCTTGCCGGTGACAGCGGCAAAACGCTTTCTCTGCAGGGGGAGGCAGTTGTCAGAGGCGATCGCCTGATGCTGCGTCGTGCAATGAGTAATCTGATAACTAACGCCATAAAATATTCATTACCCGGATCAGCCATTAATGTGCTGGCTGAACACCACGCCGGCAGGGTTTTTATACATGTCTCTAACCCCACAGAAAATATCAACCGGGATAGTCTGAACCGGCTTTTTGACCGCTTTTACCGGGGCGACGCTTCCCGTCAGCATAATACGGACGGTGCCGGGCTGGGGTTGTCCATCACCCGTTCTGTTTTACTGGCTCATGAGGGCGATCTGCAGGTTTCCATGAACAATAATGTAATTACGTTCACGGCCATGATACCGGCTCCCCGGGAGGTGTCTTAACGTTTTACCAGCAGGTCGGCAATTTTCATTGTCTTGTACTGCCTTAGTATCAGTAATAGGTTTCCCGGCACATTAAAGGATATCGGGAAAATCTGAAGTCTGAATCCAATACATGAAGGAGTGACGTTATGAAAAAAACGCATTTTGTTTTTGCTTCACTGATTTTTGCCCTGCCGGCTGCCGTTATAGCTCAGCAGCCGGACTCAAAGATGTCCCAGGATATGAATATGTCTCCGGCTTCAAAAGAGTACATGTCTGGTATGCAAAAGATGCACAGCGGCATGATGAATGCCATGAAGGAGCAGGACGCTGACAGAGCGTTTGCCTCGGGCATGATTGAGCACCACAAAGGGGCTATTGCCATGGCCGAAACGGAACTGAAATACGGGAAAGATCCGGAAATGAAGAAGATGGCAGAGGACATTATCAAAGCGCAAAAAGGTGAAATTGAGCATATGGAAACGTGGCTGAAAAAATAATCCTCTTCCGCTTTGGGATCTGTTAACGTAAAGCAGGTTTCTGGCGGAGGACCTCTGGGAATCTTTCATGAGAAAGTAATATAACCTGTCTGAACCTTCGCCCCGGGTCCAGCATTCATTTTTCAGGCGAAATGGTTCTCCGGGGCGAAACAGGGTGCTTTACTGTTTTTTCAATGCATAATCCAGTTTTTCCATATCGTTAACGACAATTTCTTGCTCGTCAGCTGTCAGCGGAACTTCCTCCAGATAACGCTTCACTGAAGCCTTACTTTCCAGCAACAGGCCTCTGGCGCTTTCTTTAGGAAGGTTAAAATCGCACCCGATACAGGCCATACGGTGAGGGCAACTGCTCCAGAATGGGTTCGTACAGAAAGAATCCCCTAAATCGTAATAGGTTGCCGGTCCGGTCAGGCTGACAGCTTCCGGATCATGATCGATTAGCACGCTCATCATATGCGCCACCCGGTCCGCCTTCACAAAAGACACAGCCAGCTGGGTAGGACGTATACGAATATAATGCATGGTGGACTGAGGCGTAGAATGACCTGACCACTGCATCAGCTCATACAAAGACATGCCCTGCGGAACACTGGCCAGGGCTGTAACTGCTGAAGCGCCCCCGATGGCTGGTAATTGGGCCCCGGCTGTCTTCCACAGGCACACCCGCTCTGGCACAGAGAACCGGGATGACAGTCCGGTTTATGACATCCCTGCCGACAGGTTTGCCCCGAAACTGAAACAGGAAGCGGACTTTTTCACCGGTACGCTCATCCGTAAGAGCTGCCTGTTCCTGTGGACGTTCGCTGAGCCAGATATCAACGTACTTTTTCACGACGGCAGAGATAGGTTTTACAAAGGCTTTAGACGTTTTTCCTGCCGGTACGCTGAGGTAGCAAAGCGTTCCTGCCAAAATGATGTTACCATCCTCCCGCCTGATATCATCCGCCTGCAGAGTGATGCAGCCAGCAGTAAGACGCATTAACTCGTTCTGGCGCAGCCCGGCATGTGTCCAGATAACGGCCATCGCCTGCAGCATGGACAGAGGATAGTGAATGTCACTCAGGAGATCTTCATGGCGCAGATTGAGGCTTGCCCAGATCAGCTTCAGCCAGACCGGATCATCAATGACGCGGGGATTTACACTCTGACGGAACAGTGGAGTGCCAGGCGTAGAGAGATGTCGTGCCGGACTGAATTTCAGTCGCCCCCAGCCCCAGTTTTCATAATCGATCATGAAACGGCGAACCGCATACACAAATCCGCTACGGGAATTCGGCAGCAAGGGCTCACCTATCCGGGCAGATTGCCGGGCACCTCCTCCGGTGCCCAGTGACAGCTCGCCCACCTTCATTCGTCCAACTGCCGCAATAAAGCTGGCACAGGTTTCCATTGTCCAGTCGGCCGGTTCGTGAATATCCGGATATTGCCGGGCAAGCCACAGCCCACAGCGGAGAATAAAACTGTACTGGTTCTCCCGTGATCGGGGGCGAAGCACTGACGTATCCCTCCATTTCCGGCACCACCTGACCCAGTCTGCCGCGATACCTTGCGTGGATTTTTCATGCCATTCTTTATAATTCCGCATACGCACAGAATTTTTTATGATGCCCATTGCGGCAAGTGCGTGTGAAACCCTGCCAGCTGTTTTTGCTATTCCCCGGTCGTGATAATTCTGCGCCCGCCACAGCAGATCGATCGTAAAGCTTTCAAGTTGAGGATTGTTATTCATCAGCATCAGTACGCCGAGTATGGCTGACAGAGCATTTTTCTGGTTCTGACTTTTATACCCAAGAGAAACCCGCGAGCCGTAACTGCCGGAAATGATTTGCCAGCACCTGTGTTACGGCGGGACTGTAGCAGACTATCCTTTCCCGCCTGTTTTTCGTCGTTTCGGCGCGGACACGAATCAGACGATGAGCAGGGTCGATATCCTCAAGCGCCAGGGCTGTCACCTCTGCACGGCGGAGTGCACCAAAATAGGCAAGCGCGAGCATCAGCCGATCACGCAGGGAGGCAGTTGAAACATGTTTAAGAAATCTCAGCCATTGCTCATCATCAGGAATAACGGGCAGACGTGTGATACGGGGAACCAGACCACGTCCCGTATAAGCACTCCCCGGCAAACCCGCACGGGGTAATGGATTGAGACTGCATATATCCTGATAAACCAGAAAGTCATACCAGAGACGGATCGCAGAAAGGCGCAGCTGGAGCGTGGCGCTGGCCGCGGGAAAAGGCATGCCGGGTAACTGAGGGCGGATGTAGACGGCCAGGTCTTCAAACCGGGCCTTTTCAGGTTCAATGCTGTTATGGCTGCAGAACGCAAAATAATGGCTGAGGGCACTGCGGTAGGCGGAGAGTGTGGCCTGAGCCCGGCCCAGGTCGGACAGCAGTTTCAGCCAGCGCTCCGCCAGTACCAGAACGTCCTCATTTGGTGGAATCATCATGGTGTTTACCTCTGATAGCAGCATTGCTGCTCAAAGATTAGCCAGTCGATGTTGCATTCCAATTAACTTACTAGAGCGCGTAATTACTTGAAAAACAATGAACCTTACTTGAAAATCCTCTTTCACGCAGTTTGAACCAGGGCTCTCCCATTTTTATACCCAGCGCCTTAGCCTCTTTGTTTCTGGCGATAACACAACCATCGTTATTTGAAGCAACTACCACAGGCTGCCCTTTAAGATCCGGGCGGAAAACCTGTTCGCAGGAGGCATAGAAGCTGTTCACGTCAGCCAGGGCAAACATCATTTTCCCCGGGTGCTATGAATGAAATGGGTGACTACGCCAAAGACATCAAGCTCGTCCGGGTTAACATAAATGGCCTGATGGGGAGGATTGAGCGATCGCAGCGCAAGGCGGGGCCGCAGTTGCAGCTGCCGGACAATAAACTCACCATCAGCTGTGGCCACAATGATGTCACCATGGTCAGGCGTGACTGCACGATCGATTACCAGCAGGTCGCCATCCTTCATGCCGGCGCTGGCCATACTGCTTCCGGAGGCCCGGAGAAAAAATGTTGCTGCAGGATGTCTTACGCAGTACTGGTGCAGGTTGAGTTCTGATTCAACATAGTCCTGAGCAGGGGAAGGGAAACCAGCCGGGACCCGCTCAAGAAAGAGTGGTAGTGACATTTCCTGCGGCTCATCAGCCGCTAACTGTATTGTGAAAGAAGCGCTCATAGGTATGCCTGAAAATTATAACTGTTTTTATATACAGTAATCTGGCTGCGGCAATTTTACCAGTCGCCCGCTGTAAAGATGCGGGCGGGAGAACCTGCAGCATCAAATAAGCCTGCCCGGAGTGGCCATCAGGGGCTAAATGCCGGGAGTGGAGTGAACGCAGATCATGTTGGCTACCGATGCCATTACGCTTCCTCGTCACGGCTGTTCGTTCCTCGCTACGCTGCGGTACGCCTCAGCCGCGTCTGCGGCGAGCGTTACGGTTGCACGTTCAGGGCAGAAGGATGTGTGGCGTGGCCTGTTTCACTCCGGGCAGTGCCGCAACTGGTCATGAGCATGACGGTCGTGCGACAGTTTTGTGCTCCTGACGGTAACAAAAGAGGAATAAAAAGGAGCTTAAAGTGTGACTTAGTGTCACTCTGTGATAAAGTATGTGTAACTAAGTGACACTTCGGAGGATCTATGGCTTCAACAAGACTTCGTCAGCAGGGCGGGGCAGTCGTGCTGACTATCCCGAGCGAGATTGCAGTAAGGGCTGGCTGGACGGTCGGCATCGAACTGGACGTGACTGCAGAGGGCGAAACCGTAAACATAGCCCCTGTCGCGCGCGTGCCTCGCGGCCGCCGGACCGTTTCGCAGTTGCTGGCCGGTATCGTGCAGGAGGAAATCCAGAGTTACAACGAAGAAACAGCTGACGGCCTGAGAGATGCGCCGCAGGGCAGGGAGCTTATCTGATGGTTTCAAGAAGGGTGCCGCAGAAGGGCGAAATCTGGCATGTTAATGGTGATCCGGTGGAAGGTCGCGAGTTTAAGGGACCGCATTACTACCTCGTTATTTCGCAGCGGGAGCTGGTCGCGGCACTCGGAACGGCTGTCTGCGTGCCGGTGACAAGTGGCGGCGGCGCATCACGCTCGCAGGGTGTAACCGTCTACCTGGACGGCAACAGCACGGACACCGGCAAGGTTACCGGGGTGGCATTGTGCTATCAGCTGCGCTCACTTGACCTGGCGGCGCGCAGGGCGAGCTATGCCGCCACGGTTGAGCCACACATTATGGACGAGATACTGTCCATGGTGGTTGACCTTATCGACCCGCGTTAATTTGTTTCCCGGGCGGGCTCCAGGACCTTCCCGGGCTGGGTACTGAAAGCACTCAACTGTATTCCGAAGACAAAAAAGGAAATTTATGAATCAGGCTGCAACTATGTTTGAAAATATCCGCATAGCAGTCCCGATAATAATCGCTGTGATTTTCTGGATTTATTTACTTTTTATTAAAAGCGATATAAGGCATACGAAAGAACAGTTGCGGGACAGACTGTGGATTGATCATCCATCTCTATCGCCAAAAGTGGATATGGAAACCAGTCTGAAAGCCAGCATCACTGCTAAAGAACAACAGGCACGTATGGCTATTAAAATAGCACTTATGTTTTCAGGATTAGCCATATTCTTTGCGGTACTGGCTTAAGGCATATTTATAAGTTCATTAAATGCCGCGCTGCGTCGTACAAATCGCAAAAAGCCGCTTGCAAGGGCGGTTTTACGTTGTGACGTACCTGAAAAGTGACGGCTCGCCAATGACCGTCAGGTTTATAGATGAGATGTTTGAAACCGAATTTCCCGGACAGGCATTCTTTATGCCACCGGCTCCCCACATGAAAACCGGCTAGCCCTCATTCATGCCAGAAGCTGACAAACCCCAAGAGGAACGCGGCACACATTGTCTTTAGTCTGTTCTTCACGACAAACCCCAGGAAGAATGCCGGATGGCTTTTCGGTCACACTTCCGCCTGGCAACCCGCACGAAGAAACAGGTGCCGCCTGCGGATAGGCCGATCTGCGAAAACTGTCTGGGTATGCGAGGCGTCGTGACGCAACAATTTTGGTGCACATCCAATATGAGGCTTTGGCAATGAAAAATTTATACCGGATTTACCAGACAACTCTGTGCGGCCCGCGCCAGTTCCTGGGAGATGTACTCATGCTGATGGAACTGTGGGAAAAGGTACAGCACCTCTTTTCCAGCGGTATTTTGCACTGATTCGGTAAAGCCCTAATACTGCCGAACCGTGCAACAGTGCGCGCTGCCGGGGTATAATTGCTGTCGCGATTTACTCACCAAAAGGAAGATATGATGAAAACGGGACTGCTTTCACTGAGCCTGCTGGCCGCCGTACTGCTTACCGGCTGCGATGCGGGCGCAAAAAGCCTTGAGTGGTATAAAGCGCATGATAAGGAACGCAGCGCCAAAGTTGAGGAATGCAGGAAAGCTTCTGATCCGCGCGGCACAGAAGACTGTCGCAACGCGATCGATGCGTCCGTTCGCGCCGATGGTAACATCACGTCCAGCAAGCCTCAGTCCTGGTCATTCGGTGACAAGCAAGACAGCACTAAGGATGGAAATACCCACTGATCCGCAGCCGGGCTATATTTGCTGTCGCTATTCATTCACCAAAAGGAAGATATGATGAAAACGGGACTGGTTCCACTGAGCCTGCTGACCGCCGTACTGCTTACCGGCTGCGATGCGGGCGCAAAAAGCCTGGAGTGGTATAAAGCGCATGATAAAGAGCGCACCGCTAAATATGAAGAATGCAGAAAAGCTTCCGATCCGCGCGGCACAGAAGACTGTCGCAACGCGATTGATGCCACTGTGCTTGGCGGCTCTTTTACAAAGAGTACTCCTAAGAGCTGGTAATCCACACAAGCCGCCGCAAGGCGGTTTTTTTACGCCCTTCTCCGGGCATTCGGTAAAATCATTGTCGGCCAAATCGGCCCTCTTAGATGAGGCCGGACGTCGTTATGCACACTCAATAAGGTTTTCGCTGCGCTCAGCTTTTACCGTGTCCGCTCTCCGGGCGTACACGATTGAAATCTCCGCCGTGTCCTCACTGTTGCCGGGCTGCGCGCCGGTCAAGGGTAACGCTACGCCTGCATGCTTGTATGTTGGGCAAGCCCCATTAAACTGGTAATTCGATGCTGCTGCACGACTGGCCTGCTGGGTTTAAAGCCCGAGGGTGAGCTGAACAGCGCAGCATTTTTCAGCACCAGCCCGAACAACTGCCTGGGCGGTTAACTCCAGCCCGAATTTTGCAAGATTGGGAGAACTGAAATGAACATGAAAGTCGTTATGGGTGTAGATATAGCCAAGAACAGCTTTGACGTGTGTGTGAGTGGATGTTCTGGCACATATCATTTTGAAAATTCTGCAAAAGGTTTTAAGGCGTTGCTGGAGTTGGTCAGCAGACACGCAATTAGCTTATTTGTTGTTGAAGCAACAGGTAACTACCACAGAGCGCTTGTAGAGTCATTAGAAGTGCATGGTTTCCAAGTTGCTGTCGTTAATCCCCGCCTGATAAAGAACTTCAGTCGTGCGTTGGGACTTCGGTCAAAAACTGACGTGCAGGATGCCAGACTAATCTGTGAATATGGCATGCGTATGGAGCCGCCGGTAAGAGAGATGCCTGATAAGGAGCTACTGAAGCTTAAAGCAATGGTAAGTCGCCGGCGTCAGCTTGTGGCTAATCGCACAATGGAAAAAAATCGTCTCGAAGCACAAACAGAACAAGAAATTAAGTCTGATATACGCCGCCACATCCAGTGGTTAACCTCTGAAATAAAGCGCATTGACGAAGTTCTCGCTGAAAGGCTTAGGAAAATCCCTGTACTGAAAGAGAAAGTGGAGCTGCTCAGGGAAGTTAAAGGGGTAGGGCCGGTTGTAATGGCAGCATTACTTACTCAGGTGCCTGAACTGGGTATGCTCGATCGCCGTAAGATAAGTGCGCTTATTGGACTATGTCCTTACTCCAGGGATAGTGGGAATTTTCGCGGGCGCAGGATGATATGGGGCGGCCGATCTGATATCCGTTCAATGTTGTATATGGCCGTACTTTCGGCTGTACGCTACAACCCGGAAATCAAAGCTTTTTATGAAAACCTGACATCCAGAGGCAAAGTTTTCAAGGTTGCCATGACGGCCTGTATGCGGAAACTGATAACCATCATCAATGCGATAATCCGGGATGGTGAGAAAAAGCAGTCTTTAGGGCTCCCGATTGGGCATAAGAATCTTTGTCTGTTTACAGAATGACGTTTTTAAGGGACGGCTACTGACCGGAGTTGATGTCCGCTAAGCGCCAACTCTAGTCATTCAAACTTTACAATCTGCTACATCCTTATGAAGCCCGAGGTACTTAATTTTCACAAAAATTAGAGATGGCATGATGATATGTTCATAAAAAATGTAGATTTCTTGACAAGATGGTATGCCCATAAATATGGTGAGTAAATCTTGAACATTTTATGGTGCCTACATGGATATTAACAATGTAACTGAAATGCTGTCTAAAAACGTAGCGATCCTGGAACCAACTAATGGTCTACATGCAAAATTGACCACAGCATTGAAAGAAGATCGCCGCCTCGTGATCAAATTGGGATTTGACCCAACCGCACCTGACCTCCATCTGGGGCATGCAGTGGTGCTACGTAAACTCAAGCAGTTCCAGGATGCAGGGCATCGCATTGTTATCATCATAGGTGATTTTACTGCGTCTATCGGTGACCCAACCGGACGAAATAAACTGCGCCCTCCTCTAGGAGAGGACGATATCCTCAGGAACAGTCAAACCTATATTGATCAGTTAGGCAAAATCTTGGACATAACGCGGATCGAAGTTCGTAGAAATTCTGAATGGTTTAATGCGATGCAATTTGCGGACATTATTAAACTCGTTTCACGCGTTACTTTAGCTCAGATGATGCAACGGGACGATTTTAAACAACGCTTCCATTCATCATCACCTGTGCATCTGCATGAGCTCCTCTATCCGGTTTTGCAAGGATATGATTCTGTTATGATCCACTCTGATATCGAACTTGGGGGAACCGACCAGCTGTTCAATAATCTGGTCGGCCGGTCCCTACAGGAAACTTTCGGCATACCGGGTCAGGCTGTCATTACATTACCCCTTCTGCCGGGTCTTGATGGGCACGAAAAAATGAGCAAATCAAAAAATAACTATATTGCGCTCATGGACAGCCCAGAAGACATGTTTGGAAAAGTAATGTCACTGCCCGACATTCTGGTACCAGATTATTTTCATCTTGCGACCAACCTCCCAGATGAGACGGTCAGTCGTATGCTTGCGGAGCGTGACAGCGGTCTTCACCCCATGGAGCTCAAAATAACTCTGGCACATACATTGGTCAGTGAATATCACGACGATGAGGCGGCAGAACGAGCTAAAGCCCATTTCCAGCGCGTCTACCAGCAGCATCGTCCCGCAGAGGAGGACCATGAGTCCTTAGATATCAGCAATACGGCAGCCATCAGCTTGCTCGAACTCTGCAGTCTGGCCATCCACGATGTCAGTCGTTCTGAGCTCAGGCGGCTCATTCGTTCTGGTGCTGTTCGGATTAACCAAGAAAAGCAAATGGATGAACACCTCACATTTATGCCGGCTAAAGGCACGCTATTGTGGGTGGGAAAACGTCATCGATACATAATCCGCTAGGTCGGGTCAGCGTTCGAAGGGCGGCTTGGTGATTTTAACCAGCTTCCCTTTTCGTATTCCCTCAAGGAAAGGGCACGTATACCCCAGTTCCGTTTCCCAGAAGTATTTGTCCTCAAGCAGCTCAAGTATTAAAGGCAGGTGTCCATCCTGTGAGTAAATACTGCCTCCTGGTGCTAACCTGGGATAAATAGCAGCCAGACATTGTCGCGTTGAGAGAAGAAGGTCTACATCAATATATGCAGCAGCAACCGGTGAGGGGCAGTTTTTCATCGTCTCTTCAAACCATCCCGGAATAAAGGTGCAGGCGTCGATATTTCCGTAGGTAGCCACGTTCTGCCTATCCTGGTTATCATTCAGCAGTTGCTGAAGGTTCCTATCATTGACATGAGACAGGGCTTTGTCGAAATCCGTCACGCCTCTGAGAGCAAGTAAGCTGACATCTGAAGCATGATAAGTAGCAATTGCTGCTGGTCCGGTCATGGACTGGGTTTTAGCATAGGCAAGGCTTTGTTGAATAAATAAGATTTCTTGCGAACGACCCTGTAGCTGGCTGGATTTTCAGGCAATACGCACGCTTTCTGGCATCCCAGCCTTTGTCATCCTGTTCAACGCACGCACCATGGCCATAGCTTCCGCTACCTGACCATCGTAGTCACGCAGCGTCAGTGAATCTCCCAACAACTGCTTCATTCTGTACATTGCCGTTTCCGCTATCGAGCGACGGTTATATTCCGTTGTCCATTTCCACCGTGCATTGCTTCCGCTCAGCCGCTGATTAGCAACGGCACGGTTGCGGTCTGCGTACTCACCGGGCCAGTAACCTGCTCCTTTTCGGGGAGGAATAAGCGCGCTGATTTTTTTGCGGCGCAGTTCATCGTGACAGAGCCGGGTATCGTAAGCCCCGTCTGCCGCGGCTGCCCTGATTTTTCTGTGAGTCTGCCGGATAAGGCCCGGGAAGGCTTCTGAGTCCGTGACGTTATTCAGCGACAGGTCTGCACAGACAACTTCATGTGTGTTGCTGTCAACAGCAAGATGCAACTTTCGCCAGATACGACGGCGCTCTTTGCCGTGCTTTCTGACTTTCCATTCGCCTTCACCAAAGACCTTCAGCCCGGTGGAATCAATCACCAGGTGTGCGATTTCACCCCGGGTGGACGTTTTGAAACTGACATTAACCGACTTTGCCCGCTTACTGACACTGGTGTAATCCGGGCAGCGCAACGGAACGTTCATCAGGGCAAAAATGGAATCAATAAAACCCTGCGCAGCCCGCAGGGTCAGCCGGAATACGCGTTTAATCACCAGAACGGTGGTGATGGCGAGATCAGAATAGCGCTGGGGCCTTCCTCGTGATGAAGGCGTTGCCGACTCATACCAGGCCTGAATCGCCTCATCATCCAGCCAGAAAGTGAGGGAGCCACGGTTGATGAGAGCTTTGTTGTAGGTGGACCAGTTGGTGATTCTGAACTTTTGCTTTGCCACGGAATGGTCTGTGTTGTCGGGAGGATGCGTGATCTGATCCTTCAACTCAGCAAAAGTTCGATTTATTCAACAAAGCCCCGCCTGACCTCTTCGTTTTCGGGCAGCTGCTGCTCCGTTAAATAGTTAAGCGAATCCAGCAGGCGCTCCTGTATTTCCATGTTCATACTCCGGCGGTTAAATCTCGCGCTGATTTCCATATCCCGCCGCAGGTTTTCGGGAAAGCTGCTGCTGAACGCACGGTTCTTTCCGGGAACGAACGGTTTCTTTTCTGCCTGCATCGTTTCATCCGGCTGATATTCCTCCCGGATAACATCCAGCCGGGACTGAATAAATTCATCAAACATCCTTGCCAGCGCAACCAGCCGCTGACCATCATCCGTTTTAATAATATGCCTGCGGGGCGAGAAGTGCATCGACGCAATAAGCCGGCTGATAATCTCATCGTTCGTGGTATATCGCCTGACGCGTGCCGCCACGCGCAGTTCCATCAGAAGATTTTCCGGCAGCCACAGTTTCCGGTACTGCATTTCTCCTCTGGCATATTTCCGCGGACGGCCACGGCCGTCACCCATTTTCTCTTTTACTTTCATGTTTCAGTACCGCCCTACGAGGCTTACCCTGGTCAGGCTGCAAGCGTACGCCACGCTCTTTCAGGATTAATCCTAAAAAAATGCAAAGTAACCCTTAAAAGTGTGACATGCGTCACAGATTTTTTTTTGAGAAAATGTACACTTACGGCGCGTTACGTCCGTTTACGCACACTGACATTTCTTTAACTCAAACCGAGGGTTTTACTCATGAAAGTTGTCACGTCACACCCTGTACTCGTGCAGGGGTCTGCGGAAGCCTGCCCGCTGCACAGCGAAGCGGCGCAAGGGGGACTTATCGGCATCTTACGGCACGCCTTTAGTCTCCTTTACCGTCATCGCGCTAACGTGCTGCTGGTCTGCCTTGCCGTCGCTGTTTTTGCTTTGCCGCATCTGGCAGGCGCAGAGGACCTGCTGGCCAGCCAGAAGGCTGACGCCAAGGATACGTTTGGCCACGGCAGCACCGTGGAGTGGGGGCTGTACATCGCTGAAATCATTCTTTCAGTGGGCGCTTACATCAAGGTGCGTAACTGGGCCTTGAGGGGCCGGTTGACCTGGATACCTTCACGGCCATTCTGCACGGCAATCTGCCTAACGGCGTGACGCTGGGTAAGGAGGTGCAGGGTGAACACGTGCACCGCCCGGGTCACGACTTTACCTTTTCGGCACCCAAAAGCGTCTCAATGCTTATTCTTGCCGGCGGCGACAAACGCCTGCTGGAGGCGCACCACGATGCGGTAAAAGAGACGCTGGCTATCATGGAGCAGACGGTAAGTGCCCGTGACACGAAGGAGGGCGTCACGCGCATCGTAACCAGCGGTAAAATGGTCGCCGCGCTGTTCACGCACGACACCTCGCGCAACCTCGATCCGCAGATCCACACCCACGCGGTGGTGGCTAACGTTACGGAGCTGGACGGCAAGTGGAAGGCGCTGGCCACTGACACCATTCACGGTGCCGGCTTCATCGAGACGGCGTACCGCAACCAGATAACGTACGGCAAAATCTACCGCAACGTGCTGAAGGGCAAGGCTGAGGCGATGGGTTATGAAACCCTCCCCACCGGCGGCCGTCACGATTTGTGGGAGATAAAGGGCTTTACGGAAGCGGTGCTGGATGAGTTCTCCTCGCGCCATCGGGAAATTCACGCGCGCGCCGGCGAAGACGCCTCGCTGAAAAGCCGCGACGTGGCCGCGCTCGATACCCGCCAGCGCAAGCAGGATATCAGCCGCTATGGCGAAGACGAAACCGCACCGGTACGCACCCGGCCTGAACCCTCCGCCGTATCCGTGCCGGAGCACGTGGTGGCTGCAACGGAAAAAGCGGCTGCAACAGCGGATAAAGAGCCAACAACACCGTCAGCACAGGATAAAAATGTGGCGATTGCCCGGCCCGGACCATCCCATGTGCACGAGCAGACTGAGCCCGCGCCGGAGCGTGCGGCGGCTGACACCGAAAAAGCCCCTGCAAACGCGGATAAGGCACTCTCAACGCCATCAGCACAGGTTAAAGATGAGCCGATCGCCAAGCCCGAAACTGCCGATGGCAGGGCCCGGCTACAGGCGCGCTGGCAGCGACAGATGGATGACGCCGGCTTTGATATTCAGGGCGTCATGAATGAAGCCCGCGAACGCGAAAAGTCCCGGCCTGAAGCCGGTAAAGCGCAGGATATACCCGGGCTGGCTGTGCAGGCGGTCCGCATCGCCATTTCCGTTCTGAGCGATAACAAGACGCGGTTTACTTACGGGGATCTGCTGCTGACCGCACATAACGCCAGTGAACTGCAGAACAGTATTCCGGATCTGCGCAGGGCGCTGGACCAGGCAATTCATGACAACCTGCTCGTTCCTCTCGACGGTGATAAAGGCGTGTTTACTTCGCACATTCACCTGCTTGACGAGCTGTCGGTGCAGTCGCTGGCAGCGGATATTCTGAAAGAGAACAGGGTGGTAAATTTCAGCCTCACCGGCAGCCCGGTCCCCGGACACCTTGAGCACGTTGTCCGGGAACCTGCCGTTATCATCAACGCACCCGCATCAGTCGGGCGTCTGCGTGAAGTCACAGAGGAGCTGGTGACAATGTCACGTGAACAGGGGCGTGAGGTCAGCGTGCTGACCAGTTCCGCCGAGCGCGCACTCAGCTTTGCCAAATCACCTGAGCTTAAAGACCGGCTTCTCCACCGCAGCCGGATGCTTGATGGCACCTTCAGCCTCACGCCACAGAGTACGGTCATCGTGGAAGGTGCTGAAAAGCTCAGCCTTAAAGAGATGCTGGTGCTCACCGGTGAGGCCCAGGTGCAGAATGCGCAGCTGCTGTTTCTGGACAGCGCCGGGCGGCAGTCAAACACCAGTGCCCTTTCCGTGCTGACCGCAGCGGGCGTAAAACGACAGAGCCTGAACGCACCGCCTGACGGAATTGAGGTCCGCGTGACCAGTATTCAGGACAAGCGCGACCGCTATCAGGCGCTGGCAGAGCGTTTTGCCGGAATGGACCCCGCGGACGGCCCCGTCACGGCTGTTGTGGCCGGTCCGCGCGAGCAGGCCCAGCTGACCGGTGTCATCCGGAATGCACTGCAGGATGCCGGCAGGCTGGGGCAGGAGTCGGTCAGCATCGTGGCGCGTACGCCGGTCTTTACGACAGCCAAAGAGCGCCGTCTCCCTCAGACCTACCGCGCCGGTATGGTGCTGGAAGATCGGTCGGAGAAAAATGAAACACGTCACTACGTCATCGACCGCGTGCATGACGAGACCCGCATGCTCTCCCTGATTGACGGGGACGGTGTGCTGTCACGGGTGAAGCTCAGCGCACTCTCAGGCGACTGGCGGCTGTTTACACAGAATGCGATGAATGTTGCCGCCGGAGAGCGACTGTTTGCGCTCGCTGGCGATAAACATACGGGGCTGAAGGCGCGCGATCGCCTCACGGTCAATGCCATTGAAAACGGGTCACTTGTCGTGCAGCGCGAAGGACAAAAAAAACCGCTGCGACTGGATGCGTCAGGCCCGCTTTACGTCACTTACGGATACGTCAGCACGCCTGGCAGCCGTGACAACGAGCGGGGTACGGTGCTGGCAAGTCTTGGCGCACAGGATCTGTCGGCGAACATGATTAATGCGCTGGCGCAGTCCGGCCATGAGGCGGAGATTTTTACCGGCGAAGCCCTGAGCCGGGCGGAAGAAAAGCTTGGCCGGCTGCGCTCAACGCGCTCGCCGTTATCGCTTGTCCGGCAGGCCAGCGGAAAAGAAGATGCCAGTGAGGCCGTGGACGCGCTCAATAAGCAGCTGCTCTCTGACGCGCAGAAAGCCGTTACGCGCAGCGTGGCGCAGATGCGTGATGTCGCTTTCCCGTGGACGAAACTGCTTGAGGAGGCCCTGACGTTCAACGCTGACCTGAAGCTTATTGAAAACGAAATTGCCCGGCAGGTTAAAGAAGGTGATCTCATTCGGGTGCAGGCCGGATCAGAAACCCGCTTCGTTGCGCGGTCTACGTGGGAGATGGAAAAGGCCATCCTCGGTGAAATCGAACGGGGCAAAAACACGCAGGTGCCGCTGATGGCACAGGTGGACCCCGCTCTCCTGTCAGGCCTGACTCAGGGGCAGAAAGAGGCCACCTCCCGGAACTGGCACGATTTGGCCTTATCGAAATGCCTGACCTTGAATGGGACCCGATCGAACAGTACTGGATGCCCCGCCATATCATTCTCACCGAGCGTTTCTGGCAGCTGTGCGGCGTCAACATGGATAAGCTGCTGCTGCAGCGAAACCTGCGCATTGAGGCCGAGGAGGAAGGGATAGTTGAACCCGGCACGCGTGACTCCGTCCGGGCCGCCCGCCGGCGCTGGTATGAAAAAGCCCGTATGGCGACGCTTCTGAGCCGGCGTGAAAAGGCCGTACGTGAGAAGCGCCGTAATAAACTGGGCAGGCTTCCGCTCGATGAGCGGCGCAGCACGATGGCCAGCTGGCTCATCCGCACGCGGCCAAACCACGAACTGATCAACCTTGACGCTGACGGCTTCGACCGCCTGGTGTGGCAGCATCTTAACCAGCTGGAGCTGGGCCTCGGCTACGAACCCGTACCTCCCGACGTCGTTCACTGACGTTTTCCCGCCCGACGTTAACCGCCTTGACTGGCGGTAAAGTCGTTTGTCCCGCGTACAGAATGCCCGGTTTTCCGTTCTGCCGGCATGCCATTCAGGCTACGATCGCCGCAATAATACACCCGTTTCCGGTGCTGCTTTTTTTAATCCACATTTACCCGCAATCGGAAAGTTAACCTTACCTGCAAATGAGTCTGAGGTTACCCGCAAGACATTCCTGACCTTCGGTCAGTAAAGAAATAATCAAAAAGAAAATAAGGTTTTCAGTCCGGCCGCTCAGAGGATAAATAATAAGGCCTTCGCTTGCAGCGGCCGCAGGCGTCCGCGCCGCTCAGGATCTCTTAAATACCTCCCGCTGCCGCGGGCCTCGGATTGTAAAGTTAGTTACAACAACCATATATTCACTGTAGTAAGCAACCGAGCAGGTCTGAAACACAGTGCCCCTCTCAGGCCAGACCTGAGCCGGACCTGAAACCCGGTTGCCCCCACTGACCAGCCCCGGCCGCCCGGCCCGAAGGGCCGGAACTGCAGTGGCTGATTAATGGGTGTTGTAACTAAAAATTCGAGTAGCTGTCAATGGGTGCCGCGGTTTCTTTCTTTCGTCTTCGACCATCCAACTTCAGTACGCCTGACAGGCCGCTGCTTCAACGGCGTCTGGCAGGGCATGGTTGGATTTGCGCGATATATGCGTCAGGAAGCGGCTGCGCCGCGCTACCGGCGCCGTTCAGCTGCGGGATAATATGTGGCTACAGTTGGCGCCTCCATCCCGCTATGCGGCATTAGGGGCCTACCAGCCAAAATAGTGGGCAGTTTGGATATCGAAAATTTTTGTACGTTTAGGCTGCCTTTTGACTAGTCGGGCGCAGAGCCTAGCTTGTAATTGGGTCAGTGATGGCGACCTGAAGGGGGAGATCTGAAGCAACGCCATACTCAGCATCAGAACGCCCAGGTTAAATGCGACATTTTACACCGGGGTGAAGAGTCCTTGTTTCAGATCAAAAATGCTGCGATTTAAGATCTGCAATCACCACATATAGTCAATAGAATCTCATTAACACACTGCATGTTGATTACTTAACGGCTTTTGAATAAATGGGAATAGCGGATTTCGGGCGTAAAAAAACCCGACTGGTGAGGCCGGGTTTTTTTACTTTTCCGGTGCGGAGGTGGTGCTCTGACCGGAGGAGAACGCTCTACATCTAACGTGTTTAATTATATCCCTGGCGCAGTAGATTGCAACTTGTGCCAGTTGCACAGTGCACTACAACGCACTTGAAGGCACTGGACATACTCAGCGGTTTTAGTGGATTGATAGAGGAGGCGCGGTATAATCAGCAGGTTAGCTCTGTATTTCGCTCCTCCTGATTTAAGCCCTGCAACGGGTATGAAGGTTTTGTAAGTCCTGGCTGAAAAACAGGTGGTGCTGTTTCAGTGCTCTGGCAGGAGGAGAACGCTCTACATCTAACAATGAGAGAGCCGCGACCACAGGCAGTGTAAGAGTACGTCGCGGTGTTACTCCTCCGGGAAACTGGAGAAACGCATGATTGATAAAGCAATCATGGTTCTGAAAGCACTTATCGTGCTTCTGGAACTGATCCGTATCTTCTTCTGAAGATAGTGGAAACGTAGATAAGGCCGTGGGTTACCGCCCCACGGCCTTTAACAATTTAGATCCCTGATTTTAGTTTCGATACGGCAGGAAAGCCCTGCTAGCATGCACAGGGGATGAGTAAGATATGTTTTGGTAAATACTGTAGCTGGCTTTAAATCAGCTATTCAAGACGCACGAAAGCTATTGCTTAATAGGCATTTACGAGTGTTTCAATCAGCTTAGTTTGATTAGCTATCTCTTCCTTAACTCCAGCCATACGCTCGTAAGCATTTCTTGCCTTTTCGTCCCTGGCTTTTTCTATCGTTTGATCATTTCCCATATAGTGTGCTGAATGTTCATTCGCTTTATCGAATTCACGTTCTACCTTGTCTAAATCTTCAATCAACTTCGACAGTTTTTCTTTGGCAGCATCAAGCTCAATCTTTTTACTATTCATTTGAATTCCTGCATGAAATGAAGTTATGCCTGCTAATGTAAATAAGCTCTTTTAGCATAATTTTAGAGATTGGATTTATCATAGTCTCATTGAGATTTTATGGTAAAGACAAAAGCTGCGTACAGCTTAAAAGAAGCTAAGAGCATAGGCTTAGATGATGTTATCAGACAGCAATTTGTTTATCTCTTTAGCCTTCCCTACCCGAAAATCGAATGCGTGTGTACAGCCTTTAGCAGACAGAACGCGATACAGTTCGTAGATAAGATCCCGGTTAGGCCCTTCGCCAGTCTCAGCCTTTTCTAACGCCAGTGGTGAGGCGCTGACGAACACTACATGGTGCGGGCAATTAAGCTGCAGCACAGCATCAATCATGCCCTGAATCTGGCTGCGCTTATAAGTCGTGTCTTCGTAGTTAAAGATGAACGGCGTTTTCCGGGAGCCCTGTTCGATCAGTACGCGCGCGAAGCCAAGTCGAGTATGCGGGTCACCACTACCTGTTACGTATATTTGAGCTGTTACCATTCCGACTAAACACTCCATACAAGTTATGTTGATTCATACCCTGAGCTGGGGAGGATCGTAAACGTCATTTTCATGCAGTCAGTTTGATAAAGGCGGTTACTTTCATAAGTAATCTCACTTTCATCCTAGTACAGCGGTTACTTTCATAAGGCAGACCTCAAAGGCGGTCACTTTCATAAATTTTCGCTCTCCAAAACACCATTTGGGCGGTTTTTGTGGAGCACACTGTGTCCCGTAGAGCCTTTCTTATGAAAGCACCCTACCTTACCGGCACTGATTTATGAAAGTACCCTACTCTGCGAGGAGGCCTTATGAAAGTACCCTACCCTGCGCAGCAGCCGTTATGAAAGTGACCGCTATTTTTTGGCTGCTCGTCCAATCGCCTGAAGTTTTGGCGAACGGCTATTGATAACAAACATGATTTCCCTGCCTTTTTTGTACTCAGTGACATCGAGATAACCAATCCTGACTAAGTCAGCCAGGGCGCGCCTGATAATGGCATTCTGATCCTTTATCTGCGATTCAAGAGCAAGGCGCTCACGAAAGCGTTTCATTGAGATATACAAAGGGCCTGCGGGCATACTTTCCAGGTACACATAGAGCGATTGCGCTGCTTCCTTCCTCGCCAGTTCTGAAAGCGCTTTTAAGCCGAGCAAAACCTTATGATCGTAACGATAAAGTTCCCATAGACTACTATCTCCGACAATTTCAACCTGGTCAGTTTCATAGTCAAGAACTGCTCGTTGAACGAGATGGGTCACAAGGGATTTTTTTGAATTTTTACCACGAAATGAGAGAGTTACACTGGAAAGATTAAAGAGAGAGTCATGCAAGCGTGCGCGGGCTCGTCCGTTGATATCCGTGGGTTTTAGACCGCACATTCGGGCGAACTCAGAGAAAGGTAACGTGATTTTTTCGCTGCTATAGCCATACTTTGAAAAGGCAGAAATTACGCCTATCCATGTTTTAAAATCAGTGGACATGCTTAGCTTTGCCCCCTGGATTTTAATATCGGTGTAACCTTCCTGTCTTGCTACTTCCAGACTTGATAGTTCTTCGGAAGCATCGATCAGGAAGTCGCGTTTACCCTTTTCTTTGGGTGCGACAGGTGTGAATACGCTGAGACGAAGTAGCGCAACAGGCTGAACAGATTTGTTGCTGTTTGGCGTCAGTTCATAACTTGTGTTGGACTCTTTTTTAATGATGCAAAAAGGGCTTTCTATCTCACTGTTTTCCTGAATTTTTTCCATTTATCCACACCGAATGAGTAAATAACACCCAGATTTATGAAAGTAACCGCTTTTGGATTATGAAAGTAACCGCCTAATTTATGAAAGTAAACGCTTTTCTTATGAAAGTAAACGCTAAAATTATGAAAGTGACCGCCTTAAGTGATATTTTTTATTTAACTATCAATTGGTTATAGAGATGGTGATCTCTATTGATCTCTACTTGATCTCTATATGATCTAAAAGAATTGATCTATCAACTGGATATGTGGATAAAAATTTTCTAACTCCCTTAATTTTAAGCATATTGGAGCTGAAATGGCTTTTCAGAATCCTGCACAAAACTTTGCAGAACAGCGACTGAATCTGGGTGATCTGGTCTCGCTATCTCCTCATTCAACGTTCCTTGTGCGTAGCGACAGTAGTTATCCTGAAGCTGGAATTTTGCAGGGCTCAGTTCTGGCCATTGATCGTGCACTTACTCCACAACACAGGCACATCATTGTCGCTGAGGTTGAGGGAGAGCTTGTACTGCGCAGGCTTCTTATAAAACCTGTTCCAGCCCTTCAGGAGCTAAGCGGCGATGAAACCATTACTTTGCTCGATGAAAGTCAGGAACTGCCTGTCTGGGGCGTTGTAGCTTATGCACTTAATGACATTGCAGGATTGGGTTTTAACAATCCGTCTGGTGACTGACACTAACAAGCTATGAGGTTTACTATCTGTTATGAGTGACACTAAGCCGGAGATTAAAGATGTTTGCACTGGCCGATGCCAATAATTTCTATGCGTCCTGCGAAACGGTGTTTCGTCCCGATTTGTTAGGTAAACCCATATGTGTAGTGTCAAACAATGATGGCTGCGTGATTGCCCGTTCTGCAGAAGCCAAGCGCATGGGTATTAAAATGGGTGCTCCGCTTTTCAAAAATGAACGCTACTTTCGGGAGAATGGCGTCTATATCTTTAGCTCTAACTACGCTCTGTATGGCGACATGTCTGCCAGAATGATGGCTATCTTAGGTGAAATGGCACCAGGCCAGGAAATTTACTCGATTGATGAAAGTTTTCTGGATGTCAGCGGCATTTCGTCGTATATGCCTCTGGAAGACTTTGGCTTGCAGATGCGGAGTCGAGTGAAGAAAGAAATAGGACTGACGATCGGCGTTGGTTTTGGACCCTCAAAGACACTGGCTAAGCTTGCTAATTTTGCTGCTAAAAAATGGACGCAAACAGGAGGTATCGTCAATTTAACCAGCCCGGAGCGCCAGAGAAAATTACTCACACTGGTAAGCGTCGATGACATCTGGGGAATTGGAGGCAAACTGAGTAAGCGACTGCATACAATGGGTATTAGTACAGCGCTCCAGCTGGCCGATAGTAACATCAGCATGATCCGGAAAAGCTTCGATGTGATAGTTGAGCGTACGGTTCGCGAACTCAACGGTGAATCCTGTTTGGCTCTGGAAGATGCCCCGCCGCCAAAGCAGCAGATTGTTGTGAGCCGCAGTTTCGGACAACGTGTCACCAGTATCGAAGACCTGCAGCAGGCTGTAGTAACGTATGCCACGCGTGCCAGTGAAAAGCTCAGGGAACAGGGCTCAAAGTGTCAGCACGTCAGTGTGTCAGTCAATACAGGACGATACGGGAACGAACCACAGTATGCCAACTCAGCCGCTATGACATGCGAATATCCAACCAGCGACACACGGGACATTATCGGTCTGGCATTGTTAGCTCTCGACGCAATATGGCGCGACGGATACCGGTATGCGAAAGCGGGTGTCACCTTGGGGGATTTTTATCAGTCAGGTGTTGCACAGCTGGACATGTTCAGTCAGCAGCTGCCGCGCGCAAACGCGGATGCTCTGATGTCGGCTGTGGATCAGATAAACCGTTCGGGGCTTGGTAAGGTGTGGTTTGCTGGACAGGGAACAGACAACGTATGGAAAATGAAACGCGAGATGCTTTCGCCACGTTACACCACCTGCCTGAGCGAAACTCTAAGAGTAAAATAAAGTATGTGCTTAAAGATCAACACGAAAACAGGGCCTGACAGATGACAGAACGCAGTCAGCATAACATAGCAAAACGTTCAGCCGATGAGCGTGAACGAGTCAACATTGATTTGGCAGCTTCCGGCGTTGCATATAAAGAGCGGATGAACAAACCAGTATTGGCTGCTGAGGTTGAACTTCAGCAGCCAGAGAAGTGGCGAGAATACTTTCGCGAACGTCTGGCATTTTACAGGAATGCTGCTCTCCAGTTTCCTCGCGGGAATGATCCTGTGTATGTAAAGCAGGAAGAAGATAAATAGCCTTTCTTCTCCTTTTACATAAGTACCGAAGCGCTTAATTATCATTTAATCCGCACTTCGGATTGATATTTTTATTGTATTTTCCTATGCGTTTTTTAAAGGTTTTTAGTCCAGAAGGCCTGAAAGAAGTTGCTTCCTTATTTCATTGTACGCTCGCTCTCCCCCATCCCAAATCTTGGATGCATAATTAATTTTCGCGTAAACTTTCAAAAACTCATC
>NZ_JBQBMA010000005.1:0-10942 GCF_053474785.1 Pantoea sp. PGP6
GAGCGGACAGATGAAGCGGATCATCAAAAACCAGAGCCGCTTCTTCGAACCGGATCCCGTGCTTCCGGAAATTCGTTTCCGCTTTGACAGAGTCCCACTCAAATTCGAGTTCCGTCTTCATGCTAAATCGCCTTTTTTATTTACGTATTAGTATATACAAAAAAGTATTTTTTAATACATAAGCGGGTCTCACTGGCGCGAGCCCCTCCAGAAAGCGGTATCTACGAGGGCTCCAGTGGAAAAGGGACAGCTCCAGTGGGGGCGGCATCTTTGTGCCGGACTTTGCCAGCCTGGCGGATTTAACATGAAAGTTCTTTTGCGCATGGCTACAAAAGCCGACTCAGGACCGTGCCGGTTCATAAAAAGCCCCGAAAAACACAACTGCGGGATCTCAATCTTAGAACTGGACTATACACATCACAGAACTCATGCCGTTGCGACATTAAAGATTGCATAACCGAAGTAATCACGGTAACTGTGGATTATTATCACACCTAAAGCGGAACGGTAAGATTAATATGTGCCATTTGTGTTTTCACTGCCCGAAATGCGGGAGCCAGACATTCCGATACACCACTGGGAGCGAAAAGCCGCATACGCCTCACGGTGCCGTTTGCAGCCGGTGCGGCACCCGACTCACGAGCACTTCCTGCGTGTCGCCCAAAGGACAGCCTTCTGGCAAACCATTCTTCTGGCTTTACTGATCCTACAGTTGCAGTAGGTTTACACGAGCGTGGTATAAAAGGTATTACATCAACTGTTACGGCTGAGGATGCGGGTTCAATCCCTGCTGCCCGTTCCATCTTTGTTCCTCAGCATACCAGCACCTTTTTTTGAGCGATTAACAGGGTGCGGATTAAGGGAAGCCCTGCCAGTCTGTCCTGTAATGCGCTGTCGAAGCCGGTCATAAAATATTAACTGCCCCCTCTGCCTGTATATTGTATTTACTATAACGTTTCTGTTGCGCATGGCAGTCAAAAGCCCGCCATGGCGGGCTTTTGACTGCCTTTTTAAAAATACAGCTCAGGAAGCAGAACTATTCGGGCGCCCTTTCCGGCTGACCAGGCCGCCTTTGCGCCCAGCCTCACTGGCACGTTCAGGGCTGTTTTTGAAGTTCCCGCCGCTCAGACGACCGCCTTTTCTGCCTGCTTCAGCGGCCCGTTCCGGGTTCTCCGCAAAGTTTCCTGCCCCACCACGATGTGCTGCCATAAACCCTCCAGGGAAAAAATGTGTGTCATCAGTCCATTAAGCGTAGCGTTTTTATCACTAAATTCAGGTTTATACAGAAATAATCAATACAGGCGAAGCCGCTGACAGCAAAGAATATCCCCACCCCGGCGACCGGTGAGTTACCAGCGAAGACGCAAAAAAATCCCGCCATGGTGGCGGGAAACCGAGAATTTTCAGGTAATTATTTTTTATGATCCGGCTGATCCCTCTGCCGTACGTCACGTGTAGAAAAAACGCAGGCCTGGCAAACAGCATCGCAAAAAAAGCCCCCCGTAAGGATGCTAATAGAAAAGGTCTCGTTTTGTCAGAATTCCCCTGGTGCAGGGCAAAACAGTTATCGGGCAATTTTCAGAATGCCTTAGTACACGGGAAATGTTTTTTAATTCACGTTTGTCGCGCTGTACACGTCAGAAAATAGGGAAATCGCGGCTTCTTACCGTGCCCTGAGAGGTCGAAAAAGTAAAAAACCCCGCCATCTAGAGCGGGGTGAACCAGGGATAAGATTCAGAATTTCTCACTGTAACCGGGACCAGCAGGCACCGGCTCTCTCTGAGTCTGGAGAAAAATGCTCTGCCGCACAAGCAAACCGGTAAATACAGGCTGACCAGTTCCGCCTTGCCACAAAAAAATCCCGCCGTGACGGCGGGAACATGAGGGTTTCAGGTTTTTTATAATTCTTGTGGCCCGGCTAAGCACCGGAGCACCAGCCTGGCGAAAAAACCAAAGGCGGGCAAGCGTCAGCGTTAAAGCTGCGCCACTTTTCCGACTGATCCCGCCCGGCGGCCGGATTTAACATAAGAGTTCTTGCCCGCACCGCGTCGGACGGGTTCGGCGCGAATGCTGCACCAGTCGGGTAAAAACGGCAGAAAACTCCCCAGTAAACCGCCCCGTTTGCGTCCGATAAATTCCCCCGGATTGCATAGCCATGCAGCCGGGTGAATAGCTCAGGCTTTAAGCGCAGATGCCCGCCAAAAGCCCCGTTTTATCCGATTTTTCACAGCGACGGACCGTTGTACGTCCGCTGCCGCTGCGATCGTTCAAGCTCCAGAGCTTTCTGGTGCTGCGCCGCGCGCTCCTGCTCCCTATGTGCCTCGATGCCGTTCAGCCTTGCGATAACCGGCGCAGCTGCTCGCTCAAACTCTGCACTTGCCTGCTCAAGCCCGTGACGCGCTCGCTCAGCGCCGCGTTCTCCCGTTGCATAAGACCAGACATCGTCCGCCATTCCGCGAAGGCGCTCTCCCACTCGTCCAGCCTTTTCGAGTAGTCCTGCTGTAGCTGCTCTAATGCGCTCAGCAACTGTTTTTCCAGCTCCGTCATGTGCTATTTCCCCGCCAGTATCATCCAGCTCGAATCGTCTCCGAACGTCCCCGCCTCCGGGTTCACCCTCACGCAGCGGCGTCTCTGCTCTCCGCAGGTCGTAAGCTGGACGCCATTGTTCCTCTCCGACAGCATGGCCTGCGTGCTCTTCTGCTCCCGGATGGTCGTGTAGTTCTCGATTATCTGCTGCCCCTGCCACCACAGAATGCCCGCGCTCGAGGCGATCAGCAGCACGGAGACCAGGACGATGGTCAGCCATGTCTGGCTGACCATCCGCACCATGCCTTTCGTGCGCTGGCTCATAGCTGAGGACAGCTTCCGGTCGTGGTCGAGGATGGCGGCGCTGATTCTCTTCTCGCTTTCGCTCAGTTCCGCTCTGACAGACTTCTCGTGCTCGCTGAATGCGGCTTTCAGCATCTCGCCGGTAGTCTGCTGCTGCGCTTTCGATTTCTGCTCTAAGTCCTTCGCCAGCGTTAAAAGACTGTTCATAGATGACTCCCTTCAGTCGGATGTTTCGCCCCCCGTCAGGGTCGGCAATGCTGATGCTGCTTTTTGTGGTGCGCACCACCTCAAAACCTGCGCTTTCCAGCGCCTCAGTAACGTCCTGGCGCGTATTCAGCTCCCCGGACGAGGCTAAGGACAGCAAACCCCGCGTAATCGCCTGAGCGGCTTCTTGCTTCGCTTCCGGCAGCGCGGACGGCGTGACCAGTGCCCGCCGGTTTTCCGGCGCATTCGGATCGTGCAGCCCCAGTCTGCCGTTCACGATGGTCTGCCAGGCATCGATGCGCGGACGGTCGGCGCGGTCGTAATACGGCTGGAGCCGTTTGCCGGTCAGTAGCTCCGTGTTTGGGATCAGGAAGTTCAGCTCCAGCCGCCCTTTGTCCTGGTGCTCAACCCACAGCACGCTGTACTGGTCTTTATCGAGTCCGGGCATCAGAACCCGCTCGAAGCTCGCCATCAGTTTTTCACGCTGACCAGGGGGTAAGTCCTGCTCGGCAAAGGACAGGACGCCGGAGGTGTATTTTTTGGCGTAGGGCGAGGCATCGATAAGCTCCCGGACTTCCTCCGGCTTCCCCTGCAGAACGCTGGCGCCGTCGCGCTGTCGGTCTTTACCCAGCAGATAATCCACCGGACCGGCACCACCGCCGCGCCCTCGCGGGTGAAACTTAACGATCATCTGCTGCCCCTTTTTCCAGCACGGCGTGCCGCAGCCGCTCAAGTCCAGCATCAATGGCCATCAGCGCGGCGACAACCTGGACACGGTCATGACCGGTACCGCCACAGCCATTAACCTGCCGGGCAATCTGGTTGAGATTGTTCCCCATGCCGGCAAGCTGACGAAGCAGTGCCGGCGAGATCGAAGGAAGTTTGCCGGCACGAGCGGGCTTCTCATCTAGGCAAGTCTGGCGCATCCAGGCTGCGAGCTGTTTACCGTCGCAGCGCTCCAGCAGCCGCCGGTGCTCATCCTCAGTAACCCACATCGTGAGCATTTTGCTGCGTTTGTCTGCCAAGCCGGCCTCCTGATAACGCCGGGACGGACGGGAAAATCTTTCCCGGTCGGCGCGGTGTTGGACAAGCCGCAGGCGCGTCAGTGGTTTTTGGCGGGTTTCGGGGCGCAGCCCTGAACCAGTCACGTAGCGCTAGCGGAGTGTATACTGGCTAAATATGATAAATCGAAGTGGTAATACAGGGAAGTGCTTCATGTGGCAGGTGAAAAATGCAGGTGCTAAGTGTAAGTGCAAAATGCCAGTGCCGGTGAAATGACGCCTCCTCGCTCACTCGGTCGCTACGCTCCTGCCGTGAGACTGCGGCGGGCGTTGCCAGCTAACGGATAACGGGATTAAGCGTGTAACGCTCAAATCAGGAGGGGCTGGAAAAAGGATGCGGCGTTGCCGTTTTTTCATAGGCTCCGCCCCCCTGCCGGAATTCATAAACAGACACTTTTTCGGTGTATCTGTGGGAGCCTTAGCTCAACCATGAATCCGACAGTGGTGGCGAAACCCGACAGGACTTAAAGATCCCCACCGTTTCCGGTGGGTCGCTCCCTCGTGCGCTCTCCTGTTCCTGCCTTTCGGTTTACCGGTGTCATTCCGCTGTTATGGCCGCGTTTATCTCATTCCACGCCAGACACTCAGTTCCGGGTAGGCAGTTCGCTCCAAGCTGGACTGTATGCACGAACCCCCCGTTCAGTCCGACCACTGCGTCTCACCCGGTAACTAACAAACATGATCCCAACCCGGATGGACACGACTAATCGCCATTGGCAGCGGCCAATGGTAACGGGCTTGAGAGAGCGGAAATTTATAACCGAGTGGTTACAGAGTTCTTGAAGTTTTAGCCTTACTACGGCTACACTGGAAGGACGGATTTGGTAATTGCGCTCTCTCGAAGCCAGTTACCTGGTTAAGCAGTTCCCCAACTGACTTAACCTTCGATCAAACCACCTCCCCAGGTGGTTTTTTCGTTTCAGGGGCTAATTTACGCCGCAACCACGGATCGCGTCAAGATAACTCTCCAGCAAAAAACCTTTTCAAAACGCCAAGTTAAGTATAGAAACAGCCTTCAAACAACTATAGTAACAGTCTCTGGAGAGTCTAGTAACAGGACACTATGAGATTAAACGCCGCCACCAAGACTGTTTTTTATTTGATGTTTCAGCGACTTCCGTCTTGTCCTCTATGCGTCTCACCTCCTGCAATTCGTTCCTTAGCCCGGAAACTTCATCACGAAGGGATTTTATTTCACGAATAAGTTCACTCATTACCTGATTGTGTGTCTCATCACTATGTCTCTCATTGTCCCGTGACACTGTCCCTTCTTGTCTCAACTCTCCATAGACTCGGATTAACTCGCTTGTATCAATGGAGCGCCCACCGTCCGAATCGGTCCTGTATGACAAGCGGCCTGATGACATATCACGGTACAGACTGGAACGAGCTTTCCCCGTCAATTTCTGTGCCTGTCTCACCTTATGCCAAGCCATAAGTATCACCCGTCCCACTATTGTCTCACGTAATTGATTTACCGATAGTATCATCAACACAGTATTCAACCGCCACATAACCGGACAATCGTCATGAAACCCTCACTTGAGCTGGAAAAACACCGCGAAGCTATCAGAGAGCTCGTACAGAAATATGGTCTGCATAACCCCCGTATATTTGGCTCTGTTGCAAAAGGGACAGATACAGAAGCCAGTGATCTCGATTTGCTGGTCGATGCAGGAAAAAAGACCTCACTCTTTGATATGGGAGGATTGCATGAAGAATTAAGCGCACTATTGTCATGTCCGGTTCATGTCCTAACTCCTAATGAAATCAGGACTGATATACGTGCGAAGGTACTGTTTTACGCTATTCCACTCTGACCCTAAGCAGAAGCTATCCCATTAATTCAAAATGATAATTTTCAGACTGGAAAATCTAGGCCATTTTTCGCCTGCGTTACGGTCAATTTTACATACATATGCGATGATAATATGCAGCCTGGTTGCGGCTAATGAGCAGCAAAGCTGTTGATTTGAAGTCCAAACCATGCAAAGAAGGAAGCCTTTAACCTCACATATCATGATGAGCTGGTCATAGTAGGTAAGGTTTTAGAGAGCTAACGATACATATAAATTAACAAAAAAAACAAAAACTTATATAATAAAAATCATGGAGAAGGGTGCTAAATGACTATACCTATGCAGCCTAAAATTTATCACATAGTGCATGTAGACCGACTTGCGTCGATCCTCGCTTCAAATGGGCTGCTTTGCGATGCGCGAATCATTGCTCAAGGCGCTGCTGGAACGACGATTGGTATGAATAGCATTAAACAGCGTCGCCTCACCGAGTTAACACTTAGTAGCCATCCTGATTTATATGTAGGTCAATGTGTGCCCTTCTACTTTTGCCCACGATCAATCATGTTGTACGTAATCCATCGTGCAGATAGTGATGAGCTAGCTTACAAAGGAGGACAAGGTCCAATAGTTCATCTCCAAGCCGATCTTCACTCTTGCGTTAAGTGGGCGCAGAAAAATCAACGCCGCTGGGCATTTACTTTATCCAATGCTGGCTCTTACTACTTTGAAGATAAAAATAATTTGTCAGATTTAAATCAACTAGAGTGGAGTGCGATTAACGCGACTCACTGGCAAAGATGTAAAGAAGGGAAGCAAGCCGAATTTCTCATGGAAGATAGTTTTCCTTGGCATTTGATTGAGGCAATTGGTGTTCAATCAAAAGCAATCTATACGCAGGTAGTTAATACATTGAAATCAGCAGCACATAGACCACCAGTTAGTATTAACACTCATTGGTATTACTGAGGAGGCCGTAAAAGTGATCGAGATAACCCGTGGTGACATTTTGCGAGCTGATGCAGAAGCTATTGTAAATACAGTCAATTGCGTAGGAGTTATGGGTAGGGGAATTGCATTGCAATTTAAAAAAGCTTGGCCTGACAATTTCAAAGCTTACGCAATTGCATGCAAGAAAAACGAAGTGCATCCTGGGAAGATGTTTATTTTTGAAACAGGGCAACTTACGAACCCTCGTTTCATAATAAACTTTCCAACTAAACGGCACTGGAAAGGCGCTAGCAAAATAGAAGATATTGAGTCTGGTTTAGCCTCCTTAGTTGGGGATATACAAAAAATGGGTATTAAGTCGATAGCCATTCCACCGCTGGGTGCTGGATTAGGGGGGCTCGAGTGGCCCCTAGTTTGTGAAAAAATCAAACACGCATTACAGCCATTAAGTGACGTTCATGTTTTTCTATATGAGCCGTCTGGTGCTCCTCAAAATGACAAAATGGCGAAACAAAAAGAAACACCAAAAATGACCGCAGGCAGAGCGGTATTAATAGAGCTTATACAGCGCTACCTCAAGGGATTGCTTGATCCCTCAATATCTCTACTTGAAGTACATAAGCTATTGTATTTTATGCAGGAAGCAGGAGAGCCATTACGCTTAAAATACCAGAAAGCGCACTATGGTCCTTATGCGCAAAACTTGCGTCATGTACTAAACGCTCTTGAGGGTCACTTCATTTCTGGATATGCCGATGGCGGTGACTTCCCGGAAAAAGAATTACAGCTTGTTCCTGGAGCTATTGAAGAAGCTCGCGATTTTTTGGAGAAGCATCCAAGTACACGTCAGAGATTCGAGAGAGTATCGCGTCTTGTTGAAGGATTTGAGTCCCCACAGGGTCTAGAGCTTTTATCAACAGTTCATTGGGTAAATAAACATGAACAAGTGAAAAACTCTAAAGACGTTATTGAAGCCATTTATTCTTGGAATGACAGGAAAAGGCAGCTAACAGCTAGACAAATAGCTATAGCCGAAAAGGTTCTCGACAGGCAAAACTGGTTAACTGCCTAACTATTTTCAAAAACTTAGGTGCTATTTACTAAAATCTCTTTTCGCCTACAAAAAAAGGATCGCTCACCAAGAGCGATCCTTTTCACATCTGAACCCGCTATACTGCAGGGTTGAATATAAAATCCCTTTCTTTTACGCTGCGTTCAATTCATCCAGCATGTGAATGAACTTCTCTTCGATATCTAGCCACATTTCTTCTGAAAGAGGTTTATCTTTGTAAGCGTGATGTATGAGGCTTAAAACAGCTTGAGACACACTGCCCTTTTTCTCGATAAGCTTGCCAAGGTTTTTTCCCTCTTTTTCTAGAGAACGAAAGAAAAGAGTCCTTTCCTGATTAGCAAACACAAGTTCAGGATCAGTGAACAGTTGCTCGATATGCTCAGGCTCTATGAGATAGACAGTTTGAACAGTCATCCTTCCCGTAGTTACTGATTTAACAGAGACATTTAGATGACGAATAGGGAAAAAATATTTTTTCTCTAGCATCTCGATGATTGCTGGTAAGCGAGTGACTTCAAAGTCAGCTTTAACATTGTTACCAGAACTGGTGAGATGATGGCCTTCGATCAGAGATGACAGGACCACCACTTGGGAATCCTGCATCGAGTTGAAGAGCGAGATAACTTTCAAATGAGACGAAAATTTACTCGCTAGACTGGCTCGGGCAACTGAGGGAGGTATTGATAAAGCGCGCATATGTGTAGCCTCATATATGTTTAAAAACATAAAGTTAAGAGACCAAAGTCAATAGCACCGCACCTAACAGAATAGAAAATGTCGTGTTCACACTCATCAAAAGAAATGATTTTTTCTTTATTAGAATGCAAGTTTATGAACATAATGCCGCCCATAACACTCCACCCTTCCAAAGGTAGTGATGTGTTGACCAGAAGGCGGAGTTAGTCGATTGTTTGCCGACGTTCACTAACTCTGCCTTTCCTTTTTGGTCTTTCCTATTCATCACCCAGCCTGAAAATGATTACACCTTCACTTAGCTGAGTGATTGAATCATCTGAAAGAAGCTTTTTGTTCTCATCCTCATCCTCCGAAAGACGCGGAAAACCAGGACGTAAGGTCAATCTAACAGCACATGATGAGTACCCACCATGCTTGTTTTTTTGCCCAGAAACACCAAAGCCACCCTCACTAATTTTCTTAATCATCCATTGGTTTTCGTCTTTGTCGTAAAGAATATCGACACGATCCCCAATAGCAATTCCTGTCTCGTCCATAGCGCTTTTACTCAAGCGGAAGCCTAGCTCCACAGCGCCTGTGCTTTTTTTCGTTTGCGTGGCTGTAACATGCTGCGACTGGACCACTCTTCCGGTCTTCGCTGCCAAATTTGATAAAGAGATAAAAGCCATTAGTGCAACCCGTTTTAGACGTCGATCAGTTCTTGTACGGAAGTGTAACCAGGGATCGCCGGGGACTTCAAGATCTTTTTGTACTACATCTAACTAGATCCCATGCAACCACAATTTCAACCCGTAAAAATTCAAATAACTTCTCGTAGTAGATCTCGTCAAGATATCCTGCCAGATCGATCTTTATGTAAGTAAAGGCTATTTTTTTACTTTAGATTTAAATGTGAACAGCGTGAGCGCATATAGCTAAATCATCAGATAGGTATAAAAAAGCCGTCTACATAGACGGCTTTTTTATACCTGCAGATCTGCTCCCATTTACCATAACATCCCTTTTGCGCAGGGCATGAAAAAAACCGCCTTGGCGGGTTTTGGGCAACTCATCTCAGGAAACCTTACACTAAGGAGCACCTCTTCGACTGATCTGGCCTCCCTTTCTGCCTGCTTCAGGTGCTCGCGCCGGGTTGTTCTTGAAGTTCCCGCCGCTTATGCGGCCAGCTTCTGCAGCTGTTCTGGATTTTCCGCAAAGTTGCCGGCGCAACTTCTGCGTCCCGCCCCAACACTTCCGGTTTGATTTAAGTAAATCCAGATAAAGCATAGCCTTGACCTTTACCCTCTGCGCCGGATCAGAAGTGCAGGACCCCGGGCAGCGTTCAGACTGCCGCACCGATCGTTTTTTGAAGTTTTCAAGGCAAAAAAAACCCGCTCAGGGCGGGAAAAATTCGTTACAGAGGAATATATCTGTCTCTGATAGGGCAACGTAAAACTATTTAAGTTCCTTCCCTGCCAGAGCAGCAGTTTTCACGTATCCTGCAGGCTTCGCCTGTCGTACGGGCATAACTCACAGCAAGCAGGTCCACAATGTACGAAAACCAAGACAAAAAGCTGTCTGACACAATAATTGGCGAAGCTATTCTTGAGCTACTCGATGAGAGGACGAGCATAACCAATGCCATACTGCTTCTGAAGCTCCAGACCTTCCTGATCGCCGCAGATGAAACGTGGCGGGAGACTACCATACGCGACGCCATCAGAAGCGTTCAGGCGGTAGTCCTGGAAGGCAACACAACAGGCGCACAGTCGTCAGTTATGCACTGAGCGCGGTAACTCCGGGTGAACCGGCCAGGCCCCCGGATTTAACATAAGAGTTCTGTTGCGCATGGCAGTAAAAAGCCCGCCATGGCGGGCTTTTCTTTCTTATTACTTATGATGCAGATCACGCATCATGGCTTCCCGCAGAATTGCGTTCAGTCTCGTCTGATAGCCTTTTCCTGGCTCCTTGAGCCAGGCCATCACATCAGCATCAATTCTGACCGAAGCCTGCGTTTTTACCGGACGATAAAAATGCCCCTGTGAGGCGTTTTTCCAGAAACGCTCATCCAGCGGCGGAATGTCGCAGTACTCAATATCGTTATCCGGTTTTTCGTTCAGGACTTTCAGCTCTGATTCCCGTTTTTCAGTCAGTTCGGGCAGCTTGCTTCGTTTATACCTGACCATGCTCATAACGCCTCCTCTCACTACGCTCAGCCCGGCGCGCACTGATAATACGAATGACCTCAGAGCCATCTTCAAAGCGCGTTGTGTGGGCAACCAGGACGACCAGACAGCCTCTCACCATTCCTATCGTCTGCCAGCGGTATTCTCCATTCTCAAAACGGTCCT